>JAKUNK010000015.1:0-62229 GCA_022451945.1 Dehalococcoidia bacterium
CACCGCAGACACCATTTTGAGGCTAAAGGCGAAAATCGTGCCTACCGGACAAAAATAAATTGGGGCCTTTTGGGGCCATCTAGTTGTGCTCAACTTCCCATCGAGGAAAACATGAAAAGTCGTCATCTTTCTCGAAGGGAAGTTGTGAAGTAGTGAGCGTTCCCCGAGAAAGTTCTGAAACTTGTGGACCGGCCAAGAGCGTTCCGTGGTCGACCGTATGGCGATACCCAAGTCATCAGGCCCGCCAACGTGCTGATGACTTGGTCCGGTGGGACGCCACGCTAGCGCTCGTTGTATCATGGCGGCCAGGCCAAGTTGGCAGGAATAAAAAGCTGGGTTGGGCTTGCCTTCTCCTTCATCACACACTATCCCGTGACGCTATCCCGCCGCTGCCCTAGAGGTTTGAATGCCCAAGCGCCCATCAGCAGCCCAGCGCCGCCCCGGGGCCGCACCGTCCCAGCCACGTGGCAACCGGCGCGGAGCGGAGCGCTACGACGTGGTCATCGTTGGCGCCGGAGCCGCCGGCTTGATGTGCGCCGCCGAGGCCGGGAAGCGGGGACGCCGGGTCCTCATCCTGGAGCACGCCGACCGGGTAGGCAAGAAGATCTTGATATCCGGGGGCGGCCGGTGCAACTTCACCAACCGGTGGGCCGTTCCCGAAGACTATCAGTCTGGAAACCCCTTCTTCTGCATCTCCGCCATGACCCGGTACACGCCGCAAGACTTCATCGACCTGGTGGAAAAGCACCGCATCCCTTATCACGAGAAGACCTTGGGGCAGCTCTTCTGCAACGGCTCCTCCCAGGAGATCGTTCGCCTGTTGATGACGGAATGCGAGCGGGCCGGGGTAACCATCCGGCTGGGGTGCGAAGTCACGGAGATAAAACAGAACGGCGGGCAGAATAACCGGTTCTCCATCGAGACCTCCCTGGCGACGGTAACCGCCAACTCACTGGTCATGGCCACCGGAGGCCAGTCGATTCCCCAGATGGGGGCGACCCGTTTCACCCACGAAGTCGCCGAGAAATTCGGCCTGAAGGTCACCCCTGGGCAGCCCGGCCTGGTCCCCTTTACCTTCAAGGGGCCGGACTTGGAATTCTGCCGCGAGCTTTCCGGATTATCCATACCCTGCGTGGCGTCCTGCAACGGCGTCCGTTTTGAAGAGAACCTGCTGTTCACCCGCAGGGGCATCAGCGGCCCTGCCATACTCCAGATCTCCTCATATTGGAATGATGGCGAACCCGTGCGGGTGGACCTACTGCCTGGCTTTGACCTAGCTTCACATTTAAAAGAGCAACGGCTGGCCAGGCCCAAAGCGGAACTGGCGACGGTACTTTCGTCGTTGCTCCCCCGGAACTTCGTGAGGGCGATGTGCGAGACCCCAATGGGCGGGACGGCCCTCAACAACCAGCCCATCAACAGGCTGCCGGACAACGCACTGGACTCCATAGCGGCGGCGCTGAAGGCCTGGACCATAACGCCATCGGGGACGGAAGGTTACCGCAAGGCGGAGGTGGCGTTGGGCGGCGTGGACACCGCCGGCCTCTCGTCCAAGACGATGGAGTCGGTGAAGGCGCCCGGCCTGTTCTTTACCGGGGAAGCGGTGGACGTTACCGGGCCTCTGGGCGGCTATAACTTCCAGTGGGCCTGGGCCTCCGGATTTTGCGCCGGGCAGTACGCCTAGGGGAAGAGCGTTGTTTTAAAAGCGGGGAAATAGTGAACCGGGGCGCCGTCCCCACCCCAGATGTTTCGCCGCTATGGCTGGCTCAACATGACGATGGAAAGACTTAAACCTAGCACCTAACAAAACCACAGCATTAAGTTTGTCTGGGGCCTCCGGTGAGGGTCTGTTTTCTTCCACTAACACGGCTCAAGCCAACAACTTAAAAGTTTGCTCCGGGCAAACCTTTCATATTTTGAGGAAATGGTTGACCGGTCAAATCAAGAGAGCTAAAAAGGAAATAGGCATACCCGGGAGGCCTATAGATGACAACGACATCCTTCGGAATATTTGCACCCAATAGAACTTTTATAAGCATTGAGATTTAATCTTTCCGGCCTAAAGCATATTGTAGACGGCTCCGGTTTTTCAGCTTTCTATTTCCACGAATACCGGCTGTTCTGGGTGGCGGCGGCTCTCTCTAATATCGGGATGTGGGCTCTGGTGTACGGGCGATTGTGGCTGATGCACTCATTAACAGATTCCACGATTTTGGTAGGCCTGATTAATACTGCCACATTAGGTCCGGTGTTGTTATTCTCTATCTGGGGCGGGGCTATAGCAGATAGGGTAAACCGGATTAAATTGGTCAGAGCAACTAGGGGTATGTTCGCCGTCCTTGCATTTTTAACCGGATTGTTAATCGCCATTGGCGAAGTTGAGCCGTGGCATGTCGTTGTAATTTCTGTGGCAACTGGGTGTCTTCTTGCTCTAGACATACCATCGAGATCAGCAATGATGCCTTCCCTATTGCCTAAGGAACATTTGAGCAGCGGAATAGCCCTTTATTCGATTGTGTTTGGTGGCGCTTCTATAATCGGACCGGCGCTATTCTCTCCGCTGGTTGGACACTGGGGCATTGAAGGTATATTTTTTCTGATTGGCGCGTCATATATTTTCACAGTATTAGTATTGATGTTTATGCAAACATCTCTTCATCAACCGCAGGTTCGGTCGTCCAATTTAGCTCAGGGGATACGGGACGGGTTGGGGTATATACGTAAATCTCGCCAGCTAATGGGCACAATTACTTTAGGCGTGTGTATCGGACTGTTTGGGACATCGTACGAAGCGCTTTTGCCTGCTTTTTCAGATAATTCATTGGAAGGAGGTATCCAGGCTTATAGCCGTCTTCTACTGTTTGAAGGAATCGGGGGTTTAATCGCTACTATGTTCATAGCTTTAATGGGCGTTCACCTTAATCCAACCCGCTACATGTTTATCGGAGTAATTGCTTTTGGTGCGGGAATGCTGATATTGGGTTGGGTCTCGGTGTTGTGGTTAGCAGTCGTTTTGTTGGGATTATTGGGTGGATTTCGGGTTCTATTCGGGACTATGAGCACCACGGTTATGCAAATCCAATCTGATGATGAGTTCCGTGGAAGGGTAATGAGTCTTCATCAGTTGACCTGGGGTGCAATGGCATTAGGCAGTTTGATGATGGGTGGTCTTGCGGAGTTGGCCGGAGTGTCAATGGCTATCGGATTGGGTGGTGTGTTAGTACTGAGTTGTGTATCGATGGTAGGGTTATGGATGTTACAACCCAGAACCGTCAGGGTTGTAGAAAAATAGGCAGTGTTGTTTACAACACCCCATCGCATTAACCTCGGCTACTAATCCGAGATAAAACAACGATTTCCGAAAGGAGAATAAACTTATGGCAGGCCCAAAAAAGACTATCGAAATTGAACTAAATGATGATCACTTAGATTTCATACAAAAGATGAAAGATAATTACGAAGTACGGACCGAAAGCAAGATTATGCGTATAGTCATGGATTACCTTCAAGAAAACGAAGACGTTCACGATACTGTCTTTGGCGAGAGGCGTTGCCTCCGGTGCGGGTAAATGACCAGATCGAGCCGGTAGAACAGATCATGATTACTCGATACTTAGCATCAGAATTTCTTTTGTGACTCGTGGGTCACATTTTAAAATTGTGACCTAGGCCACAGTCATTGAGATGTGCATCTCAGTGACTGTGAGGAGGCTTGTGGTTGCGTAGACGCTTCGCTATACACTCAGGGTTCAGCCACTAGATGTACATCTAGCGAATATCGGCGTACCAACTGATTACGAAGCACTGTTTTGATGTCACTGCACGCGAATGGGGCCCAGAGGCGTGGCAGGGCAGAGGCCACAGGCTGCTGCAAGGTCATGATATAAACGCATATCGCCAGACATGGGACCTTCCCAGCATCAGGCAGACTCCCGTATGCACTTTTCCAACAGCTCCAATGCCGCCTTGGCAAACATCCACATGTTGGCCTCCCGGTCGGCAACGCGAGTCTCGACCGTAATCGACCGTTCGACGGGGCCGACCACGGCCATACAGGAGTGACCTGGATCATCACCGTGACTGTTTCCGGTGGGCCCACTAGCACCGGTCTCGCTCAATGCCCAGGTGGTTCCCAACGCCTCGCGCACGTTCCTGGAATTCATCAGCGCATACGGTTCGCTACTGGATCGAATCCCTTCAAACGCAGACTCAGCCACATGAAGAAGGCCGTACTGAGCGGTACGGGTATAGATGGTGGCGCCTCCCACGAAAAAGGCCGAGCAACCTGGTACGGCCACCAGTGATGCGGAAATCAATCCACCGCAAGACGATTCTGTCACAGCGACGGTTTGTTGCCGTTCCTTGAGCAACGCTCCCACCGCGGCGGACATCGAGGTTAGGTCTGGCATAGTCTCCTCCTGGTTCCGTGATTGTTTCCGGGGAATAAGGCAGAGCTATTTTACTCTGATAAAAGGCAATACACGGTCGTCGGGGAGCAATAGACCTCCTTCGAGCGTCTCACGGCTGACTGATCGAACCAGGGACTTACTGATTAAGAGTTAGTAGGAAATTGTGTTCAGGCGTGCCCATAAGTGTTTTCTAGTCTCCGATTTGTGCCTGAGAGCACATATGCGTATCCTTGAACACGAAAAGAACAAGATTAAATATGAGATTAAAACGATGTAGCGTGACCATTTAACAAGGCAGGTGCCTATGTCTGAGTGGGTCACCGATCCATCGTTGTCGATGCTAACGGGACCGATGCAGACCCGATAGCCGGAAAAACCGTCGTTTAACCAAACTCTTTATGAGGCGAAAATGACTCAGAAAAATCCATCCCCAAGATTCCCATCCATTCCAGACATCAGCGAACGGGACTCCTTGGACCAGTTTCACAGAGAAGAACTCCAACTAGCTCTGCGCAACCGGGGCATGCCCCTGGAGGCCATGCGCTATCCCATCACACCGTCCGGGATGCATTACCTGATAATCCACTTCGATATCCCTGACGTAGATGCCGGCCAATACAGGCTTAATGTAGGCGGTCTTGTCTCCAATCCGCTTAGTTTAAGCCTGGACGACATCAAAGCGCTGCCCTCCCGTACCATGGCGGTCACCATGGAATGCGCCGGCAATGGCAGGTCTTTGCTGAGTCCTCGCGTCATCAGCCAGCCATGGTTCACCGAAGGAATCGGCAACGCCGAGTGGACCGGCACTCCGCTCAAGGGAATCCTGGATGAAGCCGGTCTCAAAAACGAAGCAGTGAATATCGTTTTTTCCGGCGCCGATCAAGGGGTCCAAGGGGATGAGGTCCAGGTCTACCAGCGCAGCTTGAACGTGGAAGAAGCCAACCGCGAAGAGATGATGTTGGTCTATGAGATGAACGGGCAGGCGTTGCAACCCCAGCATGGATACCCCCTTAGGCTTCTTTTGCCAGGCTGGTATGGGATGGCCAGCGTCAAATGGCTCGATTCTATCGAGGCCATTGGCGAAGAGTTTCAGGGATTTCAGATGACAACCTCCTACCGCTACACCCAGGCCAAGGGCGAACCCGGTGAGCCTGTCACGTTAATTCGTGTCCGGGCGTTGATGGTCCCTCCCGGCATCCCGGATACGTTAACCAGGAATCGTTTGGCCACCGCCGGAACGCATCTGCTCACCGGCAGGGCCTGGGCCGGCCGTCTGGGAATATCTCGAGTGGAAGTCAGCGTCGACGGTGGCTTAGGTTGGTCCGATGCTACGCTGGGCGAGCAGGCCTCAACCTTTTCCTGGCGACCCTGGTCGTTTGAGTGGAACGCTGTCCCCGGATGGCATACCCTTTCCGTGAGGGCCACCGACACAGACGAAAACGTGCAGCCCATCGAACAGTTCTGGAACGCGCAAGGAATGGGCAACAACATGGCCCAACAGGTACGGGTATTGGTGGAGTAAGAGGAGCCTGCAAAATAAATCTGGGCTTTTCATGCCTAATTTCGTGGTGACCCGCCTCGGGGTCGAACCGAGAACCTGCTGATTAAGAATCAGGTGGTTTTGTGCATAGGCGTATGTGACAGTCCACCATAGACACGTTTTTGGGGCTAAAATTGAGCCTACCGGGAAAACCAAATTGAGGCCTTTTGGGGCCCGAAAGACTGAAACCTAGCATCTAACGAAACCACAGCATTAGGTTTGTCTGGGGCCTCTCGAATTCTACGCCTCCTACGAGATTAGGGACGCGCTTCCCCTTTTTCATACAATCCGGTACTGTCTACCGTATTGCCGATTACAGAGGTGAACTGATGCCTATCTTGTACCGAGCCAACGCCAAGACGGAAGAGGGCTATCCAGGTATCCCCAGGACCATCCTGGTGGACGCCAGCCACGGTGCCGAGTCCCTCTGGGTAGGGCATCTCGATATCGAACCTGGTGCACGGGTCACGACCCATATCCATCCCGACACGGAAGAAGCGATGGTAATCGTGGAAGGGACGCTAGAGGCAGTGCTGGGAGACGAAGTGGTCACGCTGGGTCCTGGGGACACTGTCTTAGCCCCGGCAGGAGTGAAGCACGGTTTCGTGAACCGCTCAGAGAGCAAGGCAGCATTGTTGGCTTCTTTCCCAAAGACTTCCTTCGAGCGCCTCACGGCTGATTGATCGAGGTGTCGCTGCTGCCTTCATCTGGCGCAGGAGGCCCTCCCTTCACCTCTAGGACTGCTCAGCAACTTTCGGCGAGGCGGTAACCAATGGTCTAGGTCTTCCCATGGGTCGCTAGCGAGCGCCCAACCCGAATCGGTGAGCAATTTGATATTCCCTTTATTAACCCCACTCATTGTAAGTCTGTTTATCGCTTGTGCAGCCTCAACCACTGAGTCTGTTGGTTTAGACCCCGGGCCAATAAGAGAAGCTCAGGTTGTTCGGGTTATCGACGGTGATACTCTGGACGTTTTGATCGCCGGCACTAGGCATCGGGTCCGGTTATTTGGTGTGAATACCCCAGAGCGAGGAGAGCGCTGTTACGAAGCAGCTGCTGAACGCACTCGGCATCTGTCCGGCGATATGGTCCGGGTTGAATCTGGCCCTCGGTCGGAGGATAGATACGGGAGATTGTTGTTATATCTGTATACCCGTAGCGGGGAAAGTATCGACGCCACACTGATTCAAGAGGGCCTGGCCACAGCATGGACTAGAGACGGCCAATACCGAGATGTCCTGGTAAACCTGGAGCAGGAAGCTAGAAGGCAAGAAACCGGGTGCCTTTGGTGAGGCACACTACGAGTGATAAGCTGGCAGCCCCATTTGGGGGATCCCCGGAGCCGTACCCATGCACCTATCGGCATCATCTACCCCCGGCGGACTATTAAGCCCGCACTGCTGTGGGTTTCGCCCTCCCAACTTTGCAATCGTCGCACCTGAGAGGGGTCATCACTTCCTGGTCTCCCCTGTACTGAGGCCGGTTAACGGTCTTTACCGCATCCCCACAAGCCCCACATCTGAATATCAAAAATGCCATATGTTTCTCCTTTTATTAGTATTTGTCATCAACTGACTTCCTGATTGAGCAAAATCAGGCCTCCGATCGGACTTATATCTACCCAACCAAAGACTTGAATCTCGGTCACGCATCCTCCAGTTGGCATAAGAAGCAACAGAACATGTTGGTGCTAAGGCTTTCCGGATCGGCAAGCCCCGGCTCGACCAGGACCAGGACAGCCTCGGTCATTTCACGCTGGATAATCGATTGAGCCGGGCCTTCTATGTGCCGGTGACAGATCGGCATGCTATGGTTTTCAGGCTCATCCTTGGCCTTGATGAGCTGAGCGAAATACTCCTTGCCGCCAGGTGGCAGAGGCTTTCCTTTCGGTCTCCACTTGTATGGGATTCTGTTATTTGCTTTGACCATTCTCTACCCCTCCAGTGACCTGGCTATCGCCAGAAAATCCCTAACGGCAATCACACAGTGAGTCAGGGTGTTACCGCCCTGGTCTACCGCGGTAATCGCCACGCCCTCGGTGTTACTCCCCCGAACATCGACGAACCGAGCATCGTCGGTGAACTGGATCGCGTATGCATCTCCGGTATCCCGGCCCTGCCGGTTGGTTTCGCACTTGTATTCCATCTATCTCCCTCCCTGCTTAGATCTCGTCTTCTGGACGTGTCGGCGCACCTCCGACTCGGCAGCTTCTCTCGTATGAGAAGACCCTGGTCCGGAGTGTCCATATCGGGCTTTGAATCGCTTGAAAGCCCTCCGTTCAGTTCTATTCATCTTGTCCCTCCTCCAGGGCCTATAACATCAAAGTCATATCGTTCCTCTGCCCGGCAATTTTTATCGGACCGGTCCGATAAAAAGGAAAAGCCCCGCTCAAGAGCGGGGCTTGTGAAAAGCTCGGCTCCCTTTTCGTTGATCTACAACGCCCATCTGCCCCGTCTCCGGGATGGAGCCACCTTTTAAGAGAAAGGTTGGCTGTGCAGTCGTAAGGCCAGGTCCCTCGTGCACATCTTGATGGTGTCCTTGAACCTTGTTGCTGAGTGGTGCTCTGGAGCTCTTCTGCAATTTGTTGCGAATACGATATGTTTATAATACATTAAATAACTTTATTCGTCAATAAATTTACGATATACGTCAACACTTAAGGAGTAGGAAGCCGGCACCTGGTTCACCTCCAGCTTGATGTTCTGGTGGTACTTCTCAATTTAGGCTCGTTGATTCGGCTTTAGGTGTTTCATCACCATGGTAGATATGCCAATATGTTTCGCTCAAGCTTTCTGGCCAAACGCCAAGCCGATTACAATATCTGGGGATATTTGCCAAATATCGTAAGAATGAAAGGAATGAAAATGCCTATCAGTGGAAGCATGGATACCGGCCCGGATTTGGCGTTTGTCGATTGTGGGATCGACGCCAGTGCTGGTGCGGGCGGCGGTTCAGGCCAGGTGCATTCACAAAATCGCCGCGAGGTCGTCATCAGTGGAAAGCGAGTCAAGACCGTGGATGTCCATGCGCATTGCATCGTCCCGGAAGCGGCGCAGTTGATTGATCACCCGCTGGAGGCTCCCGGCCTTCTATGGTCCAATATCAGCGACCGTTTGGCGCAGATGGATCAATCAGGCGTCGATGTCCAGGCGCTCAGCATCAATCCTTACTGGTACCAAGCTGAGCGCGATGCCGTCGCCGAATTCATCCAAGTGCAGAACGAGGCCCTAGCCGAGTTCTGCGCGTCGGACCAGGATCGGTTCGTCGCCTTTGCGACCGCGGCGTTGCAATACCCTGACCTCGCAACGAAACAGGTCGAGCAGGCAGTCAAAACCTTTGGATTCCGTGGCATCGGCGTTGGCGGCAGCGTCGCCGGCGAGGAACTTGCCAACCCGAAGTTCCACCCGTTCTGGGCTAAGTGCGAAGAGTTGGGTGTGCTCGTCTTCATGCACCCGCTCGGCACCCGTGAATTAGAACCGAGTGGCCGATTGGACGGGAATGGGCTCCTGACGAATACGATCGGCAACCCACTCGAGACCACGATAGCCCTGTCGCATCTAATCTTCGAAGGTACGCTCGACCGCTTTCCAGGTCTCAAGATCTGCGCCTCGCACGGCGGTGGATTCCTACCGTCCTATGCCAACCGTTCGGACGCTGTGATTACGACCTTCCCAGACCGGGTCGGGGCATTTCCTGAGAAGAAACCGACCGAATACATCCGGGGTGGCCAACTGTATTTCGATTCGATCATGTTCACTGAAGAGGGCATGCGGCACCTCATCGCTGAGGCGAGGATCGATCACGTAGTCCTTGGTACTGATTACCCGTTCCCATGGAATACCGCTCCGGTTGACCACGTCATGTCGATTCCAGGGCTAAGCGACGAAGACCGGATCAAGATTCTCGGTGGGACGGCGGCGAAACTCCTGGGGATCGAGGGGTAGGTAATCAATGCTGCCCAAGCTATACCAGGAATTTCAGGCAGGGCAAAACAGCGAGGATAAACGAGTAGATTGTCCTAGGACAGCAATTCATCAACGACTTTCTCAAAGGCAGGTGCTAGCACCAATTGCCGGTAAGATTCTTCATCATTCACGGCGAAAGCCTACCCTTGATCCCAACGGCCATAACTGATCGTGCTGAGAGTTGCTGCGGTGTCCAATTGCACCACAAGTGCCTCTGCATTGATGCCAACCGTAGCGAAATCACAAAATGGTGGGGCTGGCGTCTTCTCCAATATTTAGTAAGCCCAGCAACTGCTTCGTTGATTTTAAGCTGATTCCACGGTTGCCGTACCATCAATCGATCGACTGAGCTACCGTACCAGTGGCTTAACAAATGTCGCATTCCATTCAGCATCACGGTAAGCGGGTCCCACGCGCACCGATGCCCGTCCCAGACCAACTAATCGGTTCCTCAACCCATCTGGTACTAGCTAAACCACAGCATCGAGTTTATCTGGGGCCGCAGATGACGGGTCCAATCTCGTATAATCCCTCAAGGTAAATGATCTAGCTATATCCAGCTAACTAATCCAGCGATCATCGGAGGAATCATGGCAGCATATACCATTGCCAGCCATCCAGTTAAAGATTTTGACACTTGGAAATCTCTCTTCGACCAGTTCGAACCCATTAGAAGAGAGGGCGGCGAACGGAGTGCCGTGGTCTTACGGCATGCAGAGGACCCTAATATGGTGACCATTATTAACACGTGGGACACCATCGAGACGGCTCAGGCATTCTTTAACCGAGAGGAATTAAAGGCGGCCATGGGAGAGGCGGGTGTCACTGCTCCTCCGGTTTTTATCTTCGCCAACGAAACATAGAAAAGAGAAGGACCACCGTGTTGACGTGGCCACCCTTGGAGGAAGGACTACCCGGTGGAAAGCACTACCACCGGACTCCTCGATCCAACAAAGCGCAAACGCCCTCGCTGAATTCGATTAGGCCCAACAGAGGAGCGGACACATAATGGCTGACTCGCTAGTCACATTTGAAAGCAAACCAGAGGCACAGTACTTACTAGCCGGGTGGCGGCGGCAGTGGTCCAACGGAGGCAGAATCTCCAGTGGACTCCCAAGATATCTGATCGAAAAACTGGAAGCCCAAAAGATTGGCGAGATGGACCGGACGGTTTCCGAGCTTTGCTATCCCTTCCAAGTGGCTGGGACGCATGACACTTATCGGCCCAAGACGTCCTACATGGATGGGCTTCCGGCTGGCCCGTTGCAGCGTGAGAACGCCTTCTACGACGCTGGAAACGGGTTGATTATCTTTCTGGGAGAGGAACCATCGCACCAGATAGAACTCTATGCCAGAGCCTTCTTCCAGGGCATCACTGACTTGGGCATCAGCCAAACAGTCGCGGTCGAGGGTGTAAACGGGAGCGCTCCACCCGATCTTGAGCGCCGAATCAACTGTGTGTACAGCAAGGCTGAGATGAAAGAGACTTTGGAACGGTACGGCGTGCAGTTCTCGAGTTACGGCAGCGAAGGACGTAGAGGCCCCACCATAGCCATGGCTCTAGTGACCCTGGCCCATTATGAATATCCGGATGTCGAGATGTTCCGGTTCGGTGCGATGGCACCTCTGTACCCCTTTGCTACTAGAGAGAACGAGCAATTAGGGATCAACATCGATCATCAGTCCTATTACGACATCATGCGCCGCGTGAGGTCTATGTTCAAATTGGACCTGGACTTGAGCGAACTTCGAACCATGGGAGAATCCGAATCCAACCAGCTGGCGGAAAGACTGGAAGAGATCGGCGAAGCCAACGATGAGGCAAAGCAGCTAATCGACAGGATACGAGAGGATTACGTGTACACGCCTTTTGTGGAACCTGTTGATCTGGACCCTGCCCTAGATGATGCCCTGAATGATATCTTGAGAGGACTAGATAGCTAGTTGTCGCCTAGGTGAACTGAAAGACAGCATCGAGGTCTTACATCAGTATGTCCGATCCACTATGTAGCAACTTCCCTGTTCGCTGGTTTCCGGTAATCTATTTGATGGCTGCCACAATCTCGTCCTCGACATATTCGACGAACTCTGGTTTGAACAATATCGGGCCTACTCGTTTGAACCACGAGTAAACGCCAGGCCCTGTTTGCATCATAGCCATGGCTAGCAATCGAGACTGCGTGCTATTGCTGTCATATTCCCATATCTCCTGAATCTGCAAGAAATACACGTTCATAAATACATTGTAACGATGGGTTTCAATCTTATTCAAAGTCCCATCCGATTCGACCCCTCGAAGGAATAGGTCAGAGAATTCGGCGTCCTTAATCATTATGCTCAAGAGTTCTGTTAGCGAGTCTGTCATGCCGACGCCAAGGGAAGTTACTGAATCTTTATGCTGTAACCTCAGAGACCGTAAGAGCAATATCGCAACCGCAAACGTAGCAACACTACTAGATAGCTGGGCAACCATCGAAATATCGTCGAAACTCATAGTTACCTTCCAGAATCATGTATTTGTAGGTATACGTAAAACGTACGAAATATCAACAGCTCAAGTCGAGGCGGCATCACTTGGAAAATAAAGAGGTCCATGGAATGGCTTTCGATGATTTAATCGAACATAGAGTCATACTAAGGAGTGTTACCGGAGAAGGTAATGACCAAACATTAGTAGGAGAATTACGAGAGTTAGGGAACGATTTCGTGGTCATTTGGGATTCGGAAGACCCCTCAGAAGTATGGGTGCCGAAAGCACAAATAAGATTCATTCGCCACCGTGCAGATAAATGCACTCGTTGCGGATAGTGTTTGGAAAATAAATTAGGGCTGAAACAACCAAAAAGAACAGCCCAGATTCGTTGAATCTGGGCTGTTCCATCCTGAATTTCATGATGACCCACCTCGGGGTCGAACCGAGAATCTACTGATTCAGAGTTGTTCGCCACGTCTGTTTATGCCTATTACTTTTTTGTTAGCTATTGTCTGTCTGGTGAGAGATTCGTAACTAACGACATGATATGGCACCAAACAACACCCGACAATTGTCACCATTCACAGTTTCAACTTCCCCCAGCCAATCCCGGAAACCGACCAAGCCCTAATCTTTGTATATACTTGCAGGATCAGTAGAGATGTTAAGCGGCAAGAAAGGCGGCCACAAAATCATCTGGGTCGCCGAACGCATCTAGCCACGCACGCCGATATTACACAACAGATTACCAATACAAGAATGGTTGATTTCGCGATATCCCAAATAGCCCAAGAACTTCGAATGAGCCCAGGCCAAGTGGCAGCCACAGTATCGTTATTGGACGATGGCGCTACCGTGCCTTTCATCGCCCGCTATAGAAAGGAGAACACCGCCAGCCTGGGGGAAGTGGCCATCACCAACATCCGGGACCGACTGTCCCAAATACGCGAATTAAGAGCCCGACGAGCGGCAATCCTGGAATCCCTGGAAAAACGGGGGCTGCTGATTGATGGATTGCGGCAGGCTGTACATGCTGCACAGACCATGGCCGAACTGGAAGACATCTACCTTCCCTATCGTCCCAAGCGGCGTACCAGAGCCACCATCGCCAAGGAAAAGGGGCTGGAGCCGTTGGCGCTTCATATCTGGGGCCAACAAGAATTCAACGTCAAACTGGCCGCCGCCAAGTATGTCGACTCAGACACCAGCACAGTCAACGGCGTGGCAGACGTGACAGAAGCGCTGAGCGGGGCCCGCGACATCATCGGCGAGTGGATCAGCGAAGACACGGTGGCTCGTCAGGAGATTCGCAGGCTGTTCTGGTCTCAGGGGACGTTCTCTTCCTCAGTCGTCTCTGGAAAGCGGAATGACGCCGAAAAATTCCGGGACTACTTCGATTGGGCAGAGCCAATATCGAGGGTTCCCTCCCATCGGGTGTTGGCCATGCTCCGGGGCGAGAAAGAGTCCATGCTCTCGATCCATATCTCGCCGCCGGCCGCGCAGGCAGTTGCCGTGTTGCAGGGGATATTCATCACCGGGGACACCGAAGCCTCCCACGAGATCCGGCAGGCGGTGCAAGACCGCTACAAGCCGCTATTGGAAGCTTCCATGGAGACTGAAGTCCGCAAAGAGGCACGGCTCCGAGCCGAGGACGACGCCATTGCCGTGTTCGCCGACAACCTGCGAGAACTGCTGCTGGCTCCGGCCCTAGGACAGAAGAACGTGCTGGCCCTGGATCCTGGGTTCCGATCCGGCTGCAAATTGGTCTGCCTGGACCGTCAAGGGCGTCTGCTGCACAACGATACCGTCTACCCGCACATGGGATACCGGGCTGAGCTGGAGGCCGGGAACAAGATAGTGGACATGTGTCGTCTCTACGACGTTGAAGCCATTGCCGTGGGCAACGGCACCGCCGGCCGCGAGACCGAATCTTTCCTCAGAACCCTAGAATTGGACTCGAGTATCAATATCGTGATGGTCAACGAGAGTGGAGCATCGGTGTATTCGGCCTCTGAAGCAGCCCGAAGCGAGTTCCCAGACCATGACCTAACCGTCCGAGGCGCGGTTTCGATTGGTCGGAGACTCATGGACCCGCTGGCCGAGTTGGTCAAGATAGACCCCAAAGCCATCGGCGTCGGCCAATACCAGCACGACGTCGACCAGAAAGCCCTCAAAGATCGGCTAGACGATGTGGTGGGCAGCTGCGTGAACAACGTGGGAGTGGAGCTGAACACCGCCAGCGGCGAGTTGATGTCCTACGTGTCGGGTCTAGGCCCCAAACTGGCCAATGCTATCGTGGACTACCGGAACGAAAACGGCCCCTTTGCCACACGAGAGTCCCTTAAAGAGGTGCCCCGACTCGGTCCCAAGGCCTTTGAGCAGGCGGCAGGATTTTTGCGCATCAGGGAGGGTGACAACCCCCTGGATGCCAGCGCGGTGCACCCAGAGTCCTATAAAGTAGTTCGGGCCATCGCCAAAGACTTAGGCCGGCCATTAGACCAGGTGGTGGGCAACGCCAGCATCACCACCCAGATCGACCCCAACCGCTACGTGACTGACAAAGTCGGACTACCTACCCTGACTGACATCATCGAGGAACTGGCCCGGCCCGGACGGGATCCCCGTCAAGAGTACGAACCTTTCAGTTTCGCCGGGGGCATCAACAAAATTGAAGACTTAACCGTTGGCATGAAACTCCCCGGAATAATCACCAACGTCACCGCCTTCGGTGCCTTTGTAGACCTAGGCGTCCATCAGGACGGCCTAATCCACATCAGCCAACTAGCCAACAAATACGTGAGCAACACCGCCGACGAGGTAACAGTTCAACAGAAAGTCTGGGTAACGGTTCTAGAAGTGGATCTTGAAAGAAAGAGGATAGGGTTGAGTATGAAGGGGTAAGTAAGGGATTAAAATTATAGAGAAGATGAACAGACGCAAGAGGTGTCGCCATGACTGTCAGAGGCACAGCTCTGAGATACCGTCGTAACCTTGCGCGATTTCGACATCCAAGGCCGGGCCGATAGTCGCATTTGAATCGCGGTCAAGCAAAAGTAGTCGGCGCAGAAGGGAAACGCATATAGGAAGACGCCGATCAGAAGGGGTAAAGGGAATGCTTAAAGAAGGAGAACCGGCGCCGGAATTTACGGCTTTGGACCATACTGGAAAAGAGGTTCGATTATCGGACCTCCGGGGCAAAAAAGTCTGGCTGTGGTTTTTCTCATCTCCGGGTGGCGGAAATTGAACCCGCCACAGTCATGGGTACCGTGACAACTATCCCAATTTCGTGGAAAAAGATATCCAGGTTTTTGGTGTCAATGACCGGGACCAAGAATCGATCCGCTCCTGGGTGGAGAAAGAACGTTTGCCGTTCCCTGTCATTCTCGACAACGAAAGGATGATTGCCGTCGCCTATGGCATGTCGAAAGCCGGCGATGAACGTTATCTGGCCGACCCTGCCGAAGGGAGACGTCCGGCGGTGATCGTCGACGAAGAGGGATTGGTCTTGAAATGGCTTCCAGACCTAGCCACGGTTGAGGGGCAGATGGAGGTACTTTCTAGCCTGGACTAGAATCGTCATCCGAGTCGATTCCAGAGCTAGTCGGTTATCGCCACCAGAAAAGGATTACAGGCTGGTACTTAAAACACCAAAGTTGGCTGGATGTTTCTGGGATACTACATCGAGGCACCACCACTGGCAACAAGAGGCCGCGTACGTGGCCGTGAGTTTGTCTCGGGGCTCAGGGACGGGCCTGTTCTCCAGCATTACCAAAGCTCAAGCTAGTAGCTTAAAAATGGGCCCGCGTCCACTTTTCGTAGCCTGTTATAAAGTCGATGCGCGTAGGCTTTTGCCAATAGAAAAGGTCGACAATCATCACGAACGATGATTCCCTTGGGAAGAACTCACGGTCGTCAAACCATTGGCAACAGCGTGGACAGCCAAAAATTGTTATCCTGAGGAAAGGAACCTCGTCGGTTAACGGTTTTGCCAGGCCGGGGTTTCCTCGTTGACGCAGTAGAGGAATACAAACGCCGATGTACGCCCTAGCCCAGCGAACTCTCGAGTCAATAGCCTGACGCGAGATGGGTAGTCCAGGTGGTCCAACGACCGCAGGTACCCTAAGAAAGATCCGTGTTCTTCCACAAGCTCCAGTATTACCCTAGCGTTTTCAATGGTCGCCAATATCTTCCGCCTGTTGCGTACGATTAGCGCATCGTCGCCTAGCCGGGACACATCATTCGGACCGTACCCCGCAACTTTGGGCAGGTCAAACCCATGGAAAGCGGTCCGAAACCCACTCCATTTGGCCCGGACCACTCCCCAACTGAAACCTGCCCGAAAGATAGACTTGGTCAACTCTTCGAAATAGCCGTTATCGTCCTCGGGGGTTACCTTGGGAGGAATCTCTCTTGATTGTCGCACTGTTCGATACTTCCGTAGGTTTGTCTCTTAACCTATTTTGAACTGACGTCATATTAACCTTGGCAATCAAATATCCGCCTGTGCGGGCATCTTATGTCACGTGGGAAGCTTGATGGCATCTTGCCGCCAAGATACACTGTGCCCGGTTTCTGTTGGGATACCCAGACTTGAAGGCAATGACCTAACGCTTGAGCATACGGGAGGGCTGACCCATGGCTGATAATATGACTATCTTAGTTGGCACATCCGGACAAGGAGTGTTACGTAGCCCAGATGGTGGCGACAGCTGGCGGCGTATCTCCATCGATCAAGGCCTCCATTCCGACGCTGTGGTGCGCTGCTTGGCGGTCCACCCTAATAAGCCAAACCTGATTTACGCAGGCACCGACAAAGGCATCTATACTAGTACAAACGCCGGAGAGAATTGGGCGCTGTTAGACAATCCCCTAAACGAATACACAGTTTGGGCGCTCGTAATCGATGATGATAACCCTAACTTGATCTATGCCGGCACCGGTACCCCCACTCCCACCGTGTTTTTCCGTTCTCAAGACGGCGGAGGCAGTTGGCAGAAGACCTCCATGGAAGCGGCAGAGGAATGCCCTGCGGTTGGCACCCCCCGGGTGACCGGAATTGCCATCGACCCCACTGACCGCCAAAGCATTTGGGTTGGCATCGAGGTAGACGGTCTGCGGCATAGCTCAGACGGCGGAGATACTTGGACCACGATTAACCATGGCGCCATCCCGAACTTGGATATACACAACGTGGCAGTATCCTCGGGACCTCCAAAGACCGTTGTTGTGGTAGTGAACAACGACGTGTACACCAGTACTGACAACGGGGCCACGTGGAAGTCCGTCGGTGTTAGAGAAAACTTTGATTTGGGCTATCCTCGGGGAATAAACGTGCGGCCGGGCAGCCCTAACGTGATTTTCCTGACACTAGGAGACACGACGCCGGGCAGCACCGGTTGCATCATGCGCTCCACCGATACGGGACAAAGTTGGCAAAGATTACCGTTGCCTGTCGAACCCAATACAGCAATGTGGGTGGTAAATGCCCAGCCTGCAGATCCTCAAATAGTTTTCGCCGGTAGCCGGTACGGCTACTTGTACCGAAGCGACGACGGCGGCGATTCCTGGTCCAAGCTCAAGCGTGAATTCAGCGAAATCTCTTCTGTGTTGTGGGTGGCGGCCTAATACAGGCTTATGTTGTAATCGCATCTGCGGCATTAGCACCTAATACCGGTCGTTAATGATTAGGGGAGGGGATCCCGATTATTCAAGATGGGGGGTCACGACTATGCCTGACGACAAAAGCCAAAGCCGCCGAATTTATGTGGGCCTTCAAGAAGGCGTTTGTACCGTATCCGGCCAGGGGGATTCCTGGATTTCCGGTGACGTCACTCCCTTGGCTCACGCATCAGCTCGGCTATCTGCCAGCCCCGTGGTTGGAGGACTAGCCTATCTAGCGGCGTATGAAGCCGGAGTCTATCGCACGGACGACGGCGGACAGACCTGGAAGCGCCTGGACGCCTATCCAAGTCCTTACGCCCACAGCATCGCGGCCCACCCCAGTGACGGTGGAACCGTATACGTGGGTAGCGAACCCGCATCTCTCTACAATTCCTCAGACGGAGGAGAATCCTGGCAGGAATGCCCGGGATTCACAGCCGTGCCAGAATCTGAGCAATGGGGATTCCATATAGAGACTCGTAAATCTCACGTCCGAGACCTGAAAGTAGCCCCTAACGACACCGGATACTTGTACGCTGCGATAGAAGAGGGGGGTATGGTTCGATCCCGGGACGGTGGCGCTACCTGGAAGCAGTTACCGGGGATCCACGACGACGTTCACTGCATCGCCATCAGCGGCGCCAGGCCCACAAGCCTCTATGTCGCCACATCCAGGGCTCCCTATCGAACCGATGACGAAGGCGACAATTGGGAGGTCATCAGCGACGGCGTGGACAGCCGATACGCCTTGCACATCGCTGCGGCCCCGGACGATGCAGACCAGGTTCTGTTGACAGCTTCCGGCAACTCCCGCAGGGAGAACCCTCAATTCTACCGATCTATAAACGGAGGCCGTAGCTGGAAGTCCATCACCTCGGCGGCGAAGGAAGGAGATATGGTAGTGGCATTTGAATGGGACCTCCAGTCTCCAGGCACGGTTTATGCGGGGACCGAATCGGGCACTATCGTTCGCAGTCAGGATCACGGTAAAACCTGGCAGCAATTGCCGGTAAACCTGCCCAAACTAGCCGTAGGCGCTCTTGCTGTGACATCGGCCTGATTCTGGATAAACTTACAAGATTGCTGAGATTAAGACTTCTCCGAAGTTATCGACTTCAGGCAATGTAGGCGGCCTTAGAGTTGATCAATATGAACAAATCGACTGAGTCCGGAACGTTGCACAACGGTCAACTCTGGAGCGCGGTCTCTGTAGGAGTTTGCTTGGGCTATACTTGCGCCGAGGATCAGAGGGAAGCCGCAAGGAGGGTGCCATGAGCAACCCCGTGGTAGAGACAACCGCTGGCAAGGTCCGCGGTTACACATCGGAGAAGGCCCAGGTCTTTAAGGGAATCCCCTATGGCGGCCCGACGGGAGGGCGTAATCGCTTCTTGCCACCGAAGCCTCCCACGCCGTGGTCTGGGGAACGTGATGCCACCGACTACGGCCCGACCTGTCCTCAGCCAGTGCGTGCAGAGGCAACCGCCGCCAGAGTGGTTGCGGGATACCCCGAGCAGGAGGTGCAGGGTGAGGACTGTCTAGTGCTTAACGTTTGGACGCCTGCGGTCCGAGACGGCGGTCGCAGGCCGGTTATGGTCTGGTTCCACGGAGGCGCATGGGAGTTCGGCTCTGGTGGAGGACCTGACTCTGAAGGGATTTCCCTCGCTCGCCGTGGCGACGTCGTAGTCGTCACCGTCAATCATCGCCTTAGCATCTTCGGGCATCTCTATCTGGGGGAGGCGTTCGGAGAAGAGTACAACACATCGGGCAACACCGGTGTGCTAGACCTCGTTGCTTCCCTGGAGTGGGTCCGTGACAACATAGAGGCGTTCGGCGGCGACCCCAACAACGTCACCATCTTTGGCTTGTCGGGCGGTGGCTCCAAGATATGGACCCTCCTGGCCATGCCGGGAGCCCGCGGCCTCTTTCATCGTGCCATCCCGATTAGCGGCTATCTTATGTGGCCGCGGGTAAGCCTGGAGAGCGCAACCTACGCGGCTGACGCCGCCCTCACGGAGTTATGCGTCCAGCGAGGGAACCTTGAACAGCTGGCCGCTGTTTCCATCAATAAACTGCTAGAAGCTTCGAGCGCGGCGCTTCGCAAGATCGCCGGAAGAGACGCCCCACTCCTCACATTCCCAATCACGACCGTCTTCTCCCCAGTTATAGATGGGATCGCTCTACCTGACTACCCGATGTCCGCCATAGCCTCCGGCTCCTGCACGGACGTGTCCATCATGGTCGGAACTAACAGGCACGACCATTTCAATGCCACCCGTTTAGATCCAAACTTTGGCTGGCTCGACGATGACCGGCTTCGCCAGACACTTCGAACGGTTCTAGGTGACCGTGTTGACGGAATCGTCGACCTCTACCAGAGCACCCGGCCAGGAGCGTCTGCGTCAGCCCTTTTAGTCACTATTTCAACGGATCTTGAGTGGCGCATTCCTGCGATTCGGGTGGCTGAAGCCCAGCTGACTGGTGGCGGAAAGCCCCCGTATATGTACTTCTGCTCCCTCGATGTCGGACCCACTCCCTTAGTGTTTGGCAACGTTAACCTACCTACCTTAGACCGGGTCGCCGGCCGAGGAGCCGCTGGGCAAGTAAATCCCGCCTGGGTTCAATTCGCCCGTGAAGGGGACCCTAATCACGCTGCCATTCCGACGTGGCCCCCATACTCGCTAAGCGAGCGCGCGACCATGCTTTTCGACTTCGAATGCCGGGTAGTAAATGACCCGTGGCGAGACGAGCGGCTTGTATGGGAGGGGATACGCTGATCTAGATGGCACGAATGTTGCGCCCGGTAGATGGAGAGCAAAATGTACTACGCGACGGATTCGCCTGATTGCAGCAGACCTGAATGAATCCCTAGCGAAAGCCGCAGCCATAATGTATAGATATGGAGCTGTCGGGAGTTCCTTATCTCCGATGGCAGTTTAGGGCACATGATAGAATCCCGTCACCCCGTTATTAGCAAACCAAACTCAGCTAATAACGGTCCTCTAAGATTGTTGAGGTGTTTCACAGATGGTAGCTAAATCTGAACCCAATATCGTTCTTTCCAACCAGGAATTCAACGTGGTCGGGAGCCGGCCCATCCGTCATGACGGCGCCGATAAGGTCACTGGCCGCGCCCGTTACAGCGCAGATGTACATCTTCCTGGAATGCTCTATGGAAAAGTGCTGAGGAGCCCCCATGCGCACGCGCGCATCAGAAGTATTGACACCAGCAAAGCGGATGTTTTGCCAGGAGTGAGGGCGATTGTTACCTCAGCGGCTTTGCCGCAGCCCACCGGAATACTGACCGACATAGGCGAAGGTGCCATGGTAAACCCCAAATTCCTTAGTAACAATTGTCTGGCCGTGGACAAAGTGCTTTATAAAGGCCACGCCGTCGCTGCTGTTGCCGCCGCAAATGTCCACATCGCAGAACAGGCTTTAGATCTCATCGAAATAGACTACGAGGTTCTTCCTCACGTGACCGATCTTCTGGAAGCCATGAAAGAAGATGCTCCGGTACTACATGAGCGGCTTGCCAACGTGGCTAATCCCAATGTGCGATTCGGCGGGTTGCGCGATGAAGGCGACGGTACCAGAAGCACCAATATCGCTAACCACTTTGTTTTCGAAGCAGGGGACATCGAACAGGGTTTCAAAGACGCGGACGTCGTAATTGAACGCGAATTCCGGACTAACTCGGTACATCAAGGCTATATCGAACCGCATTCGGCCACAGCCGACTGGGGGCCAGACGGTAGCCTTACCATCTGGTGCAGCAGCCAAGGACACTTCAATGTCAGAGATCAGGTGGCTAGCACGCTGGGTATCGATGTCTCCAAGATCAGAGTAGTGCCGATGGAGATCGGTGGTGGATTTGGAGGCAAAACATTAGTCTATCTCGAACCGGTTGCGGCGTTATTGTCCCGGGAGGCTGGGCAGGCGGTGAAGTTAAGCATGAATCGGTCTGAAGTGTTCCAGGGCTCTGGCCCCACTTCCGGTAGTTGGATGAGGTGTAAGTTAGGGGTCATGAAAGATGGGCACATAACAGCGCTCGATGCTTCATTGGCCTTCGAGGCTGGAGCATATCCGGGGTCACCAATCAATCCCGGTTGCCAATGTATGTCTGGGCCATATGACATATCCAATGGCCGGATAGAGGGCTTTGATGTCGTGTTAAACAGACCTAAGACGGCCGCCTATCGAGCACCAGGAGCGCCTGCCGCTGCATTCGCCATGGAAACAGTTGTGGATGAAATCTGCGAGCAGATTGGGATGGATCCATTAGAGTTTCGGGTGTTAAATGCCTCCAAGGAAGGCTCCCGCCGACTCACGGGACCCCTGTTTGGCAGCATTGGCAATTTGGAGACTGTACAAGCAGCCATGGAGCACCCTCATTGGAACGCCCCACTTGAGGGACCTAATCGTGGCCGTGGTGTTGCCTCTGGCTATTGGTTCAATGCTACCGGCCCTGCAAGTGCCACTGCGAGCGTCAATTCCGACGGTACTGTGAGTTTGATTGAGGGGTCTCCTGATATCGGCGGGTCAAGGGTCGCAGTTTCCATGCAGCTTGCAGAGGTCCTAGGTATTGCGGCCGAAGATGTGAGACCAGTCGTAGGTGACACAGATTCGGTAGGCTATACATCGTTAACCGGAGGCAGCAGTGTAGCCTTCAAAACAGGTTGGGCTTGTTATGAAGCCGCGGTGGATATCAAGCAGCAACTCATGGAGAGGGCCGCCCGCATTTGGGACGTAGATCCAAGCCTTGTAGAATATTATGATGGCACCCTATCTCACATCTCTGATCCAGAGCTGAAATTCACCTTCAAAGAAATGGCGGCTCGCCTGAACTCCACCGGCGGTCCTATAACAGGCCGTGGAAACGTTTCGCCTACAGGTGTAGGAGGGTCTTTTGCTACCCATATTGTGGACGTTGAAGTGGACCCGGAAACTGGCAAGGTCGACATTCTGCGGTATACGGCAGTACAAGACGTCGGGAAAGCAGTGCATCCTAGCTATGTTGAAGGCCAGATTCAAGGTGGTTCCGTTCAAGGCATCGGATGGGCGCTGAATGAAGAATACGTACTCGACGGGGATGGATCGATGGAAAACCCGACCTTCCTGGATTATCGAATGCCCACTAGCCTCGATTTGCCTATGATCGATACAGTGCTCGTGGAAGTTGCCAACCCCGGGCATCCTTACGGTGTCCGCGGTGTCGGTGAAGTCCCGATTGTCCCTCCTATGGCGGCTATTGCCAACGCTGTATACGCTGCGATCGGGGTTCGAATGGAAAAACTGCCCATGTCCCCAGGCAATGTTCTTGACTCTCTATGGAAGAGGTACACCGACACAAAGTAAAGGTGGGATGTTCTATGTCACTTCTGTACAGTCTGCTTGGGGGCAAACGGGGAACGCGAAAGAAAAGCCCGGATTTCAGCAATCCGGGCTTTTCCGTGCTTAATTTCTGGTAAGCCTCCTCGGGGTCGAACCAAGAAACTACTGATCAAGAGTTAAAAGAGCGGTGATACCGTGATACCAAAGAAGGGGCCGATGAGATTCTTTGCCAGGCGAAAGAGGTATAAGCCTTAAACAGGGATCGCTTGCTGAAGGCACCCTACAGTTATCCGATGCAACATGGAATGTTTTAATTAAATTGCATGAAATATCGGGCGTACGACTACCGGGATTATCTTAATTGAAGTTAGGGAACTCTGACCGGAAAAGGGAGAGGCATGGACTACGGAATAGGGATCCCCTCATATATCGACGCTTGGCGCGAGGTGCAGGCTGCTGAGGCAGCGGGTTTCACCCACGCGTGGTTCTACGATTCTCAACTCATCTACAGCGATGTCTACGCCACCATGGCTTTGGCCGCCCAAAACACCAGCCGCATCAAGTTGGGCACATTGGTTTCCATCCCCACCAACCGCATCGCGCCGGTAACAGCGTCGGCCATTGCGACCATCAACAAGCTGGCGCCCGGCCGGGTAATATTGGCCATGGGGACCGGCTATACGGGGCGCAATACCATGGGTCTGCCCCAGATGTCAGTCAAAAGGTTGAGAGAGTATACCCAGCAGGTACAGGGGCTTTTGCGCGGAGAAGATGTGCTCTTCAGAGAGGGAAACCGGGAGCGCTGGATTAGGTTGGTCCACGCAGACCATGCCGATTTCATCAACATAAAGGACCCGATCCAAGTCATTCTCGCGGCCAACGGACCTCGTGCGCTGCAGGCCGTGGGTGAACTCTCAGACGGCTGGGTCACCACGCTGCGGGGAAGAAGCGATCTCGCTGGAGATTTTGCCGCCATCGCCGATGCGGCGGGCCAAGCTGGCCGCAGCACAGAAAAACCCTACACGATAGCGCTGACTTACGGCTGCGTTTTGAGGGAAGGAGAATCTCTGACCTCGGAGCGTGTTATCGCCAGGGTCGGCCCAAGCGTCCTGCCGGGAGTGCATGCCCAATGGGAGGCCACCTATGGGCCCGGTTCTAACCTGGGGATGCAGCCGAATTCCGAAACCGGCGACGCCTACGAAGCGTATATCCAGGAGTACGCGACCACGCACGGCACACCTGCTGACCGTCTATACCTAGACGTGCACCGGGGTCACATGGTGTTCCTGAAGTCAGGAGAAGAGCAATTCGCCACCCCGGAGGTCCTCTCTAGGTCGCTCACGGGCACCGGACCCGAACTCATCGAGAAGCTTGAACGGTTGGAGGCCACTGGTATCGACAACGTGGCCATCTCCGTGACCGATGCTGAGGGCGCACGCGACCTGATAGAAGACTTCGGACGAGAAGTGATTGGAAAGAGAGAGTAGAGTGTCCAAGACTAGGCAATCAGATTCCTTCGCCGGTACTCCCTCACCAAATGCAACCCTACGGTATTAAATCAAAATTTCTGTCGAGGTATAGCGAAAGGGGAGCGAGCTCTGTTCCGGACGTGGAAATCCTTGTGTGGAGTGGCCCTCTACCAGACGGAGGATCAACAACACCGGTGTCTTACGTCCCAAGGATTTTTTTGTAACTTAGATTGGGAGAAGAATCACTAATGTCGGTCGAATTCTGGACTATGGGTGCAGGAAGACCTGGAAGGCCAGGTTCCAATGTATTCAGCGGCACACGACAAGCCATCGCCGCCGAAGAGATTGGATATGACGGTATTGCGTACGTAGACTCTCAAAACCTTTCCGGTGATTGCTACGTGGCATTAGCCTTAGCAGCCCAAGCGACTTCAAACATCAAATTGGGCACTGGAGTAACGAATTCCTTCACAAGGCATCCCGCCGCGACAGCGTCCGCAATCGCATCCATTCAAATGGAAAGCGACGGGCGTGCGTATCTCGGGATTGGCAGAGGAGATTCCGCGTTGGCACACTTAGGCCGTGCGCCTCATTCAGTAACGGAGTTCGAGAACTACCTCGAACAACTCCAGAATTACCTAAGGGGCAATGAGGTAGAGTTTGAAGCCGATAGTGACCTGGGTTCACTGGGACTAGCTGACCATTCGAGCTCTAGTCGAATATCGTGGATTGCGGGGATTCAACCTAAAGTACCTGTAGATGTAGCCGCAACTGGTCCAAGGGTGATCGCAGCTGCCGCACGTCACGCCGACAGGATAAGTTTGAACGTAGGCGCCGATGTTGAACGCGTTAGATGGGGCATGGATGTGGCGCGCGAGGCTCGAACGAAGGCTGGTATCTCCGAAGACATCCCGTTTACAGCCTACATATCACTCGTAGTACATGATGACCCTGAGGAAGCTATGAGGATCGGGGCAGGGCAAGTTTCATTGTTTGCAAGATTCTCTGCCATGTATGGGAAGGTAGTCGGACCTGCATCTTCTGAACAGCAACAAGTGCTTGAAGAAATCCACAGATCATATGACATGCAACAGCATGGCCGGGGTGCAGGAACCCAAGAATCCGCTGTCACTGGAGAATTTGCACGTAACTTCGGTATTTTCGGTGCTCCATCATATTGCGTGGATCGTTTATCAGCACTAATAGAAGCAGGAGTAGACAGGTTTATATTGAGAGGGTCTCCGCTGGATCCCGATGATCCCGACTCTCACACGTCGGAGCGTTTTATTCGAGAAGTCGCAAGCGCACTAAAGGGCTAAGGATTTATTTGCCGACGCGCACTTTTTGAAATCCATGGACCTGGTGGGCCTTCGATCGGAAGACAGACCAAACATGCTCTGAATCCAGCCTCAGTTGCAGAATCAGCATCCACGAATGCGGTGCGGTTTTCCGGTTTTGTACGACGGCCGGGTGGACAGTTGGGTCTGCAAAAAATCCTGGTAGTGGTACAAGCGTTAAACATGAATTATCATTCCACGTCATTTCTCGATTGTTGAGGGAAGAACCTCTGCTCTTTAATTATTCTTTTAAAAATAGCCGCAATCTATCTGACAAGTGTGATTCGAGCACTGTGATTAAATTTGACGATACTCGAACTCAAAAGGAGCCACATGGAAAAAAGAGTTTTTTTTAACAGCGACGGCATCCGGATTGCCGGGGTACTTTTTGAGCCCGAAGTAGCCGACCCCGATTCTTGCCCGGCAATAATCCTATGTCAAGGAATGGTGGGCGTCAAAGAATATTTTTGGTTCCCACATATAGCCAGGCGTTTGGTCGAATTGGGTTGTGTTGCCTTGATTTGGGACTATCGAGGTGTGGGCGAAAGCGAGGGTGAGCCCGGACGTCTATACCCGTTGGAGCAGGTTGAGGACATTCGTAATGGTCTGACATTTTTGGAAGCCAACCACAAGGTAGACCCGGAACGTTTAGGGCTAATGGGCTTTAGCTTCGGTGCAGGTATGGTGCCCTACGTGGCCGGGATTGACGAAAGGGTTAAATGTTCCATTAGCGTGGCTGGCTGGGGAGACGGAGAACGTTGGATGCAGAGCATACGGCGTTATTACGAGTGGCTAGATTTGTTGAATCAGATCGAAAGTGACCGCAAAACCAGAATCGAGACCGGCATATCGGAAATGGTGAGTGGTGGTGGAATTCTGGTAGGCGATCCTACCACAGCCGACGCTAGGCAAAAGGTGATCGACCAGATACCCGAGATGGAAGAATACAAAAGCACCTCCTACTCTCTGGCCACGGCTGAGAAACTTCTAGACTTCAAGCCAATCAGCGTAGTAGAAGGGATCTCCCCGCGAGCGATAATGTATATCGCTGCAGAGTTGGACTCGGTGACCCCTGCCGAAGGAGTGGTTGATATGTTTGAAGAGACATTTGAGCCCAAAAAGCTGTGGGTGATTCCAGGGGCGGCCCACTACGACGTATACAGAGAAGACCTGAAAGAACAAATTTGGGACATGTCCGCCGCGTGGTTCAAGGAGCACCTACCGATCGATTGATTCGATCCAAACACCCGATGGAACAGCGATTATAATACCCGCTAATTGAATATCCCTGGATTCGCCATGACAGATACCTGCATCATCGTGGGCGGAGGCTCATAGAAGTGCGTTTAGGGGGCTGGATTGTCCAAAGATTCCAGCAAATCGGTGCTGCTACTCGAAGCGGGTCACGATTATCCAGACTTAGATCACCTGCCCGATAAGCTTAAATTTGGTTACGATCCGATTGCTTCATACCAGGGAGCGCGCCACAACTGGTCGTTTTAAATGCATGGCAACAAGCAATCCTAGTAATCTGTTTCAACCCAACACTGATAGGAGACAACAAAATCATGGCCGACACAGGCTTTATCAAAGTTGCTCAGGTGAGCGAACTCAAAACCGGAGAAATGATGGCGGTAACTATAGGAGACGACCAAGTATTATTGACCAATATCGATGGGACCTTTCACGCTATCGATGACGTCTGTTCCCATGCTTATGCATGTTTGTCAGATGGAGACATCAATGGAACAGAGGTTGAATGCCCTCTCCACGGTGGCTCTTTCAACGCAATAACTGGGGTGCCAATGAATCCGCCTGCTGATGAGTCCCTTCGCGTCTTTCAAGTCAAGGTCGATGGCGATGACATCTTTGTAGCTCCTCCCGCCAATTAAGTACCCGTGAATGTAAAGGATCAGACATAGTCAGCTTGTTCAAATGAATCAATCTTGAGATCGTCTGCATTTCCGGAAGATGCTAAGAATAAACGAGGGAAAGAACTGTCATGCTAGAGGTGGAGACCTTAGCTCTAAAGCGTGACCATCATCAAAGCATAAAATCTCTAGATGACTTGGGAGGCGCGAAGCAGACCTAACTCTTCAGCCGAAAGACCCAACTCACCGCCGATTACCTCCGAGTTGTGTTCGCCTAGCGCCGGTGCCGCCTTACTGTCCTCCATCGGGTTCACCCCGTCCATCAGGAAACCAGGGCCCGGATATTTTAGGCTCCCTGCTTCCGCGTGGTCGATCTCCACGAAATAACCTCGCTCGGATAGATGAGGTGAGTCCACCACTTGCTGCGGGTTCTGGACCAATCCTATGACCAATCCCCGAGCCATTGTTTCCCGCATCAGGTCCAGGTTATTCCAACGGGCCAGCGTCGGGGCCACCAGGCTGTGGAGTTCTTCCCAATTATCCATGCGGCCCTGCCGGGTAGCGAATTTTAGATCCAGCAAGCGCGGCTCCTCAAGAAACTCTGACCAGGCCTCCATCGGTCGCCCTCCGGTGCCGGCGGTGGTCAATGTTACTTCGCCGTCTTTGGTGGACAGGTGCATCCCATCCATCACATTTCCATCGCTTCCCCCTCGTTTGGGGCTCCGCCCTGTGAAACTGTAAGGATGGATCAAGCCCGAGGGGGTACTAATGGCGGCTTCCATCGTGGACAGATCTATGTGCTGACCTTCCCCGGATCGCTGGCGGTGGAGTAAAGCAGCCATTATGGCGATGGCTCCGTTCCGAGCGGTGGTGATTTCCATCTGCTCCAGGGCTGTGCCCATGGGAGGTCGGTCTGCTGATCCGGTCACTGCGTGGAGAAAGCCCCCCACCGCTTGGACCACTAGGTCGCCACCTCGGTAGTCTTTGTAAGGGCCGGTCTGGCCGAAATATGTAATGGAGGAGACCACCAATCCGGGATTCGTTTCTCTCAAGACCTGGTATCCCAAGCCCAGGCTTTCCAGATGTCCCGGTGGATAGCTTTCGATCAGTACGTCCGCACCTGCCACCAGTCGCAGCAGCAACTCACGGCCCAGGGCTTGTTCGATGTCTAACGTGATCCCCCTCTTGTTTGTGTTGAAAGCCAAGAAAATCGTGGAGCCCTCAGCGTCGGGAACCCCATCGATAAAAGGCGGCTCCCGACGCGATGGATCGCCCCAGCCAGGCGGCTCCACTTTGACAGTATCAGCACCCTGGTCTGCCAGCAACTTGGCACAGAACGCCCCCGACAGATTGTTGGCCAATTCTAATACCTTTATATCCGATAAGGTATTCAATTTCGTCGAAACCTCAAAATTTTATGGAGAATCATCTTCCTACTTTATTTGGCCTGCCGTTCGTTGTGATGCCCCTGTAGAATCTTGGCAGTTAGCTCTAGGGTGGGGTTTCTGTGGGCAGTGGTTGGGTGGAGATTACCCCTTCGTCAGCCAAGGTGGCGATCTCGTCATCGCGCAGTCCGGCAACATCCCGCAACGTTTCCACATTGTGCTCACCCAGAGCGGCCACATGACGGATGTTAAAAGGAATTTCCGGCAGTCGAAAAGGGCGGCCAGCATATTTCCGTGTACCGGCATTAGGTGCATTGATGTTTTCAAACTCCTCTATATAACCCCGCTCCCCTAGGTGAGGATTCGCCACTAGGTCCTCAGCGGTCAACACCGCGCCTGCGGAAACGCCATTACTTTGGAGGTGGTTCATCAACTCTTGATCGTCTTTAGTTCGGGTCCAATCTGACAAAAAATCGCCCAAGCGGTGGCGGTGACGCCAGCGGCCTTGGGCCGTGTCGAAGCGAGGATCAGCTGCCCAGAGAGGCTCATCCATGGCCTGTCTTAACCTTCGCCATTCTTCGTCGGTAGACACTGCGATGGCTATCCAACGGTCAGAACCGCGACAAGGGAAGACGTTGTGGGGCGACTTCCACAGATGGCCGCAACCCAGACGAGACCGAGTGATTCCACGCTGGGTTTCCAAAATCGCGGGGCCGATGGCCGATACCCCGGTTTCCTGCATGGTAAGGTCGATGCGCATTCCTTTGCCTGTCTTGTTGCGTTGATACAACGCCAGCAACAGAGCATAGGCTACGTTGTTGCCCACTGAGTGGTCCATGTAATTATTGCTGGCCCGATAAGACGGGCCATCCTCGTAACCGGTGAGGTAAGACATGCCGCAAGAAGCATCCACAGTGCGGGCTCGGGAGCCGGCCCTTCGCCACGGTCCGGTATAGCCATAGGCCGTGGAGCTCAATGTGATGATCTTCGGATTTAGCTTGGCCAGACTCTCGTGATCAAAGCCAAACCGCTCCATGGTACCCGGCCGGAAGTTATCGGTAACGATGTCGCAATTTTGAGCCAGCTTGAGAAAAACCTCTTTACCTTTAAGGGTGGCCACTTCCAGACAGATACTCTGCTTGTTACGAGTGCCAAAGTAAGCCAGGTTGCCCCCTTCGTTCCACCATTCCTGGGAAGGGCTGCCGCCGGGGAACGGCCCTGCTTTGCGGTCTTGGAGATGATCCAAGCTTTCCACGCGGATGACCTGGGCACCCAGATCAGCCAGGAAAGAGGTTCCCCAAGGCAGCGCGTGGACCTGTTCCAGAGTGAGGACGCGAACACCTTCAAGAACTCGATTTTCCGGCATATCGCCTCTCATAAGCTCGAAGAAACGTTGAATACGGGAAGTTGATCACAAGCTTTTGTGTAAGTCCATACCCGAAAGAGGGGCTTCGAACTTATACTGGTTCTCTGTCCGTGATCAACGAACTGCAACAGGAAATCCCAATCCGATTGGAAAGGGTATTGTGTTGATGACTATTTCCCGAAAAGGGCTGGTATATGAAACTATTTAGCTGGGGTACTTGCCGAACATCATCCAGCCGCCACTACTGGGTGTGGTGAAGGCAGCCAACGCGGTTTCAGCTCGCACTTTTACCTGGCGTGGGCCAGCCGATCCTCGAAGCTGTTCGATACTATCGGTATACATCGCAGTCCGGGTACGGCCGTTGCCTAGATTGCCGCCGCTGGAGCTGAAAGGATGCGGGCCCTCAACCCTAATATCGTCCGCGTAAAAGGCAAAAGCGTCTCCTCTCTTTACACCGTGCCACTGGAATGCCTCCAGAAAAAACTGGGTCATCGTGGCATAACCATCATAAGGGTTGAAAATATCAACATCTGTGGGACTGAGCCCGGATCCCTCGTACATTCTCCGGGCAGCGCGGTCCGTCCAGTCTTCTATCTCGTCTAAATCCGGTTGGGTAGTGCGCTGGGGGAAATTGTGCTGGGAATGGTTGAGTACATACACGGGTGGCTGCTTCATATCCTGGGCGCGCTCGGCAGTAGTAACCAGATAGGCAGCCGAGGCGTTGACTGGCCTGTCGCAATCAAATATCCGGAGTGGATTCAGGATAAACCTGGAATTCACGTAATCCTCCTCGGTGAGTTGAACCATCCCACTGGAGGCGTTGTAGCCCCACGGGGTCAAAAGTCCGTTTCGGTGTTGGTTAATCACAAAAGGGGCTAGGTCGTCGTGGGTTCCGCCGTATTTTAGGCAATACTGATTGTGAGGGAATATGTTGATGAAATCGTTCCCTCCGTGGTTCCCCCAGGGGACCGTCCATTGCCGGGCTTCTTTTGCGTAGTCCTCCGCATTCTCGCCGCCGCGGCGATACCTGCCTTCGAGGTTCCCTGTTGGGTATATCACCAAACAGGTAGTGCAAAGCCCATCGGCTACGGACTGGGCGGCAAGACCCAACATTTCTCCGATGGTGGGTACGTTGGACGGGGTGTATTTTACGTTAGGCAACTCCATCTGTTTGACGAGCCAATCAGCATTTATCAAGGTAAGACCCCATTCAGACTCATAAGGAGAGTCGAAATAGGGCCGCGGTGCCCAGGTGGACGAGGAGCCTCCACTGTTACCAGCGATATGACTCTCACAGCAGATGACCCCATCGATCTGGTCTGGGGTAACTCCCGCGTCCTCCATCGCCAGTTCACAGGCAAGCATAGAGTATGCTCCCAGGGTTTTATCCATGGATGTCTCATCCCAGCGTCGGTCAACAGGGGAATGACCGAATCCAGCCACCGCTACTTTGCCTCGGTGTTCCCAGACACCCATGCCGTCTGTATCTCTTCGCCACCCGTATGGAGTTTGCGTAGCCATCACTCACCTATTCTAATTACACAAATCTATTGAACTGGTCGGCTGGTTAACCTACTACCTGCCATTCGTGGATCAATTGGCCCGGTCCAACCTCTTCAAAAATCACTTGGACAGCGGCCCCCACTGGAACTTTGTAAGGTGGAATTCCCGGAAGGTTGGAGTAAAAATTGATGCTCGGGTCCTGGTCTAAGGTTATTAGAGCCAAGTTATAGGGCTGATCAGGCATACGCCGGTTCAGCCGGCCATCCTCTATCACGATATAGGTAGATACGTGACCTCTCCCTTCCACATCTTTCCATTCCAGCCTCTCTGCGGAACCGCAGGACAAGCATGCCTGTCGTGGCGGGTATTGTAGCTTGTCGCAAACAGTACAACTTTGCAGCAATAGCCGTTTCTCGTTGACCGCGTCCCAAAAGGGCTTGCTCAACTCATCGGGAACCGGGATTATCTTGGGCATTTTCCCTCCTGATTATTCGTTAAACGTTAAGACGGAACTCCGGACCAGTTCTTCTGGGCCACCCCAACTTTCAAGCGTTAGCCGCAACATCCGAGGCTAGTATCTCCGCTAAGTAGGCAGTCCCTAATCCCGTCCAAAAACCAAGTATCCGCAACTAAAATTCAACAACGAATATACATTGTCGTTTGAGGATCCGTATTAAGTAATATATCGTTAACTCGTAAACAACAGTCGTTAACGTTACTTAATGCTAATATCTAAATATCTTTATAATATAATTTAACTTATCTATGTAATCCGGTATTAATTTGTAGATATTAATTAGTTATGGTTAAATATCAGGTAATATCATATGTTTACTGAAGATTGTGGGTGCAGAGTTTAAGTAAACGTGAATTTACTGATTAACACGAAGGGCTATACGTAATTACGTATATACACTATGACTCATGGAATTTAAAAACTATCCGGTAGTTAATTTCATCTCTGGAAATGCAAGACGTGGATTTCTAGAGTGGTGCATGTAGTCATTGACCACTAAACCAGGATCAGAGCAAGGCGATATTTACTCGATTGGAGTACATTTCGAAAAAGCGGCGTCCGTTACGGTGGCACAAGACCCGGCTAGGGGAACCGGCCATTCATAGGAAAGATTTTGGTTGGAGGTTGGCACATGTCGATTTCATGGCTTCGAATCCCAAAACGGTTCATCTTTCTAATAGGACTTCTATCGCTCACGGTAATCGTCGCCTGCGGTTCCTCGGCAACCGCCACGCCTGAATCCTCTACATCATCTACCGGAAATACCACATCATCTACTAAATCTTCTGGATCTGCTGGGCCCACTACGGTGCCTAGGTCGGCCACAAGCGCGCCCGGGCCGACGGCTATACCCACTGAGGCGCCTCAAGCCGACGCAAAACCAAGCGGGACACTTAACATCGGACAAAAAGAACTAGGACCCTACCAAGGTCATCCAAAATTGGCCGGTAATCCGCAGATATTCTTGAATCAAGTAATCTCAGCTGAGAATCTGGTGATGCACTCGCCAAAGTCGTCATCTGAATTCCTTCCCATGTTGGCGGAAAGCTGGAGCCTTTCCGACGACAATCTCACCTGGACATTCAAGCTTCGAAAGGGCATCCAGTTTCACCAAGGTTTCGGTGAAATGACTGCTGAAGACGTCCTTTGGTCTTTCGATCAGATTATCGATAGCGCCAAGCACCCAGGTAGCAGTGACGTAGCCCGGATGTGGCAACCCGAAGAAGGCTCCCGGGAGACTCCAGACCCTTATACCATAGTGCTTAACACTGGAATCCCCGCAATTGACGTGCTGAACCGAATACGCAACCCGTGGGCTGGCAGCACTTGGGTCGCTAGCAAGAAGCAGTCGGACGAGTTGGGTGAAGAAGAGGCTAATAACCGGACTGCTCTTACCGGCCCGTGGGTCTTCTCCGAGGCAGAGACCGCCCAATACTGGATATTCCAGGCAGCGGACAACCACTGGCGAAAGACCCCTCATTTTAAAGAGCTAGTTCTCTGGGACATCCCCGAGGAATCAGCCAGGGTGGCAGGATTCCAGACTGGTCAACTGGACACGTTCACCATGTCTTTCGACTCGATCCCCACCGTGGAAGCGGTACCTAAAACTGAATTCATGAGCGTCCCCGGCGGAGGGGAATCTCACCTGGGTCTTTATGGGAGTAGTTATGTCGGGATCGGAACTGATGGCCAAAGACCCAATTTCAATCCGGACTTGCCTTGGGTAGCTCCAACAGACGATTTCAACTCCCCGGATTGGCAGAATGCGCTTAAGGTTAGGCAAGCGCTGGCCATCTCTATAGATCGAGAGGCAATCGTCTCTAATCTGTTGCAGGGATTCGGCAAGCCAGGTGTGATGTGGGGATGGTTGGGCAATGAAGACAAACTGGATTCGGACATGACCTGGGAATTCAATCCGGAAAAGGCCAAGCAGTTACTAGATGAGGCAGGCTACACCGGGGATAATCGGTTCACGTTAACGTTGACCCCTTCTATTAGGGGCGCACCCGGAGAGGTTGAGGCCTGTGAAGCCGTCGCCCAAATGTGGGCCGATATAGGCATCGATGTCAAATTGCAGAACCTTCCATACAGCACTTTAAGGCCAACGTTAATCGCTCGAACCTACGAAGGCATTACTTGCCACGCAACCAGTCCTCGTGTGGAACCTTTCTTGGGTTACACTAACTGGTGGAGCCATGCAGCCAACTGGTACGCTGGTGTCGAGCACCCTTGGCTAGAAGAAAATATGCCAAAAGCAATGACCCTGTTCGATACTGAAGAGCGCTGGGCCGCACAGAAAGAAGTGGGTCGATTCCTGTTCGACAACGCGCTAGACATAGGACTTTACGGATTTGACGTTATTTGGCCGCTCAGTTCGAATGTCGCGAGCTGGAAGGAACACATCCGGTTGGGCGACACCCGTAACATCAACGGAATGGAATGGGCCAAGCCAAGGTAAAGAGCACCTCTATTATCTCGCGCCGACCCGCTTGGATCAGCGAGCGATAACCCGATTTAGGCACAATTAAGCCCCCAGCTAGATCTGGGGGCTTAATTGTGGGCAATCGATGATATCCTCTTAAACCATTCAACTACCACCAATGTGACTCAAAGTTTTACTACTCCCGCTGTTTATGCTCACTTATGAGCAGTTTCTAGGCCCGGTTTTGGAACTCATGAGTACCGATAATCATTCGTACTTAAGCGTGGAATCAAAATCGAAAACCGATGGTGGTGAGCAAGTGCCAGTTCTCCTCTGACCTTCGAAACAACGTTTTGATAACAAACTGATAACGGAAGCCCCCTCTATGAGGGCTTCCGTTGCTTGAGCGATACCTCACTTAGGTAACTGGCTGGGAACATGGAGTTTAGTGGGGGTGTGAAACTCGTTATATAATCTGAGTCGTATGGTGAGAGCATCGTGGATACACAATGGCTACAGAGAGGAACTAGATGATAAGGGTAGCGCTGGACCTTGAGAATCCGGAAGATTTGCGAAGTGCTAAGGCCGAGTGGAAGTTTGCGCCAGGGTTAGTGCCTGGTGAAGACAACGAAGGTCTGGTTGCTCGACTCAGCGGTAGCCCAGCGCGGTTGGTCGATTACGACGACTCGGGATGGGATGTCTGTGAAAATATCCAAATAGGGCGCTCTACTGGGCTCACATTCGGCTGGTTCCGGATCACCGTAACCTTACCCGATGAGGTTCATGGTAGAGACATACGTGGGAATCGAATCTTCTTCGAGACCTGCATAGATGATTACGGTGAGATCTGGGTCAATGGCGAGTGCGACAGGGCCACTGGTACGGTAGCGGGCTTTAACATATCCCAGCGGGTGAGCATAGCCACTGAAGCACGACCAGGGGAGCGATACGTCATCGCCTGCCTAGCTGCCAACGGCCCTCTCGCGGCCCCAGGAGGTGGTATCTTTATGCGCTATGCCAACCTAGCCTTCGAAGATTATTCAGTTTAATAAAAATGGTGAGAGAAAAGGAGACACGCGTTTAGTCAGAACTTTCAGGAGTTCATTGGTAATTTGACTCCAGATAGGGAACGCGTATCCGATACCCGGGGGCGTGACTATGGGAAACGATTCGTAGCTAAACTCTTGCCCGTCGAGTCCTTCTTCGGCAACATCCAATTTAGCTTGGAATTTTGGACCAAAATTCCGGCGTATCGAAATTCGACGAAAAAGCTCCTTTCCATTAGTATCGCCCAGTCTAAGATTTAGGAATACCAGCAGGAGACCTCCCATGCCCGGTTATATCATTGCAACTTTAAATAGCATCAACGACCCTGATGCCTTCGCCGCATATCAGAAGTCTGCCAGCACTTCGTTCACCCAATATGGAGCCAAGTTCCTCCTTAATAGCCGGAACGTTGAAACTCTAGACGGCGATTGGCACCCTTCCGGCGTCGTAGTCGTGGAATTTGAGACCTATGAACTAGCAAAAAAGTTCTATGACTCGCCCGAATATCAGGCTGTGATTAAACAGCGATTCGATTCCGCTGACAGCGCGGTAATCATCGCAGAGAGTGCTTAACCGTTTCCATCGTCCCGGAGCAAGTATTACCGATGTGCGGTACTAACGCCCTATCATCAAAGCAGGTGATATGGCCAGAGTAACGAGATTGATGCTACTAACGATATGGCGCTATGAGTATGCGATTACTATCCTCACTGAACGATAGGCTTAGCCCACTTCGGTGCCTCCAATTGAGGACACCTACGTGGTGACAACTATCTGGCAGAAGTTAACTATGATGCCAATGATAACGACGCTGACGATAAGAATGAGGCAAGGCATTTTTCCTAAGTTAGAGCCTCCGATTTCTTCACAATGATTGTAACCATTAACTCGCTTGTCCCAAGCAAGATACGATGGCATCACAGTTTTCAACTTGCTTCGCTAAATCCACGTGACTCAAATCTAATACCGTAGAAGTGCTAATTGAGACATGTTTGTGATTCCTAATATCCTGATGGAATTTCTCAGGCGCGCGGACAATAACCGTGACGACATGTCCACGGTCCAGCAACTACTGCTTAACGAGACGATTTCCCGTTGCGCCTGTGGCACCGACAATCAATATTCTCATTTCAGCCTAAAGTATAAAGAAGGACAGACGGATTCTTATTAAACATCAGTCCTATCAAAGGTGAAGAGTGGCAACATTTTACACATTTAGTTAACCGTGTAGACTACCGCCATACACCGCCTATCTTCCATATCATTGCACCCTGAGTAGGAAGAGGATTATGAGCTACCAAAGATCTGATGCTTACGGTTCAGAAGGAGGTCCACAGTGACCATTTACGACGTTGTCGGGACGCCCGTAACTCGAGCAGAGGGGCCGGATAAAGTGTCCGGAACCCATGTGTACCCAGCCGATGTCCGCCTTCCTGGCATGGCATTCGGGAAAGTATTGAGGAGTCCTTTTCCTCATGCCAGGATCGTCAGCATCGATACTTCCAGAGCGGAGAGATTACGCGGAGTACTCGCCGTGGTTACCGGCCAGGACTTGCTTGGGATGCGGGTCGGGAGGTTCCTTAGGGATGTGCCTCCGCTAGCGCAAGATAAAGTCCGGTTCGTTGGCGAGAAGGTTGCCGCTGTGGCGGCTATTGATCCAGATATTGCTGAAGAAGCGCTCATTTTGATAGATGTTGAGTACGAAGAATTGCCAGCTGTCTTCGATCCGATAGAGACTATGGAACCCGGAGCGCCATTGATCCATGAGGGGTCTCCATCGTACGATAGTCCATCAGGACAGGTTACCCCGGACGGCAATGTCGTTTATCACAATTCTTGGTCAGGCGGAGATATTGAACGGGGTTTCGAGGAATCAGATCAGATTTTTGAACACACTTTTACTACACCTTGGGTCCACCAAGGCTATATGGAGCCGTATAGTTGCATAGTTCAAGTTGACGATGCCGAGCAGGTCCAGGTTTGGGCGAATAATAAACAACCATTCATGCTAAGGAGACAACTTGCGGGTGGCCTCGGACTCCCCGAAGAGCAAGTCACGGTTAACCCTACGGGTATCGGTGGAGACTTTGGCGGTAAAGCAGGCGCGATGAATGTTCCTGTTGCCCATGCCCTCGCCCAGAAGTCTGGCAGGCCAGTACAAATGGTCATGAGTTATATCGAAGAACTGATGGCTGGTAATCCTAGACATCCGTCCGTTATCACGATCAAGACCGGGATGAAGAATGATGGGCGGTTCTGGGCCCGTCAAGCTCGGGTTGTATACAACGGTGGGGCCTATGGAGGTTTCCGGGGCTCACTTAACCTCAGCGGGAGCCGCCAGGCTGGCGGCGGCCCTTACCGAGTCCCTAATTTTCAGATTGACAGCTATATGGTCTATACGAACAATGTGCCTTGTGGTTCTTACAGAGCACCAGGTGAACCCCAAGCCGTGTTTGCAATAGAGTCTCATACCGATATGATTGCGTCAGAAATGGCTTTAGACCCCTACGAACTCCGCTTGAGGAATGTGGTCAAGGAAGGAGATGTTTCGGGGACAGGCCAACGGTTCAGTAACTTACATGGAGAGGAGACCCTCCGGAAAGCCGCTGAATCGGGCGGCTGGAGCGACCCGAAACCCAAGCCTAACGTTGGTCGTGGTATCGCATTAGGTCAACGCCCACAGGGGCAAGCGGTCTTCAACGCCAAGGTACGTATCGATGGAAATGGTCGAGCCACTATCTTTTCATCGGTCCCTGATACTGGAGTTGGGTTCCACACCGTAGCTTGCCAGGTGGTAGCGGAAGACCTAGGAATCCCAATCGAAGATGTGGACTTGATTCAGGTCGACACGGGTAAGATCGATTTCGACACTGGTGCGGGGGCAGGTACCAGCGTCGGAGCCGCATATGCTGCTCTAGGTGCAGCCCAGGAAGTACGAGAGAAACTCACCAGACTTGCAGCCGAGTTTTATGGATGGGGCGAGGAGCGAATCGTGTTCAAGGAGGGTCGTGTTTTCATAGACGGAGAGCCAAACACCGGGGTCTCTATCCAAGAGTTGGCATCGCGATCTGTAGCTGCGTTGGGGACCGACGTCATAGGCGATGTGACCACCTCCGCTGAGGAACCAGACGTGACGTCATTCTGCGCTCAAATGGCTGAAGTGGAGGTGGATCCGGAGACTGGCGAGATTCAGGTGAACCGAATCGTCACCTCACACGATGTCGGCACGATCTTCAACCCGTTAGGCCATCAAGGGCAAATTGATGGAGCCGTTATTCAGGGTTTGGGTTACGCTTTGATGGAGGAATTGCAGTCTGAGGACGGCAGGATTTCCACATTGAGTTTAGGTGACGTTAAGATTCCGGCTATCGCAGACGTCCCTGAATTGATAACGGTTCTGGTAGAGGCTGCTGATGGTAATGGTCCTTACCAAGGTAAAGCGATTGGTGAGAACCCGATTTCACCAATCGCGCCTGCAATCGCTAATGCTGTCTTCGATGCGGTAGGTGTACGGATCACCGATTTGCCGATTACGGCCGAAAAGGTGGTCGCCGCTCTAAAGCAAAAGAACGCTTGACATCGAATCGAAAGAGGTAATCGTACGGTTCAAAATCACTGACGCCTGAAGGTAACAAAGTCCATCAGCAAGCATCAATCGACAAAATAGGAGGACATTCGATGCCTACTTATGTTTATGTCGCAGCACAGGACGACAACAAGGTTTCTGTATTCAACATGGAAGCTGGGACCGGCAAGCTAACACCGAAGGCTGAAGTGCCCATTCCCGATGGGCCGCATTTGCTGGCGATCAGCCCAGACCGAAAAGTTATTTACGTCGGACAGCGCGGCCTTCCAGGAATATCCAGTTGGCAGATAGACCAAAACACGGGAGATATTACGCAGAATGGCTCAGTATCAACTGACGGCTGGTCTGCCTCTTTGTCCACTGACCGCAAAGGCAAGTATTTGCTATCCGCTCAATATCAAGCCGGGCATGTATCAATACACCCCCTTGCTGATGACGGATCGCTGGGAGCCCCTGCCACCGAACATTTAGCGACAGACATTGGCGCCCACGCTATATATACCGACCCATCAAATAGATTTGCCTATGTGCCTCACATCGCTCGACTATTCGATAACGTATTAGAACCCCCTAAGGATGAATTAGGGCCGAATGTGATTTATCAGTTCCGGTTCGATGAAAACACCGGCCACTTGACTCCAAACTCTCCTCTCAAGATTGAACAGGATGGGAACCTAGGTCCCCGTTACTACTGCTTTCATCCAACCCAAGACATAGTCTACTTTTCCGATGAGCAGGGGTGCAGTGTCACCGCGTATCATATGGACTCTTCTGTCGGAACCCTGTCTGCCTTTCAAACGATAACGACCCTTCCCGAGGGTGTCACACAAAGGAATACCTGTTCTCAGATTCAAATCTCTCCTACCGGCAAATTCCTTTATGTTCCCAACCGTGGTCACAACAGCATCGCGTGCTTCTCCGTCGATTCCTCCACCGGTCGCCTGTCGGCAATCGGACAGGTACCGACCGAAGCTGTACCTAGTGCGTTCAGCCTCGACCCTGAAGGAAAGTTCGTCTTCGCCGCTGGTTCGGCGACCGGCCGCCTTGCTGCGTACCGTATAAACGACGATATGGGTGAACTTACACCATTGGAGACCTATCCAGTGGGCGAGAGACCCATGGGGGTGCTAGTCACATCGCTGTAAATTATTACGACCCCTTCTAAATTTCATGCCGTGGTTTCATACGCAGATAGGCAGGTCGACATGTACAAATCTCTCAAGTGATTAAGACGCATACTTGTCGTGCCAGTGTCTAGATTTGAAGGGCATCATTGGTTCCAACAAAGGTTCGGTAGGCCAGACAATCAGAGGCTTGTAACTGCTAGTTCCGACAGTAAGGAGAAACCTGAATCGGCCCGAGAAAGGTCAACGCCTTTCGAGTCGGCATGGCTGAATTTTTGACCGATGACCCCAGGATATTGGGAGGGGGTCTCGTCCACGGTTTCAGACGATAAACCCATCCACGCCACGTACATCACTAAAAAGTCCACCGGAACACCCGGGAGTCTACCGTTCCGGTAGCACCCTTATGCCTACCGGAGGTTACCTGCACCCTCTCGCTACGACTGAATCGGTATTGGCAACCCATGTCTTGGAACGTATGGGGTTAGCGTGGGCTGACTCAAGGAATAACTGTCAGTTTCATGGACAAAATCGTGGACAGAATTACAAAGTCTCCTTGGGTCACGATGGACGCATTGCTTCTTACGGTTCGCCCACTAGAGAGTAACGCAAATGAAGGTTTAGTAACCCGCGAGGAGAATGCAGATATGTTGACGATTGAGCGCCAGGTCAAAGAACCTCTGGCCTTGAAAGTGGGCAAGAGCAGCCGCCACAATTCTGTGGTCCCCTTGCCGGGGTCGTTGGGGGCTACGTCAAGGATTTCACAGGGCCCACAGAATCTTGTGATACCATAATATTACGCTGCGGGACGCAGAGGCGGTAGGTTGAAATCCTGTTACCCCGACCATTCTCTCCTTACAACCACGCCTGGGAAACACCAAACGATATCTTTAGGAGTCATTTATGGCCCGTCAAACAGCGGTTCACGACTTGGAGCAAGGGGACATCAAACTTCCTGACACGGGGCGGCCAGTTGTCCGCTCGACCAAAGGTGTTATCTCTAGCGGTCATTACCTAACCTCCATGGCCGGGATGCGCATTCTGCTGAACGGCGGGAATGCTTTCGACGCCATCGCCGCCGCCGGCATTGCTGCCGCTGTAGTTGAGCCCATCGCCTCTTACTCTCTCGCTGCCGAGGGCGTATTCATGCTCTATGATTCGGCCAGCGGCGACCTCCTGTCCTTAAGCGGCCAAGGTACCGCGCCCGGTAAGGCCACCGCGGATTTCTATAAGTCGCAAGGATTTGACCGCATCCCTACCGGTCCAGGCAAGAGTGCCCACCTTTCATTCACCGTCCCTGGAATTGTTGAAGCATACATCTCTATGCTGGAACGATATGGCACCCTCCCCTTAGACGAGATACTCGCTCCGGCGATTGAATACGCCGAGGGCGGCATTCCTAACTACGAATACATGCTGGAACGGCTGAAGTCAGCTACCACTCGCACCCAGTTCGACAACTACTCTCCCGGTGGCTGGGATGTCTTCTTCGACAAGGGAGAGGTCCCTAAACCCGGTTCCCTACTAGTCCAGCCCGGCCTGTCTAACACCTTGAAGGCTATGTCAAACGCAGCCGCTTCGGAAGACCGAATCAATGGTTTGAACGCTGCCCGCGACGTTTTCTATAAGGGCTCTGTCGCCAAGACCATAGTCGAATCCTCGGCCAAGGTGGGCGGCATCCTATCCATGGAAGACCTGGCCAACTACAAAAGCGAGTTCGGAGAGCCGGTCTCCACGACCTTCGAGGGTCACGAGATCTTCGGACATGACTCCTGGACCCAGGGACCCATGCTCCAACAGACTCTGAACCTTCTGGAGCACTTCGACCTGAAGGCCATGGGCCACAACAGCCCCGAATACATCCACACTGTCTCCGAAGCCCTCAAACTGGTGTTCGGTGACCGTGAGGCCTACTACGCCGATCCAAATTATGCCGACGTCCCCATCGATGGCCTGCTCTCCAAAGAGTACGCCGCAGAGCGGGTGGGACTCATTGACCCGGAGCGCGCCCTTCCTGAGCAGGCGGCTCCCGGCGATCCTTGGAAGTACTCCAACGGCGTAGGTGCAGTGCCTGCAACCAAGGTGATTGCCGCCTCTGGCAATGGGGTATCAGACTCCTCGTCCCATGAAGGCACGACCCACGTGTCGGTCCTGGACGACCAAGGGAACATGGTTAACGGAACCATCAGCGGCGGCGCGTTCGCCAAATCCGTGTTCTTTCCTGAGCTTGGCTGTGCTCTTAGCACCCGTATAGAGATGTTTAACTGCGAGGAAGGCCACCCAAACATGGTTGAGCCTGGGAAGCGGCCTCGCACCACCTTGATCAATTACATAGCCAAGAAGGACGGCAAACCAGTAATGACCATCGGATGCCCCGGAGGTGACAATCAGGCGCAGGCCAACGTACAACTGGTGTTGAACACCTTGGTCTTCGGCATGGACCCTCAGCAGTCAGTAGAAGCGCCCCGATTCGCCAGCCAGAGCGTGGAAAACTCGTTCTTCCCTCATACCTATCTGCCGGGCAGACTGGACCTGGAACCCGGCATACCCGAAAGTACTGCCGACGCCCTGAGGGCCCGAGGGCACGACATTGGCTGGGCCGCCAACTGCGGCTTGGGCGCCACTGTCTCAGTCAGGGACCAAGAAACCGGCAATCTAAGCACCGGTGGAGACCCGCGCCGGGCCTGCTACGCCATGGGCCTCTAGGACCTACGATCGGGAACAAAAAGCATCAGCCGAAGTTGGTTGATGCTTTTTGTTTCAACATGCTCTCTCTCGTCGTTCCGGCGAAAGCTTGGATTGACTTCGCCAAAGAGGCTGACCATATCAGCCAATCTCAAGAGTCAGTCGATGCTCCAAGCTGGATTACTGCTAGCCTCGGCCTGCAAATGATCAATGATCCAGTCCTTCACCGAATCAGCGACGTAGAAGGCCGGCTGCAATAGGTCTCCGTCGGAGAAGACCTGCCCTTCAGACCTCGCTTGGTCTGCCGACTTCGAGCCGGGAAGCATCCGTATCCCAACCCTAAGGTTGGCCACCGCAGGGGCAATGCCCCGGAGAAATTCCAGTTTCTGCTCCACAGTGTCTCTGGTCTCTCCTGGAGCACCGAAGGTCTGACCAACGGCGTAAGCAAGGCCGCCTTCCTCACACAACCGGCAGACCTGAAGCATCTGGTCCAGGCGCGCGGCCAAGTCTTGCGGATCGTAGGCATCGACGACTAAGTCACCGATTATCGCCAGACCACATCCTGATTCTTTCATCAGACCAATCAGCTCCGAATCGCAGCTTTTGGCCACAAGGCCGGTGTTCCATTCGATCTTCAGGTTTGACTCAATCAAAGCACTACAGAATGCTTTGGCGTGATCAACGGGCAGGTTGAAACCGTTGGCGATAAAGAAGAATTTGCCCAGTCCCAAACGCAGCCTCAAGTCCTTAACTTCGTCAAGCACGTCTTGGATGGGCCGCAGGTTTTGCCGGTCTGGATCGCCCGATGTCTGCGTGCCGAACCACTTCGTGATGACACCTATGCCGAAACCAGCTTCGGCATACCTTCCAAGATCCAATTCCTCCAGGCGGGGCGGCTTCATCACACCTGACGTCGGTTGTTGTTCAGTAGCTGTGACATTGCCACCCGACCGGTACACTACCCCCGGCAAGTCTTCGTAAGACTCCCCACGTTCTAGACGGTCAGCAAGGTCGGCAAAAGAATCTCCGCCGCTCCCTGTAATTCCTACGTCGGGCCCAACGAGATCGAAGCACACCTCTGGAAGGATACTGAAAGCAGGGCCTCCGCAAGCGATGGTTGCATCGCTAATCAACCTGATCCGCGCTATGACCTCCTTGGTGATCGGCAGCACCGACTCCGGGTGCAGGTTGCTTCCGTTGTCCAGGTTACGCATTGACAGCCCCACCAATCCCGGCTGGAAATCTTTCACAACTCTTTCTACTTCGCCCAGATAGTCATCGGCGAACATGAGGTCCAACATCTTGGTGGGATGTTGTTCAGGGTCTAGGTACCCGGCGATGTAGGCCAAGCCTAAAGGGAGGGGTTGGGCCTGATAATTAGTCATCCATCGCCCGTGGCGGTTAGTTGCGATAAGCAGGACTTTCAAAACTCTCTCCCATTCATGACTGGAGTCCAAGTCTCTACATTATCACTATTGGGGGTAGATTTGACCAAGCTGCGGCCGTAATGTGGTTCATCACCTATTTGATTACGGGAGCTATACTCAATCGAATCGGATTGAGATGCCAACTTCCCTGTTTAAATCGTGCGAATCTCTCGCGTTGCCGAGTGAGTTGAGCCGCCGAACGTAGGTACCCAGGAGGAGTGCTTGCCGGGGCCCCCGAGCACAATGATCATTAGGAGATCCGGGTCCACCAACATGGGCACTGGGCCGTCAGGAATCTTCTCGAACCGCTCCATCATGGTGGCGTGGGTGTAACGCTCCAAGGGGATGCGTGCGTTCTGGTGCAACCATTCCCTGATTTCTCGCTTACCGAACCCGTCATCAGCAATGGTGGCAGCGTGCTCCGGGCCCAAAGCCAGCAGTGTCTCGCCGCCGGTGTAGGCGTTGTTAGCGCCGGTGATGGAGATGGCCCCGGCGACGATAGTCAGGATGTCCTCCGCGCTGCTACCAGAGTGGTCATTGATATTGTGAGGCGGTTCGCCTGCTAACACGGTTACCGTGCTCTGCTCAGCTCCGAAACCGCGTTCGATGTGCAACGCCTCCCAAGGATTGGCCTCCTGATTCTCAGCAACACAGTAGGTGTACTTGGACGGCGCTCCTTGAGTGGACATGTCCCCTACTCCAGGACGGGCCCCGCCTACATTCAGCTGCGCCAATCTCACGGAACGTCCAATAGTCGCATTAGGTCGCCAGCCAGGGCCATAGGCGCCCGAGCCGCCGTGCAGGCCAAGCTCGTCACAGATGGGGCCATTCACGATAATGAGCGGGGCGCAGGGATGGGTGGTGGCCTGGATGGCGTAGAGGTTGAACAAAGGGTCACACATAGCTTCCACGGCCGCGATGACAACCGGCAGGTACTTTGGCTTACACCCAGCCATAACCGCGTTTATAGCCAGCTTCTCTACCGTGGCCGAACCCCAATTAGGAGGTATCTCGCCGATGATTTCTTGCGGGTCACGAGGCGTGGCCGCCAGCATAGCTTCGACCCTCTCGATTGTGGGCGGCACGATGGGCAGACCGTCGGTCCAGCCGCGCTCTAGATAGAGCTCCTGCACTGCCTCAAAATTAGCATCGACTTCCAGTTTGTCTGAGGTCAAGTCAGCCAATGTTTGCCTCCCACGAGTGGTTAGAAGTCAAAATATATGGGCGTAGGATATGACTCCCAAACAGCCCTAACGGCAGGAAAAAGAGCAGACCAACCTGCAATCTACCTAGCGTATGCCGAATATTTAGCCGCGAACCGGATTGATCTTTGGAACAGTCATGATCTATACAGTCTCCCGTCCCACTAGGGCGTTGTATTCGAACCGAGTTCACTGTAATAATCAGGATGATGGGCGAACCTTTCCGCTCCCTGACGGGAAAAGGTCGACAGAGAGTACTGGGCGAAATCTTCGGGATCAGTTCCGGACTTCCGTTTCAAGCTGGTCACGACCCTGGCCAGCGTAAACAGCATGACCTTGTACTACAGGGAACACCGGGAGATGCTCGCCTGATGTTTCCATCTCGGGCCTAACATTTGTTCTTCAAGGCCTGCGCACAATTTGAAGACTATCGGCTCCCCGTTAGCCCATCAACCACCTGTTCCAGCAGGCCATCCGCCTTGGCCAGCAGCTTCTCGGCCTGCAGTCCACCCAAAGGGTGCTCCGCAACGGCCATAGTCAACTCAGGCATGCCCAAAGATCTCCGCTCGATGTCCCCTAGTCTCTTAAAGCGATCTGTTCCTACCACAACGGTACGCACACCTCGCTTTTCCAGTTCCACCGCGTCGTGGATACTCCACGACGTACAGGACCCTCAATCCGCCAGCCCGACGATCACTGCCTGGACCGAGCCTGCCAGTTCGTCGATCACCTCGTCCTTGGCCGGAATGGAAGCAGTAGGTTTACGTTTGTAGACCACATCCGAGATTTCATATTTCTCTCGGAGTAACTTCTCCAGCCGCTCGAAAAGCAAATCACCGTTGGGCTTGCTGTTCCACAAGAACCCGACGGACCGCCCGCCCAGGCCACCCAGAACTGGGGCCATGGCTTGAACCATCTCCCTGGGAGCAGCAGTAGGGTCTAAAACTATCAATCTCGATGCTTCGGCAGCGGTCATATCTCACCTTGTGCCAGCCTGTTGGAGGCTAAAGTATTACCCGAAGGCTAGGGCTTGCCGATTGCCATGTCAAGAATACCAAAACTACTGAATCTAAAGCTAAGAAGGCCGGAAGAACGGCGAGGGCATAGGGCCCACAGGCACTTCTATCAGTACAGGGGCGTCCATAGCAAGCGCCTTTTTCAGCGTGGACTCTAGTTCGGTCGGCCCATTCGCTACAAAACCCTTGGCGCCGTAGGCTTCAGCCAGCTTCACAAAGTCTGGGTTGTGCAGCTCCACTCCGATAGTTCGTCCGCTGAACTGGTTCATCTGATCTCGTTTCACATTCCCGTAGGCGTTGTCGTTGAACACCACCACAACCACGTTGATGTTGTGCGCCACTGCGGTAGACATCTCTTGGGAGTTGAACATGAAGCCACCATCACCCGATAAGCAAACCACAGCCTTGTCAGGCTGAGCCACCTTGGCGCCTAGAGCAGTGGGGTAAGCATAACCCAAGTTTCCTGAGTAGGACGATGTGATGAACGTCCGTGGTTCATAGACAGGGTAATGTGCCCGGCTGTAGTACCCCAACTGAGTCATGCCGGATATCACGATTCCGTCCTCCGGCATGGCCTTCCTGACCGCATCCAACAGTTCGCCTTGGGGTTCAACCTTGATGATGTCATCGGATCGCTGAGATCGCTGGGCGGCCACTTCCTCCGTCCGGTCTTCATTGGCCGGCGCCTTGGCTGCCAGAGCAGTTAGCAAGTCTTCCATGGTGAGCTTGGCGTCGCCTTCAACTCGCAAGGTGTTCTCGTAGTGGCGGCCGATCTCTTCGGGGTCAACGTCGATCTGGATAACCTGTTGGCCGTCCAGCCACTGGGAAGTGACCAATCTGGTACCCACAGCCAGGATCACGTCGTGGCCAAATTCCTCCCTAGCGATGGTGTCGTTGCGCAGCCAGAGCGCCCCTAGGCTCAACGGATGATGGTCAGATATGGCGCCCTTACCCTCAGCGGTCATCACCACCGGCGCTTGCAGATGTTCGGCTAGTTTAGTCAACGCATCTGAGCCTTCGGAGGATATCACCCCGCCTCCGGCCCAGATCAACGGCTTCGACGCGCCCACCAGAGCCGCTGCGGCCGCTGCGATCTGTTCTTTGCTGGCAGCTACTCTGCGGGGGGCTTCGGGTTCCAGTAATTCTACATCGGCCTCTTCAGCCAGTGTCTCTGGCGGAATCTCAATCTCAACAGGGCGAGGCCGGCCATTCTTGAGGTGATAGAACGCCTGATGCACAACCTCGGGAACCTCAGAAGGGTCCATGATGCGGTGGGCCCACTTGGTGATGGGGCTGATTGCGTCGATCTGGTCGTTAACCTCATGAAGCATGCCTCGGTCGCCGCCAATCTCATCTCGCTCGATCTGACCTGAAACCACCAGTACTGGAGAAGACGCGGAATAGGCGGTAGAAATTCCAGAAGATGCGTTCAGAAGTCCGGGTCCAGGTACCATCAGTGCGGTTCCGACTTCACCACTGGCCCGGGCATACCCGTCGGCCATATAGGCGGTGGCTTGCTCGTGACGAACAGTTATGAATCGGATGCCCGGCTCGTCATACAGGCCATCCATCATGTGGTATAGCTGTACCCCGGGCAGTCCGAATATCACCCGAACACCCTCGCGGTAGAGGGATTTTGCCAAAGCCTGGCCGCCAGTCATCTTAACCATTGTTTCTTTTCCTTATCTGCATTTCCGTGTGTTAGTTACGGGTTGTTGAACTGCACCAAAATGCCATCGGGGTCGCGAACGTATATGCTCGTTATATCACCGCTAGCGTTAGTGTATGACTCCCGGGATCCGGCAAGTTCGTACCCTTTAGCCTCCAATTCGTTGGCCAAGCTGGCCACGTCGGCGACGCCAAAGGATATGTGGCTTATGCCCACCTGGTCAAGGAGTATGGGCCCTCCATCCGACTTTTCACCAGGGTGACTGGTCAGCGTCAAGGTGGGAGTCAGGCCTTCTCCGTAGGCCAGGCTCACCCAATGGCGGGTGTTGCGCTCAAGTGCATAGTTGTCCAGACGTGCGATTTGAGTCCCGCCTTCTGTAATGTCGGTGAGCTTCTCACCGATAACTTTCATTCCCAAAGCGTCCCGGTAGAATTTCAGTGACTCTGACATGTCCCGGACACACACGCCAACGTGGGTCACACAGGTTGCTTCCATTTTTCAGTCTCCTAATAAGTAAGCCGTCAGAACCGCGGCTACGATATGCTAGAACCCGGCGTAAAGTCTGTCAAAAGAGCCCAGCGTAATAAAGACATAATAACTGAACGGTTGTTACTGCGTGAATCCATACTGGATGATTGGCATGCTGTGCTGATTTACCGGTAAGACCCTCGCTATCTGTAATTCTATCCCTTCCTCACGCGCACGGGATATCGTGTTAAAGAATGCGTACAATGGTCCCCGTGCAAGCAGCTTGAGTCGCCAAGCCGGCGGTTTCGGTTGGCTGTTACACTCAGAGTGAGCGGTGTATTGATCTGCAATGCCGGTATTCGCCGCAAGCCCGAGAACGATTGGGAAACCGACATCGGATACAAGATCACGCCGGAGTGCCGGGGACAGAGTTACGCAACGGAGGGCGCTGCCGATTTGGTCACCTATGGCTTCAACCAAATGGGGCTGCACCAGATATCACCGTGGCGTATCGCGGAGAATCGGGCGTCAGCCAGGGCGTTAGAGAAGCTAGGCACCCGGGGAAAAGGGCAACTCCGGTAGAACGAATTCTTCACGGACCATTGGCATGGTAACCTAAGCTTTAGAGTCCTGAAGCACCAGTGGTCCGCTAGTCAAATATGAAGTCCCTGATGGCCGTGAAATACTCGTCTATCCCCTTGAAGAGCAGGTCGTTATGGCCCGCACCCCGAATCATTACCATCTTCTTTTCGCTGGAGGCAAAATCCCGGAACATGTTTTCCGCATGTTCCAGGGGTGCGAGGGCATCCACCTCTCCGTGAATTACCAGCACCGGAATGGCAATGGACGCCGCCTTGGCCTGATAAGCATTTTCCAGGTCTGAAGCCAACTGAGGGTCTAATCCGCCAGTGAACTGGCCCAGGCTGGGGCGTCCACTCTCGATGATTACACCGTTGATGCGCGGTTCCTCTTTGGCGGCCAATTCGAAGGCGGAATGTCGCCCCATGGACCGGCCCATGACGAAGATCGGACCGTTGTAGCCACTAGCCCCCAACACAATATGCATGGCTTCGAGCACAGTGTTGGCGTCGGAGAGCATTGTCGTGAACGAAGGAGAGCCGCCGCTCTTGCCGTATCCACGGTAGTCCGCGACAAAGAAATTGACCCCGATTTGGTTATACAACGGCGCTATAGAGTTGTAATCAATGGCCGTTTCCCCATTCCCATAGAAGAACAAGATGGTAGGAGCGCTGGTACCTGCGGGAAAGAACCGGCAGGAGAGCCCTATATCGTCCCCGACATTTATCGTATAGTCCTGCACGCCCTCAGCAGGCGGCGTCCAACCCTGTCGAGGATAGAACGAGTTCATGGAAATACTGGGGGTGTCCAGGGGCGAATAGTCTACTTCGGCCATGTTTTATATCACTCCAAGCTTTACCAAACGCCTTTCCCGTCATCCTGGCTTCGCCCGGTTCCAAATTAGCTGAGTCAGCCTAAGCTTTGTTCCGAGAAATTTTACCGGATTACAGCCTTCGCTGGAACGACGATACTAATCCGGGCTTATCCGAAGAATCCGTCAGCTACGTGGCTCTTTATCAAATCAGCAACCAGCCCCGGCCTTTGGATCGGCACATCATGGATGCTGTTCTCCAACCAAACTGTCTTGCTGTTAGGAAGTTGTTGTTCTGCCTCATCCACTGACATTAGCCGCCTCTGCCCTCTCTCTTGAGTAGACAAGTCGTTCTGTTGGCGGGCGGGCATGATTAACACAGGGCATTGCACTTGTTGATACAGATCAGTGGGATGGTGGTCCCAAAGGGCCTCGATGATTCGCAGGTGATTGGCTCGGGTTAAACGGGCCTTGATAGTGTTGTCTCCCTGCACCTCGAAATTGGCCATGACCACGTCGTGGGAACCAGGGGCCATTCCCGCGCCCTGATGCCGGGTGCGGACGCGTTCCATAAAACTTTCAACCGTGACGCCGCTAAAGTCTGGTGGAGACATTTCGAACTTGGCATCTTCGACTGTCGGGTAACGAGCCGAGGCGTTAATCATACCGCCGTCGACCCAGGCCATGCCCTTCACCGCCTTCGGTGCACGCACAGCAAGTTCCAAGGCAACGCTGCCTCCCCAAGAGTGTCCTACCACAACAGGGGCATCTCCCCCGAAATGGTCTATCACACCGATAACATCTTGGGTCACCGAGGCAAAATCGAAACCGTAGGTGGGTTTATCAGTCTCACCATGTCCCCGCTGGTCCAGGGCTAGTACCCTGTGGTTTTGCGCCAAGATCGGTGCAACCATGTCCCAGATATGGCAGGTGGAGGCTAGGCCGTGAAGCAGCAGCAGAGTTTGTCCGGACCCGCCCCAATCAAGGCAATGAAAACTCAAGCCATCCAACGTCACCCATTCATCGCGGGGGACCTGTGCCATGTGTGAAACCTCGGTAGGTGAAAACTAAAGATAGAAAGTTGGGTTACTTCCAGGTCGCGAATCCCCATCCGCCACCAGTGCCAGCAGGCGACCGGTAGACTGGGACATATTCCACTACGTCCATGTCCAGGTGTTCGCAAGCAGCTGCCGCGGTGATCCAATTAAGTATCTCAGAACTGCCTGAGTTCAGGCGGTAGCGGGGCAACACGGCCAAAGCCTCGCCGTCTCTTTCTTTCATGCCTTTGAGGGCAAGTTGGTCAATCTCTTCGTCCACTAGGAAATGGCTCAAGCCTCCAGAACCAACCACCGCGACTTTCTTGTCGGTGTCCCAGTCCTTGATCGCCTTGGCCATGGACTTGCCCAAGTTGTAGCATCGCCTAGGAGTGGGCTGGTTAGGCGGATAGAAGGTGTTCTGCGACACAGGCACTATGGGCCTAATCCGACTGTTCATAATCCGTTTGACCACGTAGGAATAAGCATGAGGCATGGCCTGATGCCTGTTCTCTGTGACTATAGGAGCGTTGAGATAACCGATGGGCCCTACGGTCCCGCCGGCCTCATAGTTAATGTAGCGGGCGTGGGCGATGTCGAAATCGTCTTCGATCAGGCTCTCAATCAGGTGTAGACCCAACGCCGAGTCCACAGGAACGTCCATCTCCTCTGTGCCGTAACCCCACATAGAAGCTTTTGTTGCGGGAGAAGCGCCGTCACCCGTGCCCCGTGGCGTCAGTCGCATAGAGTCACCCCAGTAGATCGAGAACATGGGCATATTGTCGTCGAAGAAAAGCTCCTCCTGATCATCGCCAACAATCACAACCACGTCCGGATCGGCCTCGATCATTGCTTCTTCCAAAGCCAATATGCCCCTTTGGCAGGCGTCGTATTGGGCCTGGAAATTCTCCGTGGTAAGTCTGGTAGCAATGGCTGGGTCGGCCTTTGCGAGAAGTTCGTCGTAGGTCTTGGTTGAGCCATCTTCAAGGGACAGCAGCATGGGGTTGCCCTTATCACGAGCTGCGTACTCGCCCCACATGTCGCCCGGCAAGCTCAACATCGGACTGTGGGAAGTCCCTAGACCCAATACAATCTCGGCCATGTTCACTCCTCATAGTTCGCCGTTTCTTTCTTCCGGTAAACGGAAAAGAGAATACTGGATATATAATCCGATGGAACGACAGATTTCGCAACCTCTGTATACCTGTCTGGTCCAGAGATTCCACTTCAGACTCCGCTGTAATAAGACGGTTATATAATCCACAAATAACGGGCTTTATCAGGTGGATTCCATAACTACACCAGCCGTCGAAACGATAGAGCCTGTTGCTCAGATGAAAAAACGGGCTGCCAGACGGCAGCCCGTTTTACGCCATCCAGGTGTTTTGCCGCTTAGCTGAGGTGCTTTCCAAAAAAAGCAATCACCTTTTCCCAGCCGTCGGTAGCTGCTTCTTGATGATAGCTCGGCCGGTCAACAGCGAAGAATCCGTGGCCGGCGCCAGGGTACATGTGGAAGTCATAATCCTTGCCCAGGCGCTTCAGCTCCGCCTCGGTTTCGGCCACGTCGGCAGGTGACGGTCTTCCGTCTTCTTCACCAAATAGCCCCAGCATCGGACAATTCAGTCCCTCGGTAAAGTCGATTGGCCAGGCAGGCATAGCAGGGGTCAGTTCATCGTTGCCCTTGGTTACTCCGCCACCCCAGCAGTCGACTGCGGCATCTATATTATCCAGAGTGCAGGCGCCCAAGTAAGTCTGGCGTCCACCCGAGCAAAAGCCGATAAGGCCGACCTTTCCGTTGACGTAAGGCAAGCTGCGCAGGTAATCCCTTGCGGCCGCGACATCACCCATGGTGCGGACGTCCGGCATACCGCCAGCTTCGCGAATACTGGTGCTGTTCTCTGTAGGCGAACCCTTGCCTTCGCGGAAATGCAAGTTAGGGGAGATCGTGGCGAAGCCGTTGTACGCCAGCTTACGCGCCATTTCTTTGGAGGCGGCATCCCAACCGGGCATGTGATGAATCAGAACCACACTGCCGACAGGGCCCGCGCCCAAAGGCCGGGCCAGGTAGGCATCAATCTGGGTTCCTTCATGTCCATTGATAAGTACAGTTTCGGCTATCAGTCCTTCATACGGCATGAATAGTCCTCCCAAATTATTCTCGAATTCCAGGCCGGTTTGCCTGTCCGGCTGCCCTATTGGCTAAAGGCACGCAGTAGAGTACTACCGGCAACGTACGGAGTCAATATACGAACCGATCTAATCGTTGGTATTGCGCTGTGCTTACGTCTATAATGCCCTCAATTGCCCTCAGCTCTGTCTATGTCTACAGGTTCCGGTTTTCACAGGGTTTCCGAGGGTTAAACGATGAGGAGAGTACAGAAACATGGCTCTACCAGAGCGGATGAAATTTGGAATATTTATGGGACCTTTCCACCGGGTTGGCGAAAACCCCACGTTGGCAATCGACCGTGACCTGGAATTGGTCCAATGGCTTGACAACTTGGGCTACGACGAAGCCTGGATCGGCGAGCATCACAGCGCTGGCTGGGAGACTATCTCCTCCCCTGAACTTTTCATGGCTGTAGCCGCCGACCGCACCAAACACATCAAGTTGGGCACCGGTGTAATCAGCTTGCCCTACCACCATCCATTCATGGTTGCCAACCGAATGGTCCAACTCGACCATATGAGCCACGGACGCGTGATGATGGGGGTTGGGCCTGGCGCGCTGCCTGGAGACGCCTATATGCTGGGCATCGATCCGACTGTACAACGCCAACGTATGGATGAGGCGCTTGGTATTGTGCTCCGTCTAATGACCGAGACCGAGCCCATCACCGTCAAAAGCGACTGGTTCGAACTAAACGAGGCAATGCTCCAACTCCGCCCTTACACCAAGCCCCACATGCCCATCGCCGTGGCGTCCGTTCAGTCTCCAGCCGGAGTCGCCCTGGCTGGCAAATATGGAGCGCCCGTACTGACTATCACACGGCCCCGCGATCCAGGTGCTCCGGAGTCTGACTTAGGTGCGCTGTGGGCCATGGCCGAGGAATCGGCCGCCGAGCATAACAAGGTGATGAACCGTGACGACTGGCGGTTGGTTATTCCTGTGCATGTCGCTGAGACTCGGAAAGAAGCTATCGAACAAGCCCGAATCGGGGCCGGCCGTTATCAGGGGGAATATTTCGAGAACACCATGGGCCGACCCCCAGTCATAGACGGGCCACAGGAAAAGATTATTGATGCCATGATTGATAACGGTTCCTGGATTATCGGTGACCCTGACGACTGCATTGCAGGCATCCGCAAGTTGGAAGAACGGAGCGGTGGCTTCGGTGGCTTCATGGTCCAGACCATCGACTGGGCTCAGCGTGAGCAAGTGATGCACAGCTTTGAGCTTCTTGCCCGGTACGTCATGCCCCAGTTCCAAGGAACGACACTCAGCACAGCCGCCTCCAATCAGTGGGCATTCGATCACCAGGAAGTGCTGGGCGCGGGACGAGTCAAGGCCATCGACCAGGCCAAGTCCGACTTCGCCAACCGGTAGTCAGTCATGAAAGCTGTTTGGTATGAGCAGAATGGCGACGCTGATATCCTGGAATTCGGGGTCATGGCCGACCCTCGACCAGGTCCGGGCGAGGTCAGAGTCCGGGTTGTCACCTCGGGCGTTAACCCATCCGACTGGAAGCGTCGCCAGGGAATAACCAACAAGATTGAATTTCCTAGGATCATCCCCAATCAGGATGGGGCTGGGGTCATCGACATGGTGGGTTCCGGGATTGACCATTCTCGAGTCGGGGAAAGGGTCTGGCTATTTGAATCCCAATTCAGGCGGCCTTTCGGCACCGGCGCGGAGTACACGGTGCAGCCCAGCAGCCACGCCGTCCCGCTTCCCGATAACACAGATTTCGCGGCGGCAGCCGGTTTGGGTGTTCCGGCGATGACCGCCCACCGCTGTGTGTTTGCCGATGGGCCAGTCTCCGAGAAGACCGTGCTGGTGCCTGGCGGAGCAGGGGCTGTCGGCCACTACGCAATCCAACAAGCAAAATTAGGCGGCGCTACCGTGATCAGCACCGTCAGCTCGGACGAGAAAAGTCTGATTGCGTTGGCGGCCGGAGCGGACCATATCATCAACTACCGCGAAGGGCACACGGTTGAAAAGATCCTCGACCTCACAGAAGGCGCTGGTGTAGACCATATAGTTGAAGTCGATATGGCAGCCAACTTTGAGGTTAGCCAGCGAATACTCAAGAGTTCAGGCGTGCTCGCTGTCTATTCTGCAGGGAGCTCTACGGCACCTACCGTTCCGCTCAAGTTCAATTCCACCAACGTCACCACGCGAATGGTGTTGGTGTACGATATGCCTGAGCCTGCCAAAGACGCTGCCGTAGCCGATATCACCGCCTGGCTGGAACATGGCAAGCTCTCTCCTCTCGCAGGGCCTCACTTCTCTCTTGAACAACTTAGCGACGCCCATCTGGCTGTGGAGCGAGGCGCAGTCGGAAAAGTGGTCATCGACGTCAGCTCGCCTTAGGGCCAACCTAGGAACCTGAACTCAAGAACGGAACAGCCCATGACCAGCTCCCCACAAATTGCAGACGGGACCGTCGCCGTTATCGGTTGCGGAGCCGTCGGTTGCTTCACCGCCTACCGTCTGGCAGCAATGGGTGTTCCAGTGACCCTAATCGACCAGGAAGGGCCCGGCTCTGGAGCAACCGGCAATTCCGCGGGCAACGTTCAGCCTGCCTCAGGCGATGATGACTCCTACAAGATCGCTTTGGGCGCGGAGAGCCTTGCCCTCTGGCGTAAACACCTGCCCCATATCAATGAGGCCAGCGGAATAGATTATCGGGACCAAGATGTTCAATACCTATATGCGGCCACCGATGAGATCGAAGAACGTGAAGTCCGTCGTATATTGGTCGACGTGACCGCTGCTGGCCTTCGGGCCGAATGGGTGGACGGCTATGCGGCGCGCAAGCTAGAGCCCCGTCTCTCGGAATCTATCACTGGCGGGATGCTCCACCATGACTGCATTCAAATGGACCCCAAGCTTTTAATGGCGGCGTTATCAAAGGCAGCCGAGGCTGAGGGTGTGTCACTTCACGGAAAGACAAAAGCCGAGGGTCTCGTCGTTGCCGGAGGCCGAATAAAAGGAGTCAAACTCCAAGGTGGAGCCACTCTCGAGTGTTCTTCGGTCGTCCTATCCACGGGCGCCTGGACATTGAAAGCGATGTCAGATTGGCTGGGCTATGACCTAGCGGTGGAGCCATACGGCCTGCAGAAGTTGCACCTGGGTCTGGGAACTGCTGCTCCTTTGAACTGCGCCATCCGATGGAATGGTGTCAACATAGTTTGCCGCAAAGACGGGCTAATCCACGCTGGAAGCCGGTTTGACCCTGATGGGTTCGATTCTCGACCGTCTTCAGATTCAAAGCGCTGGCTATTAGAGCAGGTGGCGAAGATACTTCCTGGATTTGTGCCGACCGGCGTTGAAAACATCGCTGCTTTTGCGGCCTCTACACCAGGCCGCATGCCGATCATCGGCGCTCTGCCTGGAATAGATGGAATCTACCTCGCCGTGCCCAGCACCGACGGGTTCCTAATGGCGGCCGTCTTGGCCGAGATGACCGCCAATCTGATGGTCAACGGTCGGAAGCACCAACTGATGGACCGAAGCCCTCTTACCACCGCCAAGCACCGCTGAATCTCCGACGGTTCCGTTCTCTCGTCAATGGTTTACGCCTGACCTGATTCAGTTGACCGTCTATTAACCCACTGATAGAATGCGCCCAACTTGGAAACTAGGCTTCATCTCAGGCGTTTTACTAGGTCGAAGAGCCTGATAAGACGCCCGGAGCCACAGGATGCTTAGCCAAATCACTCATACGGGCCACTACACTCTATCTGCGGAGTTTAAACACCATGGCAAGAAAGATTTCGGTATCCGTTGACCACGATGTCTGCGTGGGCAATGCAATGTGCATCACCATAGCCACGAAGGCCTTTGAACTGAACGCTGAAAGGCAAGCACAATCTGCTAATCCCGACGGCGATACCGAGGAACTGATTTTGGAAGCTGCGGAAAATTGTCCGGTTGCAGCAATCACTGTGACAGATTCAGAAACCGGCGAGCAACTATTCCCCTAGCGCCCTGAAAATCTGCCGACGATTTTAAGAGTCCTCCTCTACGCACTGTAAAGGAGGACTCTTATTTTCATCTTTAGATAACTGGCCGTCACAGAACCACCAAACCACTAGGAGAGTCATGGATATCGGCATTGCTTTGTTAATGACCCGGCACGATTTCAATACCACGGACCTGGCGCGCAGGGTTGAAGAATTTGGATTCGAGTCCCTTTGGGCGCCTGAGCACGGGATAGTTCCGATAGACTTCAAGGTTGCGCCGGCCACCGGCCGCCAGGGTGGCATCCCCAAGTTCTACGCCGAGGGCGGCATCAACCAGATCATAGACCCACTTTTATTTCTGGCCGCGGCAGCTACGATAACTAAGAAGATCAAGCTGGGCACCGGCATCTGCCTCGTTCCAGAGCGAAATCCCATCCGGCTGGCAAAAGAAGTGGCCACCTTAGACCACATTTCCAATGGCCGGTTTCTCTTTGGTATCGGTGCCGGCTGGCTCAAAGGAGAGTCCGAGATTCTTGGGGTAGACTTCCCTCACCGTTGGAAGCAGACGCGGGAATATCTAGACGTCATGCAGAAGTTGTGGACTACCGAAATTACCGAATACCACGGTGAATACGTCGATTTTCCGCCCTTGGTCTGCGACCCCAAGCCTGTGCAGAAGCCCCATCCTCCCATCTTCGTCGGCGGCGAGCTCGAAGCTGCCGCCCGCCGTATCGCTAACTACGGCGACGGCTGGCTACCCAGAGCTCGCAATACCTCCCAGTACCAAGATCCAGATAAGCTGTCCGGCGCTCGGAAACACATCGAGGAACTGATGACGGCAAGAGGGAGGGACGCATCAAAGCTGAACATAACGATGTGGGACGCACCCCATGACCGAGATATGAACCGGCGGTTCTTCGACGCCGGGGCAGACCGAGTGGTCCACATGTTGAACACCACGGATGAGAAGGCAGCCCACGAAGACCTGGAACGAGTAGCCGAGGCAGTTTTATAGGCAAGCGTAATTTCTAGAGTATTGACGATAGAAATCGGAGTGTTATCTTCAGGATGTCTCACCGTTTAATAGGCCAATCAAAACAAAGAGGTCCCCATGACAACAGGATCAGGGCCCAATTACGAACCGATACCAACTGGCCAGAGCAGCCGATCTATGGTGATCGAATGCGAGGCAGACGACCTGGGCAACATGCTCCGTCGGGTCAATGTCAGCGGCTTCAGGATCATGTGCGACGAGCCCAAAACCATCGGAGGCAACGGCACCACGCCCGCTCCATTGCATTATTTCGCCGCCTCGATATTGTTTTGAGAGATGACCCAGATTGAGAGGTACTCTCAATTGATGAAGGTGAATGTCACCAAGGTTCGAGCCGAAGCTTCCGTCAACTTCGACATCTCAGGCTCAGTATTGGCAGGCACTATCAAAGCCGGGGCACCTAAAGTGGAAACCAGGTACGAGATAGAATCGCCGGATGACCCTACCAAGGTCGCAGCCATGTTACGCAACGCGAAAAACGGTTGCTGGGTAAGAGCCGCCGTTGCCAATCCGACTCCGTTTGAAGAAACATTGACTCTAAATGGTAAGTCGTTTGTTCTGGACTAAGTATCCACATCCTTTCTTTTTCAAATGCACAATACTGAACATAGGCAAGGATTGATCATGACTCAGGATTCTCTTCGTCCATTGGCTAGCGAAACGTCGATCCTCAAGACTATCGAATCGCTTACTCAGAGGAACATAAACGCATTGGTGGTAGGCAGTACAGACGAGGCATTAAGGCTTCTCGTGACTTTGGTTCCCAGCGGTTCGGAAGTGTATTGTGGTACATCAGAAACGCTAGACAGCATTGGTTTCCCAGAATATATCCACAATAACCCGGACTATCGAAGTTTGGATCGGGAGTTTCAATCGGAATCCGAACCGCAAAACAAACTAGAGCTTCGTCGCCTATCATCAACATCGGAATATTACATAGGCAGCGTTCAGGCGATATCAGAGACGGGAGAAGTAGTCGTCGCTAGTTCCTCTGGCAGTCAAATTGGTGCATATGCTTTCGGTGCGAAGCATGTCATATTAGTTGCGGGGACGCAAAAGATCTGCCCATCTCTCAGCGATGCAATTTCGAGAGTCCGTGGGTATTCCACCGACAAACATGATGAATGGTTAGCAGAGAAAGGCATTGGCCCGACGCCGATCGGCAAGCTCCTTATATTGGAGCAGGAGTCACAGATTGGTAGAATTACCGTCCTGTTGGTCAAAGATGATCTAGGATGGTAACCACTTGTACCGCATTTGATAAATCTCGCCTAACCACTTTCAATTCTCAGGACATTGCGAAAGACGTTGGACCCACGGCATCAGGCTTAGAAACTATGATCTGCAGGCCTTCGCCCTCTGAACCTTCGGCATCTGATGTGAATATGATTATTACCACAGTAAATAATGTTTGAGTTATTTATCAATTTTTGTTGACTTAAATACAAAATTTGATTATCCTCCGTCGGTTGAAAAGCCGAGCAACTAAGACTGCGTCTCACGCATCTAGTTAAAGACAATCAGCCTTACTCTAAACTAATCACAGCTTGGGGGGGAAATGACTAGGTACCGATCACTCCGGATTCCTTTTATCGTTGCAACTCTTACAGCGTTTATGCTGATTCTAGCGTCAGCCTGTAGTTCATCTTCAGACTCCGTTGAGTCAACAAGTAGCAGCAGTAGCAGCACATCGGCTACCAGTGTGCCTGCCGCTACGGCCGCCCCTGCGACTTCCGTTCCGGCAGTGGTCAAACCTCAAGGTAAATTAACGGTCGCCCTGACAGACTTGGGGAACGAAACACCTAGCGTTTGGCAAGAATACGCCTTCGGCAAATCCTATATGAGGATGTTGTTCGATGCGTTCAACGGTACGAACGATGCCGGCGAGATGGACAAAGGAAACGGCGCCTCCAAAGAATGGAGTATGAGTGAAGACGCCAAAACGTGGTCTTTCACATTGCGCGAGAACATCAAATTCCATAACGGAGACCCGTTAACTGCAGAGGACGTCAAGTTTTCTATCGGATTGATGACCAGTGAAGATAGCGTTGCGTCATACAAAACTAAAGTCACAGCTTCGATCCAAGATGCAGAGAATCAAATCACGATTGTGTCTCCCTACGAGATCGTTATAGAAACCTCTAAACCTGCAGCATATCTGAACTGGGATCTTTCAGACATCCAGGGTGTAGAAGGTTTGGTACAGCCCAAAAATTACACAGAGACAGTCGGGATAGAAGAATTTGCGAATGACCCTATCGGCAGCGGTCCTTATAAATGGGTGGATCAGCGCAAAGGCGATTTCATGGAATTCGAAGCCATGGACAAACACTGGCGGGTCGGAGTTCCTAAATTTAAAACTTTCACCTTCAGGGTGATCCCAGAGGAAAGTACCAGGATTGCGGCACTCAAAGCCAACGAAGTAGACGTGATATCGGTCTCCCGAGAAAGGGCTCCTCAACTCGAGAAGGATGGGCAAAAGATCTTCAGCAAAGTCGGCGCGAGTGTCTTAGGACTATATTTCCACGAACAATACCTTGATGAGTCAGTTTGGAAAGATATCCGAGTCAGAGAAGCATTTAACTTGGCGATAAATCGTGACGAATTATGTGAATTCGTATTCGCAGGGCAGTGCACTCCGGCCTCAGTCTATCCGTGGCCGGATATCGCTCCAGGAACAGACAACTCCCTAAAGGCGCTACCATATGACCCCGAAAGGGCAAAAGCGCTTCTCAGCGACGCCGGTTACGATGGGGCTGAGGTGGCAATCAGGTCCTACCCCAGGGCTGATGTACCAGAAGGCCCAAGATTCATCGAAGCAGTTGCCGGTTACCTAGACGCAGTAGGGATCAATACCAAAATCATACCGACTGAATACGCTTCATATCGCAAAGAGCGGCTTGCGCATACTTTGAATAACGGCAGCGGATATCTGGCCGCTCCAAACAGGCCTCTTGCCGGATTCCAGGGCGTTATGAGAGTGCTAAACCACTCTGAAGGCGCATTCACTTCTACAAAAGACCCGGAGATCGACCGACTAATGGAAGCTTGGGAAGCTACCATAACCGAGGCGGACTCCTTGGCAGCAAGCGTGGCTCTTTACACATACATGTATAACCAATTCACCCACCTCACCTGTTGTAATATGA
>JAKUNK010000016.1:0-59690 GCA_022451945.1 Dehalococcoidia bacterium
TAACTGCCATTCCCAGCTGGAACACGTCCCGTAATGGCAATGTCGTGAGGACTGCGAAAGTGCTTGCCAGGATGATGATGACACCAAGCCAAACAAAAATTGTAATAACTGCTGAACGTGTGCTGCTATAGGGATAATTCACGGAAAACTTTTCGACTCGACTCTAATTTAAATCTGATACGGCGGGTAAAAGGGCGCTCAACCAAACACTCAAGAGCCGTCGTTTCTCTTTGACAAATACGAGGACTAGATCTTGAATCCTAGTTACCTTTTGTCCCACAATTCGCTGTTTTAGTCACTATCTACCAAGCTTTACTCGACTTCCAAACAAGCGGACTACGGTCTCAAAAGCTTTCAGGCTTTTTGACTGGATGTCATTAGAGTGGCGGACAACAGAAAAAGCCAGGATCTCCAACGAGAATTCGGCACCTGTTTTATCCGTTCCTTCTGAGTTCAAGCATCGAATTACTGTAGGGATTATTGCATCACAATACTACTGTAGAAGGGACGTCGAAATGATTTGGATTTTGGCATCTCATATGCTTGGTAGGACGGGCTGTAGTGGTTTCTTGGCGAACAAGAAAAACACCCCACTCATAGAACCCAAGGCGCCCAATATCAACCAGGCGATCATGTAGCTGCCTTGAGTGTCAAAGATAAACGCTGCGAAAAGCGGTGCTGCTAACATGAACAGATACATCGGAGCACTGGAAATGCCAGTGATGGTTGCGAAGGCGTTTGGCCCAAAATACTCGGCTCTAATAGCTACAGTCAAAGGGTTCCGGCCACCAAAACCCGCACCGAATAATACGGCAAACAGAATAGCGACTGGCATACTTTGGGCAAAGACCGCTAAAGTAAACCCGGCGGCCTGTATGAATCCAAACACGGCGACTGCCACTCTGGTTTCCATCCGGTCACCCACGTACCCGCCTATTAATTGAAAAACTGCCGCCACCCCCATCATCACGGAGAACACGTTGGCTGAAGATTGCAATGACAATCCTTGATCTGTAAGCATCGGCACCAAATGAACAGTCAAAGTAGCAAAAAGTATTGTATTGAAGGCATGGCCAAAAGTTATCAGCCAAAAAGCACTGGTGCGAATTGCTTGCCTCGCAGTGAAATCAGGCTGATTGCTAGCACTCGTAGCGCGACAAGAAGTTCGGGCAACGTCAAGATTGACCTCCAGGGCGTTTGGTGATTGGTTTCCATCAGGTAGTTCACCATAATCTTCGGGGCGTTCACGAATGAACCGAGATATCGGGAATGCCAAGCCTAGGAAGGTTATTCCAATCCACAGCGCAGTCGTACTCCAACCGTAGTGGCTCGGAGTGACAGCCCATGCGAGCACCGGCAACATCAACAGGCCGCCGAGAGGAGATCCTTCAGCAGCGACTGCCATCGCCAAACCGCGTTTCCTTATGAACCATCTGTTAACTACCGTCATGAGCGGTAGCCAACTCCCTGCCGCCGTTCCCAGCATGATCAATCCATATGAAACATAAAAAATCAGTAAATTATCGGTACGGCTGAACAGGACAAAACCTAAGCCGGTAATCACTAACCCGGCAAATACCATACGCCGGGGTCCCAAACGGTCGATGAGGTAGCCAAGAAAGGGACCTAATATGCTTCCTTCCAATTGGGCGAGAGAGAATGCCCCTGTTAGCTGGGCTCTGCTCCAGCCAAAATGCATTTCTAAGGCTTTAACCCATACACCGACTCCGCTCCAAACCGGTCCGCTTGCCAGACCGATCACAAATAGGGCAAGCCCGGCTAGTTTCCAGCCATAAAACATTCCTCGCATTACGCGGATAACCTCTTCCGAAACAGCAATACTAGTGACATCAAAGATAAATAGCGCAATTTTGTATTTGTACCAAACTCGGAAACCTGCCTGCATTTGGATTAATCGAGAAAACCAAAGAAGAACTTCTCGTGAGATTTGTTTACGACTAAACGGCTAGGACAAGTCTAATCGCGTTCGTTTGAACGTGCTTTCTATATATGCCAAAAACTCCGTTCGTATACTATCTCAAGAACCGAACGAACTGGCCTATCGCTGGAAGGACATTACCGAAGTAACTATCATTGGGGCGCGTGCCATGGAGTTTTGTCTTGACGATCAGTGAAGTTAGCGGGAGACATTTTAACCAAAGCAGTCTAGGTCTATTTCATGGGTAAACACGGCGGAGTTAATGGGAGTCGAACCAAAGCTAGAGTTTATTCTCAGCGATGTTCAAGTTCTGAGTTATTTTCCTCTGCCCCAACCAATACCTAATAGTCCTGTGTCATCGCAAAAAAGGGAAGGCCTTCTCTCTGCTCCTAGCAACTTGTACGCCCCAGTTACTGAGATTGGCTCGACACAATCTGGGCAATTCCAACAGATTGGAGATGACAGGGTTTCAGCCCATGACGGCTACCTTGCCTACGGATTTTCGGTCACTTTTCTCTAACGCCTGCGGGTTTAACCCAGCAAAAGCAACCATACGTATAAACCTTATAAACGCGTCAAGCGTTTCTCCGGCACGTCAGCATCTGCGCCTCCGAAAACCTCCTTTGCCTTAGCCTTTCAAGTGCTTCTCGTAGAATAAGAGAACCCGATGCCACATATCTTGAGCAGGGCCTGCACGATAGGTCGGCCGGTAATCCGCGAAGAAGGCGTGACCGGCATCGGCGTACATCTGAAACTCGTAAGTCTTCTGGTGTTTGTCCAGCTCTTCCCGCAGCCGGGCAGCGTGTTCTGGAGATGGATTCGCGTCTTCTTCCCCAAAAAGGGCCAGTAACGGGCATGACAGGTTGGCCACCATGTCAATCGCGGCCACCGGGCGTGCCTCGGTCGGCCCGTCGTCCGGAATGATATGCCCCCCAGCAGAATCCACTGCGGCATCCACATTTTTACTGATACACGCGAACATGAGCGTAAACCGCCCACCGGAGCAGAAGCCTATAATTCCCACTTTGCCGTTGGCATGGGAGTTGTTCTTCAGAAAAAGAGCTGCGCCCTCTAGGTCTCCCATGGTCTGTGAATCGGGGACTGAGAAAAGGGTTTCCAACACTTTGTCGGGCGACGGGCGGCCCTCTCGAGTGTACAGGTCAGGAGCGATTGCTATATAGCCTTGTTCCGCAAACCTCCGGCACAAGTCTTTCATGTGTTCTTCAAGCCCCATGCCTTCCATCGTGACGATCACTCCCGGATAGTTTCCAGCGGCCGCCGGCTGGCTCAGGTAGGCATCGATCTGAGTGCCATCCGACCCGGAATACTGCGTCATGTCCGATTTCAAGTTCGCGAAGGTTGTAACCATCTCTCTCCTCAACAGCAACCAAATATCAGTTCAACAGCGGCATTTACAGGAGCCGCAAGGCGCTGGCCTCAAGCAAAGGCCTTAGTTAACCGTCACCATCACAAGTTGGGTCTTTCTGTTTTAGTAAATCTCCATGGTGGTAGATTTACCTGACGATCGATCCCCGGACGCCCTAAAAATGTCGTAGTAGTAGAGGCACGCTTCCGCAATCGAATATTCTTAAGTATATAAGGCTATCACTTGGTATCAGTCTGGGCTTTTTGATTGTGCCATCCAGTCGCCTGCTCATAGGCGTAGGCCACTTTCATGACGGTTTCTTCTGCAAATGGTCGCCCGCCAATCTGAAGGCCGATCGGAAGCCCTTCGGAGTTGAAGCCGCAGTTGACCGACATAGCGGGAGCACCGGTCAAATTGAATGGTCTGGTCATCACCGGAGCCTGCATGGCGGCCATCTCCTTGGACGTGATTTTCGGGTCAGTACCTTCGCCGAGAGGGGCGCAACTTTTCGACGTAGGAAGTATTAGGACGTCATAGGTCTCTAAAGCATCAAGCACCTGGCGGCGGGTCAGTTCACGTAGTTTCTGAGCTTTGTAATAGTAACTGCTGGGCATGATGCTACCGGTCAGCAGCCCGATACGGTTTCCGTGACCAAACTCGTTGAGGCTACCCTTCACCCAATCCCGATAAGTCATCGCTGATTCGACGTGGATGAGTGTCTGGCTGAGGGTTCCCCCGTGGACTGTGAGAGGTAGCGAAACTTCCTCTACCTCTGCTCCTAATCCCTCTAAAACGACCACAGCTTTCAATATGGCATCACGCACCTCTGTATCGGTGATGTCGTTGTGAATCAGATCGCCTATTGCGCCTATGCGCATCCCCCTGATGTCTCTTCCCAAGGCTGCTCGGTAGTCTGGGACCGGCACGTTCCAGGTGTATGGGTCCTTGGTGTCATGACCGGCGATAGCCCCCAAAGTGATAGCGGCATCTTCCACTGTGCGAGATATCGGACCAACCTGGTCCATGGACCATGAACCCGCCGCAACACCGTACCGGCTTACCCTCCCCCAACTAGGGCGCAGTCCCGCTAACCCACACCAGGCAGCCGGACGGCGGATAGACCCACCTGTATCTTCTCCTAATGATGTTGCGCACAGAAAGGCGGCAGTAGCGGAAGCTGATCCACCGCTGGACCCTCCGGTGAAGCGGTTGAGATCCCAGGGATTCCGATTGGGGCCGTACTGCTGCGATGCCCCAAGGGCAAACTCGGTCAGGTTGGTCTTGCCCAACAATACGGCACCAGCCTTCTTTAAATTAGAGATGGCAGTGGCGTCTTCATCAGGGATAAACTCGGACATCAATCGAGAGCCGACGGTGGTCCGGATTCCCTTGGTCCATATTTGATCTTTCACCGCCACGGGGACACCGTGCATTGGGCCTAAATAGTTGCCTTGTGCGATTGCTCTTTCTGCGTCTCGAGCCGCATCTAATGCCTCGTTTCGACAGACGGTCAGGTAAGAATTGAACTTGAAGTTAAGGGCGTCGATGCGTTCAAGATAAGCCTCAGTCACCTCCACTGGTGAAACCTCTTTCTCCCGAATCACCTCGGACAACTCGGTCACCGTCAAAAACGGAATACTTTCCTTGTTCATATCAACTCCCCGATTGTGTGAATCAGACAGAGGTCATTCTGGTAAGGTAGGAATATTACTGATTAACTGCAATTTAGGCTACGAGATAACACCAGAATTATATGATGGAATACGTCCTTTGAGCACATCTCATCATCACTGGAACTCAATTCCTCATAGCGTCCCATCTGGGGTGTTAACAAAGAAAATTTACCGCCTTGGTGAAACAAAGTAGTACAAGTTAATCCAGATTATGGTGCAAGCCTTTAAAGAGCCATCTCCAACAAGAGATTCATACTGGTGCAGACTCACCTCATTCTTGGGTTTTCTTGACCGGAGGTCGAGATAGTTAGTCGAGAATTAGAAACTACGACCTTCCGTGGTTGGGCCGTATTGTTGCTCTTTCGAGCGCAAGGTAGCAGCGTAATCCTGATTTCCTACACCTTTGGACTTTTCCTGCCATTTATCCGTGAGGATCTAGACATCTCGCCGTTGGAAGCAGGGCTCCTTCAAGGAGTTTGGTGGGTTACGGCTGCCGTAGCATCGCTGCCATTCGGTGTTTGGTTTTCAAAATTTCGACCTGTTTTGGTAGTTTCACTGTCGTTATTCTTGAGCATACCTTTCTTATTTGCTCAAGCCTTCGCTAATGGGTTTCCAATCTTACTATTAGCTAGGTTTGCGTTTGTCGGATGTCATGTTATGACGGTTCCGGCACGCACACTATTGCTCCAGCAATGGGCAATTCCCCGCCAATTTGCGCAGATAAATTCCGTTGGGCTTTCCCAACACAGTTTGATGCTTGCCCTAGCCGTAAGCACCAGCGCAATAATTATCACAGAACTTGGGAGTTGGCGGCTGGCATATATGATTCTTGGCGGGATGTTCATCTTACAAACATCAGTGTGGTTATTGATTGCCAAAGAGGATAAAGCACCGGTAGAAGATTTCCAAAGTCGGCTTGAGGAACAAGAAGGCACACCTCTCCGGGCGCTATCCCACTACCCTCAAAGCTGGCTTATCGCGGTGGTGATGTTCTTTCTTTCAGCAACATGGACATCGCTAGTGACTTTCCTTCCGACGTTCTGGCTCGAACAACGGGGGGTCCCACTGATTGTAGGCGGTCCCTTGTTAGGGTTTCTATACTACGCTCTCATCCCTACTGCGCTGCTAGGAGGGTTTTTAGCAGAGAAGATACCCAACAGAAAACTCCTTCTTGGGATTCCCGCTTTCTTTAACGCGCTCTTCGGCGTAGGGATCATTCTTTCTGGCGATCCTGTTGTCCTGATGTTTTTGATCACGGGTCTTGGTCTAGCATGGGTCTTCACACCCGCCATAAACGTTCTTCCTTTCGAATTCCCGGGTATAAGCCCACGTGAAGTCGCGGTAATATCGTCCTTGGTAGTCACGTTCTCCGCGTTAGGATTTGCGGCTGGGCCGACTTTGGTAGGGTTGGTGGCGCAATCAACCGGATCATTAGAGACAGGGTTGTTAACGATATGTCTATTAACCTCATCTGGAGTGTTGGCTGCAGGGCTATATCCGTTGCGGTCTGGTAATGACTCGTAGACGTGAATGTATGCGAGATGACTTGCGGTGGTCCTTAATGAACAAGCGTACCCGTCAGGAAATGTCTAGGATTAATTTGTAACAAGGTTTATCAATGCCAGCGACAAAATACACCACGTAGTATGAGATCTGTCGTTTGGCATCTGGTGACGCCAGGCAATTTTGATTGGAATCGAACGTTATGTTAGCCGCGAAGACGGTAGGCGCCTAGTCTCCTACGCTAAAAACAGCCCTCTCATCATAAGAATAGAACATACACAAGGTCACCCCTAGCGCTTTTTAAGTCCAACGTCGGCAGTCATACCCTGTCGCACTCTATCTTACTGAGTTCTGAATCGTAGGTAAGATGGATTCTCTATTGAACGATCGGTAATATTCAGCACCTCTTAATTACTGGAATCTGGGCGAGAAAACGCGGTATTCATCACGCAAGATAATTGACCAGCTTTAGTCCCCATACCGAGACCTATGTGGCAGAATACGAAGGAGATTTATGAGAGGCCTACGATGAAGTTTTTGGCTATGACTCTAATCCCGTATGCTCCAGACCCTGTAACCGGAATCCAGCAATCTACTACGGATAGATTGAGTTCTGTGGTAGACACTGCAACCCTCGTTGAAGAGCTAGGCTTCGACGGTTACGGAGTCGGGGAGCGGCACGAGCGACCTTATCTTTCCTCATCTCCGCCAGTCATCCTCAGCCACATAGCCGCCCGCACTTCGGCCATCAGGTTGTTCACCACCGTAACAACACTAAGCCTATTAGATCCGGTTCGAGCGTACGAGGATTATGCCACCCTAGACCATCTCAGCAATGGACGATTAGATCTGATGATTGGCAAGGGAAACGGCACTGCACAAGCGGAGTTGTTTCACGTAACTACCGAGGACCAATGGGAGCGGAATCGTGAGGGATATGAGCTTTTTCGCCAGTTGTGGCGAGAAGACAAAGTAACCTGGTCTGGTCAGTTCCGTCCTCCTTTGGATGAAGCTGAAACCTGGCCACGCCCGCTGCAACAGCCTATCCGAATCTGGCACGGCAGCGCTACCAGCGAGGCGTCTGTTGAATTGGCTGCTAAATGGGGTGATCCGTTATTCTCAGCAAACGTCACTAACCCTATCGAACGCTACGCCGAATTGGTCAGCCACTACAGGGAACGTTGGGCACACCATGGCCGAGTTCCGGAAGACGCTCTAGTCGGGGCCGGTTCGGCTGGTTATTACGCGGCCAAAAATTCCCAAGATGCCAAGGAGACCTATAGACCAGTTTTCCAAGCCCGACAAGAAGCCTTCCAGCGGCAGGGTATACCTCAGGTGTTTCACTCTTTGGAAGACGCGATTGAGCGGGGTTCGGCATTGATTGGGAGCCCTCAACAGATCGTGGATAAAGTACTTCGATACCATGAGCATATGGGCCACGAAGTCCTCGCGTTGAATTGCGACGGAATCGGCCTGACTCCGGTTCAACACCGTGCCACACTGGAATTATTTCAGAGCGATATTGCTCCTACGTTGAGACGCAAGGTCCCCAGTCGGGCATTTTCAACCTCAGATGGATAAGGTATATATGATGTCCTGCCTAAAGACAGAACGACCAAAACCAGAGTAAAACTGACATGGATTTACCACTACCGGTTTTTGAATGCGACGATTGCCATATCGCAAATTATGTTAAAAATATTCGGCATATGATGTCTGGCCTAAGAACACGTTTTGTTAGCAGATTTTGGGCTCTAAATAAGCAATAGAAAACTAAATTTCATAGGGGGCAACCAGTAATGAAATACGACCATATAATCGTTGGCGGAGGGACCGCCGGTTGCATCTTGGCCACGAGATTGTCGGAGGATTCTGCCCGTTCGGTCTTGTTGCTAGAAGCTGGACCAGAATACCCGGACTTCGAACAATTACCCGACTCGTTGAAATATGGTTGGGGAATGCTTAACCTCGAGGCGAGGAAAGCGGGCGGTCCATTCAACTGGTCATACACAGGTACAGCCACTCACCACCAACCAGAGCCAATGCCCGTACCCCGGGGTAAGGCCATGGGCGGCACGAGCGCTATTAACGGCCAAACTTTTATCCGTGGAGCTCCGGAAGATTTCGATACGTGGGCATCTTGGGGCAACGACGAATGGTCATACGTGGATTGCCTACCATACTTCCGGAAGCTCGAAAGCGACGAAGATTATTCTGGAGATTTCCATGGGAGCGCAGGGCCGGTACCGGTCCGACGTCACCATCGGGAAACCTGGCCTCCAGCCCAAGAGGCGTTCTACCAAGCGTGCATCTCAGCTGGTTACCCAGATAATCCGGACGTCCACGAGCCCGATTCCACTGGAGTCAGCCTCCGGGCCGAGAATAACATTGACGGGGTACGAATGAGCATGGCCCTCGCTTATCTCGATCCCAGTCGACACCGCCTAAACTTGACCGTTAAGGCAGGGGTACAGGCCCTGAAGGTCATCTTCTCCGGCAATAGGGCCGCGGGACTGGAAGTGGAGAGCGGCGGCGAGCGTTTCATCGTAGAAGGCGACGAGATCATTTTGTGCGCTGGAGCGGTAGGATCTCCGCAAATATTGATGCTTTCAGGCGTCGGCCCTGCCGATCATCTGGCAGAGATGAGCATTCCGGTAGTGGTCGACCGTCCCGGTGTCGGACAGAATATGCGAGATCACCCAAACGTTACCGTGAAGTTTACGGTGAAAGAAGGGACTTACGACGATCCAAATGGGATGAGAGCGCTTCGCCTCAGGTTCAGCGCCTCCGGCTCCAATACTCCTAACGACATGATCCTCTCACCCGCTTCAATGAACACCGTGATAAAGGAAGGCGACGACCCAAGTCATACAATTAACTGCGGACTGTACCTGGCGGTCGGAAAGGGTGAACTCCGACTAACTTCGGCTGATCCTCACAGTCAGCCCAGTATGGATTACCATTACCTTGAGGACGATTGGGACCGAGAGCGGCTGCGAGAAGCAGTCCGAAAGTGCGTTGACCTTTTGAAAGACCCTGCCTATCGCGGAATAATTGGAGAACGGACCGCTCCGGCTGATTCCGACCTCGTTTCCGACCAGTCCCTGGACGACTGGCTTCTCAGAAATGTGAGTTCTTCTTTCCACATCTCTGGTACCTGTAAGATGGGACCAGATACCGATGAAGGATCAGTGGTCGACCAGCACTTAAATGTGCGAGGCCTGGAAGGGCTACGGGTGGTAGACGCTTCGGTTATGCCCGATGTAGTCCGTGCCAACACCAATGTCACTACGATGATGATTGCCGAACGCGCCGCAGAGTTTATCCGCGAAGGTCGATAGGTTGCAGCATCTATCGCCAATCAATCGCTCGGAGCATTAACCCTCGAAGCCGAATAACCTAGCGGTGTTGTCCCAAAGGAATTTCCGTCTAGCCTGATCAGAAAGTGGCATCTGCAAGAACCGCTCCACCGCCCCCGGGTACTTGGAGTCGGCATGGGGATAGTCCGTTGAAAACACTATGTTGTCTTCCAGTCCATATTTGGAGACTATCTCAGCCGGCTCTTCGTCGCATTCGACAGATAGATAGCATTGTCTCCGGAAGTATTTGCTCGGCTCCATCTTGAGGTCTGGATGATCGTAGGCGGCCGACATTTCATAGTGTTCATCCAACCGCCACAACAACCATGGCGCCCAAGAACAGTTGCCCTCTAAAAATGCAACCGTTAGGCCGGGGAATCGCTCTAGAACACCGCCACCAACCATGTCCACCGCGGCCAGCATCATGGCCATTGGATGAGTGCATGTGTGATAGAGCATATGGGTCTCGAAGTTGTCTCCCGGCTGAGGCAAGTCCACTCGACCTCCTTCATGAAAACTTAGCGGGACTCCCAGTCGCTCAATCTCCGCCCATAGCGGATCATAGTGAGGGTCGTGCCAATTACGGCCATTCACCGGATTGGGACGGATAAATACCGTCTTGAAATCCAGCTCCTCAACAACTCTCCGAGCTTCTTTGATGGCGCCATCAACATCATGAGGAGGTATCATACCTGCCCCGAACATACGGTCAGACCCGGCGCAGAAATCTGTGAGCCAATCGTTGTATCCCCGAGATATAGCGGTAGCCAGATTTGGTTCGATATCTCCCCTGCCCAGGCTGAACAATCCTCTGCTAGGGAACATGACTGCCAGGTCGATCCCTTCGTTATCCATGGCAGTTACCTGAGAGCCACTGTCCCAGTTCTGGGCTTCGGATTCGGCATATACGTCCATCTGTTGCGTCATGATGGGCGTGATGGCGTTGGTATAGCTAAGATTCTCTGGTGGGTAGATAGTGCCGCCAAGTTCAATTGCCAGGTCGCGCGGATGCCGGTTTAATCCTTTGGGAGCCTGGTCCTTGAACGCTGGATCAATATACCGTTCCCAGAGGTCCGCCGGTTCTACGATATGCATGTCCGAGTCAAAAACTTTGAAGCCGTTCTTCGCCATTGGCTGGACCTCCGTTCTATAGCTGGTTGATTCGCGCCGACAGGGCAACTTGAGCGTAAAATAGTAGCAGATTAACGGTATTGATTCCCAGCTGCAATAAGGATATTTACAGTAGGCTTACACCATCAAGGTATCGAGGCCGTACACGGAGACTATACCCGTTTCTAAAAAACCATATCCAGGTTAGGAAAGTATATATCCAGGTAATTCAAAATTCATACGCAATGGATTCGTTAAAGAGATTTAAGAATCAGGGATTTTCATGTACAGGCATGAAATTGGATTTTGATAGTTTGGGTTAGTCAATAAAACCACACCTATTTCCCTTTTTAACCAGGACCCGGTTTTTCTATTTTCCGGCCAATGGGAAAATGTTTTCGCATCCACTCTCCAAGGCACAACAGGTCTAGCGCTCTTTACAGTCCTGATAACAGGTATCTACGTAGACAGTGATTGTATTAAAATGTTTGGCATCGATAGATAAACAATACCCGACCGCGAGGTGAACCCGATGACGACTACGACATCGTGGCAGATGCAGGGCGATATCATGGAGATGTGTAGCTGTAATACAGTTTGTCCATGTAACTACGGTGGGGACCCAAGTGACCTACCATGTGAGGCGGTCTTGTGTTTCCGGATAGATCAAGGAAATTATGGTGGTACTGAATTAGGCGGCCTGAATGTCGTGCTCTACGTTCAGATACCGGGGAAACCATTCGAAGGTAACTGGACATTAGGTGTCTATCTTGACCAGCAGGCTTCACAAACACAGGCGGAAGCCATCGGTAACATTCTGTCTGGTCAAGCCGGGGGATGGTTTGAGCCGTTTAGTGGCCTGATTGGTACCGCAATCCCTCCTAAGGTAGTGCCAATAAAGTTTGAGACAGTGGCTGGAGAACACACAGTAACGATTGACGGTGTATTGGAAGCGGCTTCGGAAAAAATTCCTCACCCAATGCCTGGGGCGGGGACCTTAGATACAACTGTCAGCGGAATGGCTGTTCCTTTCTTTACAGGGCCGGTTAACGTCCGCCGGTCAACTATTTTGAAGTTGTCCGACCCAGACTTAAGTTTTGAATACTCGGGTAAATCTGCTAACTTGGCCCGATTTGAATATAGCGGCCCTTAGGGATTCAAAACCACTCGTCGGAGCACCTCAGCACTTTCGCCCTATAAAGGCACATTTAGGACAAAACGGCCACTAAGAAAAGTCCAGGTTTTTATATCTGGGCTTTTTGATTGTTAAATCGGGGTAACCCGCCGTGGGGTCGAACCGAAAACCTATTGATCAAGGGCTAACAAGAGATGAACGACAGGTGTAATCGGATATCTCCCATAGAATAAAAATAATGCCTAAGAGTACACGCCAATAACCTTGAAGGCGAAGTATCCAAGACCAAAGCTAGGGGAATGGAGTCTGTCTGGAACTTCGAGCAACTTATGGCAGCACTTGCGGAAACCTACACGCCCAGCTTATGTTAATATCCTGCGACCGAGATTTCGGATCTAAGACCAATCTCTGGTATCACATATTGAACCACGGCTTGAACCGCGGCATTTATTCTTGGAGGAACAGCCCATGAAATTCGGCATGATGTATGAGATTCAGATACCCGAACCCCACTATCCCGGAATAGAGAGGGAGCGATACCACCAAGTGATGGCCCAGGTGGAATTGGGAGACCAGGTTGGATTCGATTATTTCTGGACCGTTGAGCATCATTTTCTCAGCGAGTTTTCCCATTGCTCCGCACCGGAAGTGTTATACGGTGCAATTTCTCAGCGAACCAAACGGATACGAATTGGACACGCCGTTGCCCTCCTACCCAGCCAATACAACCATCCGGTGCGTGTTGCTGAAAGAGCAGCGGTCTTGGACATAGTGAGTGACGGGCGTATGGATCTGGGTACCGGCCGATCTACGACCCTTACGGAGATGGATGGATTCGAAGTCGATCCCGCTCAGACCAAGGCTCAATGGCAAGAGGCCATCCAGATGATTCCCAAGATGTGGACGGAAGAAACGTTTTCACACCAGGGCGAGTTCTACAACATACCACCCCGTTCCGTCATTCCTAAACCAGTACAAGATCCCCACCCCCCGCTTTGGGTGGCCTGCAGCCAGCCAGACTCTTTCTCGGCCGCGGGCGAGATGGGTCTGGGGGTGCTCTGTTTCAACTTGGGTGGCTACGAGCAACTCCACGAGCGAGTCGCAGCATACAGAGCAGCTGTAAAGAACGCTAACCCAGTTGGATCCTTTGTGAACGACCAGATCGCTGCTTTGGTGATCGTACATTGTGGCGAAGATGATGAAGAGGCGAGGCGAATCGGCGGTCCCGAAGGTGAATGGTTCGTGCAGAACGCAGAGCGGTTATATAACCCTTGGCAAGGGAGGGACGTCCCGGATTCCTACAAATTCGCCGTCGACGCCATCCAGACAGAACGTGTAGATAAGGTGGCCCAAGACCATCTCGACTCTGGGGCGTTTGCTATGGGCAACCCAGACACTGTGATTGAGGTTATGAAGAAATACCAGGAAGCCGGAGTAGACCAAGTCCTGTGCTTCCTACAACCCGGCCGCCTGGAACACACTCGTATCATGGACTGTATCAAGCTTATGGGGCGGCATGTTATTCCCCATTTTGTCTAGGCTGCAGATTTAGGTAACTTATCAAAGACTGCCATAAGGCCTCCTCTTTCATGACCATGCAAGAAGAGGCCTTTTTATATTCCCGAATCAAGCGAAATTGGCTCCGGTGCGAAATTCTGCTCGAGAGCCAAATCTAGACCCTCCACTAGATAGTTGGTAGCGGAGATGGAACTGGTGGTTATGGGAAGTCCGTAACGGTCTTCCATTTTGGTAGTTTCTTGCATCGTCCTCTTCCTTTTGTCGGGGATGTGAGTTGTGAAGCTGGCAGGAGTATAACGAACGATAAATAATGCTGATTATCGGATATGAACCAAAATTCGTGCAAGGTCAGTTTTACTTACTATCACCTTGGTTGCAGTAATGTCTTCTACAAGCGTGATTTAACCCATGCGGGCTAGGCTATGTTTAATAGCTGAAAATCAACCGGTTTATATAATCACCACATTTCGTTAGAATCATCCGGTCTAAATGACCTGAACATCTACCGAAACCTAATTTCGAGGGAACATGAAATACGATTACGTAATTGTCGGCGGTGGATCGGCCGGGTGCACCTTGGCGTCGCGTCTAACAGAAGACCCAGACGTATCTGTGCTGCTACTTGAAGCCGGGCCTGACTACCCAGAATTCAATCAATTACCCGATGATGTCAAATTGGGCAACAATATGTGGAGGTCGGCATACGGACCTCATAGCTGGGGATATATGGCAACTGCCACCCCAAGGCAATCGGAGCAGATCATCATACCGAGAGGCAAGACGACTGGCGGTTCCAGTTCGATAAACGGACAGGTATTATTTCGAGGGATCCCAGAAGACTACGACAATTGGGCTAAATGGGACAATCCAGAATGGTCTTTTGCTAACGTATTGCCATATTTCAAGAAATTAGAAAATGATCTTGACTTCCCCGGGGGCGATTTTCACGGCAATGATGGGCCTATACCGGTCCGACGATACAAAAGAGAAGAATGGTTACCGTATTTCGGTGCGTTCTACGATGCATGTGTCTCGCTTGGGTACCCTGCTCATCCTGACCACAATCACCCCGAGACCAATGGAGTGGCTCCACGGCCCCTGAACAATATCGACGGCGTCAGAATGAGTACGGCATTAACGTATCTTTCGATGGCCCGGCACCGCTTAAATCTAACCGTCAAAGGCGATGTACTGGCGCACAAAATCATACTAGACGGACAGCGCGCTGTCGGAGTGATTGCCGAAAGCGGTGGAGAGGTCTTTACGATCCAGTCGGACCAGGTGATAGTCTCGAGCGGAGCGATCGCTTCTCCTCAACTACTTATGTTGTCAGGTATCGGCCCAAAATCCCATCTGGAAGAGCTCGGAATCGAGACGCTACTCGACCTTCCAGGAGTCGGAGAAAACCTCCGAGATCATCCGGCGGCTTTCGCACTATTCAAAGGTGATTCCGAACCTCCTGACATAGACGCCCCAAATATACAGATTGGTTTACGGATAAGCCCAGAAGGGTCTCCAACGGATGCCGACTTGCAAATCAGCCCTATCCTCATGTCAAGTGAACACGCACCTTCAAGTGTGGTTATAGAGTCGGATGACTTCCATTTCGGGATAAGTTTTGCGTTACAAAACGCTAGAGGAAGCGGCCGGATCAAACTGGCGTCTACTGACCCGGGCGAACAGCCCTATATAAATTATGATTACCTATCGGACCCTTACGATAGACAGCAGATGCGCCAAGGACTCCGAATGGCTCTAGAGATTGCTAGTGAAAGCCCATTCAAAGAATATATCATCGAACGTCTCAACCCCACTGACGCCGACCTCCAATCAGATGATTCGATGGACGACTGGCTGCTAAGGAATGCTTACACACAGCACCATTCATCCGGAACTTGTAAGATGGGGAGTGCTTCCGATCCAATGGCCGTTGTAAATCAATATGGCCATGTATACGGGATCGATAACCTGAGGGTAGTCGACGCTTCGATTATGCCGGACGTCATTCGAGCGAACACGAACGCAACTACTATCATGATTGCTGAGAAGGTTGCAGACTGGATCAAGGAAGGAATCTAACGACACAAGACCAATCGAAGTTAAAAAATAAATACGCCATAAATTGTTAGGGAATTCAAAGGCTACCGGTATAGAAATAGTTGGCCTTTCCACGTTGAGACCACGATAAAGCCTGTTTGTTTTGGTATCGCATTATCCTTCTCTACCACGGTTGTGACTATTGAATTTCTATAATATGGTTTTATAGTTATGGCCACTAAGATCAGATGATTTGGTTTATGTGGATACAAGGAGTTGAAAATGTCTGTAGGGATAATAGTCCCATTGCCCGCCTACACTTTGAACCCTGCATTTATTGCCAAGAAAGCCGAAGATCTAGGGTTTGAGTCTATCTGGTATCACGAACATCCAATTTTACCGGTAACGAGTGCCAGTCCGTTCCCGGCAACTGGTGGTGAAATTCCATGGACGTACGGTCATTTCTCGGAACCGTATATCTCCTTGGCCATGGCAGCAGCAGTCACCAGCAAGATAAAACTAGCCACTGGAATTACGTTAGTCCCCGAACGAAACCCACTGATTCTCGCTAAAGAGATTTCAGTTCTCGACCTTCATAGCCAAGGGAGGTTTATATTCGGAGTCGGCGCGGGCTGGAATCGAGAAGAGACCGCGATGATGGGTGGTGATTTTGATCACAGGTGGACGCAGACTCGGGAAGCAGTGGAAGCCTTAAAAGAATTATGGACAAAGGATGAGGCTGAGTATCACGGCCAATATTATGATTTCCCGCCGGTGTACTGCAATCCAAAGCCGGTGCAAAAACCTCATCCACCAGTCCTTCTCGGAGGAAATGCCAAAAATGTACTCCAGCGCGTGGCAAGGTGGGGTGACGGATGGCTACCGAATAGAGCTACTCCCGACCAGATCGAAGAAAGCAAAAAAATTCTAGAGGTCTTAGAAGCTGAACGAGGGCGAGAGCCTGGTTCGCTTACTATTTCTGTGTTCGGACAATCACCTGATACGACCCGCCAGCAGGTCAATGACTTCCTGGATGCTGGCGCTCTAAGAGTGGCTGCTTGGGCGCCTCACTGTGAGACCGAAGCTAAGATGGGAGAAGAACTTGAACGCATGGCTGAGACGATGATTATCTAACGGTATTAAGGGGTTCGGAGCACATGATTCCTGGTGCGTTCAGTCGAGATCTTTGGTTTCCGCATATGCTGTATACCAACTGAACGGACATTGGAACAACATTCCAATGTAGCTTATAACATCAGAGTGGTTTGAGCGCTGGCTCTGGTAACAGGTCTGTTCCTGGATTAAAAAGGCCACCAAGAGATATCGGTGGCCTTTTCCTTTCTCTGGAATACAGTTTCGTTCTTAGGCTATATATATCTCACGTAAACAAAATAAACGCAGTTAAAGCGTAGAGAAGATGTCGGAACCTTGGCGGTCGAGTAATATCCGCATAGCTTCAATGGATATCGTTGTTATAACCCTTGCCAATATCTTCTGCCTTCTTGCGATACGATCCGCCCGAACCCAGTACTATGACATATGGCCATAATAGCGTTCTCAGCCTCGGCACGGTCCAACATCCTATTCCTGGATTGAACCGCTGTATCCGGATCAGCATCGAAAGCAAATACCCAACTTGGTTCGCTCACTTGGGGAGGGCCATGAAAGACATCGCCCATCACAAGAGCTTTTTCGCCGCCTGAATCGATAGCCAAACTCATCGATCCAGGTGTATGCCCTGGCGTCAGGATGGCAGTTATTTCGGAGGTAATGGAGTGTTCACCAGATAGAGGTTCTATAACCCCAGCGGCCTCCAAGGGCGCAAGAGTCTCTTCCCAGAACGTCAATCCAAATACCTCGCTATCTCGCGGTGGGCGAAACGCTTCCCAATCGTCTTGATGAAAAACGTACCTGGCATTTGGGAAAGCGGGAACCGGAGTAGGCCCGTCATTGTTAACGTTCCAACCCACGTGATCTGGATGTAGATGGGTGAAGAATACAGTATCGATATCCTCTTTGTTTACACCTGCTGTCTGCAAGTCCGACAGAAGCCTGCCATCGACCCCGCCAGCAAAAGCAGTGACAGACCCTGGATTAGTGGCCATGCTTCCCACACCGGTATCCACTAGAATGGTGCGTCCTTCGGAGCGAATCACGTAACAATCGAAATGTGCGGCAAAATTTTCGTTGTTATCACCGTTGAAACATTCCGGATATTTTTGTTGGTAAGGGACCCACAATTCCGCGTCGACTCCAGGGAACACCATGCTCAATGGTAAAGCCCCTTCGTTGTCGTGTACTGCTGTGATTTCCACGTTGCCGACACTTATAGTCGTTCCAGGCATGAAATTTCTCCTTCTTACTCATCTTTTGTTCATAACAGATGATATCCGGGAATTATAGCTGTTGCTTCCTCACAATTCTTCCAACACATCTCCTGGGGCCATTGATATGTGCTCAGACCTGATACCAATTACGACGGGGATGGCACGAGGCACTGTCGCTTTAAGGAGCTATCAAAAACCCTCTCCGAGTTCACGGACTCCATCTTGCCGGCCCGTCCTTAGCCGCCTCAACTACAGTGTCAATTATTGGCCAATCTAAACTAATCGGCATGTGATAACCGAGGAGGCTAGAGTTTAGCTTGACCTAATCGTCGTTGTCGGAACACTCTTCTTTAATAGCGCAGCAACGCCTTGCCGCTTACATTAGTCATTGTGGTCACTTCATACGGGATATCACAGCATCCGCAAATTCGTGACACATCGCATACTGGCGATCTACAGGAGCGATAAAATTAATGCCAGTGAGGCCTTCGGCCTCAAGTTTCGTAAGTTGTTCGATGATTTCATCAGGCCTTCCAGCAATGCAAAAGTTACGGATGATGTCGGAAGTAAGGAACCGAGCTTCCTCCGCATCCAGATGGCCGTAGTGACTGTGATGAGCTTCTGTGAATGAGCGATTCGAGTCACGTTCTTCGCGAAATGATACATACTCATCCCAAATAGATTCCGCATAAGCAGGGGGCTTGGCGCCCGTTTCTCGGTATCGGTCATACATGTAGTGGATATTAACCATGATTGACGAACCAACTTCTTCGAGCACCCTGGCAGATTGCAAGGTTTCTCCATTGCGCAAAAGCATGAGGTTCACAAGAGCGTATGTCTCAAAATGGTCCATTGTTCGGCCAGACCGGGCAGCCCCTATCTCGGCATTTTCTAACGCACCGGAAATGCTTCCTCCACGTGGAATGCCGGTGATTAATGCTTCACCGTATTCTCCGGCAAGGGCTTGTGCCTTTGGGCCAAAGCCACTGACGTGAATCGGTATCGGATCCTCCAGGTTGATATACCCAAGTTCGAGGCTCTGAAACGCTATCTCCTCACTGAGTCCGTTCGCATCGAAAGTAACAGTTTCTCCAGAGATCAACCCGCGTATTACCTTGAGTTGCGCTCTAAATTCGGCGATTCCCATCGGTACTTGGCCCATTGCACGAAGAGCCGTATTACCAGTGCCGACGCCCAAAAAAGTTCTCCCCGGGGCAATAGCATTGATGGTTGCGATAGCATTAGCCGTAACCGGTGCCATCGCAAGAGCTGGTATAGCGACTCCGGGTCCAATCGAAATGGTATGGGTTCTATGGGCGACAAGCGCAAGAAGCGCCCAAAGATTCGAACGAATCATTGGGCTGTCCCACACCCAACAAAAGTCATAGCCAACATTTTCGGCCTGGACTACTAAATCGACCTCGTGGACCTGGCTAACACTAATCCCGAATTTCATATCTCCTCCATATATTTCTCTGGATCCCGAGGAAGTTCAATTCTTGGACATATACCTGATTAAACAGCGTTGTTTACACGAATAAGCGTCAGAAATTATCGACCAAATAAAAGTTTGGAGACTGAGGGCTTGGGGCAAATCATTTTTCACCATCCATTGATTCGCCAATACAGGGTGATTGAAAACTTCGCAGATAAAATTATGCCCCATCGTTGATATCTTTGACGCCTCGGCGAGCCAACTACGATCGAATAATTACAGCATCGGTTAGTTAGACTCTAGGAAATGAATGCGTTCGCTTATAAATACCTCTTCCGAGAATTACATTTGATGCGGGCAGAACAAGCCAAGGTCGGCCAATAATTCCGGTTAGCATCCGATTAACGCTCAAAGCTTCCCGACCATCTGCTTAATCAGAATCATACCAAACAGAAAACAGCGAGGATTTCCTACGTCGTTTTCTGTTTGGTATACCTATCAAACTTCCGATTATGCCCCAACCCATTAATTGGAACCCGAAATTGCAAAACGCTGCTGGGTTCTGAACAATATGATTACGAAATGATGATAGTATTTACTTTGTAATGACCGAATTCCTATGTTTTATGCTTGCCAATTTTATATATAATTGATATTTACGGATTTATTCATAGCAGTATGTAATTCTGATTGCATCGCAATATCTAATATGTTATATTCCGCCAACCCATACCTTCGCATGGCAATAACCCAACAGGCTAAAGCAAACAGCGAGGGTTATTTTGGTAACCCGGACAGATGCAATCGTGGTCGGAGGACAGCATGTACAAATCACGCATAGTGACTCTATTTCTGGGCTTGGTAGCGCTCTTATGTGTAGCATGCGGTGTGCCTGAGGCTCCCGCTACCAAAGTTAAAGCACCTTCCACTTCAGCCCAAAAAACAGCTGGTACGACGCTTAAAGAATACGCCGCCAACCATGCAGGTAAACCTGGAGCGATCTATGTCGGTGATCTCAAGCAATTAGCAGGTACCTCACCTGGGACAGGATTAGGCGACGGTAATGGTAACGTCCCGTTAGAGATGCTAGAGAAGAATAGCTATTTCTTCGAAACCGATTATTACGCGGCACTTCTGGAAAAAGCTAAGCTGACCAACCCGACACCTTTGACTTATGACGGTGATCCGGTCGAGATCCAATATGCTTGTCTGAATAGAGCCTTGCTACCGTGCGATCTTGGGATTCAATATTTCCTCCCCAACATCGAAGAACGGACCAATGGAAAATTAAAAGTAACCATCAGTAGTTACCCAGAGTTGGGTTTATCCGGTGCCAACATGCTCCAACTAATAGATGACGGCACAATCGGCTTCGCCCATGTTCAGCCTGCATATGTCGGCGGAACGATGCCTCTGATAGACATCATATATATCTGGGGTCTATGGAAAGATCCTAAATCCGAGCACGAGGCAAACACTGCATTGATGGCAGCGCTGGACAGCGGGGTGTCAGAGAATTCTGGGGGTTCACAGCTCATCTATCACGTTTGGTACGGGGGAAATGACCAATACTTCTTCTCGACCAGAGGTGCGTCCTTAGAAGACTTTGACGGCCTAAAGGCCCGTAGTCATGGGACGACCATGACAGACTACATAAACGGCCTAGGAGGCGAGGGTCAGTTCGTAGCATTTGCCGAGGTGTACACGGCGTTAGAGCGCGGCATACTCGACGCAGGCGTGACAGGAGCTCATGCAGGCCACGGTCAACGATGGTACGAAGTCACAGATAACCTGATCGGCCCGGCAATATCGACGCCGATGGGTTTCGAGATGATGAACAGGACGGCGTGGGATAAACTTCCCAAAAACTTGCAAGACATTCTTGTAGAAGAGGGGACCAAGATGGAATTAGAGAACCTCCGTCTCGCAGCAGTATGGAATGAGACCGGGGTTAAGGTTAACGTAGACAAAGGGATGACCTTTCTTGAGTGGACCCCTGAGCAGAAACAACACATCTATGAAAATGTGGCTCTTGGCCGTGTCTTACCAAATTGGATCAAACGTGTCGGACCAGACGAGATAGCTATTTGGAATGACTCGGTATCTCCATGGTCAAAGGTAAAGATAGAATCTGACGGTTCCATAACGATGATCGATTAACGCGAAAGGTTATGAGCGTTTGGTCGGTTGCCTTTGAAGTGGGGGATAACTCATGAGTCGGATGGCATGCCCAGCTTGCAACCTCATAAGCCAGGTATTCTATAGGGGTTCTAGAAAGCGGTTCCCCTTAGAGTGGATCTGTCGTCGGTGCGGTCACGAGTGGTCCACCCGTGCCGACTACAAAGATGCTTATGATCAAGGTTGTGTCCATTATCGGGAAAATCGATTCAAGGAATGCGTCAAATCTCTTAGGGAAGCATTTGATTTGAACCCGCCGAGCGAATGGGTTACAGCGAATGACGCCTTCGACAAATTGGCCCATTCCCTGTACACATTGCGTCGGTACCGGGACGTACTTGTCGAAGTCTCGAAATATTTGGAACGGTACCCTGAATCCCGCTCAGCTTATGTTTACAGAGCCTGGGCATACGAAAAATTAGACCGGAACGATGATGCCATTGGCGCCAACGAGACGGCAAATAAATTGGACCCGAACAAGAAATCCCTCATATCGAGATAAGAGAGATATTCCGTCTAGTGTCCGATTAATGCTTTAAACTCTTCAGTCAGCCGTTTCCTCTTTGGTGTACCTAATAAACTTTTGATCGTGACGGCGATGGGAGTTAATTACAGTGGATTGGCTAAGGCCGGTGGCGATGTTCTGGACATACGGTGCCCTGTTTGTAATGAACGTCCGGTAGTCGGCGAAACTCCATACGAGTGTCCATAAGTTCCACTCGTTGCTGCAGGGTTGCCTCCCCATGTAATATGACTCGAATATCTGCTCACTCCAGATTGCAGCTACTTCCAAAGAGAACAGCCTGCAAATTTATTGAAAGCTAGATATTTCCGCTGATTGGTAAAGCGGAATAGGCTACATGATTTTTAAGGCACTCCAATATCCAAGGTTTTTGGGACTAACTCTTTCGCCCTTAAACGTCTGACTCGGACGTTACGCCGGCTAATATTCATCCTTCAAACCGCACAATCTCGTTTGATTAATGCGATACCCGATAGATTCTGCATGGACCGAGGTGATTCATTTGGCAACAATAGAACCAGATTGGGAATACGGGATAAAAACGGAAGGGCATCAAAATACAGGGAATGCAACCACAACCGTTACTCTCGGCGAGAATGGCTTCGAATATTGGACTTCAGGGCTTAACTGGGGTGATCTTCCTGACGGATGGGTGTACAAAGAAGGCACCTCAGTCGCTATAGACTCCAATGACCAAGTCTATGTGTTCAATCGTGGGACTTGCCCTATGATTGTATTTGATACTGATGGGAAAATCTTACGTACCTGGGGGGAAGGTATATTTAAGAATCCGCATGGAGTAACAATCGCACCGGACGGGTCGGTATTTTGTGTGGATAACGGCGATAGTACGATTAGACAATTTTCACCAAACGGAGATCTGATTAATACTCTCGGGACACCTAATAAACCAGCTCCCAAGATGAGCGGAGATCCGTTTTGCCTACCGGCACATGTTGCATTTGATCCTCGTAACGGGGATTTCTATGTAGCCGATGGTTATTCCAACGCCCGTGTACATAAATATTCTCCAGACGGTAAATTGATGTTTTCATGGGGAGAATCGGGAACCGGCCTAGGTCAATTCAACATTGTCCATAACGTTGTGGTTGATAAGTCTGGCTGGGTATATATTGCCGACCGAGAAAATCATAGGATTCAGATTTTCAGCCCTGACGGAAAATTTGAGACACAGTGGGTGAATCTATCAAGAGCCGCAGCATTGTGTATAGACGACAGAACAGGAAGGGAACTTATCTACGTCGGCGAGTATTTCTGCGGAATCGGTACGAATGATGTCGGAACAGACCTTGGTCCTCGGATAACGATAATGGATACCGACGGAAATGTCTTATCAAGGATAGGACGTGAGAGCTATGGTGATCAGATAGGCCGGTTTTATTCCCCTCACGGTATAGCTTTAGATTCCAAAGGAGATATCTATGTAGCAGAGGTTTCCTGGAGCGATTATGGAAGGCACATGAATCCTCCACGAGAACTCCGGTCGATGCAAAAGTTAAGGAAAGTGGCACAGTAATTTAAAGTCACGTTTGCCACGGCAGAGGCTTTTTCATTGTCGAAAGAACAAACCGTTGTTCTTTTCAGCCGCCCACGAAAAATCCAGCGATCACTGAGAGGATTTGATCCAATCAGCGCACCGTTCTCCAATCATTATCGTCGTGCAATTTGTATTGGCGCGTATTACGTTCGGCATAACCGACGCATCTGCCACTTTTATATTTTGAAGACCATGGATATTAAGATGCTGGTCCACGACCGCCAATGGATCAGAATCCGGCCCGATTTTACATGTTCCAGAAGCATGTGTAGTGTTAAATACCGTCTTCCGCATCCATTTGTCTAAATTATCGTCTGTAGCCAAGTCCTCATCTGTAGGCTGTAATCTTTCAGCAACTATTGGACCAAACGCTTGGTGTTCCAGAAGCCGGATAGTTATCCGAACGGATTCCCTCAGCCGTTCTAAATCTCTATCTAGTTCCAAATATCTATAATTTAACACCGGCTGAACATTGGGGTCGTTGGCTGACAATTTCACCTCGCCAGCTCCATCAGCGAATTCCAAAATACAGTTAAATCTGACTCCTTCTGAATCGAATGGATCCGCTCCACCAATCGGAGATGAGAACGCAGAAGCAGTAATCTGCATATCATTTCTATCAGGTGATCCGGTAGCTGTATAACGTATTGCTGTCTGTGTCCTCGGCCCTAAAGGATCTTGAGGAAAATCATCTTTGACCCGCAAAATTACTGCCACAATAGGGTGGTCCCTCAAATTTTGGCCTACTCCCGGCAAGTCATGAACGAGGGGGATTCCCATTTCGGCCAAATGGCCCGCAGGTCCGACTCCAGACAACATCAACAGCTGCGGGGAGGCCATTGCACCAGAACTTAGAACGATTTGGTTGGCCTCTATCTGATATATTTCACCTCCGCTCTCCACCTCGACACCGACAGCTGTATTTCCGTCAAACAATATACGACGCACTACAACGTCAGGCCGCACTGTTAAGTTCAACCGGTGCCTCACCGCCCTTAGGTATGTCAAGGCTGTACTCATGCGAACCCCTTCCGGGTTGTTCATAGGAATCGGCCCGATACCTGTAGAGTCCGGATGGTTCATGTCTTCATCTTCTTTGAATCCATCTTGGATCGCCGACTCTACAAAGGCTTGATGGAAGGGTAGCCACTCTTCCTGTTTAAACCGACGTACCGGTATCGGCCCCTCAGAGCCATGGAAATCATCAGAAATATCCATGTCTGTTTCCATCTTTCTGAAATACGGAAGAACGTTTATAAAAGACCATTCGTCGTTTCCGTTCGACGCCCAGCCGTCATAATCCTCTGGTATTCCCCGTAGAAGAACTTGACCATTTATCGCACTGGTCCCTCCGACCACTTTGCCTCTAGGGGCAGGGATCATCTCTGTTTGATCACTAGATCCCTGGGCGACCCAAGACCAATTATGTGGGGCACCTTGAGCTGATGCGTCAGGTTTATAGCCATATTTCAGGTCATCTGGATAAAATTCATAATCCGGATAATCAGGGCCAGCTTCCAAAAGTAATACAGAACAAGTACTGTCTTCCGCCAACCTAGATGCCACCACACATCCAGCAGAACCTGCACCAATGACAACGACGTCGTATCTCAAGGTCTACCTCCGGCGGTAAAAACTTATTCAACGTTAGGCATAGTAATTCGGAAAGTATACAAGATGAATGTAGGTGGCTCCAGTTTAAGTTCAAGAAACCGGTTTAATCACCAATTTCCAGCACACAATATACCCGGTAGGAAACCTTGATCAAGCGATTCAAGATTAAACAGGGACATTCAAACGATCGATGTTAATAGAAGGGTCTCCGACTGCAAAAGTTGTGACTCGCGGATAATGGCCGATGTTCCGAGACCCAATATCATAAGTTGGCAACTAACCTATCTTTTATAGAGTCAACGACACGAGACGAAATTGGACTTGAAACGGTTAAGATCCTAAAAGCGATTACGGCTTTGATACCCTACGGGCTTGCTATTTGTTGTATCGGACAACTTGGTATGGAACAGCCAACCCCGTTCATTCATTGATGTTCGCTGGACCTATCTGGGATTATCAGATCAACGAATACTTGATCACTCGACTTTATCCGCTAGTTCATGTATTCGAGCAACCCAGAAAACAGGTTTGAATTTTAAATATTTCCCGTCAAAGCATTTGGTATTTGGGCCGGCTTTAAAGCTCTCGGGCAAGAAATAGGGTCTACCAAATTAGATTCATGACCCTTTTCGGACTGGCATCTCTCAAAGAGATATACATGGAGGTTTGCGATATCTATGTGTAGATCGTAGTCCGACACTAGTGCTCTACCTAATTGGGTAACGGAAATAATCTCGCCGATTCTGCTCCCTTGGGCTGATTCCCCTTCTATCTCCAGGCATTCGTGCTCGGCCAGGTTTACTAGGGCTTTAGAGAAACTATGGTCCCATATGAAACTTCCGGCGTCCGTGAGCTGGTCATCATCTGAGAAGATTCCGAACACGCCCCTGGATCGCAAATAGTTGTCAACATAAGAACGGATCTCTCTTTCGGATAACATACCCATCCTCGTTACTCCGGTTGGGAAATATGTAGCCTCTAGAAAGGGTGTCTCAGCCAAATCAAGGACGGTAAGAATCGCCCATGTATAGACGTTCATCGGCAAGCGAGGTATGTTCAATCGGTGGTTCTCTACCTGTGATTTGGGAAAAAGGAATAGAATTTCATGATTTGTTCATCTCGGTTACTCTTATCGATCGAACTATCATTCTCGCGATAAATCGAGGCTATAATCACACAGGATTGATAGGTTAAATAGACGGACCAAATACAGAACTGATACGACGATTCTTAATTAGCATTCAAATGTCCAGAAGCTACTCCGGGAGGGAAATAACGGTGAAGGTGTTTGATGGAATCCGAGTTCTTGATTTCACTAGTGGTATGCCCGGAGGCATTGCCACCATGGTTATGGCAGATTTCGGCGCAGAAGTCATCAAAATTGAACCACCAAACGGTGAAAAGTTTAGAGATTGGCCGGGTGCCATCCAATGGAACAGAGGTAAAAAAAGTATCCGACTCGACCTAAATACGACCGAAGGCCAAGAAAACGCTCGGAAATTATCTTTGGTCTCGGATGTAGTCGTGGAGAGTTTCCGTCCCGGCGTTACCCGCAAGTTGGGTATAGATTATCCAACATTTAAAGACGGTCATCCAGAATTGGTTTATGCCTCACTGACAGGGTTTGGTACCGATGGCCCTTATTCTAATTACAAAGGCTACGACGCAGTGGTTGCTGCCAAGAGCGGCAGGATGATGATGTTTGCGGAGCAAAACCCGCGAAGTGGGCCAAATTATGTCGTAGTACAAGGCGCTTGCCACTCGGCCGCAACGGCTCTTTTAAGGGGCATCACCACTGCACTTTACCTAAGGGAAAAAACTGGCTTAGGGCAAATGGTGGAAACCAATATGCTCAAAACCATCACCACATACGACCACGTATCCTGGATCCAGGGCCAGATGATCGCAAAAGACCCGAATATGTACCCCCCTGATCCCAGGGTGGGGATCGGGCGTCCCAATCCCACCGGATATCTGCCAGCACGAACCAAGGATGGGCATTGGCTGCAACTTGGAAACATTGTCGAACGGCTTTTCCGATCCATGATTCATTCGCTAGAACTGGACTTCATCTATGACGATTCTCGATATAAGACTGCACCATTGTTAGCCGAGGAACATGTGGCATCACTGGAAAGGATGATGCTAGAGAAAATCCAAGAGAAAACTCTAAGCGAATGGATGGGGATTTTATCTGGAAGCACGTCCGATGTAGCCGCGGAACCTTATATGACTTCGGAAGCTGCGCTGAAACATCCGCAGATGTTACACAATGGTCACGCCCGAACCGTCTACCATCCAGATGTCGGTGAAATGCGGCAACTCGGGCCCATGGTAATGATGGAGGAGACTCCAGGAATAGAGGGTGGCCCTGCACCTCAACCAGGTCAAGACACAGACTCCGTCCTAGACCTCCTGAAACTCACAACGGCAAAACCAGCGATGCATCCAGGTCAACCCATGCCTGCGTCAGCTTTAGACGGCGTCATTCTTTTGGATTTGGGAACAGTGATAAATGGCCCCTTAGGATGCGCCCTCGTCGGGGAATTAGGTGCCAGGGTCATACGCATCGAAGCATTGAACGGTGACTGGGGAAGGCAAGGCATCCAGGGCCTTTCGGTCCAGCGAACCATGGCTGGGTCAGAAGGAGTTTGCTTAAACTTGAAGACGGATGAAGGTCAAGAAATCATGCACAAGCTGGTCCAGAAAGCCGATATGCTACTTCACAGCATGAGACCTGGTGCTCCTGAGCGAACGGGAATTGGCTACGAGCAGCTGTCTGACATTAACCCAGATCTGGTCTATCTTTATGCGGGTGGCTACGGTTCCACAGGTCCCTATTCTCTTAGGCCCTCTATGGCTCCGATTGCTGGAGCAGTTTCCGGCGGTGGGCTGGCACAGATGGGTCGAGATGCCTTGCCTCCTAAGGAAAGACCCATGACAATCGAAGAGATCGAGAGCATCTCAAAAAAACTCAAACGAGCCAATGACGGCACGGCTGATCACAACACAGCCATGGTTAACGCCGTTGGTCTTCTTTTTGGCCTCTACGCTCGAGAGCGGACCGGAAAAGCCCAATACGTCGAATCGACCATGATCGCAGCCAACGCCTATGCGAATGCTGACGATTTTTATTGGCATCAGGGCAAGGTTTCCCGGCGTTTAGCAGACCCAAATGGGTATGGACTTGATGCCTTGTACCGGTTGTACCAGGCAAAAACCGGATGGGTTTTCCTCGCCTGCCCTTTCGAGGAAGAGTGGATCGCTCTGTGCAAAACGATTAGGCGGCCAGATCTAATCGAGGACCCCCGGTTCCTTACACAAGCAGCACGAGAAAACAATGATGAAGCCTTGGTTACCGAATTATCCGAGGTATTCTTGTCCAGAGAGGCACTAGATTGGGAGAAATTGCTAACTGATTCAGACGTCGCTTGCGTCAAGGCAGAAGACCGAGGAATGTATTATTTCTTCAACGAAGATCCTCATGTTCGGGATAATGGATTTTTGAAACAAGTGGAAGCTACCAGGCACGGCAGGTTCTGGCGATATAACCCAGTAATCGAGTTTTCGGATACCGGAGGCAAAGCTGAATCTGCCCCCCTAAAAGGTGAACACACTAAGCGGATTCTCAAGGAGTTGGGCTACACAGATACCCAGATCGATGATTTCAAAGAACGGAATGTTGTCGACTGGGAGGAAAACTAGAAGGACCTAGAGTGGAAGATGAGCTCGGTCAACATTAACGGGATCAAGGACAAAGCCGCCATCGTTGGGATCGGAGAAACAGAATTCTCTTGGGACTCTGGGCGTAGTGAAATCCAGCTTGCCTGCGAAGCAATCAAAGCAGCGTGCGAGGACGCTGGCATTTCGCCCCATCAGATCGATGGTCTCGTTCGTTACGAGATGGACACTAATCATGAGACGTTACTAGTCCAAACACTTGGAATCCCCAACTTGCGCCATTGGGAGTCTGTTTCTTACGGAGGTGGGGCCGGCAACGCAGTAGTAGGTCACGCGGCGGCTGCCATTTCGGCAGGGTTCTGCAATTACGTCGTGTGCTTCAGGGCCGCAAACCTCCGCTCCCAGTTAAGACTGGGGCAAGCCAGAAACCCCGAACGGATCGCCGGCGGTGCACAAGCATTCGCTGCACCCTGGGGCAACATGGCTCCAGTACATCATTTTGGCATGTTTGTTCGCCGATATATGCATATGTATGGCGCCACCAGTCAGCATTTCGGTTGGGTGGCAGTTACGCTGCGAGAGCACGCATCACGTAATCCTCGAGCCCTAAGGAGGATCCCAATCACCTTGGATGATCACCAAAATTCTCGCATGGTCGCCGACCCGCTCCACTTGCTGGACATCTGCCAGGAGAATGACGGTGCCGCCGCTATAATAATGACGTCCACTGATCGGGCTAAAGATCTTCGACACGCTGATACCCCGATTCTAGTAGAGGCAGCGGCTCAGGGATCTGGTCCTCAGAACGACGGGATAATATATCGGCCTGATCTTGCGATGGCTGAATCGGTTAATACAGCTCAGGATCTGTGGGCTAGGGCTAAGCTGGGTCCATCAGACATCGATGCATTGATGTTCTACGACCATTTCACCCCGTTCTGTTTACTGAACCTGGAAGCCTATGGCTTCTTGCCCTTCGGTGAAGCTAAGGATTTTGTTGATGGTGGCCAGAACATCCGGTTCGATGGGACGTTACCGATTAACACTCACGGGGGCAATCACTCTGAGGCGTACATCCATGGCCTCACTCACGCTCAAGAAGCAGTGCGTCTAATCCGGGGGACTTCCTCTTCACAACCGCCTAACAAATCGATAAATAGAGTCCTCTCTTGCAGTAGCGTCGCTCAGCTAAGCGCAGCCGTAATCATCCGCCGAGGATAAGACAAAGGACCTCAATAATGGAGCAACCCGATCAGTCAGTTAAGTCAAGGCCTATGCTTGGTCCTCTGGAAGGGATACCTCTTCCCGCTATAGATAGACTTCCCGACTATGAGCGTGGATTTTGGGAGGCTTCTCGCAATGGAGAACTCCGGATTCAGAGATGTTTAGAATGCTCAATATTTCGGCATCTCCCGACACCGATGTGTCCCCACTGCCATTCATTGACTTACGACTGGAGTAAAGTCAATGGGATGGGGATCGTATATTCCTTCATAATCGTCCGAAATCCAGTGCACTCCGCCATTCGCGAAAAAGACCAACTCCCATACAATATTTCTCTGATTGAGCTAGAGGAGCAGCAAGGTCTTCGCATCTGTAGCAATGTTCTTAATATCGCTCCAGAGGACATCTACATAGACATGCCGGTGCAAGTCACGTTCATGCCTACTGTAGATGAACCAGAAATTGTCCTACCGATGTTCATTCCTACACCAGAGTCATGATCTCCGGGGTCGTTCAAAAATTGCCCGACGCGATACTCAACGGTATATTCGTTAAAGCTACTATCAAACAGAGAGTGAAATGACACAATCCGTGACGAACTCTGATTCCGCTACCCCTGATAACAATCTGGATTATGATGCGATTGTCATCGGTGCAGGTGTAGCAGGGATCTATCAGTTATATAAATTACGGAATATCGGCATGAGCGTCCGCTTGTTCGAGGCAGGGACAGGGGTAGGGGGCACTTGGTATTGGAATCGCTATCCAGGAGCTCGGTTCGATTCAGAAAGTTACTCGTATGGATATTCCTTTTCACAAGAGCTCCTCGACGAATGGGATTGGAGTGAACATTTTGCATCACAACCCGAGATCCTTCGGTACCTTCAACACGTTGCAGACAAATTTGATCTGACTAAGGACATCCAATTTTCTAGCGATGTTGAATCGGCTACCTACCAGGATGATACTCGGAGTTGGGAGATCCAGCTGCAAGACGGCAGCCGATTCAGAAGTAGATTCCTCATTACGGGTATCGGGCTGCTTTCTCAACCGACATTACCCAGGATTCCAGGGATCGACTCTTTTAAGGGTCAATCGTTTCACACATCCCGATGGCCGCATGAACCGGTGACGTATACAGGGAAAAGGGTGGCAGTAATCGGGACCGGCGCTACTGGTGTACAAACGATTCAAGAAATCTGTAAAGACGTCGGTCATCTAACGGTATTCCAACGTCGACCGAATTGGTGTGCTCCCCTGCACAACTCGAAGATTGAACCCGATGAGATGAAGAACATCCGGGCCGGATATAAAGAGATCTTCGAGACCTGTAATCGGACAGCTGCTGGATTTTTACATACTGCTGACGCGAGATCCACGTTTGAAGTTTCAGAAGAAGAGCGCTACGAATTTTGGGAGCGTTTGTATGCCAGTAAAGGTTTCGGAATATGGCAGGGTAATTTTAAAAACGTTCTAACTGATCCTATGGCTAACAAAGCGATGTCGGACTTTATTGCAGATAAAATTCGGCAACGGGTGGATGACCCGGAAACTGCAGAAAAATTGATCCCCAAAGACCACGGTTTCGGGACTAGGCGGGTGCCGTTAGAAACACAATATTACGAATCCTATAATAGAGACAACGTAGAATTAATCGATATCATTGGGACACCGATCGAAAAGATTACTCCTAATGGAATTGTAACAACTGATAGAGAATTTGAATTTGATCTCATCATCTATGCTACTGGGTTCAATGCAATATTGGGTAGTTACGACAGAATAGACATCTCTGGTGTTCATGGTTGCAAATTAAAAGAGCAGTGGAGTGAAGAGTTATCAACCTTTCTCGGCATTCAGATCAATAATTTCCCGAATCTGTTTATGATTTTGGGTCCGCATGCCCTTTTGGGGAATAACCCTCGGAGCATTGAATTCAACGTCGAATGGATCACTGACTTACTCCACCATATGACCGCACGAAATTTGACACGTGCAGAGGCCACGACCGAAGCGGTCGCCAGTTGGTATCAGCACGTACTGGAACAAGGAGAAGGGCTTTTAGCTAATCAAGTTGACTCTTGGATGACTGGTGTAAACAGTAATCTGGATGGTAGACAAACGAGGATTGTCGCCCGCTACAGTGGTACCCAATCCTCTTATCGCAAACGTTGCAATGAAGTTGTTGAGAGTGGATACGACGAATTGAACCTACTATAAGCGGTAATTTTTCAAACCATGGATTTACCCATCGAGTGCGATTTCTCCGGAATTGATGGGTGTGACAACCAGAGGAGGAAACAATGTTTTTGGAACTTCGGCAATATAGGACTCATCCCGGGCAACGGGACAACTGGGTGAAGTACATGGAAGAAGTCATTATCCCCTTCCAAGTTTCCAAAGGTATGGTAATCGTGGGTAGCTTTTTAGGGGAACAGGAGCGACCTACAGCCACAAAAGAAGAGACTCTATACGTATGGATCCGAAGGTTTGAAAGCGAAGAGGACCGGAAACGACTTTATGAAGCTGTTTACCAGAGTGATGAATGGCTGAATGATATCGGACCTAAAATTCCAAGTATGCTTGACCGGGATAAAATCGTAGTTACCCGCATTGACCCGACGGCCGCCTCTGTCATTCACTGATATTCAATAGGCCTAAGCATGTTCACCCAAACTAGTGAACTAGACGGATCGAATGTGCCTATAAGGATAGTTACATGATTGGCAACGAAATTTGCAACCTAACCGCTAGGCAAATCCGAGATAGGATCTGCAATCGCGACCTATCGGCGGTCGAAGTTATGGAAGCACACTTGGTCCATATTGAGAGTGTCAACCCGACTGTGAACGCAATCGTCACTCTTCACCCTGACCGAGCGATGGACGGAGCTAAAGCGGCGGATGCTGCGGTTTCTGGTGGGCAATGTTTGGGGCCACTCCACGGGCTCCCGACAGCAGTGAAGGACTTGACTCTAACCAAAGGTATTCGCACTACGTTCGGATCGCCGATATACAAGGACAACGTCCCTGATAAGGACGCGATTATCGTGGAGCGTATCAAGAAAGCCGGTGCAATCATAATCGGCAAAACCAACACCCCCGAGTTCGGGGCTGGCTCTAACACCTTTAACCCCGTATTCGGCGCAACGCTTAACCCTTATGACACCTCAAAAACGTGCGGTGGCAGTAGCGGCGGGGCAGGGGTCTCCCTGGCTTGTAGGATGCTACCGATAGCAGATGGAACTGACCTAGGTGGTTCCCTCCGAAACCCCGCTAATTTCAACAACGTGGTAGGATTGCGACCATCTCCTGGTCGCGTCCCAGCGGTATCACCACTAGGATGGAGCACTCTCTCAGTTTCAGGTCCGATGGCACGAACCGTCGGGGATTTAGCTCTCTTCCTAAGCGCCATAGCCGGCCCGGACGATCGCTCTCCAATATCAATCGAACAGCCCGGTGGAATTTTTGCTGCGCCACTAGAGCGAGATTTCTCAGGAGTCCGGATCGCATACGTGCCCAACCTTGGTGGCCTTCCGGTCGATTCGAGAGTCGCCTCAATAATTGGAAGTAGCGTAGGAATACTGGAATCTCTTGGCTGTGTCGTGGATGAGGCGACGCCGGATTTCAGTCACGCGGACGAAGTGTTTAAGACGCTTCGAGCTTGGGGTACGGCATCGATAAGGTCAGAATTATTGGATCAGCACAGAGATTTGATTAAAGGGACAATAATCGGCGAAATCGAGATGGGACTTAAGCTCAAAGCAAGCGAAATCGGTAAGGCCGAAGAGATGCGGACCGCCTATTTTAACCGGGTACATTCGTTCATGAATACATTTGAATTTATGGTTATGCCGGTTAATCAGGTCCCACCATTCGACGTAACAACAGAGTACCCAACCGAGATAAACGGAGTCCGGATGGAGTCGTATATAGATTGGATGAAATCATGCTACTACATCAGTTCGCTCGGACATCCGGCGGCATCTGTGCCATGCGGATTTACTCCTGAAGGACTTCCTGTTGGGGTACAGATAGTGGGGCGACACCACGATGACTTCGGCGTGCTTCAACTAGCCAATGCATTTGAGAAAGCATCGATGTTTGGGAACCGTTTGCCCGAGGTATTGAGCAAATAACATCACCAGATACTGAAGGTCGAAAATCTAGTGTCACATCCTGAACTTGAATCGGACTGTATTCTAGTTCAACGGGCTAAGAGATCATTACAATTTATGGAATTCGCCTCTTTGGTGGTTTTCTCTGCTAAATAGTCCAGAGTCTTGATAGAAGACGGGGCATTACGCATGAAGGATTTAGGCATGGATCCTTGACAGAATATGGATTGTCATGCCACGCTGGTAAAGCGTTTTCAGAGAGGCCTGAAGGCGCTATTTTTTTGCTTGACTACAAATAAGCCGAAGGCCCCCTCTAAAAGGGGGCTTTACTTTTCGCTTGGCCCTTTATTTTGCCCGCATCTTGAACACTATCTATGACCTCTGAGTTATGACTTCGGATCCCATTGGAAAAATCGGCGCGCAATTGGTAACCCAAGGACAAACGTGAACCCAGAAGCAGAACCCGTGATCAGCCCCACAACATCCACTGCCAGGTTCCAATATAAATGGATCTTATTATTAGTAGTAAGTGGAGGCGGCTTTTTATCGATCATGAATGCAGGCATGGTCAATATCGGAGCACCTTCCATGATCGAGGCTTTTGAGACTAACGCGAGTCTAATAGTCTGGGTAAACCTCGCTTTTACCATGGGTATGATCGTCCCGTTGTTACCCTTATCTAGAATATCCGACGTGTTCGGCAGGAAGCGTTTATACCTTTTAGGAGCACTGATCGTGCCTGCTGGACTTGGGCTTTCAGCAGTCTCACAAGATTTATCGCAGCTGATCATGGCTAGGGTAGTAACTGGAGTGGGGTCTTCCATGATCCTCGCTAACGACAATGCGCTTCTAACCCAAGCGTTCCCAACGTCAGAGCGAGGAAAGGCGCAGGGCCTAATTAACGTGGGTTTTGGCCTTGGGATAGGATTCAGTTTTTTCTTCGGCGGCATTTTAATCGATATATTTGATTGGAAAGCACTTTTCTGGGCTCGGATACCAGCCCACCTATTACTGGCATTCTCCGTCTGGAGATTCGTAAGAAACGACACGATAGACACGTCTAAGAAGCGAAATGGATACAGCGTCGATTACGCGGGCGTCATACTACTGCCGGTAGTCATGATAGGAAGTCTATTAGCTATAAACCAAGGCGGCAGACTCGGTTTATCATCTCCCTTCGTAGTGACTGCAATCGGTGCCACGGCTCTAGGTCTGCCAGCTCTGATCATCTTGGAACGGCGAGCTAATTTTCCTGTAATCCAGCTGAATCTTTTCAAGAGTCGGGTATTTTCATCTGGTGTAACGGCACAGTGTTTCGCACAAATGGCCCATGGTGGGTGGAATTTCCTAGCGCCGTTCTTATTGATCACTGGCATGGGTTATTCTGCTTCCATTGCTGGATTGATCCTACTACCGTTCCATACAATACGACTCGTACTATCTCCGATCAGTGGTGCCTTGTCAGACAGGTTTGGAACTAGATCGACTTCTTTGGTAGGCCACCTCACGTTATTGTGCGGTCTTATCGTGCTCACAAGTTTAAGGACTGATGCACCGATCTGGCACTACTTGGTTGTCATCACGATTGGCGGGGCCGGCCTTTCCATATTTTTGCCTGCAAACAACAGCGCCATCATGGGGTTTGTTCCACAGGATTCACTGAGTAGCGCATCGGGATTCCTGGCAACCAGCAGGATGATAGGCAATTCTATGGGCATGGCATTGGCAGCAGCTGTATATTCTCGGGCTTTGAGCACCACAGGCTTGGAAGGAGCCATAGACGCTGTTGGTCAAGGGATCACAGTGGTAGCTACAGTCTCTGCGATTGGACTTGTGGCCATTATTTTAAGAGGTCGAGGGTAACACTCAGGCCATCGTCTATCTAATGGATTGCGAGTTTAGTATCGCAGTTAGTTGAGATAATTAGATGATTCGGCTGGTGGCTCCTAATAAGTGGGTCGACAAATGCCCCCACCAAATGCCCACGCCCAGAACTTGCACCCTTACGACCTAATAATCAATTCGACACATTGGACAGCCCTGATTAATATAACTTCCAGAATCGATCTGACTGCAGGTTTGGAGTAAAACTAAGTGATTTACGAAGTTCGGACCTATGATTTGAAGCCAGGAGCCATATCCCAGGCCGAAGACGCCTTCGCAGAAGCTTTGCCGTATCGGGAGAAATATTCGCCCATCGCCGCGTTTTGGCATACCGAGGTTGGTCCGCTCAACCAAATTATTCACGTGTGGGGTTATGAAAGTTTAGAAGAACGGGATCGACTCCGATCTCAAGCGGGAAAAGACCCGAACTGGCCTCCAAAGATAACCCCTGGAGCTATCCTTAACATGGATTCCGAGATTTGGCATCCAGCCTCTTTTATGAATCCGATGGGCGGGGACCAAGCTTTGGGCGACATATATGAGATGCGCATTTATACCTATCACCCTGGCGTGATTCCTGAATTGATGGAGCGTTGGAACGACGTACTACCAGAAAGAGAGAAACTTTCCCCATTAGCTGCTGGAATGTACACGGAATTTGGGGGGTTGAACCGATGGATGCACATATGGCCGTATAAAGATCTAAACCATCGCGCAGAAATCCGTGCCGAGGCTAACAAGTCTCCTAATTGGCCAACCACAAAACTTATACCGGCTTCCGAACGGAGCTTAAAAGGGCCACAACGGATGCAGAATAAGATACTAATACCGGCTAGTTTCTCTCCGATGCACTAATAACATTTAAGAACTCAAATATTTATTTGAGATGCTGGAACGACTAGGTTACCGATACCAGTCAGAAGGTCAAGCAACATCTAACGCTGGGAATGGAGACCCATGAAGCGAACCTACTTACCACTAGATGGAGATCGGAAAGTTTGTGTGGTGGCAGCAAATACTTCAGGGCAATCTATGCCTGAGCCCAAGTAGCACCAAAGGTTCTTACCTAGCAACTTTTTAGAAACTTCGTGGGTCCTTTTATCTCTTGCTCTTGGATTAAAGTCCTGGTTTATAAAAGATTAGTGCTAGAGCTTCAAGTACCTGATCTCGTCGACCTGACCAATATAGGAGTTGCTATAGAGCCTAAGGCATCTAGAACTGCCAACGCTAGAAAGACCCGTAAATATGGTTCTGCCATGCCATCATTCCAGATAGCGAACATGAAAAACGCCGCCACCGATGCAATGACCGCAATAGTCGCCCGCTGAGATATTTGCACTATTAGTTTGGCTGACCGTGTTATTAAGAGGACCAAAGAATGGTTGGTAGCTACTGCCAAAACGGCAACGCTCGCCAGTACCCTAAATAACGGTTCTTCTCCAATCGGACCTACTCCCCAAATTAGCAATAAGATTAGAACCAAAGTAATTGAAGTCGCGGTGACTGCAAGTCGAGTTAAATGGGAATACCTACCTCCTTCTATATGAAAGAGGCTAGGCATCATCAGTACTGTGTAACTGCTTAGCACCCCAGAGGTTGCTAATACCCTAACTTCAGTATCGCCGAAAGAGCCCATTAAAATAACGGAGACACCAATAGCGGCACTGATGATTAGTAGAGCCACTAAGATCATCAAAGCAATACGCATGAGAAATTAAATCACCGGACGATTAGCCGGGGACACCCGCCTTTATCAAAAATAGACCCGTTTAAACCGATTCTCTTGGAAATCGATCCTAGGTTTTACTCACCATTGTACGGACATCGGTATCGCTACACACAGGCATCTATATCTGGAAAATCAGATACTTATTGACCGTCCTCTAACTTCCAATATCTAGGCTATAACGATGAGATGTTAGGATTACCAATCAGATTCATAAATAGGCATTATTAATGTTACCGAAAACAACGGACATTGTGATCATCGGCGGTGGCGTAATCGGCTGTTTGGTGGCGTATCATCTGGCCAAACGCAAGGTACAGGTTCTGGTTTTAGACCGTTCTCGCTTTGGTTCTAACGCTTCTGGAGCAACGGTAGGCGTGATCTCACCGTTTTGGCACGTGGATCCTACGATTAAAGCAATGTGGAATCTAGGAGTTAGGAGCTTAGAACTATTTCCAAGCCTGGCTGCGGAATTAACTGAATCAGGGATTGATCCCGAGTTCCGCCAATCTGGAGTACTTAAATTGGCTTTCACTGAGCACCAAGCAGGAGAGTTAAAGCGGAATCTCGCTCGGCAGTCGCCTTTAGATACGAGTGTAGTTTGGCTAGATCCGAATGATCTGTTGGAACGAGACCCAGCAGTTAATCCACAGGTTTTAGGAGGAGTGTTAACACCTAACGAAGGGTACGTCCGTGGTCAACGATTAGTTGACTCTCTAGTACAGGCAGCTACTACCTTCGGTGCAACTTTCTTCGAAGACACCGAGGTACTCTCATTGAGACGGAACGGAAACCGAGTTACAGGTGTTAATACGCCAGTTGGGAGTGTCAGCAGTGAACAAGTGTTAATAGCAGCTGGGCCGTGGAGCGGGATACATACCAACTGGTTCGGCGAAGAATCATCCACAAGGATTCCAATTCGGCCTGTGAAAGGCGAGCGAATTTTGCTTAGGAAGCCTGGGTTCCTACCCAAAACTCCAGTCAGAAACTTCGAGGCTTATGTGGTTCCCCAGTTAGATGGGGATATATTGGTCGGTGCGACTCGAGAGGAATCACGGTTTGACCAAATTGTAACCGCGGATGGGGTGAGCCGCATGATCGATGCCGCTGTTCTGAGTTATCCAAGCCTAGCTGGCGCTGAATTTGTCTCAGGTAGATCAGGCGTAAGGCCAGCTACGCCAGATGGAATGCCGGTGTTGGGCCCAGTCCAAACTATTCAAGGATTGAGTATAGCCTCGGGACACGATTCTGTAGGTATCATGCTGAGCCCTGCTACAGCAGAATTGTTATCCCAATACCTGCTTGACGGGAATGCAGGTCCGTTAGAACCATTCAGGTTATCGCGCTTTTAGTCGTTGCATTTACGCAAGACACGGCTCCCCCAACGTCTAGCCTAGATTACCGAACCTCATTGGATTAACTGTTAGATCAATTACGGTTGGTGATGGATAAATGATTTGTGATGTGGGTACCCATAAACTTGCCTATGAGATATCAGGGCCACTGAAGGCCCCTTCATTATTATTCGGCCATTGCTTCGCGTCGAACCGCCATTTTTTTGACAGTCAACTTCCCGTACTCACTGATTATAGAACCATTCGATACGATACCCGAGGTCACGGCGAAAGCGATACTCCCTCAGGGCCATATAGGATGGATGATCTTGGGAACGATGCAGTTGCCTTGCTTGATCACCTCCAGGTACAGAAAACTCACTACGTGGGTGTATCTATGGGCGGGATGATTGGCCAGAATATCGCTCTTCGTTTTCCGGAGAGATTATTGTCTTTGGGTTTGGTCAATACGATATCTTCGTATGACGAAACCGGTAGGCAAGTTTGGAGAGATTGGGTCGCGAAGGTTCGACGATACGGGACAAAAATCATGCATGATGACCTCATGGAACGTTGGTTCACACCCGAAGCATTACGTCGTCAAATACCAGGCGTCGAATATATGAGTGAGGCATATCGGGCTTTTCCTGACACCGCATTCGAATACATAGCACATGCCATCATCACAGATTTACAGTATTCGAATCGTATCAGCGACATTAAAATTCCAACCTTGATCGTTGCGAGCCCAAATGATCCTGGAATCCCGCGGAAAGCCTCAGAGCTTTTAAATGAGCGGATAAATGGTTCAAAATTAGAGTGGCTTTCGCCAGCTCATCATTTGGCTACCCTTGAACACCCAGAAGCGTTCAATACGATATTATCTAAGTTCCTGGCTAAGCAGTCCCAAGATTAATATCAAATCAATAATCGCAACTGGCAATGATTGACCAATCAAGTCTCCAACTGGAGTTCTACCACAACCTGCCTGGCCCACAGGCGTAAGTGTTCCTCCAAATCGACTCCACAGTGCGGACATTCCCAATCCCCAAAGCGCAGTCTTGTCCCACAATCGTTGCACGGATTTATTTCGGCTAGTTTGTTTAATACCTTCTGAATTTGGACATCGGTGGCCATCTCACACTCCAGATATTCGAACAAGTACGCCTGGCTGGGAATATAAAACAAATATGCACGCAGATCACAACACGCAGCAAGACCAAACGGAGGATGTTCCGATGAAAGAAACTCGGCATCTGGAAAGTGAGGCTCAAGCAATCAAAGCCTATGAAACATTTATCACTGCGCTGAATGCAGGGAACAACCAAGTGATGTTCGAAGTTATGCACGTACCTCACATACGTATATCTGGCAACGGTGTTGTTATATACAACACAAAAGAGGAACTGGAACGTGAATACTTGAACGGCTTTGCATCTCGTGCAGGTGAAAGGTGGCACCGCACCGAAATGGACTGGGTGCAGGCATTGCACAGTTCAGAAGATAAGGTCCATTTGTACCTTCAGTGGACTCGGTATGACGTGGACGGTAGTGCACTGGCTACGTATCCAGCTCTTTGGATAATGACCAAAATAGATGGCAATTGGGGAGCCCAATGCCGTTCAAGTTTCGCTCCTTGATACGACCGTCACTTCAGCCCAATTGTCGATCCTCGGTTCGAGATTGGTGGAGGAAAATCCGAACACCTAGACCAACGGTTGTGTCTTCCTTAACGAACCTGAAGCCAGTGGACTTCAGGCAGTTCCGCTGAACAGCCATATGATGTGGAGCAGGTGCGTCGGGTCTTTAAAATTTGCAAATAAGCGCTGGTTAACCAAACAAGTATCTTAAAGGAGAACCGGTTTTTCGTGAGTCATTTTGGTTCCTTCGTCTACGGTCCTCAGCACCGGTTTCCTTGCCATGAGCAAAAGCAGCGCACCTAAGAAATTCAAGGCGGCCAAGATCTCAAAAGCCAGACTGTAGTCGCCTTTGAGGTCGTACATGTATCCGGCGAAAGGAGACGCCCCAAGCAACAGGATATTCATCGGTACCGATGAAATGCCAAGAATTTTGCCAAAATTCGCCCGGCCAAAATAATCGCCGCGAATGGAAGTGGCGAGTGGGCTAGTGCCCCCAAATCCGATTCCAAACAGCACTGCGAATAGATAGACCATTTCGATGTTGGATGGAAAAGCTACAAGAACTAGAACAGCACCTGCCTGAGTCGAAGAAAACACGAACAAACCCAGGTTTTTGGGGATACGGTCACCCGCGTAACCCCCAACAACCATAAACACCATGGAAACAGCTGTGTACACGGTCACCACCCACCCCGCGGTCTGAAGCGAAAAACCCTCGTCAGTTAGAAGCGGGGCTAGATGGGTCATCATGGACACGATTACGACAGCTGTCAGGCTATGGCCCAAGGAGATATACCAGAAAGCTTTGGTGTGTATGGCTTGTGCGAGAGTGAAATCATCATTTTGATTACTCGGGGCACTAATATGCGCAGTTTCATCGACTACGTCAGTTGCCAAATTTGGTGTGTCACCGTCAGGGTGTAGGCCGTAATCTTCTGGCCGGTTGCGAATGAGCCGCGAGATTGGTAATGCGATCACCAGAAAAAAGATCCCCAAGATCGACGCCGTTAAGGCCCACCCCAAATACCCGTAATCAGGATCTATAGCCCAAGCTAATAATGGAATCAGTAGAAGTCCGCCAAGCCGGCTGCCGGAGTTGGACCAACCCATCGCCGATGACCGGCGCCGAACAAACCAGTTGTTCAACATCGTGGTAATGGGCAACCAACCGCTTAGGCCTTGGCCCAAGGCCATAACCAGGAACGCTAAGTAGAATACCCAAAGATGGTTTACCTGACCAAAAAGCAAGAAGCCAGCGCCCATGATCAATAGCCCGATAAGCACTAGACGACGTGTTCCAACTCGGTCGGTCAGATACCCTTCAACAGGGCCGAGCAAACCGCTTTCTATGCGGGTAAACGCGAAGGCCAGTGACAGTTGAGTGCGGTTCCATCCAAACTGGGCTTCCAACGCCACAAACCATAGCCCCATAGCATGAAACAGCGGTATGCTGGAGGTTCGGATAAAGCTACTGATGCCTACCAGCCACCAGCCGTAGAAGACTCCCCGTGCGCGGTGGGATAGAAGCGCTATGTGGTTCATCGGATCCTAGGTGCCATGCCGTGGCCCATGGAGGGCAATTGGCGTGCGCACCCAAGGCACCCTCGACTCAGCCGATTTCATGAGATTAACTGCTGTTTCACAGTGTCGATAGGATTGGAGACTATAGGCTTCCCGACTTAACCTGTCGAATCACGGAATCCTTGCTAGCACCGTTCACGTAACCGACGTTCGGTCCGCAAAATGTCGGCTGTTCCCAGCGCTTGGCTCACTTGTTTTTGGACGTCAACCCGTTAGCTGTCACAAGCATAGCCTTCTTTCGCTATATATACGCGAAGCTCTCAAATGCTTATTAAGATTTACCTCGGGGTCAAACTTCAAGCAAATCGTAACCGGAAGAATTAAATATTTCGCAACCTTCTGATGTTATTAGAATCATGTCTTCTATCTGGAATGACCCTACACTATCAGCATAATAGGGCGTCTCTAGGCATATCACCATACCTGGTTGGAGTATAGATTTTTCTTCTGCACTGATGAACGGTGGTTCTTCTACAAAAGAGTCCAGACCGATAGAGTGACCGTAGTGACCGCGACTATAGTTTGGAAACCCATGCGACCGAATTTCCTCTGTGGCAACACGAAATATCTCAGATAGTCCGACGCCAGGACGCATCAATTCTCTCGCCCTCAAGTGAGCGGACTGTAGAGCGTGGTGCATCTTTTTCTGAATGTCAGTCGGTTTTCCAAAGGAGAATGTGCGACCGCAGTCGCTATAATAACCGTCCAACGTCACACCACAATCGAATTTAATCAAATCTCCCGAAGACAATCCCGAGGTGCCTCCGAAGCTTAGGCGGGCTCCTGACCCACCACTAATAAAGCCAAACGCACCCTGGAAATCTCCTAAAGATAGATCGGCTTTAGCAGCTTGAAGCGCTCCATCCATGTAGTTGTATTTGATATCTAATGCTGTCTGTCCTTCATGAACGTTCGCAATGGCTTGATTTTGACCTGCCTCATAAAGGCGGGCTGCTTTTCTAAGTGTTTCAATCTCGTGAGGTTGTTTGATCGCCCGCAACTGGTAAAGCATGTCAGTCACGTCGACGAATTTACACCGAGGATTAGTCTTTTCCAATAGTTCTATTGTTTGGTGTTGAACGTATCGCAGATCCGTACCGATCGTCGCCTGGTCTAGATTTCTTTCGCCCAAAATATTCCGAAGTGCTGTATGGATCTCGGCTTGATCCCATTGGGGAGGCCGAGACAAATTGGCATCGGTTGTTGAGTTGCTCAGGATGTCGACGTCTCTGTTTTCAACCCACATCTTGTACGTTCTAATATCTTTGATATCTGTAGATGCTCTTGCAGGGGTTTCTACAAAATCACTCGTTATTAATGCCGGAGGACTGGCAGGGTCAGCAGGTATCAAGCACAGATCTGTTCCCATAAGCCTCCAAGAAAGAGCAACGACCGGGCTCAAGAATCCAGTCGTATAAAACAGGTTTGACGGTGTATAAGCCAGATAGGCATCGATGTTGTGTTTTTGTAACTCCTGCCTCAATCTTGTTCTAACTTTGTCAGACATCAAGAGCCTCCTGTCTTTAATTTGGGACTACCGACTGGCCTTTCTTTGGCCAGAAGTCTCCCTATCCTCGTAGGTTGGGCATGACCCACTGGCTATGAGCACCATAGTATCCGCCAGTTCCTGCAGACTTCCGTCATCTCATCACTGGAAGCAGACAGTTCCTGAGTACCTTTGAGACTGCCACCAGGGGTACTACTCAGCTCCGGCTCACAGGGACTCAAACCACCATCAAGCTGGTTAGCGATGCTTATGGTCACTCACTTAGAATCCTTTGAACCAGGTATTGAAGTTTTTGGCTCGTTCTATAGATCCTTCGATCGACAGCCTTCCATCCGCTATCCCGCGTTCCACCTGCAATCTTCCGAACATCAAAAGAATGTAGTTACCCGTATTACAACGGAAAGTGGCATCGGCGTCTTCAGTGTTGGAGGTCTCGATTTTGTAGGTATCTCTGTGTACGAGCACATCTTTGCGGATCGTTATCGGACTCGGCACATCAAAGCGGTACCGGACCGGTGTTGGTAGGTCCAGGTCTGGAGCAAAGGCGATATCAATCCAACGAGGCACCAAATCAACCAGCACAGCCAGAGAACCTGGCCACAGTTCGGCCCCGCGGTCTAAGCCCCAACGAATATCCCAACCATGCAGGGCTAGTTCTTGTAACTGTATACCTAAATAGTCCTTAACCGGCCGTACACCGCGCCGGTGAAAGCATGGTTTATCCCAATCTTCGTCACGCAAAGTTCCTAGAACATTTCGGAGACGTTCATGCCCTGCGATGAAATCGGCCAAGATTTGAGGTCCCGATCGTTGCCGAGATTCTCTTGCAGCTGGGCCGCTAGGGTGGGAGGCTCTTTGTCCAGGAGGTAAGAAAGACTGTCCTTTCGGAGGCCCAGCGTCGCCGGCAACGGCCCTAGTAATGTTGTTCGCCCAACCACCTGCGCTACCAGCGAGATGGGCCACTACGTCTTCGACGGTCCATCCTTCACTGGTACTATTACTCTTCCATGTCTGTGCGTCGATACCCGTAAGAAAATCTTGCAAACGGGCCGCCTCAGCAATGACTGTTTCGGTTAGATCGTTCGTTTGGCTGGCAGGCATGGTTTCTCCTTACTTCCGACCATTTCGATCCATCAAATTTCAACGGGCTCGGTAGCCAATTGAAGCTTTACTTTGGTCTCTCCGAGTCCCATGAGAACCATCATCTCTACGTCTCAGTACTCCAGCCTCTTTACGGTTCCCCATTGTGAGGATAAGAAAGCCCTCCAAGTGAGCCTTGCGGGGCTTTTAATGTCTAAAACCAGACCGTCAAGCCAGTGCCGTTCTGCTAGAAAATCAGCCCCTGCTCTTTCGAGTTCGAAAAGATAAGCACCAGAACATTCATATAGCTCTATTCCAATTGGTATTTATTCCTAGAATGTATTAATGCATTCTTTACAACGCAAGTCGGCCGTTGATATTTAGGGACATTTCCACCGATACGTGTACCGGTCAAGGATACACTGTAAATTTCGCCTACTCTTCATAAGGCTTTAATTGAATCTCGTGCAAGGCAGGTATTACCTCCTTGCCTAGTAGTTCTATTGATCGCATCGAGGCTTCGTGGGGCATATCTCCTTCGTTCCCATATATATGCAAATAGCCTGGATTTAGACGTCCGATTATTCTGGACAACTTCTCTGTCACCGTTTTAGGGCTTCCAACGATGACGTTGTCAGCATCTTGAAGTTCTTGATAGCTCATCCTCTTACCGAACCTCCCTACACCCGGAAGTTGTCTTTGCAACCGGACTGCTTCTCGAGATTGGTAGCCTGGAGGGTCATTGTGTTCAACTGGACCTTTGTTCCGGTGGTCTTCGGTCCATTGGAAATGGTTGCCAATGCGCTGTGCTTCTTCGTCGGTATCAGCACAGAGAACACGTAAGAGGTATCCAAAATGCTCTGGTCCAGGTTGGAATCCGGTCTCTTTTGCGGTGTCGATATAGACGCCTTTCAAGAATTCAGTGTATTCCAGGAGAGACCCAAGATTCATATAAGGATGTTGATGTTTAGCCGCCCACACCACGCTTTCGGGGCTGGAAAGACCCGGGAACCAGATGGGTGGATGTGGCTGCTGGATCGGGCGTACCCATGGATTGACCACTCTGTATTGGTAGTGTTTGCCTTCATATCGAAATGGGCCCGGCTCGGTCCAGCACTTTATAATCAAGTCGTGAGCCTCTTCAAAGCGACTGCGGTTCTCGGCCGGGATAATTCCACCGACCAAACTTTCTACGGCAGTTCCCCTCACGAATCCAGAAATGATGCGCCCATTTGAGTAACAATCAAGCATCGCAATCTCTTCAGCCATGCGTATGGGGTCGTTCACTGCAATAACGTTTCCCAGGATCGCAATCTTAGTATTCTTGGTCACCTTGGAAATAACAGCTGCGTCCAGATTGACTGCCGGTTTCATGCACCAATAAGAAGAATGGTGTTCATTAGACATTATGCCGTCGAAGCCCAACTCATCAGCGAAGGCGTATTGTTCATGGTATTGGTTGTAAAGAACATGTGCCTTCTCAGGGTCAAAAAAGGAATTAGGGAACCCCAGACGCCCAGAATCGTACTGCTCCAAATCGGAGTCGCTGACATGTCCATAGGCCTGTTCAGAAAACCAGAAAACCTCCACCGTATCTTTCATGGGTTAGCTCTCCTACAAATCTAATTATCGTATATCAAACACGCGCATCCGGTGAAAACACGTCACGCATTGTAAAGGGAAGCGATAGAAATGTCAGGTAAATCCGTCGCCATGCCCAAGTCGATCGCGAGACGTTAAAGGCATCCCTGAATAAACAGGACAAAAGTTAGACCTTGAACGATATAGGTGGTGACAGATTCTATGTCGGTGTGACAACGTATGAGAAACCGTCAACAGATTCCAAGAGCAGAAGCGAAATTTAAAGCCTGTAGAGATATTCCACCGAGGTTTGCGGGCGTTCCTAGCCGCGCAAAGGACACCAAACCTAGTCTCAATTGAACTCATTTTACCTGATCTACGAGATAGAGAAGATGAGCGAATAGAGCTGAGTTATTTATTCGAAATTACCAAATCATATGCGCTGAAAGTGCCGGAAAATGGCGATATATGGGGAGATCAAATACTATCAGTGGTATACATCCTTATATGTTTTTAGTTTAGTTGATCGGGACAGTGAAAACTTAGCTGCCCAAATAGCAATAACGATCATTCCATGCTCTATCTAACTTCCATCTCACTAGCACTTATCGTGCATGTTCTACTATCCATCGTCGTGCTGATGGTATTGGCGTGTAACGAGACGCCGACAGCCCCTGCGCCGATGCTTGGTGCATCAAATTATACCGATGCCGAAGTCCTTAAAGTTCTTAAAGATTGGTCTAAATCTGCAGTTTCAAATGATGACTTCAGGCAGTCATGTTGGATGGCATTAAATATGGATGAGAAAAAATATACCGTTACTCATAATCCTGGTAACCCTTCCATCTATCGGGTTACAGGTATTGGCCCAGAATATACGCTTGGGAAATTGTCTCACGGCATTCTAGAGTTACCTCAACCGGCTACTTGGACTGTGCACATGAACTCCGCCACCAATCTATACAAGTATCCAACTCTGGGTTTTTCAACGACGAGCCAAGTTACTCCGACATCTTTCGACCCTTCTGTAAGGAAGTCAGGTTGTTGAGAGTACAACCATGACACTCATCTTAATTACATCGGTCGGCATAAAGGAAATCATTCTGATTTCTCATCAACGGGTATTTCGTGCCTAACTTGAAGCGACCTGATCATCCAACAAAGAACCCTGTGTTCTCAGTACCTATTGCTCAACGGATCAGTTCGGTTCTGGGGGTCAATAAACGGATAATCTCCTCCACTGATTCCAATTCATCCAGTCGATCAATCATCTCCACTAACCGCTCACGATTGTCGGATGGTAAATGGTCTGCACCCGCATCCCAACAGGCTTGGAACTTGTTCAGATGTTGGTCTCTCGTTAATGCTTTGTCCGGGTGTCCCATCATTTGTTCCAGCCGAAGTTCATGGACCGCTCCGGTCTTTAAAGTTATACGAAGGCGTATAGGCATCATGGCGTTCTCATCTAGTATTTGAGGGTCTCGAACGACACTGATTCGGCGTGCCATCGAATGGATCAGAGGATCGGACAAGGCACTTACCCAAAAATCGCTGATGAAGACATTGTTTCGGATTAACGCCGTGGCAACGACGAAAGGGATGGACAATTTGGCATACTGGGCAGATGGGTTATCGTCGCTTATTGGTCGGCCGACCAAACGCTCTACCAATGGTGAGACCATGGCTTCACATGCCACGATATCTTGAGGTTCGATATTGTAGGTGTCACACAAAGATAAGGCTGCCTCGATAACCCCTTGTGTTAATCGCCCAGTAGGAAACGGTTTGTGCCCAACTCTCTCCACCTGCCAAACATTCCCTAAGTTCGCTAATACACCGTCTACCTCATATTCCCCTTCGAACAGTGGGAAATAGCCATATCTCCCTTCTAAAACTTCGGAAGCTCCTATAATCCCCTGTTCCGCAAGGGCGATAGCGGTGGCTGCGGCCCTGGCATTAAATCCGGTCTGCATAGAAATCACCATCGCCCCTTCATGATGGGGCTGAAGAGTGCCACAGATTTGGCTATATACCACACCCATGGCATCGTTTAGAGTTTCTTCTTCCAAACCTGCTAATTTCCCACCAGCGGCGACTGCCCCAAATGCGCCTGCGGTGCCAGGCCGGAAAAATGACATAGCGGAACGGGAAGAAATCCCAATCGAACAAGAAACATCCACTCCTAAAGCAACGGCAGTCAGAAGTTCTTTCCCTGTAAATCTTCCTTTGGACTCTGCAACGGCAAGCGCAACTGGGAGTGCGGTCGTAAATGGATGGAGTACAGCATCGTCATGGACACAGTCAAATTCTTGGTTGTGGAGCATAAAACTATTCATCATGGCAGCCGAAGGAGCAGGTAACTTACCTCCGAGAACTAGGACAGTGCTCTCTTTTCTGCCGCCCCAATAGCGGAGGGTTTGAAGAGTCTCTGGAACGCCTGGCGCCAAGGTTCCAGAAATCATGACGCCCAAAGAGTCTAATATGAAGGTCTTTGTGGACTGGACTGCTCGTTCAGAGAGATCTTCATATCTACTAGAGATCACGTGCTGTACGAATGCCCGCATTGCATCAGGTTTACGATCAGAGCCCTGATATCGACCTATCATTCAGACACCTCCTCCAATTTCCTTAATGAAAGAGTCAGACGCCGAAGACTATACACGGTTAATCATCGGGTTTCAGACCGTTTTCTGAGCTGGCAACTGCACTCGCTAGGTCGTTCGACAAGCTGTTTCCTTGAGAGGTCGGCTTATTCGTCACCAACCCAGGACTAAACCTGAACCTCTATACAGTGGTTATTGGCATATGCGAATTCAGTGATCGGACTGTTGCCTCATTTGTGACTAATATCGGCTCCAAACCCATCTCACTTCTAGGCTTGGAAAAGCGCAATGGCATGTGATTGACATATTTTACTTACTATCAACGCCGGCAAAAATATATCTTGGCATCTCTACTTTGACCCGGAACTAGTAACAGTGCTGGACGCGACATCTATATAGATAAAAAGGCCTCCGTGCGTTCCGGAGGCCTTTTTAAACAGGTATCCTACTTGTTCCCTCAGTTTAGTTGATCATTGGGCGGTCATACCGCCGTCGATCACCAGTTCCGCGCCGGTTACGAATGACGACTCGTCCGAAGCTAAGTACAGTATTCCTGCCGCGATATCTTCAGGCTGGCCCATGCGACCTAACGGCATCTTAGCCACTCTTTCTTCTTGGATATTAGGGTTGTCATGGTGGGCTCGGGTCATGGGTGAATCGACGAAACCGGGATGGACAGAATTGGCCCGTATGTTCTCGGATGCGTATTGAATGGCGGTAGTTTTGTTGAAGATCCGGACTGCGCCCTTGGAGGCATGGTAGGCGGCCGACGTCACGCTGCCAACCAAGCCATAGATGGAAGAAATATTGATTATGGAGCCCCCGCCTGCCTTTCGCATCTCTGGGATGGCCGCTTTGGTGCCCAGGAACACGCCTTTCACGTTCACATCCATTACATGGTCCCAGGCATCTGGTGTGGTCTCTTCCACTCCTGCTCGGTGGCTGACCCCAGCGTTGTTAACCAGGATATCCAACTTTCCAAAACTAGACACCACGGATTGAACGGCATTATTCCAACTGTCTTCGCTGGTAACGTCCAGATTAACGAACAAAGCCCGCCCGCCAGACTCTGCGATGGAGGCCTCAGTAGCCCGACCTTCATCTTCCAGCAGGTCCGCTATCACCACGGCCGCGCCTTCTGTGGCCAGCAACTTGGCCGTGGCTGCTCCGATGCCACCAGCTCCACCACTGATCAAGGCTACTTTCCCTGCAACACGCATGGTCAACCTCGTTACTGTAATTTAGTCTCTTTAGGCGTAGTTAGAGCGTATCATATTGCGTTTGCTTTGGCGTTTTCCGTTCGTGGTCCACGGTGATTGGGCCAAGAACGGTGTGAATCGAATTGCAATAACTGCCTCTCTAGAAATCAGTAAACCACATCCGCGCTAATCGATACCGAACAACCAGTGGCAATTCTGATTGTGATTTTCCTATCCAGACTCTCTTTGTATCTCCTCTTTTACTCGGAGGCACGACAAATCCGTTAACAGCTTCCAGTTTCGACATTGAATTCGGATCTACAACGGAGCATCATGGGATAGCAAAATCTATCTCCTCTTTAATATGGTGGCGATGGGCCGGACATCCGGTCAAAGCGGCCTTTCGATTAAGATGACCCAACGCGACATTAAGTCCAGTGCTGCGACCAAAGTGCTCGGACTGTTTTACGGCTGGAAATTGGTCGGGCTTACCTTATTGGTTACTGCGCTGGCCGGCGGACCCGTGTGGAACGGCGTGGGTGTTTGGGTCAAGGCTTTGGAAATGCACTTTGGTTGGAGCCGTACCCAATTGACAGGCGCCTTTTCCATGGCTCAGCTTGAAGGCAGCTTGATCGGTCCTCTAATGGGCTACTTGATCGACAAGCTAGGCCCCCGCCGGATGGTATTCATCGGGTTCTTGATTACCGGCTTCGGATTCATCCTATTCAGCCAGACGACCCATATCGTGACTTTCTACGTCTCATATGCGTTCATCATGCTCGGTACAGCAGCGGGCACCTGGCTGCCCATGATGGCGGTAATAAACCGTTGGTTTAACCGCATGAAGGGTCGGGCCATGGCGGTGGCCGGCGAAGGCTCATTTCTCGGCGGACTGCTGTTGGTGCCCGCGTTAGCTTGGGCAGTGAACCCTGCTCAGCACGGATGGAGCACCACGGCGATGTGGATTGGAATCGTGTTCCTTGCTGTCGGATGGCCTCTGTCTCGTTTAATACGCGAGCGTCCAGAGAACTACGGTCAACGACCAGATGGGGATTCTGCAACGGAAACCTCAAAACTTCGTGAGGAAGGATTCTCAGTTGATTCGACCAGTCTAGACAGCGGGCCAGAGTTCACCGCACGGCAGGCTATACGCACCAGCGCTTTCTGGTTCATAACATTCGGCCATGCTCTGTCGTCGATGCTCATAGCTACCTTGACGGTGCACATGGTGCCCATGCTGACTGACCAAGGGTTGTCCCTACAAACTGCCGCTTACGTCTGGTCTGTACTGATGGCGGTAGGAGCGGCTTTCCAACTAATCGGGGGCTACGTTGGTGACCGCGTGCCCAAAAATTTGGCCATCTTCGGTTTCACAGCCTTGCAGGCGGTTGGGTTCCTTATGGCGGCCTTTATTGACAACCTAACCATGGCCGTACTGTTCGCAGTCGTCTACGGCGCGGGCTTTGGCGGGCGAGTTCCGTTAACCACAGCCATAAGAGGAGACTACTTTGGTAAGGGTGCCTTCGCTACCATCACGGGAATCTCCATGGCGCCGCTTTATATGTTCATGGTGATAGCGCCGCTCTTCGCCGCCGCCATGTTCGACGCTCGTGGTAGTTATACCCTAGCTTTCCTTATCCTCGGAGGAATCGGGTCTTTAAGCGGCGTACTTTTCCTGTTCGCCAAAAAGCCGCAGTTCTCACCATCCCACCGACAGGTGCCCCTAGAACCTGGTCAAGACTAGCAAGGACTCTGATACCGTCAATAGTACCCGACTGCACTCAGTGTTTTTAGATGAGGATGGCCAAGCTCCTCAAACGTGCGTGGTTTGAAATTACCGGAATGGCTCAGGACTGGGTTGTGCGTTCAGGTGCCGGAGGTTGTTCCAGCAATTCCAGCCAGTTACCGTCAGGGTCTTGCATGTAGCAACCTTTCTGAGCCATCGGATAAATGGCATCGAGTCTCGTGACCGGTGGACTCACAAACCTTACCCCTTTACTAAAGAGCTCTTTATAGAACTCGTCCAAGTTGTCTACGATTATTCCCAGATGCGTCGCACCAATGTTTTTGCGGTCCGGAAGCGGCACTGCGCTGCCACGTGGGTTCAAATACTCTATTAACTCCACCGAATGTTTCGAATCTCCAAGGCCCAAGTAAATGATGTGCAACTTAGCGTCCGGGTATCCGACCAACTCAGAAATGAATTCGCCTTCGAGAATCTGATCGCGTTCTATTTCGAGCCCTAGCTGGTCACGATAGAAGACTAAAGAACGCTCCATGTCACTGACTACGAATCCGGTGTGGTTCATCCATTCGACATTCATATATGGGGCTCCATATTCTGGGATTAAATCAGGCGACAGGTTGGGCTAAAACGCTAGGAGCTACCCTCCGAGGCAGCCATTTGCCGTCACTAGAGGAGCCCAAGAGTTTGCCGTCTTCTACGATGACCTTCCCTCGTAACATGGTCAGCACTGGGTAACCACTGCATTCGAAACCCTCCCAAATAGAGTAGTCAGAATCGGCGTGCAAATCGGCCAAAGTCAACTTCTTTTTGATGTCAGGGTCAAATACGACGATGTCGGCATCGCTACCCGCAGCGATGGCGCCCTTCTGAGGATACATACCCAGTATCTTAGCTGCGTTGGAAGAGGTGATGTCAGCAAACCGGCCCAGAGAGATACGACCCGTGGAGACCAACTTGGTGAAAGTCACCGGCATGCGAGTCTCGATGCCGTTGTGGCCGCCACAGACGGTTTTAATGGTGTCGCCGGCCAGCTTGACCTCTTTATAGGTAGTCCATTCGTCTGTAGCTGTGGTGCACATAGGGCCGTCAACCAAGCCTTGCTGCAGAGCGTCCCGATCATCGGAGTATTTGATAGCCGGGTAGGTATGAATCGCCAGGCCATCCGGTTTTTTATAGTCCTCGCAAGTGAACTCCAGGTAGTTGTGAAGGGCCTCGCCGTAGACCGGGAGCTGCTTGGCGCGAGCCTCGGCTACGGCCAGCACTCCTTCTTTGGCGGTCGTATGGACGAAGTAGATGCCGGTTTCCGTAATCTCTGCCAGGCGAATCACCTTCCGAAATGCGATGTCCTCAGAGAGATTGTTATGCACCAGATGGAGGTTACTGCCGTGGTCGTTACCCTCCCGAACCAACTTATCTTCCATGTAGTTGACGATGTCGTCTTCTTCAGCATGGACGGCCATGATGCCGCCATGCTTGGCGACCTCTTGGAAGACGGCCCAGAGATGGCCAGTAGGTATCTTGGCGAAAAAGGTGGTGAACACCTTGAAACTAGCCAGGCCAGACTGGATGGCCTCCCCAATCTCTCCGATAGTCTGCGGTGAAACCGCCCCCGCAAGGATGTAATGAAAAGTGAAATCAATGTAAGAATGTCCCGTGAATGTTTGCCGGCGCTTCTCGATCTGGGCCATGATGGGATCGACGGGCGGCACTGCGCCTGGAGTCAAGGGGAGATTACCGGCAAAGTCTACGTAGGTAGTGACGCCGCCGAAAGCCGCGGCCCGGCTTGCAGATTCAGGGGGTTGTGTGAACACCTCGCTCTTGCCTCCGGCCCAGTAGTCAGGCACCGGAACGTTGATATGGGTGTGAGGTTCGATGCCCCCGGGAAGAACGATCTTGCCGGTAGCGTCTATGACCCTGGCTCCTTCGCAATCAAGCGTGCCAGGAGCGGCTACAGCGACGATTTTCTCGCCTTCGATACCCACATCCATCACTGAAGCGCCCCCCGGCACGACCACCGTCCCTCCCTTTATGATTACGTTCATGATCTGCCCTCCCATTAGTTAGTCTAAACGGCATTCTCGCTGGCCCAGCGCCCCTAAATGATCCTCAGTCCTGGAACGCAGGTGATCGACGCATTATGAGGCCGACCACAGATGCGGACAACACTGTCGCAACTAGACACAACAATCCCACTGCCGGAAAGCCGCCCAGTGACAGCATAAGCCCCCCCGCCGAGGCACCCACAAAACTACCGAATTGATTGCTCGTGGACAGCATCCCGCTTGCGGTACCTCTAGATTGGCCCGCCAGGTGCATTATCAGTGTCAGCTGGACCGGCATTGAAACCGACACCAACACCGATGCCACGAAGGCCATCGCGACGACTATCCAGGCAGACGCGCCCAAAGCAAATAGGAGTCCCGTCACGGCGCCACCGGCCAGGCTTATGGCGGCCAAGCACTCCAATCGGCGGGCCCGCCCAGAGATGAACCCTCCAGCGATGCTACCGATCACCGCTCCCACGCCCAACAGTGCAAGTCCTGGAGCCGTGCTTGCCTCGTCCCAAGCGTAACTCTCGATCATGTAAGCAGCGAAGTATGTCATCAGCCCGAACAGCGCCATCTGCTGAGAGGCATTAGCTATGAGCACGTACCACGGTGCTGACTGCCGGCCTAAGACCATGAAACGGTTTAGGAGATCTATGCTCTGGCCCAGGCGCCGTTGGCCCGAAGGTAGACACAAGTACAGCGGCACCCAAAGGGCCAGCGACAGACCACCGGTGATGTAAAAGGGCAGTCGCCAGCCGCCGTAATAGGTAAGCAATGCGATCGCCGGCACTCCTAGCGCCACCCCCACCCAGCTCGAAGCGGTTATGAAACCGACGGCTTTCCCTACCTTCTCAGGTGGTAAGTTGTCGGCCAGTGATGCCATGATGGTCGGAAGAATCATTGCGGACCCTATTCCGGTGATGAGCCGTAAGGCCAGTAGGGAACCGTAGCTCCAGGCGATTCCTGACCCCAAAACTCCCAGGGCCATCAGCAAAAGCCCGATCAGGAGCGCCGGCCGTCTGCCGTACGTATCTGAAATAGGCCCAACCAACGGCGCGGTTATTCCCCAGGTTATGAAGGTGGCCGCGGCGAGCTGCCCCGCCACAGCGATAGAAGTACCGAAATCGTCTGCCAACGCAACCAGGAGGGGCCCAAGCATCAGGCTTACCGCTCTGGCCATAAACACGATGGCCGCAAATAAGAGAAGCGTCGAAGACGAGACTCCGCGCTGTTGGACTGCGGACAAAACTACTCCACTACGGACTTGGAGGTCCTGAATCCCAAATCTTAGCCGTATTCACTACAACGCCGTCAAGGGTCTGGGCCTTCCTGCTGTAGCCTCTGGCTCCACACCCAGAGCAACACATCAGCTACCTCAAACGTCGAATCCAGTTACCCAGGTATTGTAGCCCAGGGTTCTTCGCTCGGTTTAGTATTCCCCAAGCGGGACCTGACCGCCTGAGGGAGAACGGCTATCAGCAACTCAGCAAGTGCTATCACCATCACAGTCCCTGATTCCGATAGGCTGAGGCTGACAAAACCGACCCAGAAGGTACGCCTGTTATAACAAAACGAGGGCCGGTTTGAACCAGCCCTCATTGATCCTCAATGGAATACATTCTAGGTTTTAGTCACCAATGTACGAGCACTGGCGGCATTGTGCGTAAGAAATTATAACTTCAAAGCGATCTACGTAATCAATCCAGTAGCAGTGAAAGCCTTCCGAAATGCTCTGTATAATCAGTGAAATGGTTACGTCGTGTTTCGGAGTCAAAGATACATGAAAGCCACAGCCGAAGTAGTTGTGATAGGTGGCGGGGTTATCGGGACCAGTCTGCTCTTCAGCCTGGGACGCCTGGGCGTTACCGATACTCTGCTGGTGGAAAAGGATGTGCTGGGCTCCGGGTCCACGGGCCGCTCTCAGACCATGTGTCGGATGCATTATTCCAACCCGGTGACGGCCGTCATGGCCTGGAGGAGCCTCGACATCTTCACCCATTTTAAAGAAGTGGTCGGCGGCGAATCGGGATTTGTCGAGACCGGATACTTGTTGGTGGTGAAGGAAGAGGACCGGAGCAGTATGGAACGCAATGTGGCTATGGAGCGCCAACTGGGCATCGACACCATGCAGATTACCACCGACGACCTACGGGACATCGCTCCCATGGTATCTGTCGGCGAAGACGAGGCCATGGCTTGGGAACCCCATTCAGGGTATGCCGATGCCCACATGGTGACAACTTCCTACGGAATCCGGGCCAGGGAGATGGGCTCCGAGATTTCTCTCAAGAACGCGGCCATTAGCATCGAAGTCGAGAAGGGTAGGGTCAAGGCCGTCACCACGGAACAGGGCCGGGTGGAAACTCCGGTGGCAGTGGTGGCCTCAGGTCCATGGTCCAAAGGCGTGCTGGCCAAGGTGGGCGTTGACGTGCCGCTCGTGCCGGTCCGGCATCAGGTGGCGTCCCTCAGCCGCCCGATGGAGAACCTAACCCTGCACCCCATGGTGAGTGATATAGCCCTGTCCTTTTCCTTCCGTCCCGACGGCAGTGAACAGACGATGATGGGGTTTGGCCCGGCCGAAGAGGTCGAGTTGGAGACCTACAACCAGGGCGTGGACATGGAGGCCATGGCCGACGCCCTCAATTGCTTAGCCTGGCGGATCCCTGCAATGGCCGAAGCCGAATTTCGGCGAGGCTGGTCGGGTCTGTTCACCACCACTCCGGACTGGCATCCTATCTTGGACGCGGTGCCCGGGATCGAGGGGCTCTATTGCGCCATCGGGTTCAGCGGCCACGGCTTCAAGCTCTCGCCCATGATCGGCGTCACTATGGCGGAACTTATCGTGGATGGGAAGGCTAGCTCTGTGGATATCTCTCCCCTACGCTTCACCCGTTTCCGCGAGGGTGACCTGTTGGAGTCAAGCTACCGCCACCGGGTGCTCGCCTAACCGGCTTTTTGTCCTTCTAGCTGGCGTCTCCACCGCACCCCAAGTAGACTAAAGCCAGGCTAACGTGTTAGGTGGTGAGGATGCAGTCAGCGCTAGAGGCCCAGCAAGTACTTCGTTGGTTAATTATTGTGCGATGGATTGCATTGACGGATCTGGTTTTGCTCGTAGTGCTCCTTGTAGCATCCTTTGCTAACAATGAGGAATTGGTGCAGATTTTTGGCCTAACCCATGGAATCGTTTTCCTCGCACTCATCGCCATTGTGGGAATCGGAGCGCTCCAGAAGCTCTGGAGTTGGTGGTTTCTCGTCGCCACTCTGATTACCACAGGCCCTCCCGGCGCTTTAGTTGGGGAAGTCCTAATCATGCGCAAAGCCAAAGCCATACTCGCTACATTGACAAGGGATACTTCCGACCAATAATGGGCAAGCTGATGCTACCCGTCTCTGTAACGCCTCTTGGCAAAGGCCGGAACCTACACCGCATCCACCACCTAACGAATAGGAAATGTCCCTCTTAGGGCCACATGTTTTTAAAAATCTGCTCTAAGATTACCCACCGTTGGACATATATTGGCATGTTGTTCGGCTGGAGCTTATGACTTCGAGCCATCTATCCGATGAGCCCAGTGGAGGTAACGGTCTTAGAACTGCCGTAACTATATTAGTTATCTTCCCAGCACAACCAGGATGACCCCGGCTATCGCCAGGAAGGTTCCAGCGACCAGTTTAGGAGTGACCTGCTCCAATCTCGCTAAGAAAGTATGAGACAGGAACAATGTTATTAACGGGCTGCTCGAAACTATGGGACTTACCACTACGACGTCGGCCCGCTGTACCGCAAAAGCCACTGCCGTTACCGCAATGCTCGACGCCAACCCAGCGGCGACCAAATAGCGTAGGCCGAGAATGGAACAAACAAATCCTTGGCCCTTTGTTCGTAAAACGCCGCTTTGCGACGCACTTGCACCTACCAAAGGTGAAATCGCCACTAAACCGATTAGCATACTAAAGGCAGTGACCATGATTGGAGACCCGTAAATCTCTATTGCCTGTTTAGCCATGACGTTGCTCGCCCCGTATGAGGCGCCTGCACCTAGGGCTAGAACGTAACCTAACAGATGAATCTTGTCCGTACGCCAACCGTCCACAATCGAACCGCCACTCGAGAATAGCAGGCCACAGACAACGCCCACGGTGCCGAACGCAATCAGGCCATTAACCGTCTCTCCAGTAAAGGACACAGCTAATATGGCGGCGAAGGGCGCCTGAGTCGATATGAACAAGCTAGACCTAGACGCACCTATGAGATTGGTAGCCAGAAAATTCTGACACCGGCCGCCTAAGTAGCTGACTACCCCCAGGCCAATAATCCATAGCAATGCCTCTTTCGGGATGTTGCCTATATCAGAGGAGGCAAACAGTAGGACCATACCAGAGGAGAAGATAAAGCTAACCAGAAGAGATACCATGACGCCGGGGAGGGGGTAGACGGCCTGCATGCCCTGACGAGCTAATACTGCCGAACTGGCAAATCCGAACGCAGCAAGAATAGAAAGGCCTATCGCCGTCATCTAGCTGGCTATGCCTGGCTGTAGCTTTCTATGATCAATCAAATATCTGGTCCCGGTAGATAGGGAGACATTTACAGTAAAAGGAACACTAAAACCCTAGTTTATCACCGACTAACAAACATCCTGATGTTTGTTAGTCGGAAAGTGGCTGGGGGAATACGAGACCTAGTGCATCCTGGCAAGGGCCACTCCTACCGGTTTTTGAGTGCGGTGCCAAGCCTAGCCTGAACTGGTGTCACGTGTTGCAAGGTATGGATTTTGAGTCTAAACCCAACTCCAACCTAGTGCCACCAATTGCCAAGTGGTGCAACGTCTACGTACATTTCGTGCACATTTTAGACCGCCTCCAACTCTCGCTCTCTCACATCCTGGGGTTTGTCATCGCCGTCGAACCTGACCGCGTACCCTTGGACGAATGCCGACCGTGTCTCCCCGACAGTCAGGTTCGACAACGAGACTGTCGTGGGCAGCGCCACAAATGTAACCACTCCTTCCCGCCCTGACGTCGCCCTGACCCTCTGGCCTTTGCTGAATTTAGCCATAGTTCCTCCTTATCAAATAGGCTTACCGCTTAGATTGCCTGTCGGACGATTCTACATTGTGAAATTTTGCCATCCTTCTTTGTGTAGAGAGCCATCACTACGCCATCTCCTAAAGTGCTGGTAGCACTGTGGTAGGTGACGGCTACCTCATCGTTCTCATACAACACTTCCAGATTATCCATAGCCGTCTGGTTGCCACCGCCGGCAGTCCAATCTAATGCCTCTTGTTTGCCTATATCACGTATCGTGGACACGAACCTGAAATCGTCGGTGAAGAACTCTGCGAGTCGGCTGGAATCTTTGTTCACAAAGCCTTCCCGCCCCGCTTTCCACGCTTCGGTAACTGAAGACATTAGTATCCCTCCGATTAGCAAGATGGCGGGACTTTACGTCAACAGTTGTTG
>JAKUNK010000017.1:0-11644 GCA_022451945.1 Dehalococcoidia bacterium
CAACACGACATGGACCGACGAAGCTTGGCGCAGACCCGAACTCTACCAGCACATAGCTCAAGTCTGTGAGCGTGGCCTCTATGACACAGTATTCTTCGCTGACCTAAATTATATTTCTGATTCCTACAAAGGCGCTCTGAGCCCTGCTTTGAGATATGCAACCCAGGTACCGGAACATGACCCAATTCCCTTATTGACGATGATCGCTGCTGTAACCAAATACATCGGTCTAGGCGCAACTTTTTCTACTAGCTATCACCTACCGTTCTACGCAGCTCGTCTCTGGGCTACTTTGGATCATCTGACCAGAGGCAGAGCAGCATGGAATGTCGTTACCTCGCTGAACGAGAATCAGGCTGCCAACCATGGTCACACGGGCCTTGACCCAGCAGAATTGCGCTATGAAAAAGCCCATGAATTCATCGAAGTATGTCAGCAGCTGTGGAACAGCTGGGACGAAGATGCAGTAGTTATGGACCGCGAAAAGGCCATTTTTGCTGATGCGTCAAAGGTTCGAAGGATCGAGTACCAAGGCCGATTCTATCGTTCGAGAGGACCTCTAAATGTTGTTCGGTCTCCTCAAAATGGCCCCGCCCTGATTCAAGCCGGCACTTCCCCAATGGGGATAGAACTTGCTGCTAAATATGCCGACGCGGTGTTTGCAATTCACCCACGGCCCAAAGGTGCCGCCAGCTATTACACTCAAGTCAAAGACCGAGTTTCAGATCTAGGGCGCGACCCTAACGCATGTGCCATTCTCTTCGGCGCACAGCCTATCATCGGGAGGAGCGAGGCTGAAGCTCTGGAGAAACAGGAAGAACACAACGAACTAGTGCCCTTAGAAGGCGGGATGGCCATATTGTCAGGTCACTTAAATTTCGATCTCTCAAGGTTATCCCTTGACGACGAAATGATGAGCCGAGAAGAGCCCGAGTTGCAGCGGTCCAAGAGGGTTTACCAGAAAGAAAACGGAGACTCTATGACCGTGAAGGAGGTCGCCCAACGCCACGGGGAAAGCGTAGGCCTTCCCCAGTTTGTAGGCACGGCAGAAAGCGTGGCAGACCAACTCGAAGCGTTCTTCGACGAGGTTGGCGGGGACGGGTTCATGCTATCGCCCATCTACTGCCCTGGAGCCATCGAGGAATTCGTGGACATGGTCGTGCCCGAGCTTCAACGCCGGGGCCGTTTCCGCACCGCCTACACCGGGGAGACCCAGCGCGACCACCTACGGCAGGTTGACTGATGATACTCGGCGACCACAAACCGACCAACTTGGCTGAATAAGCTAATATAGGCGTGAAAATACAATAAATTTTATCTTTCGACCATGAGTTAGAGGACTTGAGAATGGGCATTTTTCGGATGTACACCGGCGGTGACGGCAAGAGCGTGATTGAAGAGCTGCAGGTGGACGACCCCGTGCTGGAAACTCTCAAGGCCTGCTCTGATTGTTCGATCCAGATCAACGAGCCCACTGAGTTCTCCGATTTTCACCCCGCACCCCGCCGACGCTGGATGAGCATGCTTAGCGGGCAGATAGACATCCAATTGTCCGACGGCACAATCCACAGCTTTGGGCCCAACGATCTCAGACTTTGGGAGGATTTGACCGGCGAGGGCCATAGGACTCGCTTCCCGGTAGCTTCGGTCAGCATATCTATGCCGCTTCCTTAGGGGCTGGCAAGAACAACGCAGTGAGTCGAGAATGCCTACACACTCACAACCTGAAGACACCGCCGATGAGATGCCTTACGAGGTAAAGGCTTGCGCCAGGTGCAGAAGCACCGAGATCCACCGCGCGGAGGGGTTCCACCCGTTCGGAAGATGGCGGTGCCGCACTTGCGACCGGGCCTTCATGATTCCTTCGCTTCAGATACGCGTTCTTCCAGCCCACGAGGCCCCGCCCCTCCACTGGCACCTGCAATAGAAACCTTAGTCAACAACTGAGGTTTTTGTCGGAATGGCCCAACTCACACATCTAAAAATCTTGCTTGTCGAAGTAATTGAATCTGGGCTCGCCTGCCAAGAAGGGGCCAACAACCTTGGCAATGCCTGACTCGTCCCGCCACGCTTGATATCTTTGCTGATGGGCCTTGGATTCCCAGTCTTCCACCAAGTAGATGCGCCCAGGGTTGTCCTGTTCTTCATAAACATCCACTTTCAGGCAACCTTCATAAGCTCTGGTGTCGGGTAACAACTCTCGTAGCAAAGCTTTGAACGCTTCTGCCCGTTTGGGTATGACCGAAAAGGCCAGGGTGACTGTAACCGGCATCCTAGAATCTCCAGCTTAGCCCGGATCCCTATTCGAAGATTCGCCACGGGCCTTCATTTCTTGAGGAAGCAGGCTATGGTAGATAAATGCGTTCACCGGCGTCGGTACGCCTACTTCTAGCCCCAAACGCACCACGCCGCCACTTTGGACTTCTAACTCTGATGGCTTGCCGTCCATCAGGTCGCGCTGCATCGATGATGTACCATCCTGCGGTGACCCTTCCAGTCTGGCTATGGTCGAGGGGAACGCATCGCCTGGCATATCAATCCCCTTTGCGGATGCAACCGCCAAGACCTCTTTTACGACCTGCTGCGCCATTTCCCAGGAACCCGCCAGCCTGCGCCACTGACCCGACGGTACGCGCGTGATGGCGCCGACGCCGCTGTTGGCCGCCATGAACGCCAGTTTGCCCCAAAGCGCAGCGTGAATGTTGGAAGGGATGTTGGCATTAACCCCGGCGTTCTGGAACGCCTGTAGCAGCCGGCGGGTGCGTTCAGTAGCAGAGTCGTCGGACTCGCCAAAAGACACGAATGGTTCGCCGCCTGCGTGGATGATGTGTCCTGGTTCAACGATATAGCTGACTAGGCCACCCAATCCGACAACCACCGCTTTCTCGCCAAGCACGGAAGTCAGTTGGCCCGGGGTTTCCACGCCGTTTTGCATCGGTACAACAAACGTTTCTGACCCGATCATGGGTCTCATCGCCTCGGCGGCATCAATCACCTGCCAAGCTTTAACGCCCAAAATCACCGCATCAACAGTGCCAACCTCGTTAGGGTTGGAAGTCGCGAGAGCCGGGGTGGCTATGAAATCACCCTTAACGCTTTCAACTTTTAGGCCGTGATTCCGAATAGCCTGTAGATGCTCTCCACGGGCTATGAGAACAACCTCCTCGCCCGCCTGAGAGAGCCGCCCGCCTAAATAGCCGCCTATACCACCGGCACCAAATATCGCGATTCGCAATCTCTTTCTCCCTGATTTTGGAAACGTTTCTAGCCAGCTACTACTCTGTGGCCGGGTGCAGCCACGCCCAACAGACGGCACCAGATATATCGTCCCACCACAGCAACTTCAGTCTGAACCCATTCTTCTCCTCCATAGCTTCACTGAAAGACCGCTTCGGGTCGATTCTTCACGGCATCGTGAATACGAGGAAGATGATGCTCTAAAGTGTCCATAGACTCGATTTCGGCCACCGTGTACCAGCCGAAAGCGACTGTCTCATCACTCAGCACCAATTCTCCTCCCGTTATCTCGACCTCAAAACTGAACGCCACAGGTTGAATCTTGTTGCCGTCTGGATATTCGACAAGGATGTTAGGAGACGTGTATACGCCCACCAATCTAACCACTCTCACCTCCAGGCCAGTCTCTTCCAATACTTCTCTAACACAAGCTTCGGCCGCGCTTTCACCCGGATCCATCCCGCCTCCCGGCAGACACCAGCGGTTGTTGTCCTCACGCTGAGTCATCAGGATACGGTCTCTCGTTTCGTTGAAGATCAACGCCGATGCCCCAGGCCGCAGTTCGCCATCTTTTCCTACCCTTTGGCCAAACCTCATGTTGCTCATTCGGTGGAGTTCCTTCCTGTCCGTTTAGTATTCCGAGAAATTTTCGAGGGCTTGATCGTACAGTGCCGGTACCCAGGGGTTTTGACAAGAACGGCTAGAGATAATCCTAGGACGGAAGGAGTGCGGCCCCAAAAGGTACCACAAGTTATATTAAGCATCGATCCTCAAGACAGTGAGGTTGTTTTTGCCTGCGCGATGGATACTAATTTTGGTAATGGCTGGCTGCTACTTTCTATAAGCTATATTAACGGCAGAACCTTAAGAAATATCACTGCGAAGAACGCCAATTTCGACTTGATACTCTCTTACACTCGTCAACTTCTTATCATCAGCAACGCAGGTAAACATTACGACGGAATCGCAACTCATTTTAGCCGAGGAAAAGATTTCTGCATTCAGCGTTATACCCAATGTGTCTCGATTTGAAGTTGCAGATATGAAGTGGCCGGTCAAACCTAATATAAACCCGATACCAAGGACAGTCAGTCTCTTCCCGGCCCAGTCTATCTCAGTGGCACATTTCCTCCGGAACCAGCCCAGTAACACATCCACAATTTGGTCCGATAACCAGTCGCAGCATTGACTGGCTTTATTCCCTCTTTATAATAGCCTGAAGCCATTTGAAACCAAATCCTGGCTCTTTAACCTGAGGGTGTCCACGGAGGGACCCATGAAATTCGGATTGTTCTATCAGATTCAGGTACCTAAACCTTGGGACGACGAAAGCGAAGCCAGGCGCATCTGGGAGGCCCTAGACCAGATTGCCTATGCCGAAGAAATGGGCTACGACAGCGTCTGGTTCTCTGAGCATCACTTCCGGCCTGTCTGGTCTCACAACAGCGCTCCCGACTTGACCCTGGCTGCTGTGAGCCAACGTACCTCGCGTATCCGCCTGGGAGTTGGAGTGGTACTGGCCCCCATCCATCACCCCTTGCACACCGCAGCCCGGATGGCCACGCTGGACATTCTCAGCAATGGGCGTGTGGACGTCGGCCTGGGCCGCACGGGCTATCCCTACCAGCTGACGCCCTATGGCACCAAACTCGAAGACACCCGAGGCATGTGGGAGGAATTCGCCCAGGTCTTGCCTCGTATGTGGACCGAAGAAGTGTTCTCCCACGAGGGCACGTATTACCAGATACCGAACCGGGAAGTGCTACCCAAGCCCATCCAGAAGCCCCATCCTCCACTCTGGTCAGCATGCTCGAGCGAAAGCACCACTCGCACGGCCGCCGAGCTTGGCCTAGGCGCCCTAGTGGGGAGCGAGGGTGGCCCAGAGAAGGTGGGGGAGGTCCTTGAGCTTTACCAGAAGGCCCTGAAATCGGTCAACCCTACCGGCGTCTCGCCCAACAGCCACAACGCTCTGATGACCGCGGGATTCTGCCATGAAGACCCCAAAATTATAGAAGACCGTGCCACAGATCTCATCGGCTGGTACACGGAGCAGCAGAGAGAGCGCGCACGCCTTGTGTGGCAGGGTGTCGACCCAGCCACCGTTCCGCCTGATTATCAGGGTTACTACGAACGCGACATGAAACTGGCGGCCGGTCCACATCCAGGAGAAGCCACGCCCAGCGAGACCGTTAAAAAAGGCACGTCATTCTGCGTGGGCACCCCTGACCAATGCATAGATTTCTTTGAGCGTTACGAAAAGATGGGTGTTGAGCAGGTATTCTTGCTTTCGGCCATCGGACCGGCGCGGCACGAAGAAGTGATGAATACGCTGACAATGTTCGGCAAGCACGTGATTCCTCATTTCAGGGCCAAAGATAAGACCCAAGGCACTTCTAGCGCAACCGTGGCATCCAACGACTGATCGATCAACAATATTTGGAGACGATTTATGAAGACAGGCGCGGTTTTCCCTCAGACTGAGATCGGCGCCGACCCCGCTGCCGTGCGCGACTACGTGCAGGCAGTAGAGGAGTTGGGCTATTCCCACATGATGGTCTATGACCATGTTCTGGGCGCAGACACCAGCCACCACGCCAACTGGCAGGGTAGCTACACCTCGGAATCCATGTTCCACGAGCCGTTCGTCTTATTCGGCTATCTCGCCGGCATCACCACCACGATCGAACTAGTGACCGCGGTGTTGATTCTTGGGCAAAGGCAGACTGCTTTGGTCGCCAAGCAGGCGGCCGAGGTTGATCTGTTGACCGGTGGACGTCTCAGGCTGGGCGTAGGTGTGGGTTGGAATCACGTTGAGTACGAAGCCCTAAACCAAGAATTCAGTAATCGCGGGCAACGCTACGCGGAGCAGATCAGACTCCTCAGAGAGTTCTGGACACAAGAAGTTGTGGAATTTGAAGGCCGGTACCACAAAGTCGACTATGCAGGCGTCAACCCACAGCCGGTACAAAGACCAATACCTATCTGGATGGGAGCCGGGGGCAGGGCGGATCCAGTGCCCACAGACCGTGTTTTGCGCCGTGTCGCCAGGCTGGCCGATGGCTGGTTCCCACAAATGCAGCCTGGCGATGATGCAAGAGCCACCGTTGAAAGGCTGAAGGTATTTGCCAAGGAAGCCGGCCGTGATGCCGCCACTATCGGGATGGAACCAAGGATCAACTTAGGCGACGGAGATCCAGAATTCTGGCAAGAGCAGGCAGAGGTGTGGGAGGATATGGGAGCTACTCACATATCCGTCAACACAATGCGGGCTGGCCTGAATACGCCCCAAGATCACATCAATGCCATACAGCAATTCAAAGAGGTGATCGGCTAAGCGCTAGCTGCTTTTGTATCTACCGCTTCGGGTGTGCCGCTTCAGAAATTAGCGAGAATCTTACCGTGGACGTAGTGGCCACTCCATCCTTTCTATTGATATTCATAAGATCATTGTGTTTCGCCAACGCTTGCTGGCAACATGAACACCCCAGCCCAGTCCATTGAGTCTTGGTCGGATAGAGCGGCAAGATCATTATTTTACAAACCTGATCGGTCGGGACTGGGATATAGTGCTAAATGTGTGGTCGATTCACCCTCACATCTAATTCGGACGAACTTCAGGGACGGTTCGGTTTCCTATCCGAGTTCACCGACTCTGAATTCTCTGATCACGGCCCTAGATACAACATCGCACCTACCCAGGCAGTGTTGACCGTCACCAACGACGGCCAAAGACGAGGCGAGGTGATGCGGTGGGGTTTGATCCCATTCTGGGCCAAGGATTTGAAGGTTGGAGCCCGTATGATCAATGCCGTTGGCGAGACGGCCTCCACCAAGCCTGCATTCAGGACGGCATTCAAAAAAAGGCGTTGCCTGGTGTTGGCGAACGGATTTTACGAGTGGAAGAAAGACGGCAACCGCAGACTTCCTACCTATATCTACTCCAAGAATAATGAACCCTTGGCTTTTGCCGGACTGTGGGAGACTTGGAAATCCTCGGAGGGTCCAGTGGTCCGCTCGTGCACCATCATCACAACGTCCGCCAACTCGTTCATCGAGCCGATTCATAACCGAATGCCAGTCATCTTATCGGGTGAGACACAGGCGTTATGGCTGGATCCGCTGACTGAAGACCCAGCAAATCTAGAACCCTTGCTGATTCCCGCGCCCGAAGAACTGCTCACCTCACATCGGGTGGCGGAAACCGTCAACTCGGTTAAGAACCAGGGCCCGGGACTCATCTTGCCACTGTCTGAAGGTGACCTAGAAGCTAATCCCGACAGCCGCTTGTTCCCTTAGTCATAAGATGTCCGACGACCCGGAAACCGATCCGGCGACCAGCAATTTAAGCTTAAGCAAGTACCGGTTTGTGATTGCGGCCCTGCTTTTAGCCGGACACTTAAGTGTTGGGCTCAACATCTTCACGGTATCGCCCATCTTTCCACTAGTCATCGACGAGTACCAGATCAGTCGAGCAGCTGCTGGCCTGTTAGTAGCTTTGCCTCTCCTCGTAGCAGCAGCCTTAGGACTACCCAGCGGCATGCTTATAGCGCGGGTTGGTATCCGACGGTCATTCATCATCGGATGGGCATCTATCGCCTTGTTATCTCTCTCGGGGTTAGCGCCAAATTTCCTCACCCTGGTCCTGCTCCGTTCGGTCATCGGTCTGGGGTTCGCGTTTGTACTGACAGCCTCTGGCCCTTTGTTGATGCAGTGGTTCCCGACCAAAGAGATCACGGTCATGAACGCTCTTACCACAGCAGCGTTGAGCCTGGGCATCGCCCTATCCGTGGCCACAGCTGCCCCTCTATCTGATTTCATGGATTGGCAGACAGCTCTGACGGTGTTTGCTCTGCCCGGAGTTGCCGGTCTGATTGCGTGGATGATATTAGGCCGAGAATCAGGCGGCGTTCCCATGTCCGTCCAAGGTTTAACTCTTCAGGAAGTTGGCGGTGTTTTGCGTAATCGTACGGTCGTGCTTCTCCTGGCTGCAGACGCAGGCATCTTGGTCCAATACACGGCTTTCACCGGGTGGCTGCCAACTTTCTACAACGAGAACCGTGGTATATCTCTATCCCAGGCTGGGTTCATCACGGGTATGCTGCCTCTGGTCGGAGTGTTTGCCGTTTTGGTCGGCGGGGCCGTAGCGCTCAGAATAAGGTCGCCCAAAGTCCTGTTCGCCACATCAGGAGTCATGGCCGGCCTCGGTGGGTTAGGTGCCTTTCTCTTCACCGAGCCGCAGCTGATCTACCCAGCCGTGATAGTCATGGGTATGGGGTCATGGCTATACGTCCCGACCCTGCTCACACTGCCCATGCAAATGAACAGCATGACCCCCGAGAAGGTAGCCGTGGTCTGGGGTTCGTTCCTGACATTCTCCGGATTCGCCATGTTCGTGGCGCCCATATTCGTAGGAGCCTTGCGAGATGTGTCGGGCTCTTTCTTCCCAGGCTTAACTATAGCTGCTCTAGCATCGTGGGCATTGTTGATGGCGGGACTGTTGATGCCTAGAAACGTCACGGAATCACCGGCACGAGCCGCACCTGGTTCGGGAGATTGACAACCCAAAAGCTGGCGCGTACGTTAGAAGCCTCCGCTCCCAAGCCTCAAAAACGCTTACTTCAGGAGACCATCATGGGTAGAATTCCCGCAGCATCCAGAGAAACAGTTCCCAGCAATCAAGCAACTGAATTCGACCAGCTTCTTGCTGGTGCAGGATCCGTGCCCCAAGTTGGTCCAGGATCGATACTCTGGCACGTTCCGAAAGCCCAGCAATTGGCCACCGCCCTGAACCAATACCTTAGAAACGACTCGTCACTTTCCGACAAGATATTGGAATTGGCTATGCTGGTCACGGCTCGCGAGAACGACTGTATGTACGTCTGGAACGCCCATGCCGCCTCGGCCCGCGCCGCCGGGGTTCCCGACGCCGTGGTTGACGCCCTACGTGACCGGACCGAACTACCCGCCATGGATCCTGATGTGGAAGCCGTCATAAAGTACGGCCGGGAATTTTACCGCACGCACCGGGTTAGCCGTGGGGCGTACCAGAACGCCTTCGAACAGTTCGGCAAACAGGGCTTGATCGAGCTTACGCTCACGATGGGGAACTACGCGTTGATCGCCTTCGTAGTCAATTCTTTTGACTCGGAATTGCCGGCTAACCGCACCGAGCAAGTCTTGCCCGCCTAATCACTCTGGAGAGAATAGCCATGACCGTTGAACCGTTCAAGATAGATATACCAGACTCCGTCATCGAAGACCTAAAGTCCAGACTGGAGCGCACGCGGTGGCCGGACGAGCTGCCGGGCACCAGTTGGGATTACGGCAGCAATCTGGACTACGTCAAAGAGCTGGTGGAGTACTGGCGCACCAAATTCGATTGGCGAGCCCAAGAAGAGCTGATCAACTCATTCTCCCACTTCAAGACCGATGTCGACGGCCTGGAAATACACTACATCCACGAGAAAGGCAAAGGGCCAAACCCCATGCCTCTAGTTGTGACCCACGGATGGCCCGGCACGTTCTTCGAGATGCACAAAATCATCCCTCTACTCAGCGACCCAGCCGGTCACGGAGGAGACCCGGCAGATGCTTTCGATGTGGTGGTGCCATCTATGCCCGGCTACGGGTTTTCCGGTCACACCGCCGAGCGTGGACTAGACGTACTCAGCATCGGCGATATGTGGGCAAAGTTGATGTCGGAAAACCTAGGTTACCCAAGGTTCGGTGCTCAGGGCGGCGACTGGGGCGCAAGCGTTACTGCCCAACTAGGATTTGCCCACGGCGATAAAGTCACAGGCATCCACTCCACATCAGTCACGCGTCCAACGCCCTACATGGGTCCAGGCTCGAGGGAGCTGTCCGAAGCCGAGCAAGGACTACTCCAGAAACGAGCAGACTGGCAGGCCGCCGAAGGTGGCTACGCCCACATCCAAGGCACCAAGCCCCAGACCCTATCATACGGTCTGAACGATTCCCCTGCCGGGCTTGCTGCCTGGATCGTGGAAAAATATCGAACATGGAGCGACTGTGGAGGTGATGTGGAAAAGCGGTTCACCAAAGACGAGCTGCTCACGACCATCACCATCTACTGGGTCACACAATCGATAGGATCGTCTACCAAACTCTACTACGAGACTCTGCGGAAACCATGGAACCTCAACGAAGGTGAAAAGATCGAGGTCCCCTGTGGCATCGCAGTGTTTCCGGCCGAAATAAGCGTTCCGACGCGTGAGTGGGCCGAACGTTCTTACAACGTGCAGCAATGGACGGTCATGCCCTCCGGCGGGCATTTCGCGGCATTGGAAGAACCAGGCAGGTTGGTGGAGGATGTCCGCGACTTCTTCCGGCCCTTGCGCTAAAACCCAACGGCTCCGTTGATCAGCTTTGTACGCTAGATGAGACTCCATAAGCCGTTGAACCTCGGGCCAGACTGGTTGTTCTCATACACAGGCGTGATGCTGCTCACCGGAATGCTGGTCAACTTGGGTGCAGGGTTCACCCAATTCGCCCACAGTCTAACGCTTCCGTCCATGGAAGTAGACCTCGGCTTGTCCCACACCAAGGCTGGCTTCGTCATCACCCTCACGGCAATGGTCCGCATGGCCAGCACCCTAATCTCCGGGACCATTGCTCCCCGCTACGGAAGCCGTTTCATCATCGGAACAGGGTCTGTAGTGGTAGGGGGAGCGATGATCCTTTTGGGCCTCTCTCAGATCTATCCTCTGGTCTTACTGGCCGCCGGGCTGATGGGCGTTGGCTCCGGTATGGCCCTTACCCCGATGATGGGTCTACTTTCACGTTGGTTCCGACAACAGGACCGGGGCCTAGCCGCCGGTCTGGCAGCCACAGGAGGGAGCTTCGCCTTCATCTTTGCCGGAGTTGTGGTGCCTCTGCTTGTGGGACGTGACGCTGATGACGGTTGGCGTCACGCCTGGTTCACGTTCGGCGGTCTGGCCATCGGTATCGGAGCAATCTCTCTACTGTTCCTTCGGGAGCGGCCTATAGCCAGTCCCGAGGGTGTTCTTGGCGTCCATCAGAGTCCCAGCCAGGCACACGGCGCTTGGCCAATCGCAGCCTATAAGAACCCCATGATCTGGCTGGTCACGTTTCTCGCCTTCAACTCGGGGTGGTCACAAAACATCTTCACGTCGTTTTTCGGCGTCTATCTTTCCCAGGAGAATGGCATCAGCCTCGCTACAGCCGGGCAATTAGTGGTTCTGATCGGACTACTAAGCGTGACCAGCGGCGTGCTGTGGGGAAGGATGTCTGACAAAGTCAGCCGAGGCCAAGCGTTTTTCTACTCTTTCCTGCTGCAGGGTGTAGCGTTCATCCTAATGGCGGCGCTTCCAGGCATAGCTAGCTTCATCGTCGCCTCTGTACTTCTGGGGTTCACGCTTCGGGCAGC
>JAKUNK010000017.1:11740-57500 GCA_022451945.1 Dehalococcoidia bacterium
CGGGCCGGGCATTAGCCGCCGGGCTGCCAGGAAATCACCCGGGGCTCCAACCGGATGGCGCCTTTGATGGAGAATCTGCCGTCTTTTTCCTCCAAAACCCGAGGTAGCAGTGCTTCGAGACGTTCCATCTCGGCCGTCTCAGGCAGAACGTACAGCCGACGTGCCAACTGATCTTTGGCTACATTGAGGCTTTCGAAACCACGGTTATGTTCGGTGTGGACTACGTGCACGTCAGGTCTGATCCGTAGTTGCTCCAGTACATCTAAGAATTCAAGGAGGCTGGGCAGGGGAAACCTGGGAGCGCCATGCACCAATTCCCACAGAGGATATATCTGGGATTGAGGCGGCGACTGGTACATCACCACCATCACTTCGCTGGCATGCTCTTCCAGTTTCCTAACGAACGCCTCGATATTCCGGATGACGTAGAGAACATGAACGCAGATAGCTACATCTGCCTCGGTCACGTCGGCTTCAAGCCAGCCTGATTCAACGATCTCGACGTTCGTTACGCCAAACTCTTCGGCCACGCCACACAACACCCGGCACATACTGGGCGACGGCTCGATAGCGATTACTTTCTCCGCATCTAGGGCCAACGGTAGCGCCAGACGGCCGCCTCCTGCTCCAACGTCCATAACCACCAAACCAGGTCTTATGGAACGGCGCAGATGGTTAACCAATGCGTCGTCAGTCCGGCCGGGATCAGCACGAAACTGATGAGCAAAATTGCTCCATGAATCGGAGGGCGGGTCTTCTTTACGCATACTGTCCGACTGGGCATGTTCTAGCCTAACCATCTCAGTCCAGTGCTGGGTTGCGCTCATGAAACCTCTTTTAGGATACGCATTTCCTTATTCAAGGATTGTAACCTCGGTGGGCTGCAGGCTCAATTCCTGACGCGCATGCAAAGAGCGATCTACCAGCCGACCGTCGGCAGGTGATAGCCCTCATGTTGACGAGTATGATGTGCCGCCCTATAGTCCAGGCGTCTACCATGGATCACCGAAACCCAGCCCAGGAGCAAGCATGGCCTACTTCCCTCTGAGCAAGCACCAGTTAGACTGGCAAGAACGCGCTAGGGATATCGCCGCCAGAGAGTTGGCCCACCGCGCCGCGGAGGTTGACCGATTAGGCCAGTTCCCAACCGAATCCCTGGAAGCACTCCGTAAAGCGGATCTATGGGGCCTCAGGGTGGACAAGGAACACGGCGGACTTGGTGAAGACATGGTCACTACCTGCGTGATAGTGGAAGAACTGTCTAAGAAGTGTCCCTCGACGGCCATGTGCTACAAAATGCACTTAGAGGGCGTGGAAATACTTTCTCGAATACCGACGGCCTACCAGGTGGAGAAGTTCGTCAAACCCTTGGCCAACGGAGAAATATTCTCCGCCGCCGCGGGCGGGGAATCGGCCGGTGCAGGTGACGATTGGACCCCTGTAAACACTCTGGCTGCAATTACGAAAGTCTCCGGCGGGTATCAGTTGGACGGCATACGTAAGGCATACGTGACCTCGGCTGGACACGTGACCCACTTCGAAGTGAGAACGCGAGTCGGCGATAACACCCCCCAGGGAAGCGCCACCAAGCTTTTCGTCGAGGAAGACAAAATTGACTGGGAGATCCTAGAACCTTGGGACGGCCACGGCATGCGCGGAAACTCGAGTTCACCCGTTAAATTCTCTGGATTCGTGCCCGAAGAAAACCTCCTGGGCTCGGAACACACGATTTTTGAAGACACCGACCGGCTCCTTCGACCGATGCTCAGCCTGACCTATGCTGCGGCCTATCTTGGAATCGCTTCCGGTGCATACGAGATCGCTTTGGAGGAGATGCCGAGGGAGTACCGTAGCGGACACAGGCGGTTGGACAATGTCATCTACCAACGGCGCATGGCTGAGATAGGCACACAGATTGAAGCGGCCCGGGCATTGATGCTGTCGGCCGCAATCGTGTTCGATGAAGGCCGAAGCGATGACGATCTGCCGTACATGCAAGCCAAGGTAAACTGTTCGGAGGCCGCGGTCAGGACTACATCAGACCTCATGACCTGCTTCACAGGTACTGCCTTCGCCCGCAGGTCACCTATCGAACGGTATTTCCGCGACGCCCGGGCTGGCCTGGTGATGGGCATGGCCAACGACGTGGCCTATCAAGCCATGGTCCCCTTAATGTTCGCCAGCAACTGACGACCATTTCAGGTAGTTACTCTTTCCGCGCAGCCCAGATAACTAAAACTTCCACGGAGTAAGAATGGCAGAGCAAATACTTGGAGTGCAGGTGCAGGGCGCGACAATCACTGAAGTCCAGGGCAACATCCAAAAGGCCGAAGACTTAGGGATACAAGGAGTCTGGATGACCGCCGGCGGGGCCAGCCTAGACAGTATGACCTGTTTTGCCGCCTCAGCAGCGTCCACAACCAATCTCAAGATGGGCACATCCATCGTCCCTACCTACCCCCGCCACCCACTGGTCATGGCTGCTCAGGCACAAGTAGTGGCGCAACTGGCACCCGGCCGCTTCCGATTAGGAGTAGGCCCCAGCCACCGCCCGACCATAGAGGGGATGGGAATCGATTTCAACGCTCCACTGGGTCATCTCCGGGAATATATCCAGATATTGAAAAACCTGCTGCAAAACGGTTCCGTAGACTTTGACGGTAAGCATTACCAGGCCCGCGCCACAATCCCGGGACCGTTGGATGTTGCGGTTATGGGCTCAGCCTTGAGCAAGGGTTCCTTCGAGCTCCTCGGAGGAATAGCCGACGGAGCGATAAGCTGGCTCTGCCCGGCAGGTTACTTGCGAGACGTTGCACTTCCTGCGATGAGAAAAGGCGCCAAAGAGGCTGGACGGCCAGCACCCCCGTTAATCGCCCACGCAGCAGTCTGTGTCAACGAAAACCCTGAAGAGGTTCGGTCAGGGCTTAAGGAACAGTTCGGACATCCCAGGCTCCCTTTCTACCAAAATATGATGGTGGCTTCAGGTTATCCGGAGGCGACCAACGGTGTCTGGAGCGACGCCATGGCCGACGGCATAGTCATCTCTGGAGACGAAGAGATTGTGGCTCAAGGTATCCAGGAGCTATTTGCCGCAGGGGCCACCGAAGTATTGGCCTCTCCCGTCCTCGCAGGAAAAGACAAAGTACACTCTTTAGACCGCACCATGAATCTACTTGGGCAGTCTGCCGCCACACTTGAATAAGGAATGACATGAAGTACGACGTCGTAATAGTCGGCGGGGGCTCTGCCGGATGCACACTGGCAACCCGCCTAAGCGAAGACCCAGGCTGCTCCGTACTGCTGTTGGAAGCCGGTCCGGATTATCCAGACTTAGAACTCATGCCCGACGAACTGAAACTGGGCTACAGTCAAAATGCTAGTGACATCGATTCACCGTTCAATTGGGCATATCAGGGCCAAGGAACTCCTGAACAGCAGGTGCCCATGCAAGTGGCGCGGGGCAAAGTCATCGGCGGATCAGGTTCGGTGAACGGCCAGGTGTTCCTCCGGGGAGTTCCCGAAGACTACGACAGCTGGGCTGCGGAAGGCAACGACGAATGGAGTTTCCTGAATCTGCTACCCTTCTTCCGCAAATTGGAAACTGACCAGAACGTACGTGACGACTTCCACGGGACCGACGGCCCTATACCGGTCTGGCGGCTACCGAAGGAAGAGTTCTTGCCGGTAAACGAGGCTTTTCACGAGGCTACATTGGCCGCCGGGTTCCCTGAAGACCCCGACATGAACAACCCTGACTCTACGGGAACAGGTCCCGTGCCCATGAACAACCCCAATGGCATCCGGACCAGCGCTGCCATAGCCTACCTAAACCCAAACCGACACAGACTCAACCTCACCGTCAAAGCCAACGTTCTTGCCCACAAGGTGCTCTTCGATGGGGACCGCGCCATAGGAGTAGAGGTTGAGAGTGGCAGCGAGACTTTCACTGTGGAAGGTTCCGAGATAGTTCTCTGTGCCGGAGGTATCGCATCGCCTCAGTTACTGCTGCTATCAGGAGTGGGGCCGGCCAACCACTTAGCTGAACACAGCATCCCGCTGGTGAAGGATCTGCCAGGCGTCGGCCAGAACCTGCGAGATCATCCTCTGGTCACCATGGAGCTTGAGCCTAAAGATGGGGTCAAGTTGGCCACGATCGAGCCTCGCATCCAGAACGGACTGCGCTACACCGCAGAGGGCTCCGACACTCGGAACGACATGCAACTATTCCCCTCATCGTTCACTGGTCTGCGGGCGGGAGATCCGTTGCAGGGCCGCAGCCCTGACCATCCCCAGGGCATGCGCATCACATGTATCTTGAAGCTAGCCGATAGCGCTGGGGAGCTGACACTGACCTCCGCCGACCCAAGCGATCAGCCACACCTGGAATTCAGGTACTTCGAGACTGATCGGGACCGGCAGCGCATGCGGGAAGCCATCCACCTTTCCCTTCAGTTCCTGGAGCACCCATCGTTTGAGGCTATCGTGGAGCGGCGGATTTCGCCTACCGACACCGATATGGCCACCGATGACGCCCTGGACATCTGGCTACGTCGGAACACAGCAACCACTCAGCACACGTCAGGCACGTGCAAGATGGGCCCTGCGTCAGACCCCATGGCCGTGGTCGACCAATACTGCCGTGTGCGTGGGCTTCAGAACCTGCGTGTGGTTGACCTGTCCATATGCCCCAACGTTGTACGCGCCAACACCAATGCCACCGCCATAGTAATAGCAGAAAGAGCCGCCGATTGGATCAGATAGAAGGCCTTTTCTAGACGTTCTTTGTTCTACCGTTCTCTAAGAGGAGTAAATATGGGAATCTTAACCGACGATATGAAACGAGTGGTCCGACAGCAACGCATGGGCTTCATGGCTACCGTGTGTGCAGACGGCACACCCAACTTGTCCCCCAAAGGCACATCCACCGTCTGGGATGATGACCACCTGGTATTCGCCAACTTAGGTTCCCCTGTCACCATCGAAAACCTCAGTCACAACCCAGCTTGCGAGTTGAACGTGCTGGACTCATTCCTCCGCAAGGGTTACAGGTTCAAAGGCACTGCCGAGCTACTAACAAATGGTGACCTTTTCGAAGAGATCAATGACGCTTACACGACCGGCAGTCATGGAATCCAACGGTCAGGCCTGCCGGCCAAAGGGTACGTGCTAATTACCGTGACCAAAGCGGCGCCCTTCGTCTCGCCGGGCTACACCCCCGGAAAGACCGAAGAAGGTATGCGGGAAGAGTGGACAGAATACTGGGCCAGGATCCAGGAAGCCAATTCCTGAGCAGCGCATCCAAACTAGGAGTAAACCCATGTCGTGGATCAGGGAAGAAGAAGTTGATCTCCCAGCGGTAATATCATGCATGTCCATCAACAAGAAGGCGATGGAGGCAGTGCGGAACCTAAACGCCAATATCACTTTCGGCGCTTCCGTCCTCACTAGAGTGCAAGAGGAGGCCATATCGACGGTCGTGGCAGCCGCAAATACATGCCGGTATTGAACCCTAGCCCACGGAGGGTTCCTCCGTCAGCATTCTGACGACCCGGAGTTCGCCAGCCACATCATGCACGACTACACCAAAGCTGATCTTGACCCACAAACCAGGGGCATGTTGGATTTCGCTGTCAAGCTCACCAAGAACCCTTCCAGTAACAGAAAAGCCGACCTGGAAAAACTGCGTAGCTTGGGGTTGGACGATCAGCAGATACTGGCCACGGTCTTGATAACCTGCAATTTCAACTTCATGACCCGGTTGGCCGACGGCCTTGGGGTAGAGATGGAGGAGAACCGATTCCAGGACGCCAGGCGATGGATGTCACCCGAGGTCCAAGAAATGCCTTGGCTGATGGAACGCAAAGAAGCTTAGAGTCACTCAACTGAACAGGCGGTTCAAGTTCGCGTGCCTGCTCGGGTCTAGGTCTTTGCCCGCAAAGGCCGGGTGGTCTTCTGCGTAACGGTGGGCACGGAACACGGCGTTCGCGTTACCAAACCGGCTGCCGCCGGCGGTTGGAAGATTCTCCACGAAGAACGGGCTGATGTATTCCCACACGATCTCGCCGTCCTGAGTAATCTCGAAAACCCTGCCCGGAGCACCCTCGCATACTAGGGTATTTCCGTTGGGGAACCTCTCTGCGCTGCTGATGTTGTAGCTGTAGAACGAAAGCGGGGGGTCCCCCTGGTATTCCCAGGTGATCTCATTGGTCTTAGGATCTATCTCTATAACCTTCGAGAAGTTCATTCCCCGGCGGTGCGCGCCGTTATCGAACAGCAGTATGTTTCCGTTATCCAACATCGTCGGGTGATGCTGATGTGAAACTACGCCTGGCCCCCATTTCCAGGTGAATTCCCCGGTCTTCCGGTCCACAATGCCGATAGTGCTGGTCTGCCGGAAGCTAATCAGAAATTCACCTCCAGGTGTCAAGCTGATGGAGTTGGCATGGGTCCACTCGCGGCGGTTCTCCAAGGGGCAGATGACATCGATAGCCGGATCCAGGTGCTCCCAAGCGTTCCAGGTGTTCATAACTGAACCGTCTTGTGCGATCTCTACTACTTTATCGCCCCACATGTCCGGGCCGGGCTCATCCTCGTGGTAGCCGCCACTAACAGTAGCCGCCAGTTCTTTGGGCAGAATCTCCCAGGCGAGTGCAAGGGTTGTACCTGCATCAGTGCGGTGGAAATCATGGTGCAGTAACGGGAATCTGGTCTCCCAGACCACGTTGCTATCCCAGTCAAGTTCCACGATCGATTTTGAGGAACCACCTATGCCCATCCCCTCGGGAGCGGAACCGGTCCTGGCCAGAAGGTTACCGTTGGGTAACAGGAAACCGTAATTAAGTCCCTCGGAGCTGTACCATCGGTGGCATACTTCACCTCGCATATCCAGCAAGTTGGCATACAATCCGCCGCGGGTGGCCGTCAGCGTGTAACCGGGCCACGAGCGCTGCAGTGAACCGTGAATCAAACCATTCTTGTGGTACCTGGACCAACCCATTGCTATTCCTCTTCATAGAAAGTTCAGTCTAAGAGTATACAGGCACCGCGAAACACGATATATATTTAGCGGAGATTGTACCCTTTGAATATTCCGTCGAGCGGCGATACTGTCGTCTCTGTGGGTTACGAGGTAGTTGATATGGTCCGTTGGGAGGATATTCCCAAGGCACTTCAAGGCAATATGAAAACCAGAACCGCGCCCTTTGAGCGCACACCCTGGGTCGAAGCCCCTAAATTAACCGATGCCCGGGTTGCCATCATCACCACTGCCGCTATTCACCGCGCCGATGACCGGCCGTTCACTGGCCATGAAGGTGATTACCGTATCATCCCCAGCGATATCGAATACGATAATCTGGCCATGACCCACTCCAGTGTCAACTTTGACCGCAGCGCCTACCAGCAAGACGTGAACGTATGCTTCCCCTTAGATCACGTTCGCACGCTGGTGGCTTCTAATGAGATCGGCTCAGTGGCCCGATGGCATTACTCATTCATGGGATCTACCGTGCCTCAAAGGATGGAACCAGCCGCAAAAGAGGTCTCTCAATTGCTTTTGGGAGACCATGTCAATCTGGTGGTCTTAATTCCCATTTGACCCGGCTGTACGAACGCCGTAGGCGTTTTGGCCCAGTACATTGAACGCCCGGTTTCCGAAGGCGGAGCCGGGATAGCAACCGTCCAGATTAGTCTAGTCAGACCCGTTACCGAGTCAGTGAAACCTTCGCGCGCCCTGTGGGTGCCGTTCTCGTTTGGCCGTCCTATGGGCCCACCGAATCGCCCTGAAATCCAAATAAGTGTATTGCGGAGGACTTTATCCCTGGTAGAAGAACCCATCGGACCGGCTCTGATTGACTATCCTGACGGCATGAAAGACGAGCCAGTTGAGGATACAGCTTGGTCTTGCCCGGTTACCTTCCCGGCAGCAGTACCTGCGACGGAATCAGATCTTTTGACTGCCCAACTTAAACAAGAGGTCCAGTTGCTTAGGCCATGGTTCGACGAAGGACTGCGCCAGCGGGGCCGAACCAGCGTTGGGACTAGCGGAAAAGACTCCAATTCCATAGACGAGATGCTGGAAATCTTGGTGCGCTTTGCAATGAACGCTGATTTGAAAGTCCCAGACGGTTACGCCCATCCGATGCCCCAATTGTTGCGGTACATCACAGATGATGTCCGAGACTTCTACAACGAGGCCGTAATCTCCAAACCAGGGGCCGCGTTCCCAGAACCAGAGGACCTACTGGAGTGGTTCTTTCTAACCACAATAGCAGGTGATTTATTCTACAAAGTGAGGGAGAAGCTGCTTGCCGCAGACATGCTGGTGCTCATGGCTGAGGGTTTGGACGACAACACAATCGACGACCGGTTATCGCTTCTGCCACAAACTACTGTCTCTATGTCTGAAAATCTTCTTAGGCAGCCCGGCGTCAGCCGAGAGTTGTTGCAACAATCAGCAAAGGTTTTCCAAGCCGACCAGCCCAATCGCCTCTCCTGGACTATAATACCCGTCGCGATGCGCGACCGACGTGGTGAGCGCTCAAACGTATAAGAAAAACATTGTCTATCGGGGATATCTAGGCTCAACAATGTTACAATCACCCACACCGAGCGGGCGTAACTCAGGGGTAGAGTGCTTGCTTCCCAAGCAAGATGTCGTGGGTTCAAATCCCATCGCCCGCTCCACTATTCTTCGCCTACAGCTGGTCATAGCTCCGCATAGCTCTGCATTGAGAAATCCACCCTAATGTAGTTCGTAATAAAATACATAATTAAATAAATGAACTATGTTCTTCTAGTCGTAAGCTATAAATTTTATATTTAACTAGCCTTTTGTCCTGAGAATCTACTTCTGAACTCCCTTGGTAACTCTTCCTCAGGTATTGGTTCGGGGATACGTGCCTCGTCATCCTTTCTAGCCAAATAACAATGTCTATAACCTATAAACAGTTTGTAGTCATTAACAAACGATTTGCCCAAGTCCGTAATTGAATATGCATCTCCTCTAGATATTCTTCCTTCCTGTTGTATCTCCGCATTCTCGCGTTGCTCGATATATTTCTCTTTCTTTAATTGTCGTAAGGCGGTGGCAAATCTAACTTGCCATCTAGCCCTGCCACTAACTATCTTTTCATCCGCCAAATACCTCTCGCGCAACGCCAAGTATCGATTTAACCGAAATTCGTTCATTAGCGTACTGCTTGTTTTATCTTCGGGTTCCCAGCGAAGGGCAGTCCATCTTCCATTAGCGTTCACCAAACTCTCAAGGATCGAAAAGTTGTAAACCACCCTAGGTATTAACTCTCCGCGATGGCTGTACTGACGTTCAATCCGACCTTTAGTCTGCTCTACATCCATCAAGCGCTTGATGGTGGTTCCCATCGATTCGCCATCACGAGACATGCTCTGAATATAGTCGTATAGATAATCTGGAAGTCTTACAAGTTTTGCCATGTTATCCTCAATAGAAGTAAATGTTAATCAATCATAATTTATATTTGGAACTTATCATGTCTGGCTGAAAATTCTATATATGGCTTTCACTCAATTCTAGAGTCTCGAAAAGAAGCCTATTGTCGTTAGGTCAATTTAATGGCCGCGTATAAATCTCTATTAGTCATTTTAACTTAAAGAATGTTCATAAATTTACTTCTCAATAGATTAATATAATCAATAGAAGTACATTTATATTAAAAGGTAAGATTTTTGAACCTTTACTTAAATTGATATACAACAATAGTAAACCTAAATATTCGATAAACCACAAGAAGTATAATAAACTTACTCCAATTTAGCTAATATATAATATGAATTTACTTCATAATGAATCCTCTACAACCTAGACAGCGGCACTAAACTACATTTAGCACTAGAGATTTAATATTGTAGGCGAAACATCGAAGCAGATTGGGTAAGGATTATGCGTGCATCTACGGCAAACATGGTTGAAACGATAAAATTCTGGTGCCGTTGTGACTCAATGTTTGAGGACTTCTACCACTTCCACGTCGCGCCTACGCAGTATTGCGAAATCTGTAAGGCGAATAGTTCTACTAACCACCACTATCACTGTGGGTATTGTTTAAAGCTTTCACAGGTTGGATAAGTGGTTGCACGTAGGAACATTTGACACTTGATGAAACCCGAATTAGACTCGATTCGGAGATTCCTGTTTGCATAAACTCTTGGGGACTCAGGTCCGTTATTGGCCAGCGAATTAACAAGTGGAGCGGAACTCTGATGGCAGAGAACAATCAAGAGACGCAAGGACTCGACGCTAGCACGCAGCAAGATACAGCTTCAGACACCGGCGACAAACAATCAATGCTGCTGAAGCTCGCCGAACGCACCGTAGTCCAAGCGGAAGCTTTGGCTCAGGAAATCACTGAGAATGCGAGGCAAGAGAGCGAAGCCGCTGGCGCCAAGATTATTGCTGAGGCCACAGACAAGGCAAAATCTGAAGCCCAACAGACAATAGACAGCGCGAAAAGTCGCGCTGATGACATGTTAGCCGAAGCGTCTGCTGAGGCCCAATCAGAGAGCGAAAAATCACTCACTACCGCCCGTTCAGAGAGCGAGAAGTTGGTCGCCAAGGCCCAGGCCGATAGCGAAAAGATTGTCACCCGGGCCAAGGAAGAAAGTGAGAAGATTCTAAGCGAGGCCCGCTCTGCCAGTGAGGCTACCCTCGGTGCCGCTCAAACCGACGTTACTGAGATCGTCGGAATGGCCCGCCAAGAAGCCCAGTCAATCATTAGCGTAGCTCAAACTAGAGCCGCCAGTACCGAGTCCAACGCCCGTCTACAAGCTGAGTTCTTCATCAGGCAGACCACCCAGAGTGTAGCCGATGGGATACGCGCGTCGGTGTTAGATATCTGCAACAATCTCCTACCTACCGTTGCCGGGCATCAATACTCGGAAGAAGAGTTTGGCAAAAATGCTCCTGAGGTCTTGGGTAACGATGAATCTGCATCCTTGGGTGATGACAGTACTCCGATGCTTGGGGGTGCCAATTCTGCTGAAAATGCGCCCGCGCCCGAGAGTAACGCCGCACCCAAGCCCGGTAAAGCGCGAGCCTCTAAGAAGAGCATAGCTTCCTAATCTGATAGAGCACGGCCCGGGAACTATAACCCGGGATCACCGGACATAAAAAACCGCCCTTCTGTAACCGAGGGGCGGTTTTTCTTACGCCGTCAAAGAAACCGACCAACGTTCTCCTGCCTCTTCGCAGTTACGGATTTTTCCCAACAGATTGCCCCTCGGTGTTTATACTAGCCGTTAGTTCGGTAATCCTAGCAAGGTCCCGATTCGATTCTTCGTATCGGCCCATACGGTGGTAGGCCAAACGACGGTTGTGATAGGCCTCCATATGGTTAGGGTTTATGCGTATTACCTCTGAATAATCGTTGGCAGCACGTTCAAACTGGGACATCTCAAAGAGCACGTTCCCTCGGTTGATGTAAATGTCAGGGTCGCTAGGATCTAAGCGGATAGCTTCAGCATAATCTTTCAAAGCTTTCTCCCGCTGGCCTAGGTCGTAGTAGGCGTTGGCACGGTTGTTGTAAACCGCCGCGTAATCAGGATTGATACGCACGACTTCATCAAAGTCTTCTATCGCACGCTCATTCTCTCCCAAGGCGCGGTATGCAGTACCTCGGTTGCTGTAAGCGGCAACATTCTCAGGGTCTAGGGTGACGGCCTCGTTGTAGTCCTCGATTGCATGCCCTTGTTCACCCACGCCCAAGTAAGCATTGCCGCGGTTGTTGTAGGCAGCCACATACTCTGGGTTTATCCGAATGGCTTCGCTGTAGTCGCTAATCGCCCGCCAGTTCTCGCCTGACTCGTAATAAGCGATGCCCCGGCTGTTATAAGCGGGGAAAAACTCGGGGTTGTATTGGATCGCTAAGTCATAGTCCTCTATGGCGCGCCCGTTCTGGCCTATATCGTGGTAGACCTTCCCGCGATTGTGGTATGCCTCCGAGTACTCGGGGTTGTTCCGCACAGCTTCGTCATAGCTTTCTATGGCACTGTCGGATTGACCCGAGGCGGCGTAGGCGATTCCGAGGCTGTAGTAAAACTCAGAACGGTCGGGTAACCTAGATTGATTCATCGCCATCTATAAACGCACGCCCATTTTCAACCCTGAAGACCCGGCAGAATACACGACTATCACTCGGGGTTTCAAGTGCCCTGCTTCCGTAGCCGAGTATAACATTCAGTCTACGATTCTGACCCTAAAATAGATCGCCGAGATACAATATTGATAGCCCCGATCATGATTGCGTCAATGAAACTGAGATCAGCCGTCCATTGTTATCATTCCAGTGCTACACACGACACATAAGTTTCATTCTCACTGGTGAGAAAACCCCACGAATGTCCCGAATATTCGCATTTCCGTTGATTGCAATGCTTGTTGGAATGTCTGCTTGTGGAATGTCCGCTACAGATGCGCCGACGGAATCTTCGGCTACTGTCCCATCCGAACCGATTGCGACCCCTGGAGAGGTATCCACACTTTTAGCCCCGGCCTCTTCACCAGAAATTCCTTCCACCCAAGCATACGTCGGCAATCCGAACCCCATCTTGGAATCTAATGCCGATTCAACACCAGCTTCAACTAAGGCTAATGTAGTAGAGGAGCCATCGATAGGAACTGATGTCGGCAAAACACTACCTCAGTTCGAAATCAACCTGTTTGATGGCACGAAAAAGTCAACCGCCCGAATATCCAGCCCAGGACGACCCGTGTTCTTGTTCTTCTTCACCACTTGGTGATCCGTGTGCCGCTCCGAGTTGCGGAGCATGAAAGACCTTTACCCCGAGTACGCAGATCGGGTCGATTTCTACGCCATCGGCTATAGTCGGTTCGAAACCATTGCCCAGTTGGAATACGACCGGATCAACCAGGGCTACCCATGGCCGATCGCTAAGGTAGAACACAACGTGCTGAGAGATCTACGGGTGCTGCAGCAGTCCAGCAAGATTGCCCTGGACCATCAGGGGATCATCACTTACTCCGCTGGTTACGCAGACGGAGGAGTCAACAAGTGGCATGAGGTATTCTCTGATCTGGTGGAGCGTTCCGGAAGCTGAAACGACTAGCTAAATATCACCGTCGGCCATGAATCCAATCAGGGCATCACTGAACTCCTGATGCAGCTCGATTATTCCCATGTGTTTGGCACCCTGAATGATCTCAGCACGCGCGTTTGGCATCACCTGGGCCATCTCTCTCGCCATACGAGGAGTTGAGCCTAGGTCACCGTCTCCGGTTAGTACTAGGGCTGGCATCGCCAGGGATGCGTAATCCACCGGGTGATCCTCCGCGTTGGACAGCAGTTCGTAACTCTCCAGAAACCGACCCGGATCATTGTTCCGCAGACGATTAGTAATCTGGGTCTCCACGGCGGGATTGGCCGCTAGGAAATTCGGATTGAACCATCTCTGGAGTGCCGCTGACTCCAGGTCTGTTTGGTCGCCTTTTTTTGCTTTCTGCACTCGACTCGCCATACTTGCTCGTTCTTTAGTCGTGCGGTGGTACGTGGTGCTGATTAGAACCAATGCCCTTACTAGGTCTGGATACTCCGAGGCGAAATGCTTGACTACCTGGCCACCGAGAGAAAACCCAACCAGAACGCACTCTGGAATCCCAGTCGCCTCAAGGAGTGAGTACAGCTGGCCTACGAAGGGCTGGAAACTCTGCGTCCCTAAAGGAGAAACGGTCTCGCCGTGGCCAAGCAGGTCATAGGTAAGAGTGGAATGGCCAGTTATATCTTCTAGCATGGAGTCCCAGATCGCCTGATCTAGGCCGACGCCATGAACCAGCACAATAGATGTCGTTCCTGAGACCTCTTGGAACCTGAAGTTAGTGCCTTGTTCGTCTTGGGTCATAAATCTTAACCTATCACTCCAGTGGACTCGGTCTGTGCCTGATTGACACTCCCCCAGGCCGATGCTAGCGTCTAATCCATCGGCGGTAAACGCCGTCTCCATAACCTGAGGAGATGCCATGAAGTTTAGCAATTTTCTATTCCCTGAGAGTAAAACCCCAGAGGGCGACTACGACGTGATTGAAGAGTCGCTGCGCGAGGCTGAACTCTCTGAGAAATTGGACTACGACGTAATCTGGCTGGCTGAGCACCATTTCGACGGTGGCTGCGCCTATGTAGACCCAACTACCTTCGCCGCCGCGATAGCAGCCAGGACCACGAATATTAAGATCGGGTTCGCCGTGGCTCAGATGGCCCTACATCATCCTATCCGGTTCGCCGAGCAGATCGCACTGGTAGACAATATCAGCAAGGGCCGCATGATCGTGGGCGTAGGGCGTGGCACAGCCTACAACTTCTATGAATTCCGCGGCTTTGGAATCGATCCAGACGAGGCCCACGACATGCTATTGGAAGTGGAAGACATCCTAGTGGAGTCTTGGACTACCAATAACTACAAGCATAACGGCAAGTACTGGCAGGTGGAATTGCCCGTGCTGCGACCTCAGGTATTCCAGAAGCCTCACCCCCCCATGATCCGGGCTTGCTCAGGTCTAGAATCGACGCTAGAGATGGCTAGGGAAGGCCGCCCCTTTATGATGAATGTGCAGAGTGACGAAACCACTGTGGAACGACTTCGGCAATACCAGGCCACCATGTCCAAGGCTGGGCACAGCGATGAAACAGTCGCGCGCAACATGGCCGACTCTTGGGTGTGGCGCAACATCTTCGTAGCGGACACGGATTCCGAGGCTGAAAAGGTGGGAATACCTTACTTCAAAGCGATGAGAGCATATCTCCAGACGAACCGCGACAAGATGAACACCACAGCCGAGCTCCAGGCCCAGGCGACCGGGGCTGTAGGAGCCGCCAGGAACTCGTTGGAGCACGGCATTATCGTGGGTTCTCCGGAAACCGTCACTGAAAGGCTCCAAGCGGTGAACGACAGCGGCGTTGGCGGGGTGATTATCCATTTCCGCCTAGGCGCCATGCCCTACGACGTGAACGCCCATAGCCTGAAGCTGTTCGCCGAGAAAGTGGCACCTAACTTCAAAAGCTAGCGTCTCAAGCAGTGGTTTATTTCTGGTCCAGAAACTCTACTTCGAATTTCAGTGTGGCATTCGGGGGAATAACTCCGCCCGCGCCAGAAGGGCCATAGGCTAGGTCTGCGGGTATGATGAGCTCAACCTTGCCGCCTATATTCATGGTCGCCACACCTTCGTCCCAACCCTTAATCACGCGTCCGGCGCCCAAGGGGAACTCAAACGGTGTTCCCCGATCCACTGAACTGTCGAACTTGGTACCGTCCAGCAGCCAACCGGTGTAATGGACCACCGCGGTCTTTCCTGGTTCTGCTTTATCTCCAGTTCCTACGACCAAAGTCTTGATCTGCAAACCGGATGCCGTGGTTACAGTTTCGTCTGCCATGTTTACCTCTGATGATGTATTTGATCCAGAATCGGAGGACGACCCACATGCGACTCCCAAAGTTGCTAAAAATACCAGGATCACGAGCCAGCGCATGTTGCTAAACCTCCGTGCTTGTGTGTAAATCGCAGCCGTCCGCGCTGAACGATGGTAGCACAACGGCTACTTGTATGACCCATCATCCGTATCCGATGCACGGCGTTTGTAATATGATGTCACTCACTTATGATTGGGAGGCAACATCGATGACCGATGATTTCAGGCAACGGGTAGAAGCCGCCAAAGGCAAGACTACTTCCGTAAAAGCAGCAGAATCGAAGAAACAGCTAGACGAAAATCCGGAGATTCTCTTGATTGAGACACGTCTCCGAGAGAATGTTCCAGATAGCGAAACGACCGAAAATACAATCTTCATCTCAGTGGAAGAACTCGATGGCGCCGCCGAGGACAGATCCAAACTCGACCCCCGCCTATCGGATCCCAACGTACAGGTCATCACGACTTGAAGACTTGGAAACAGGGCCGCCGTGGGCGCCCAGATACTCCAGGAGATGGGATTCGACAACGTGTCTTATATGGAAGGCGGGATGGAAGCCTGGAAAGAGGCCGGCCTGCCGACCAAAGAATAATTCGGGTTTAAAACTGACCGAACAGGCGGTGGAACATGGCTGAGCGAGTCTGGGACAAATACCTTACAGACCAAGACAAGGCCCACGTGGCGATGGGCGAGAACAAGCAGGTGGGGTTCGGTGAAAGGCCAGCCCTGCTGCTGATCGACCTGTACCGATGGGTGTTCGGCGACCGGCCGCAGCCGATCCTAGAAGCCACCAAGGAATGGCCTTCCAGCTGCGGTATGGCTGCCTGGGATGCAATCCCGGCTTTACAGACGTTGCTAAAATCGGCCCGAGGTGCCGGAATACCGGTGATTCATGCTACGGGCCGGGACGACGACGGCCTGGCAGGATGGAGCACAGGTCGCCAGATATACGGTAATTCCGACCGCCGCCCCGAGGCCCTAGAACGCCGCAACCGCCGCCACGACATCATTGACGAAGTAGCGCCGATCGATGGCGAACCTGTCATACGCAAAGATTCACCCAGCGCCTTCTGGGGAACACCCCTCATGGGCCACCTAACGGCCCACAACATTGACACAATCATTGCAGTGGGGGAAACCACTAGTGGCTGTGTTCGGGCCAGTGTGTTGGACGGATGTACCAACCGCTTCCGCATGATTGTGGTGGAAGAGGGCGTGTTCGATCGGCACGAGGCTGCCCACGCCATAAACCTCTTTGATATGAACCAAAAGTATGCAGATGTGTTGCCGCTGGCTGATGTGCTCGAATACCTGGGCGAGGTCGGCGCCAAACGACGAACGGCGGTTTAATAAGACCCTTCCTCCGGGAAAGAAACCAAGTTGGTTGATTGGGATTCGTGCCTGTGGTAAATTAGATTTAATCAGATTGACCAGAAACGGTCGGAGAATCAAATGGCTTACGTCACCCCTCGCGAGGGCGAGAACCCAGAGAGCCTGGTCAACCGGTTCCGGGCTTCTGTCCAACACTCAGGTATACTGCGCGAACTCAAAGACCGGCGCTTCTTCCGCTCCAAGGCGCAGAAGGAACGCCTGGCAGCTCAGAGAGCAGCGCGGCGACGGCGACGGCAGAACCGAAGGTAAGGCCACACAGATAGGTCGTGACCAGCCCGAAATTGGGCTGTCATCTAATCATCCCTTCACTGCTTCAACTACTTTGTTCCACCAGGCGGCTCCTCGAGCCGCCTCTTTCATTTAAGTCCAATCTCATACTTTTTCCGTTGGCCTGAATGCCGCACCGCGAACCTGCCAGGCACGTTGACAGCTATTAATGCCACTGGTAGATTGGATTGGTTGCCCTTAGCACCCGTTGCTCAAAATTGCTAAAGGGTAAGGACATTCAGGAGAGTACCCGTGCCTCGATACGATTACCGATGCGAAAGCTGCCGAACTGAATTTGAACTGGTGCAGTCCTTCGCCGAAGCCGGCAACGGCACATGCCCAGCCTGCTCTGGGAAGGGTCAAAGGGTGTATCATGCGGTCCCAGTGATCTATAAAGGCAGCGGCTTCTACACCACCGACTACGGTCGACCCAAACCTCCCTCGGAGAGCAAGGGCAGTTCCAACAACGATAGTTCGGACTCCACGTCCACAAGCGACTCCAAATCTTCCTCGGATACCAAGGCGGATACCAAGGCGGATACGCCTGCAAAGTCCACTAGCGACAGTTCAGCCTCCTCTACCACTGACTCAAGCAGCACCCCCTCTTCCACCTCTGCTAGCTCAACATAGAAAACTAGCATAGGCTTCCTTACCCCTTAAGAAGTGCCCTTCAAGGGTTTCCATGGGAATATTTCGATTTTTCTTAGGGATACATAGCCGATGAGAGCATTGGTGCAAAGAGTTGCCAAGGCTTACGTTACCGTTGCCGACGAAACCGCAGGGGCGATTGGCGTGGGCTTGGCAGTTTTGTTGGGAGTTGCCAAAGATGACGACGAAGCCGACGCCAGCTACTTAGTGGAGAAGATATCCAACCTTCGGATCTTTGCCGACGGTGAAAACCGGTTCAACCTGTCTGCTTTAGATGTGAGAGCCGATATATTAGTCGTAAGCCAATTCACGTTGTACGCTGATACACGTAAAGGACGCCGCCCCGACTTCAATCAAGCGGCGGGACCGGAAGAAGCCAGGCGCCTTTACGAACATACGGTCCAGTTGTTTCGTAACGCTGGGCTGGCGGTGGCAATTGGGCGCTTTCAGGAGCACATGCAAGTCACGCTGCAGAACGACGGGCCTGTGACACTAATGCTGGACAGCGCCGATCGGCAAAAGCCACGCCGACGCGACAGGCACCCAGAACCCCGTTAATCGTTCTCCAGTTCCGTTCCATGGCCAATATAAGCAGGACGCCTGGGCTCACCATGCCTCTATCCCTTTGGTGAAGCCACTACCAACGGCAAATACTAATCGAATTCCAAGTCGAGGCTGATATCCAGAGCATCCACGGAATGAGTCAAACCGCCGATAGAAATCAAGTCCACGCCTGTTTCAGCCACCGCCCGCACCGTGTCATAGGTGATGCCTCCAGAAGCTTCGACGATGGCCTGGTCGCCGATGACCTTCATGGCCTCGGCCATCTCAGGCACGGACATGTTATCCAGCATGATTATGTGAGCCCCGGCCTCCAGGGCCTCTTGCACCTGGTCCATGCTCTCCACTTCCACTTCAACCTTGATAGTGTGGGAAGCCCGGGCCAGGGCCAATTTAATCACGTCCTTAAGACCCATCTCCCGGAAGGCGTTGGCCTGGATGTGGTTATCTTTGATCAGGATTCCATCCGCCAGGTTCAACCGGTGGTTGTAGCCACCACCCATACGTACCGAGTATTTGTCGAGAAAGCGGTGGCCAGGGGCGGTCTTACGCGTGTCCACGATCCTGGCATTTAGCCCCCGAACTGCCTCGACGTACCGGTTGGTGTCGCTGGCGATACCACTCATGCGCTGCATGAAATTGAGAGCGATACGTTCAGCCCTGAGGATGCCAGCGGCGGAGCCCCGGACCACCGCGATGTCGTCTCCTGGACATAGTGGGGCTCCATCTTGCAAGATTGCACTGGCGTTCAAAGTCGGATCCACCCGATGAAAGACAGCGATGGCCACGTCCACACCGGCCAGCACCCCTGTTGCCTTGGCCCGAAGCCGGCCCGTTCCTTGAATCTCGGGCGGTACCACCGCCTGGGTTGTAGGGTCGTTGAAAGTCTGGTCTTCAGCGACGGAAGCGTCGATCAATGCGTGAACATCGGGGGGAAATTGACTCATGGTACGCCTTCCTCATTCTCTAAAAAAACCGGCGGTTAGGCAGGCACAATTGTACCTCAACCACCAAGGGTGAGCCAGAAGAAAAATACTGGCAGGAAAGAGGCGTTATGGGAGAGACAGCATCCGTTCAAGGGCGGCCTTAGAGTCTCGTTTAACGTCCTCTGGCACGGTAATCTCGTTATTGACCTTGCCCACCAGTAGGTCGTCGAGCATCCAGAGCACGTAGGCGGGGTGAATCCGATACATGGTGGAACAGGGGCAAGTTACCGGGTCCAAACAGAACACTGTCTTGTCCGGATTGTTGATGGCCAGGCGGTTGACCAAGCTGACCTCTGTGCCTACTCCCCACTTGCTTCCGGATGGGGCCGAGTTGACCATTTCGCGGATATACTCGGTAGAGCCAACCATGTCCGCAGCTTGGACGGTCTCCATCGGGCACTCCGGGTGGACCACGATATTGATATCGGGATGAAGTTCCCTGGCTGCCTCTATCTGGCTGACTGTGAATCGAGTATGAACGGAGCAGTGTCCCTGCCAGAGCACCATCTTGGCCGCGCGAAGTTGCTCAGGGGTATTGCCGCCCAACTGCCGGAAGGGGTTCCAGACGACCATCTCGTCCAAGGATATTCCCATTTCCAGAGCTGTGTTGCGACCAAGGTGTTGGTCAGGCAGGAAAAGGGCCCGCTCGCCCTGTTCAAAGGCCCATTCAAGCGCCGGCTTGGCGTTGGATGAAGTGCAGACGATACCCCCATTCCGGCCGCAGAGAGCCTTAATCCCGGCGATGGAGTTCATATAGGTGATGGGCACTATCCCGCCGGGTCCTAGGACCTCTTCCAGATCTGCCCAAGCGTCATCCACGTCATCCATAGGCGCCATGTCGGCCATTGAACAGCCTGCGGTGATATTGGGCAGGATAACTCTCTGATGGGTGGCCGCCAGGATGCAGGCGGTCTCCGCCATGAAATGCACGCCGCAGAAGATTATGTAATCTGCCTCTGGGCGAGTGGCGGCTTCGCGGGAAAGCAGGAAGGAATCGCCTTGGAAATCGGCATACTTAATCACCTCTTCCCGTTGGTAGTGGTGCCCTAGGATGGTGACCGATCTGCCCAGTTTACTGCGGGCTTCACCGATACGCAGGTCAAGTTCTTCGGCTGTGTAGTGCAAGTACTCCGAGGGAATCTGCTGCCACCGCACATTCACGGCCATCTCTTCGGCCAGCGGTTTAGAGGGGAGTTCGTCTTCAGGCTTGCAGAACGCGGAATGCTCAAGTTCCGTGACTGGCACGGAGGGACGGCGGCTCGTTAATGCCATTCGTTGTCGCCTCGAGGGGTTAGTAATTTGACTCCAGCAGCTAGTGAACCCTGAAGGGACCACGGGCTGGAGCGTTCAATCTTCACTGTGACCAATTCACCTTGATGATACGCCTCACTTTCAAAGAACACTAGTTTATGGGAACGAGTGCGGCCCTGCCACTTTCCTCTCTGGAGGCCTTCTACCAGAATCTCCTCGTAGCGGCCCACCAACTCGGCGTTGATCTCTGTCTGGATCTGCTCTTGCTGGGCGTCCACCCTTTTGCGGCGGGTGGTCTTCTCTTCCTCAGGCACGGCATCGTCCATGTTCCTTGAGGCGATGGTGCCAGGCCTGGAGGAATAGGCGGCGCAGTGGACCTTATCCAAGCGTAGTTCCGCCAGGAGGTCTAGGGTCTGCTGGAACTGTTCTTCGGTCTCTCCCGGGAATCCCACGATGATGTCGGTGTTCAGTGCGACTTCAGGTATGACTTCTCTGATCCTGCCGACAAGGTCTATGTATTCGGACCGGCTGTACTGACGCCGCATCTCATCCAGCACCTGGTCGTCGCCCGCCTGTACCGGCAGGTTGATATGCTCACAGACCTTGGCCACGTCAGCCACCGCCTGGATAATCTCTTGAGTCATAAACTTGGGGTGAGAGGTCAGGAAACGAATACGCTCGATTCCGTCAATCTCATTGAGTCTTCTAAAAAGGTGGGCCAGGTTTGGTTGGTCAGGCAGGTCATGGCCGTAGGCGTCCACGGTCTGGCCCAGCAAGGTTACTTCTTTCACGCCCCTGGAGGCGAGAGTCTCCACTTCAAAAGCTACTTCCGGAATCGGGCGGCTGACCTGACGGCCGCGTCGGTAAGGGATGATGCAGAAGGTGCACATCAGGTCACAACCGTGGATTATGGGCACGTGACAGGTGACGTCAGGCCGGTTGGGGGTCAAGGGGCCGATGCAACCTTCCCAGTCAACACCAACGCGCTCGCCGACCATCTCTAGTAGCGGTTCAAACTGCTGAGGCCGCATGAACACGTCGACGTAAGGGAAGCGGCGAGCCAATTCATCGGTCTGGGGGCCTACCATGCAACCCATAAGAGCTATGATGCGTTCTGGCTGGTTCTTCTTGAGGGGAGCCATCCATGCCAGGTTGCTAGCAACTTTATCTTCAGCGCCCTGCCGCACCACGCACGAATTCAGAACGATAACATCAGCGTCGGCAGCCTTCTCAACCTCCTGGACTCCTAGCTGCTCCAGGGCCGATCCCAGGCGTTGGGAGTCGGCTGTATTCATCTGACAACCGATGGTCCAAAGGTAGTAACTGTTCATATAAAGCAGGCTGTGTAGGTGGCAGTGTTCTTGATAGGAATTTTAATCAGCAGATACGTATATCGCAGATGTCATTGTTCATAGCGACGAAATAATCAGAAGAGATGTGGCGGAAAGAGAGGGATTCGAACCCTCGGAACCTTTGCAGGCTCACGCGATTAGCAGTCGCGCACAATCGTCCACTCTGTCATCTTTCCCCGCACTCGGTAAATGTTACCAAATGGAGCTATGGCCATCAATACCCGGTATTCACGCCTAAACCCGACAGCGATTGTTAAATTTCAAGGGAATTTCAAGTCCGTAATTCCCTTGAGCTATATTGGATGGTCAGTTCTTCGCACTTAATGGGCACCTTCGGCATAACATTAGCCGATTTTCGAACATTTAAACTAAAATCTGATAAGATTTCGGTGTTGACACCTTTTAGAACCAGCCATATGATTGTGCGGGACTTTTTACAAAGAATCGCTTGGGCTAGGTCGAACGATAGGAAAGCGCCGACTGGCCCAACAATCACGGAGTGTAGAGCCGATGGATGAACTTGACCGAAAAATAATCGCTTTGTTGCAGCTAGACGGCCGGGCCTCTAACGCCAAGATTGCCCGTGAAGTTGGTGTCAGCGAAGGAACCGTCCGGCGACGCCTGCGCCGCTTGGTGGTGGACGATGTAATCAGGATTATCGCCGTGCCCAACCTAGAAAAACTAGGTTACGCCACCACCGCGTTGATCGGGCTTCAGACAGGCCCCGGAAAATCAGAGGCGGTTGCCGAACACATCGCCAAACTCGATGAAGCCCACTACGTAGCTATCACCACCGGCGCGTACGACGTGTTCATCTGGGCCGGGTTGGAATCAGCTGAAGGGCTGGGAACTTTCTTGCGCTCCAAGGTCGGCACCATCGACGGGGTCCAGCGCACCGAAACCTTCGTTAACCTTTCCATAAAGAAGAGAACTTATGGCCTAGTTCTCTGAGGCGAATCGCAAGAACCGATTTTGAAACTAAAACCACCGCAGATACAGCGGTGGTTGTTCTTGGCCCACTCATCTTGCATTGCCAATCCGCTATGCTATAATCTGGTTGCATTTTTGTCAGCCGCAACCAGACTCAAGAAGCTCTTTCCGATGGGGCTGGCGCAACACTGAAGTATAGGAGCCTGCCACTATGACCTACATCATCGCCGAACCTTGCGTTGGACTCAAAGATTCGGCTTGTGTTGATGTTTGCCCAGTTGACTGCATCTACACTCGCGACCAAGACGATATGTACTACATCAGCCCTGACGAGTGCATCGACTGCGCAGCTTGTGAGCCCGTCTGCCCGGTGACCGCCATTTTCGCCGAAGACGCAGTGCCCCCGGAGTGGCAAGAATACATCGAAAAGAACTACGAGTACTTCAAGAACGTCGACCCCTCCGAGCTGAAGCGCAAATAGGACCCATCTCCTTCCATCTTGGAAGGATTTCAACACTCCCAAGGCCGGCCTCTTGGGATCGAAATTATAAAACCTTTAAAGGGTCGCCCTTTAAAGGTTTTATATCGTCAGCGAAGGACGATAATCCTGCAGTTGACAGGATGTGCGGGTTGGGCACGCACTGTAAGCCGCCTGCATTTCCAAAAATTCACTCAGATTTTACGGCTAGGAGCCTCACATGAATGTTGACTCAACCCCTCAGTTCGTAGAAGAAGCTTACAAAAAAATGGAGCGTAACCTGGAGGTTGTCCGGTCCCGGTACAACAGGCCGTTGACTCTAGCGGAAAAGCTGCTCCTTGGTCACCTAGACGACGCTATAGGGGCCGAACTGGATCCGGGTGAAAGCTACATCAACCTGAACCCAGACCGGGTCGCCCACCAAGACGTGACCGGCCAGATGGCCATCTTGCAGTTCATGCAGTCTGGACGCAACGAAGTTGCCGTCCCCACCACGGTCCACTGCGACCACCTAATTCAAGCGCGGGTCGGTGCATCGTCCGACCTTCAAGACGCCCTCAATGAAAGTAGCGAAGTCTACCAGTTCCTCGAATCGTCGTGCCGCAAATACGGCATGGGCTTCTGGAAGCCTGGCTCCGGCATAATCCACCAGGTCAACCTCGAGAACTATGCCTTCCCTGGCTGCCTGGTCATTGGCACCGACTCCCATACTCCCAACGCAGGCGGCCTGGGCTCACTGGCCATCGGTGTGGGCGGCGCCGACGCCGCGGACGTTATGGCAGGCCTGCCTTGGGAAGTCAAATACCCGACTCTTATCGGAGTCCACCTCACGGGCGAGATGAGCGGCTGGACCGCTCCGAAAGACGTGATCATCTACTTGGCTGGTGTTCTCACCGTAGCCGGCGGCACTAATGCCATCATCGAATACTTCGGCCCCGGCGTGGAGTCAATCAGCTGCACTGGCAAGGCCACCATCACCAACATGGGAGCCGAGCTCGGCGCAACTGGAGACGTCTTCCCATTCGACAGCCGGATGGCGACCTATCTTCAAGCCACCCGCCGCCCCGAACTGGCCGAGCTTGCAGAGAAGTACAAGCACCTTCTCACTGCCGACCCTGAGGTAGAAAAGGACCCAAGTCAGTACTACGACCGCATCGTGGAGATCGACCTTTCCAAGCTGGAGCCACACATCACCGGGCCCCATTCGCCTGACCGCGCCCGACCCATATCAGCACTGGCTAAAGAAGCCAAGGAAGAGGGTTTCCCGGACGCGGTCTCTGCCGCTTTGGTCGGCAGCTGTACCAACTCGTCTTACGAAGACATGAGCCGTTGCGCCGACCTGGCCCGCCAGGCCAAAGAGCACGGATTGAATTCCGCTGCCAAGTTCATGATTACACCAGGTTCGGAACAGGTACGCGCTACCATCGCCCGGGACGGCCAGCAGCAAGCACTGGAAGACATTGGAGGCATGGTCTTGGCCAACGCCTGCGGCCCTTGCATCGGTCAGTGGCGTAGGGACGAGATGCCCGAAGGCGAGCCCAACTCTATCGTCACGTCGTACAACCGTAACTTCCCCAAGCGCAACGACGCGAATTCAGGCACCATGAACTTCATCGCCAGCCCCGAATTGGCTGTGGCCATGGGCCTAGGTGGCAGTTTGAGCTTCAACCCGCTAACCGACACCCTAACGGGGGCCGACGGCAAAGAGTTCATGCTCCAAGCGCCCAAACCGGCGCCTGAAGTTCCAGCCAACGGCTTCGACTCCGGACAGGCGACCTACATCGCACCTCCCGAGGATGGTAGCGACGTCAACGTCAACGTCAATCCCGACAGCTCCCGCTTGCAGATCTTGGATCCGTGGCCCGCTTGGGACGGTCAGGATTTCACCGACATGCCGGTGCTGGTGAAAGCCTCCGGAAAGTGTACGACGGACCACATCTCTCCAGCCGGAGCCTGGCTCCGCTTCCGGGGACACCTAGATAATTTAAGCGATAACATGTTCTTGGGTGCGGTCAACGCATTCACAGACGATCCCGGTACTGGCCTCAACCAACTCTCTGGTGAGCAGATCCAGCCCATCCCTGAAATCGCCAGGGAGTACAAAGCCCAAGGCATGCAATGGATCGCCATCGGTGACACCAACTACGGAGAGGGTAGCAGCCGCGAGCACGCGGCTATGTCGCCGCGGATGCTTGGTGCAGCCGCGGTCATCACACGCAGCTTTGCCAGAATCCACGAGGCGAATCTCAAGAAGCAGGGCGTTCTGCCCCTAACCTTTGAGGACCCCGGAGACTACGACCGTATCCGGGCCGACGACCGTCTGAGCATCATCGGCTTGAACAACCTAACACCTGGACAGCCACTGGTATGTGTGGTCTCCCACGACGACGGCGAAGAAGAACGCATCAACCTTCGCCACACCATGAATCCTGGTCAGATCGACTGGTTCAAAGCTGGCTCCGCTATGAACCACATGAAAAACACGGCTTAAGGGTAAGCTTAGATTCGGTTCAGGTTTGACTAAAGTTGTACAAAGAGGGGGCTGGCTAGAAGCCAGCCCCCTCTTTGTTTCACCGTCATTCTGGCAAAGGCCAAATGCAAGAATGCCCGGGTTGGTCAATCCTCATTCAATCTGATAAGTACAATGTCTCTGGATTCAAGCCTTTACTCGAATAATTAGAAGTTGTCCTCGACCACTGAGCTTGCCCTCTCACAACATCCGGAAAACCATTACGCTCCGTTCGTCAAGACTTGCAAAGAACCAGGATCGGTCAAACTAACGACGCGCAAAAGGGCCCCGAATAATTGGGGCCCTTTTTATTTCTAACTTCATAGTTGTTTAACCCAGGTCATTCAAACAGGCGTCGATGGGTTTGCTCAAGCAGGAAAAAATAGGAGTGTCCACCAGGGTGTAAGGCCGGGCTTTGGACTCTCTTAGGTCCATCACCAGGTCTAGGAAATTGGACGGGTCGTCAGTCTCAAATCCCAGTACGAATTCCTGATCATCCAGGCCGAAGGAATAAGCCGTGCTAATCTTTACGTCCGGGTATTTGTGCCCGATAACGAAATGCTCGTTCATAAGATCCTGGCGCTCTTCCTTAGGAAGTTGGTACCACTCATGAGTCTTTATGAATGGGTATACGAACAGATATTTCCGCCCGACGATTCGCATTGTTGCAACACCAGTCCCCTCTTGACCCTCGTGTTTGTGGTCGTCGATATATGGAGAGCGGCGGGTCATGGCCAGATAGGAATGTGGCATGGTCAGGTAGGGGGCCAGGTCAGTGTGGTTAACTCTGGCCATCAGCTCGTTGATGGGTTCTATCTCCTCGCTGACTTTCCAGAGCATGAAATCCGCATCTCCGCGGGTACCCACTAGGCTGTAGCTGGACATGAACACGCGGTCTGAGAATTCCGCCAGTACTTCCGCGAACTGAGCTTTGCTGTCCTGGCGCTCCTTGACCGGAAGGCTGCGCCACTCTGGGTTGACTTTGAAGAACGAATACTTTACGAAGTCTCGCCTGACTTGTTCTGTCATCTGATCCTACTTGGGAATTTCGCTAGTTTGTCGAAGAACCCGCAGTCTGATGATAGATGCGGGATGGTTGAGCTTAATCATAGCAACGGCGAACTCGTTGTGGCAATGTAACCACTCCAACACTGCCCATTAGACACAGTAGGCCTTCTGTGTCCTTAATATGGAAACGCTAGGTCATCATCAATATTGATTTAATTCATTATTTTAGTCGGACTAATCCATATTACTGGAGGGTTGCCCTATGCTTAACGATTGGCAGCAACTATAAAGCCCGCCAGCAACCACCGGATTTTAATAAACCACGTTAAGCTTCACCTCGTATTTCTCCCGCCCGAGGATTTGATTGCCGCTCCGCGGGACCTGCAAGTCAACGTGGAATACCTTCATCGCAGAGTCGCGTATTTGTCAAGTTCGCCGAGCAATACGTTGCTTTCCCATCAGGCGGTGCTACAATCTCCGAGTGCTCCCAACCAGCGGACCGAATCATCCAAACAACGGCAAGATAGAGGTTGTAGCAATGGTAGATTTAGGCTCAGGTTCCTACACGTACGAAGTAGAAGAGAGTTGGGGAAAACTCCCAGACGGTTGGTCCTTCAAGGAATGCGCTGCAGTGGGGGTAGACGGCCAAGACAACGTCTACGTATTCAACCGAGGTGAGCATCCCGTGATCGTCTTCGACAAGGACGGTAATTTCCTCCGTTCTTGGGGCGAGGGAATCTACCCCAGAGCCCACGGTATAACCATGGGGCCCGATGACAGCATCTATCTAACCGACGACGGTGACCACACCGTGCGCAAATGCAACATGGACGGCTCGGTCATATTCACGCTGGGCGTTCCAGGTACACCAAGCCTGTTCATGAGCGGAGACCCCTTTAACCGCTGCACCCACGTTGCCCTAGACCCGCAGACAGCCGAATTCTATGTGTCAGACGGCTACGGCAATGCGAGGGTGCACAAGTACTCACCAGACGGCAAGCTCCTCTTCTCCTGGGGCGAGTCGGGCACAGGGCCGGGACAATTCAACATCGCCCACAACGTCTGCACCGACAAAGATGGGTGGGTCTATGTAGCAGACCGCGAGAACCAGCGGATACAGGTCTTCGATAAGGACGGCAAGTTCGAGACCCAGTGGAAGGATATGGCTCGTCCCTGCGGCCTGTTCATCGACACCAGCGGAGACCAGAAGGTCTACGTCGGAGAGCTAGGCTGCTACATAGGCCCCAATAGCCAGGCTTCCGGACTGGGCCCCCGAATCGGCATCATGGACCTGAATGGCAACTACTTGGCTAAATTGGGCGACATCCCAGAAAGCGACCAGCCCGGCAGCTTCATGGCACCTCACGGCGTGAGCATTAACTCCAAGGGTGACATCTTTGTGGGCGAGGTCTCATGGACCCACACACGAAGTTACGCCAATCCACCAAGCGAAATACGGTCCCTTCAGAAACTGACCAAGAAATAAAATCTGCTGGGAGGAAAAGGCCCCGTCAGAAAGATTTTCCCCTTGAAATAGCCGTTCAAGAGACCATTCCTACGGAGCGCACAACCCATGGAAATAAGACTTGGCAGCCTGAAACGGGATGCCAAAGAAGCACAGGGTACTGCAATCATCATCGACGTGTTCCGGGCGTTTACCACAGCCGCCATCGCCTTTGACCACGGAGCCAAAGAGATAACGCTGTTCGCTGAGCCTCAAGATGCTATGGCCCTCCATAAGAAGGGCGTTGGCGACTATCTCATGGGCGAGGTAGGCGGGAAAAAGCCGGAAGGATTCGATTTCGGCAATTCGCCTCACGAGATATCCCAAGTAGATCTAACAGGTAAAACTCTAATTCAGTCCACTAGAGCAGGCACGGTGGGAGTGGAAGCCGCTTCTAGCGCCAAAGATATTTTCCTCGGATCGTTCGTTGTAGCCCAGGCAACGGTGGATGCCGTGAAGTCAGAAATGCCAGCATTGGTCTCTATAATCGCCATGGGTGACCAGGGTGTAGTGCGTTCTGACGAGGATGAGCACTGCGGCATCTATCTACGGAACATCATGGAAGACAGAAAGCCCGATTTCAATGCCGTGAAGAGTCTGATACTAGAAGGCGGGGCGACTCAGAAGTTCTTCGACCCACGACAACCGCAATATCACCCGGAGGACGTTACCCTGGCATTGGAGGCTGACCGATATACTTTCGCCATGAAAATCAGCCGTGAAGATGGACTGCTGGTAGCCCGAAAGCACACCGGTTAAACCTCTGCAGGGAACCGGTCCAGCTTCAGGTGTTCGGTGCCGGGTACATCGGACTTGCCATCCGCTATCAAGTCCGAGACGGCATGGGCCATGCCAGTACTCCAGAGGATTCCTTTTCTGCCGGCTCCCGTAGAGACATAAAGGTTGTCCCACCCCAAAACCCGATCCACGATGGGCAGTCCGTCCCCTGAGAGGGGTCTAAGACAAGCGGTCTGCTGCACCAATTCCGCGTCGCTCATGCCTGGAATCATCTTTAGGAAATCTTCCATTATACTGTTGCGGCCCTCTGGATTGATGCTGTCATCAAATCCCGATTCCTCTTCGGTCGTGCCGGCCCAGATGAGGCCATCGGACTTGGTGGCCACATAACTGTGGGAGTAATTCACGGACAATTTCAAGGGGTCATAGTCTGTCCGCAACCGTAATATCTGGCCTTTGAGGGGAGTAACGGGGATGTTCACGCCGCACCATTCCGAGGCCTGACCGGTCCAAGGGCCCATAGCGAGCACGACAAATCCGGCATTGATGGCCCCGTTTTCCAACCGCACACCAGTGCAACGGCCGCCTTCACTGATCAGGCCTACAGCACGGCGCTGAAGCATCTCCACGTTGTAGTGCTCTCCGGCGCGCATGGCCGCAAGAATAAACCGGTACGGTTCCACGGCACCCGGGCTCTGCGCGAACAATGCGCCCGCTATCTCTCGGCTCACCTGGGGTTCTAATTTCCTGGCTCGAACATCATCTACCCATTCAACGCTGAAGCCGCCAACATCTTTCATCCATTCGATGTCTTTCTTGGCTTTTCGTACCTCTCCGTCAGTGAAAGCCAGATTTAGCCGGTCGCGCAATTCGAACCCCACGTCGATCCCTGAGATTTCCTGAAGCTCGCTTGCCAGGCTGCGGTGCCGCCCGTAGCACCATATGCTGAACTCTAATAACGGCTCCGGCGCCCCAATACCAGTCAGTGGGTCAAGCCCGCCGAACGCAAACCCCGATGCGTGGGCCCCCAGTGAGTCCGCCTCCAAGATCGTAACTTTGTAGCCTCGCCGGCCTAGAAGATAGCCACTGAGGCAAGCAACTATGCCCCCGCCGACAATCACCACATCCTTTGATCTAGTAGTCAATTAATCTCTCTCGTTTTCAGCCCGACAAGAATGGAATAAGGGTGCATTGTTAGATCCTCTAAAGAACTTATCACAGGTACGGCGCGGGTGTAACAATCTCTTGGGAATTCTGCGAGGTGATGCACTATAGCCCTTTGAACCAGGCTTCAAATCGATCCAAATAGCCCAGGTCCCCAAGGACCACGAGCTTTCCAGATGCTACGCCATCCGCAGCACTCAGGCGTCCGTAAGTGAACAGGAGATAATTCTCTTCTGAAGCGGAAAGAGAGACATCGGCTTGAGGAGTTTTCCCAGGCTCCATGACGAATTGATCGCCGGTTACAATCATGCGATAGGTTTCCGAGCCCACATCAAAGCGATAGGCCACCGGCCTGGGCAGTCGGTCAGATGGGCGAAAGCACATGCTCAACCAGCGGGCCGTCATATCTAGGAGCACCGGCACGCATCCGGAGTGTAGGCTCGCGTCAGGTTGAAAGGCGGAACGAATGTCATAGTCGTGAATCGCCAGTTCTTGGATGCGCAGTTCCACATAAGCTGCTGCCGTCATAGCGCCGCGCCGGACGTGCCAAGCCAAGGTCTCCCATGAGTCGCCGCCGTATTGGTCAAATTGTTGGTGAAGCTTTTCGTAGCTAGCGTCGAAGGATTCCAGAAAGTGTCCTTCTAGTTGGTTGCTTCGGTCTATGTCACGCTGGGCGTTGGTAACAGATAGTTCCGCCGGTTCCGGGGGTACAAATCCGGCCGGAGGGTTGGAGTCCCCACCCCTTCCCCTTTCCATGCTCTCGGTCTGCCGTTCCGCGCCGCCAATCAGGTGACTCACCACATCCCGCACTTTCCACTCGGCACAAGCGCTGGGCAATTCCCATTGCTCCGCAGTCAGGTCGCCCAGATACGTCCTGATGTCTGCAGCCAGTTGTTTGGCCACCCCAACACGATACTCAATCTCAGTGGTTTCGCTCGGCATTTCTTTCACTCTCAAACCTCTGCGTCAGGCTGGTGGCGCCGTCATCGACGTTCTTGTACAATCTCAGGCACCATCCTCAGGCAACTATTGACGGTTCCCTGAATCGGCGAAAAGGACTGTTCAGCCATGAAATTGTGCTTCTTCCATCTGATGCCCTACCAGGACCTGCCCAATAACTTCGAGAAAGATTATCACAGCGTTTGGGTAGACGCACCCAACTCGCTCTTCGACCCCGAAAAAGCCGAGCACATGTACAACGATTTCCTCGACGAATTGGAATACGCTGAAGCCATGGGCTTCGATGCAGTCTGCGTCAATGAGCACCACGGCAACGCCTACGGGTTGATGCCGTCGCCCAATCTGATGGCATCCGCTATGGTCAGGGCCACTTCCAACGCCGCCGTGGTGGTATTGGGCAACAGCCTGGCCCTCTACAATCCGCCCATCAGAGTCGCTGAAGAGATGGCGATGCTGGACGTCATGAGCGGAGGCCGGCTCATTGCCGGATTCCCTCTAGGCACAGCGATGGACACCATCTTCGGATACGGCCAGGTGCCCGCCACCTTGCGGGAGAAATACACAGAGGCCCACGACCTGGTGATGAAAGCCTGGAAAGAGCGCGAGCCATTCGCCTTCAACGGCAAGTATACCCAGCTTCGCTACGTAAATATCTGGCCCCGCCCATACCAGCAACCACACCCGCCCATCTGGGTGCCAGGCAGCGGCAGCCTTGAGACCTGGGACTGGACCATCGACAACGACTACGTCTACTGCTACTTGAGCTACTCCGGTTATAAGGTGGGTAAGTCCATTTTGGATGGATTCTGGGACGAGATGGAGCGAAAAGGGAAAGAGTTCAATCCCTACCACGCCGGGTTCCTGCAATTGGTGGCGGTTTCAGAGACTGACGAACAGGCTCAAGAATACAAGGACTCCATCGAGTATTTCTTCAAGAAGAGCCTGCATGTCCCCGCTGGGTTCGGCAACCCGCCGGGCTATCGGACGGTCAAGACCAACGCCTCCAACTCTGCTAACTCGACCATGGACGCGCGCAGCAAGCAACTCAGTGACTTCACCTGGACAGACTACCTGGAAGCCGGTAACGTCATCGTGGGTAGTCCGAAGACCGTAGTCGAAGAGTTGACGCATGCGGTCAAGGAACTACGGGTGGGTAACCTGATGCTACTTCTCCAATTCGGTGACATGAACAAGGAACTAGCCCTGAAGAACACCACCTTATTCGCCAACGAGGTCATGCCCCATATGCGTGACATCTGGTCTGAATATGAAACCCGCTGGTGGCCCGAGAAGTTGTCCAACCCCGTCCAGAGCGCTAGCCGGTAAGGAAAGAAGGAACAGTTTGGCGGAAGAACAAATCTCAACCCAGGATTCCCATCCACGGAAGAATATCTCTGCTGGTGGGGTAGACATTTCATATGTGGACACGGGCTCCGGCGACCCCATAGTATTCCTGCACGGTAACCCCACGTCATCCTACCTATGGCGCAACATCATTACCCATCTGGAGTCCATTAGCCGGTGCCTCGCACCTGACTTGATGGGCATGGGCGACTCAGGAAATTCTCCCAATGGCTCCTATCGCTTCGTCGAGCACAGCGCGGTGCTGGACCAATGGTTCGACGCCGTTGGACTGACTAGTAAAGTGACTCTTGTGGTCCATGATTGGGGGTCTGCGCTAGGGTTCCACTGGGCCAAACGAAATCCTGAGCACGTTAAAGGGATCGTTTACATGGAGGCTATTGTCCGTCCGGTGACCTGGGAAGAGTGGCCCGAAGCTTCGCGAAACCTTTTCCAGGGTTTCCGATCACCCGCTGGCGAAGAGATAGTCATAGAAAAAAACGTGTTCGTTGAACGGGTCCTCCCCGGTAGTGTGCTTAGAGGATTAACGGAAGAAGAGATGGAAGTCTACCGCCGCCCTTATCTTGAGGTTGGGGAGTCTAGAAGACCCACGCTTACGTGGCCTCGCGAGATTCCGGTGGAAGGTGAGCCTGCCGATGTAGTGCAGATCGTTTCCGAATACGCGGAGTGGCTTTCTTCCAGCCAAGTCCCAAAGCTATTCATCAACGCCGATCCTGGAGCCATTTTGGTTGGCTCTCAGCGGGAATTCTGCAGGTCCTGGCCCAACCAGAAGGAGCTCTCGGTCTCTGGGCAGCATTTCATCCAAGAAGACTCACCTGCTGAGATTGGCCAGGCCATCTCGGATTGGTACCGGGCCATCTGAGCTGGAAAATTCAGTGATTATCTCATCAGGAACCAATCGGCCAACGAACCCTTTCTTCCCGAACCTGTCGAAGGACGTTTCCCCTAACCAGTAATTCTACGGTCTCAGGACGAAAGGGTCTCAATCCTCAACATGGACGGGAGCACAATCGGACTTGCAGTTACGCGGATATCGGAGTAAATATGCCGGAGACCTTGAACATATCTCTCAGGGGTGGAGAATTTGAAGCCGAAGTGCTGAAGGACGGTAGCGGCCCTCCGCTGCTGTACCTCCACGGGGCAATCGGACAGAAGGGCTGGGCACCGTTCTTGGACGCCTTAGCGCTGAAGTTCACGGTCTACGCACCGTATATGCCCGGTTACTCTAAGTCTAGCGGTTTGGATAAGTTGGACGATGTCACCGACCTGACTCTTTACCAATTCGAGTTGCTCGACGCCTTAAACGTGCCTAAAGCGCACGTGGTGGGTCACTTCCTTGGCGGGATGATTGCGGCCGAGATGGCTGCATTATCACCCAGCTACGTTGATCGACTCGTATTGGCTGCACCGGCGGGCACCTGGCTCGACTCAAACCCAGTCGCCGACCTGCTGTCGATGACCGACAGCGAATTGGCGGATAACCTCTGGTCGTCAGCGTCCAGCTCCATGAGCTTGTCTCCCGCTGATTTCGAGGCCAATTCCAGACTAAAAGCGTCATTGGCGGCCGACCGGATGCAAGACCTGACCGCCGCAGGGAAGTTCCTCTGGCCCATCCCAGACCGGGGCCTGAAAAGGCGTGCCTACCGTATCAAGGCGCCAACTCTCGTGCTCTGGGGCGAAAACGATCTCATCATCCCCGCCGTATACGCCGAAGACTTCTCCAAGCTCGTCTCCGGCTCCCAAGTGTCGATCGTCCCCAACGCCGGACACCTGTTGATGATTGAGCGCGCCGAAGTATTCTCCTCGGCCGTCGCGGAATTTCTGAGTTAGTAGAGCGCGGGCAGACATTCCCGTTTAAAAGGGGTTCAGAGCGGCCAAGCTATCGGCAACCGTGTCTAGTCCTGTTGACGTAGGCTCTTGTACACTTTCTTAAGGCACAATTATTATTCGGGTAGCTAGTAAGGCCGGATTACCGCTGGTCACCTGAGGTGCGAATGAATCCGCAAACACAAGGTGGGTTGTCAGCCCTGGAACATATCCTCCAAGAGATGGGCTCAGTTGCAGTGGCCTTCTCAGGAGGCGTGGATAGCGCATTGGTGGCCGTGGTGGCGCATAGGGTACTGGGCTATAAGGCCCTAGCTGTAACTGCCGTCTCCCCTGCCCTAGCCAAACGGGATCTAGACGAGGCTGTCAGGCTGGCCGAACGGTTCGGGTTCAACCACCGGATCATTCACACCAATGAGATGTCCCAAGAAGGCTACGTGGCCAATTCCCCCCAGCGGTGCTACTTCTGCAAAACAGAGCTATATACCCAACTGGCTGAATTAGCGGATAACGAAGCCATCGAGTGGGTTGTAAACGGAGCCAACACCGACGACATCGGTGATTACCGTCCGGGAATGGTAGCTGCGTCTGAGCACAAGGTGCGTAGTCCTATGGTTGAGGCCGGGCTGACCAAGTTGGACATTCGTGCCATAGCCAAACTACTGGACATACCCATCTGGGACAAGCCAGCCCAGCCTTGCCTTTCCTCGCGCATCCCTTACGGGACGCCTGTGACCATTGAAAACCTGTCCAAGATTGAGCAGACCGAGGACTATCTTCGCGAGCTTGGCTTGAAAAATGTAAGAGCAAGACATCACGATCGCCTCTGCCGCATAGAGGTTGGTGAGGATGAGATTGACCTGGCCTTCGGACACCGAAAAGAAATTGTCTCCGCTATCAAGAAGATCGGCTACCTTTGGGTGTCCTTGGACATGTCCGGACTCCGCTCGGGCAGCCTGAACGACCAGCTCAACCTGACAAAGGCCTCGAAAGATACTGGGCTCGGATCATGAGAATCGCCTATATACAACCCATCGGCGGAGCGAGTGGCGATATGATGCTCGGGGCGCTCACTGACCTGGGTATGCCCATCGAATACTTAGAAAATGAACTCGCCAGACTCAATGTCAGCGGGTATCGGCTGGAGGCTCGCCAGGAGACGCGCAGTGAGATGCGAGGCACTTACTTGAAGGTCTATCTGGACGACGAGACCCGCTACTCACCCAAACAATTGCTGGGAATCGTAGAAAGCAGCGGCCTGTCTGATCCCGTTAAGCACTGCTCTTGCCTGATTCTGAAGGCATTATGGGAAGCTGAGTGCCGTGTACACGGCGAGGCTCAAGACATCCTCGAACTAGAAGAACTGGGTAGTGTGGACACGTTAGTCGATGTAGTCGGTTCAGCCATCGGTTTCGAATATTTAGATGTGGCAGGCATTCATGCCGGGCCCTTGGTAATCGGTAACGCTACCCCACCTCGCTGGCCAGGCGGTTACTCAAACCCCGCGCCAGCCACCCTAGAACTCATCGCCGCTGCAGGTGCGCCTGTGATCGGTGACAAGCCGATGTACAAAGACGCCGGCGAACTCACCACACCCACGGGGGCTGCGTTGATCACGACACTGGCCGAATTCGGACGCCCCGGATTCTCCGTAGACCAGGTAGGCCTTGGACTGGGCACTAAAGATCTTGTTGGCTTCCCCAATGCACTTCGAGTGTGGCTGGGTGACAACGACGATTCCGAAGTGGGTACTGTCACACAGCACGGGGAAGTGATCCTGCTGGAAACCAATCTGGACGATGTCTCTGGCCTCGTACTTGGTTACACACAAGAGCGGTTGTTCTCCATCGGAGCCCTGGACGTGTGGAACACGCCCATCCAAATGAAGAAAAACCGGCCTGGCACGGTGCTATCCGTAATCGTGTCCAAGGACAAGGAGCGGGAGGCAGTGGAATTAATCTTGAAAGAAACACCCACGTTAGGCGTACGCACCCGTCCAATCGACCGGTACGTTGCCGGAAGGCAGATGGTAACCGTCGAAACTGATCTGGGCTCCATCACAGTCAAAACCAAACTGCTAGACGGTCAACCCATCAGCGCGTCTCCGGAACCGGACGAGGTCCGCCGTATCGCTTTGGAGACACAGACTCCATTCCAAGAGGTCTATCAGATAGCAACAGAGGCGGCCCGCCGGCAATTACTCAAGTAAGACTCACCGATCCTACTCTCAGTTCGAGAGAACCCTAAACGTCAAGCCGAAAAAGGAACACCACCATCGAAGAGAGCCGATTGAGAGACCTTCTGGACCGTTTCAAAAAAACCGGTATGACAGTAGAGACCGCAGTGGAACAGCTGCGCGACCTCCCCTACCAGGACATCGGATTCGCTAAGCTGGATCACCACCGGCCCCTGCGAACCGGCTGGCCCGAAGTTGTCTTCGGCAAGGGCAAAACGCCGGAACAGGTGGCCCTAATCGTCAGCGCTATGAAGGGCCGCGGCCATCCAGTATTGGTCACGAAGTCGAATCAAGAGACCTACCAGGAAGTCATCCAAGACACCCCTGAAGCCGAGTTCCACGAACTTTCCAAGGCCATCGTGGTTCCTGTTCCTCAGACTACGCCTCTGCGGAACGGCATCGCCGTTGTAACCGCCGGGACTGCCGACCTGCCAGTGGCCGAGGAGGCCGTGTTAACTGCATCCTTGATGGGCAATGACGTGACCCTAGTGAGCGACGTAGGCGTGGCAGGCCTGCACCGGCTTCTGGACCAACTACCAATCATCCAGCAAGCCCGGGTGTTAGTGGTAGTGGCAGGAATGGACGCCGCCTTGGTGGGAGTGATTTCAGGTCTAGTTTCCGTACCCGTGATAGCAGTGCCCACCAGCACCGGCTACGGCGCCAGCTTCGAAGGCCTAGCCCCGCTGCTAAGCATGCTGAACAGCTGCGCTCCAGGCGTGTCAGTCGTCAACATAGACAATGGCTTCGGAGCGGGTCACCTAGCCGCCCTAACCAACTCCGTAAGGGGAAATACTTCCCTCGGCATAACTGAAGCTGATGCGTCCGGCAGCTGGAACGGCTCCACCCACTAATCATGGTCGACCCCAGTTACGCCTGTTAGACTACTTATATGAGCGCGCGATGGGGCTGCATGATTCTTGCTTTTGTCTTGACCGCCTTATTGCTTATGATGCTGGTTTCAGCCCGGATATCAGGCGTGCCCTATTAAACGATACTCCCCAATCCCTCCACAGCGTGCTCCAGCGGTCCAGCTCCATCAGCTTGCCTGACACTTCTAGCTGGATAGCGATTACATCTATCCATCATGGAGCCGGTTCTCAGTCGTGCCTTTACAATCGTCTTGGACGTTGGCAATGATGCGTTGCGACTCGGTGGCTGTGACTGATCCTTCAGCGCCGTTTAAGACAACGCCACGGCAGAGTTATCCTTCTACGAAGACGAATCCATCAAACGGTTGGGCCATTATATCTGCCTCGCCCCGGCTGCTACCGTAGTTCGTGACAGTTATGGTGTGCCGCTGTGGCGGAGGGCACGTCCTTCTCTTCATTGACCGCGGTGGTCTTGAAGCGTGCACAGCTAGCGGCCAGTGTAGGGGAACATACTGATTCGGGCCACCGGAGCGAAGGAGCGACGGTGGATCGGGCAGGGGCCTAACTCGTTCAACCGGCCGAAGTGGGCCTTGGTGGGATAGCCCTTGTGCTGAGCGAAGTTGTAGCCAGGATAGATCTCATCAGCTTCGACCATAAGCCGGTCCCTGGTCACTTTGGCTACGTTGGAGGCAGCGGCGATAGAGTAGCTGCGACTATCTCCTTTGACGATGGCATCGTAAGTGTACGGGCATTCTCGCACGTGGATGAAGTCCAAAAGCAAGTGTCCCGGCTCCAACGGAAGTTGCCTCACGGCCAAGAGCATGGCGGCCAAAGCCGCGTGTCCGATGCCCATCTGATCGATGTCTTCGGGACTTACAATCCCAACCCCAACCGCTAAGGCCTGCTGCCGCACGGTCTCAACAGCACGTTCGCGCTTGGCATTAGTCAACTTCTTGGAGTCGTCCAGGTACTGGAGCCACGGTTCGTCGCCAGCCAAATCAGGAGAAAGAATCACTGCAGCGGCGACCACTGGCCCAGCCAGCGGACCTCGGCCAGCTTCATCGACGCCGGCCACCAACTGGATACCGCGCTTGTGTATCTCGGATTCCAGGGAAAGATCCGGCATCACCCACCTCTGGGGAAGTTCGGAAAGCTAAGCAGTTGCTATGGATGAGTCTTGGAGCACCTCAGGTTTAACGCTAACCTCTATCGTCCCCCCGCCCAACAACACATCACCTTGATAGAATACTGCAGCCTGGCCGGGCGTGACCGACCTCTGAGGCTTGGAAAACCGGACAATGGCGCCGTCTCCGCTCGGCTGCAACACCGCTGCGGCTTCGTTGGATTTGTACCGGATCTTTACATCTACGTCCACCTGGCCTTGAGGAGCGGCTCCCAACGAATAGTTGACGGTCGAGACGTACATCTCATCCCGCATCAGTGCTTCTTCAGGCCCGATCACGACCCGGCGCGATTCAGGCTCCAACCGCACCACGAACCTCGGCTCTCCCTCAGCAATCCCCAGACCCCGGCGTTGTCCGATGGTGAAATATTCTATGCCCTCATGACGGCCCACCACGGTCCCGTCCAACTCGACTATATCCCCCGGGGTTGTCTCTAGGCGTTGCTTCAGAAAGGATTTGTAGTCCCCCAGCGGTATGAAACATATATCTTGGCTATCGGGCTTGGCAGCGTTTAGCAGCCCAGCATCTTCGGCCATCTGTCGTATCTCGTCCTTAGGATATCCGCCCACCGGCATTAAAGTGCGCGCCAGTTGTTCTTGTCCCATACCAAAGAGCACGTAAGACTGGTCCTTGGATAGGTCGACAGCTTTTCTGAGCACCATTCCTTCTGGACGGCGCTCAATGCGAGCGTAATGCCCTGTGGCGACATAATCGGCCTCCAGCACCGCAGCCCGTTCCATCAGGTGGCTGAATTTGATCTTGTTGTTGCAAGCGATACAGGGATGAGGAGTGCGGCCCAATTGGTACTCGGATGTGAAATAGTCCACCACCTGAGACTGGAACTCCCGCTGGGTGTTCAGGACATAATGGGGGATGCCCAAACGGCGACAGACGGAACGAGCGTCTTCAACGTCGTCCAATGTACAACAACCCTGGTAATTGGGTGGAAGTTCCTCGCCGTCCAGGTTGTAAAGCTTCATGGTAACGCCCACAACCTCGTAACCCTGCTGCTGCAACAGTAGAGCGGCCACGGAAGAATCTACGCCTCCGCTCATAGCTACGACTACTTTCTCGGGCATCACATAAATCTCCAACTGCGCTTACTTGCATTCTCAGGCTAGCATAAGGATTCGGGCCGTACAACTGCACCCAGACCGAGGTGAATGCGCAAGCCTCGATGCGCTTGAACTTCGATTTCGTAGTAGTCTATAACAGTCTCTTGGTTAAAATTGTTCAGCGACACCCAAGGAAGGCTTGTGACCATACGGGACCCTGAAGTTACATCTGGAGATCAGTTCTGCGGAAACTGCGGGAGCGCCGTAGCGCCCAGCTCCACTGAGTGCGCTCATTGCGGAGCTGACCTCCAGCCTGAGCAAGATCAGTTGGATGAGCTAACAGGCGACTACATCCCTTATTGCCGGGCGTGTGGGGTCCCGGTGTCCAAAGAGGAGGCTCTCTACTGCACGAAATGCGGTGTCACTCCGCTCTGCCAGGAGCATTTCTTCCCCTCGACTCGGTCCTGCTCCATGTGCCCTACAATATCGGAAGCCGAAGCTAACGAACAAGCCTCATCCCGAGTGACCAGGAGCCCAACAGTCCTCTGGGGTCAACTGGCCTCTACGTTCCCTTGCCATCAGTGCGGTGCACGCCTGGGCCGAGGAGTTGGCTATTGTCCTAACTGCGGAACAGAATATGAGGGCGCTAACGCCGACTCTAATTATGTGGGGTTCTTGCCGCGGCTCGGCGCGGCGATCATAGATATTGCGGCACCAATCTTGGTCAGCGGGGTCATCATAGCGTTCGTCAACTTCCCAGGGATATTCATGCTTATATTGGTTAGTTACCACGCCATCTTTACCTACAATCTTGGTCAAACTCCGGGGAAGATGATACTAGGGATTCAGGTGGTTGATGCCAACCGCCAAAAACCCACCCTTAAACAGATCATCCTGCGTGAGGTGATTGGCAAGATAATCGTATTCTTGGTCATGTTCATCGGCTTCATCTGGGTGATCTGGGATCCGAAGAAGCGGGGCTGGCACGACTATATCGGCAACACCTACGTGGTCAAGAGGAATCAGGACTAGCTGTTTGGCCCCGTATTTCCAGTCTGCTAAACTTGCCCCTACTTGGAACTGAGCGCAGTCCGGCAGATTCGCTGAAAAATGCATTAAGATTGTTGGAGGACCTCCATGGCAGTCACATTTGGCACCTCATTACCCAGCCGTGGCGAGATGGCCGGCCCAGAACAAATCCGCGGTGTCGCCCAACGAGCCGAGGACCTGGGCTATGACCATGTTTGGGTTAGCGACCACATCATCCTGCCCAAGAAGGTCGACTCTTTCTACCCATACGCCGCTGACGGCGTTGCTACGTTCCGACCTGACGAACCTTACTTAGAGCCGCTTGCAGCGCTGAACTTCATCGCCGGCTGCACCAAGCGGATACGCCTAGGGACGCACGTGCTCATCATCCCTTACCGCAACCCGGTACTCACGGCCAAGATCCTTTCTTCTCTGGACGTGTTGTCAAGCGGCCGGGTGATTCTCGGCGCGGGAGTTGGCTGGATGGAAGAGGAGTTCCAGGCCATGGGGCTCGACACCTACAAGGAACGCGGGGCGGTCACCGACGAGTATCTGCAACTCTACAAAGAACTCTGGACCAGTGAAAATCCGTCGTTCGATGGAAAGTACTACCAGATATCCGGCAGTGGCTTCGAGCCCAAACCAGCGCAGAAACCCCACCCTCCTATCTGGATTGGTGGGCACACCGGGCCAGCGATTCGCCGGGCTGCCAAGTACGGCGACGGCTGGATGCCAATCGGGCTGCGGCCTCCAGCAATTCTTGATCCCGAGGAATTGGGCGGCAAGATAGCCCAACTGCGAAAGCTAACCGTGGAAGCGGGACGACCCGAAGATGCAGTGGATCTAACCTTCAGCACCAGTGTGGTGTTCAATGATTCCATCGGCAGTTCAAGGGAGATGATGCAGGGCCAGCCTGAACAGATTGCTGCCGACATACGTCAATACCAGGACTTAGGCGTGTCCAACTTCATCATCGGATTGCAGGGCAACACCGTGCCGGAACTGCAGGAGAACATGGAACGATTTTCCAGGGAGGTCATGACCCTGATCCCAGATTAGCGCAGCGAAGATAAGACAGGTTCGGGCAGGCGCAGGTTCTTGACCTGCCCATAAGTACTGTTGATAACCCTGGAAAACCCTCTGTTTTATACTACTGGCGCTTCGGTAACTCCGTATTTCTGCTCCAGTTCGTAGATGTCATCCAGGCCCATAAGGCCAGCCACGTCCCAACGGGTGCCGTAGCGGTCAGGATTCACCGCGCCATCTTCCATGAGCTCGGTGAACGACTCCTTAAGTTGCTTGTAGATCAGCCAGATAGTGCTGCCGCAAATCATAACCTTGTAGCCGAGGGCGTCCATGTCCTTGGTGTTAGCCAGATCGCCGTTATACATACGGGGTAGACTAGCCATGTCGCGAGCATAGTTCTCGATGTCCTCTCTGCTCTTGATACCATCGACGAACACCAGGTCTGCTCCTGCATCGATATAGGCATGGGAGCGTTTAATAGTGTCCTCCCAACCAGTAACGGCATACGCGTCGCAGCGGGCGATAACCACGAAATCAGGGTCAGAACGGGCGTCCAACGCGGCTTTTATCTTCTGAACCGCTTCTTCCTGTGGAATCACTTGCTTACCTGCAAAGAACCCACACTTCTTGGGGAAAAGCTGATCTTCAATGTGGACTCCCGCCACTCCCGCGGATTCGTATTCGCGGATGGTGCGTTGGACGTTGAGCGGGTTGCCGTAACCGGTGTCGGCGTCGCAGATTACCGGAATGTCCACCGCCCCCGTGATGTATTTGGCGTTGGCGACCATCTCAGTCATGGTCAGCAAGCCAACATCAGGAAATCCTCGCTCGGCTGAAGTCCCGGCTCCGGTCATATAGACCGCATTGAATCCAACAGACTCGGCGATCTTGGCGTGGAATGCGTTGCAAATGAAGGGCGCGACAGTCAGGTTGTCGGAATTGATCAATTGGCGCAGCTTAGTAGTGGGATTCATCACCTAGTCTCCTCTATCGGACCGGACCCTATCGGGCCTGCGTGTATGGATTCAGAGCATAATAACCTACGGGTTGGTTGGCCGCCAGCGGAAGAGGTCCCCCTCCGCCCCATTCGACAAGGAAGGTTTAAAGGAATTTTGACGTCCTAGAGCACGAAGCTGGAGAGGTACTCCCAGCTGATGTCGGATGCCCAGCTACCGTTGCTCCAATCGTCTCCAGCAGACTCTGAGTGGTAACGGAGCAGAACCAGGCGCCAAGCACTGGCCACCGCAGGCACCCCAACATCTAAGGCCACTCCCCGGGCAAAGTCCAAGGCGTCATCCATTACCGCCGATGCCAGGTCGGCATGTTCCATGAGGTTAATCTTGTGGTGGTAGTCACTCGCGGCTGGCATGGTCGCTCCGGATAGTTCGTCGACCATCATTAAGGCATCGCGGCGGAGCGTAATTAAAGGATGATTAGAGTCGGACTGATCGAAATCCAGATAGATGCTGTTACTGTCAGCGCCATTGCCGTACTTGTCCGTAGCCACACCGTGGCAGTTGATAGAGAACCGTGGGCTGCGCTTCCTGCTCTCTGCGGCCACTCGCTCGGCACCTTGGGTTAGGTTGCCCACCGCAGCGTCCGAACACTCGAAATAGCCGACCACGCTCATACGAAGCATATGCATCTCGGCTGCCCAAGACCCGTACTGCCCGCAGACTATGTTTCGCGCGCGATAGGCTCGCGCAGTGAACGCCGGCTCAAGCACCAGTTCGATTCCGAACCTTGTAGACACTGATTCCTCCGCACACCACCAACGCTGAGCCATCTCGGCAATCGGTGGGCATCGATGTTCTTAAAGTTCAGTCAACCTATCACCCAATCCCGCCGGCCCCGAAACTTCCAGATCAGCTTGAGAGTCGTCGAAATCGGCGAGGGTAATCTTGTAAAGACAAGCCCCTGCCATACCGAGAGGCCTGGCGCCGCGTATATCCCACGCATGGTCGGCCACATAGGCGGCTCGCGCACCCGGCATGCCAAGTTCTTTGATCGCATGGTTATACGCGCCGGAGTCGGACTTGCAGTAACCAGCCTGCTCTGCAGATATGGCTCGGTCGACAGGTATACCGAGTCGGGTCACTGCGTTGTTCAGAGACTGGAGGTCGCTATTAGAAAAGACTGACATCTGGTATCTGCACATGTCCTTCAACCTGTGAAAGTTTTTCACGTCGGGGAATAATGCCGGTATAGATTTTACTGCGACGATTTGTTCAATGTCGTATTTTGTGTGGTCGATCTTGAGCTTGAAGGACAGTTAGATGAGGGTCACCCTCCCAACGGCCTCAAATGGAATCCGTGCCTTCCCAAACATGGAATCCACGTTGCTTTCAGGAAGGTCGGTAGTTTCCCAGGCCAGCATCACATCATCGGCGCTGCCAAGATAGCCCTTGAATTTTGGAAATCCCCCGAAACCGGAAGCAAAACTGGCCATTAGATCCAGCAATGTGCCGTACATTTCGAAGGTAATGGCGCGCACAGACCCGAGAAGTGATTTTTGCATGATGTCTGCCTGCACAAGTTTAATTTAGTCACCTGACGTTCAAATCGATGGCGGCCACGTTAGAGGCAAATATGTGATACGGGTGCCTGGTCTACCTGTTCACGATGGCCACAGCGAACGCTATGAATGCCACGATAGCGACGATGGTCGCGGTAACCACCCTCGGGGGCATGAGCGAGGATTCCCCCTCGCTTTCTTGGTAAGGTTCCTGTACTGCTCGAGGCAGGATTTGCAAGACCTCACTTGCTCTCGCTTCATTTTCCTCATATACCAGCAGGTCGTGGGGTAAGTTGTAGGCCGTCCCCCACAGGCCGGGGCCGCCCCGCAGGGGCTTGACCAGGCAGGGGATTCCCTCCATCTGTAGGCGTTGTTCCGCCATCCGGGCTGTTGGCTCGTTGTTGAAAACCCTAAGACTAACCTGTTTTCGCTCCGTTTCGAGGTACATCTGTTTATTATAGATGTTGGAAAACAAAGGTGTTCACTGGAGTATGGCGCCTTGACGTATCATGCTTGTATACACGTGCCGCCATGCCGAGGTGGTGATATAATACCGACGCGCACGGCTGGGCCGAGGTGGTGGAACTGGTAGACACGCGGTCTTGAGGGGGCCGTGGGCGTAAGCTCGTGTGGGTTCAAATCCCACCCTCGGCACCAAACCTGGCACTCTAGCCAATAGGGCCCGGTCGTAAAGCTAACGGGGCGACGTAGCCAAGTGGTTAAGGCGGAGGTCTGCAAAACCTCTATTCGGCGGTTCGAATCCGCCCGTCGCCTCCACCCCCTCTACTTCTTAGCTCACTTTCCAATAGCCAACGCGCCCTGAAGGTAATGCGGTGTAATGCCACCTTAAAAAGCCGGGATGGCGGAATGGTAGACGCGGCGGACTTAAAATCCGCTACCTTTGCGGGTGTGTGGGTTCGAGTCCCTCTCCCGGCACCAAATTTCTAGGCACGATAAAGCCCCCTGAGTGTTCTCAGAGGGCTTTATTCTTTTCGGTTTAGAGTGTTTTTACAGGCATGTTGACAGCCACCAGAATTGGGGAATTCCTACGGTAGCGTCAATGGGAACACTCGAAGGACCAGGATTTGTCATTCACTGCAAATTCCATAAAGATGATTACGTGGCTGGCTTAGACCAACTAGAGATGGGGCGGACAATGCGCGTTATTGGCAGAATTGGAGGAATTAACCACACTGATTTAACCATCAAAGTGCACGGGTCTCCAATGCTTGAATTTGAAGGCAACATCATATCTATGCTTCGTTAGGTGGCACCATTTCACACCAGACATGGCAAGCCACTTAAAAAACGGTGAAGTATGGTTTGGGTATATTCTCTGAATCTAGGCACAAAACCTTGACAGAACAGGGCCCCGGATGCTCCGATAGCGGAGCGTTTTCAGGAACTTGCTGAAAGCGCTATTTTTTTGCTCGGCGCCAAAGATGTTAAAAGCCCCCTC
>JAKUNK010000018.1:0-57103 GCA_022451945.1 Dehalococcoidia bacterium
AGATAGACTGGTCAGCCTGAGCGCGGAAATGGCCGGGAAACACGCCATGACCGTCGAATCTTCGGTCAAGGAAATTCGCCAACTGCTGGACCTCCAGCCCAAACACGCGGTCCATTGCCTCGAACATCGTCAGCGGCCTTGGCCTATTTAAGCCTCATCGGACATTATTGAAAGTTTGATAGGTGCACAAAACGAAAAACGGCGAGGGAATCCCCGCCGTTGGTTCCGTCCGGTTGTAATCTCGATTAAGCGGCTGGATGAAGGGCTCAAAGCGTTAATCGGACACTAAATTTACGTCCTGGAATTTATCACCATTGAACAAACATCGGCATTACTACGTGTATGTAATCTTCGGAGTCGGTTGGTTTAAAGACTCCCGGGCTGGATGATGTCGTGGTCTCTAAGGCTACCTTGCCTTTATCCAGCACCGCCAAAACATCCAGTAGATAACGGCTGTTAAATGCTATCTTACCTTCTTCGCCTTCGATCTCATCCAGGTCAACCACGTCTTGGTTATCGCCGACTTCCTCGGAACGAGCGGATATCTCAACTTTGGGAGGCTCTGTGTCAGCGGCGGCAGGCATCAAGTGCATCCTGATGATATTACTGCCGTCTCTCGCGAAGATGGACGCTGTCCGAGCTGACCGGAGAACTGTGGGCAAATCCATAACCGCCCTAGTGGTGTAGCTCTGAGGAATTAGCTGCTCGTAGTTGGGGAAGGTCCCTTGGAGCAACTGGGATACAATTTCCACCGTGTCTCCACCCTGGACCCGAAACATGACCTGGCCTTTGGCCGGGGTCATTAGAATCTCAACCGCCTCTTCCCGGTCTCCAATCAATCGGTTCAACTCGTTCAAGGTGCGGGCCGGGATGATGACGCTCACCTCTTCCGGCACGGGCTTTAGCAACGTGCCATGGTGGACGGCCAGACGGAACCCGTCGGCAGCAGCCATGGTGAACTTATTTGCATCCAATTTCATCTCGACACCGGTCAGGACCGGACGAGATTCCTCAGTTGCCGCTGCAAAGGCCACTCGGGCAATAGCGCTCTTCAAGACCAGAGGGTCAACTTCGGCGGCGACCCCATCGTCAACGGTGGGGATAGGCGGAAACTCAGACGCTTCAGTGATGTTGATGTGAGCTTTGGAATTGCCCGATGAAATCTGCAGTAGCCCAGAGCCTTGGTCAAGTTCCAGGTCAATCTTGTCATTGGGCAGGGAGTTGACGAACTCGGTAAGCAGCCGTGCCGGTACGGTGATAGACCCTTCCTCTTCAATCATCGCTCCCACCCACGTGGTCATAGCAATCTCGAGGTTCGTGGCCGACAGCTTGAGCATCGATTGATCGACGCTTAACAGTACGTTTTGTGTCACTGGGAGCGTAGCCCTGTTAGCCACAGCTCGGCCCACCACGGCCAAGCCCCGACTGAGGTTCTCTTGCAAACACGATATCTTCATCTTCCACCCACCTGGTAGTCTGCTATATTTTGAGATATAAGAGTTAAGTGCCTCGACCGGTAACACCGTATCGCGAAGGCAGGCGTATTATGTCATCCCACCTAGGGAAAAACAACTGGATATACGCTGTGATTCAACACTTTCAGGCTCATTTTAGGGCTTGGGTATCCTCAAGAAGCCAAGGCTAATTCCAGAAACCCATCTGCTATAATAATGCCGCGTTGGAACCTGCGTGATTTTGACTTTTTATCCCCTTGTGAACAGCACTCAAACGATTCCTGGAAATACTGATGACCGAACTCCTTTTTCATACAGAAAGTTACCTGAAAGAATTCGAAGCCACCGTCACCGACGTAGTCGATGGCGGTGTGGTGTTGAATCGAACCGCCTTCTACGCTGGAGGCGGTGGTCAGCCCGCTGATTCGGGAACTCTCATTTGTGGCAACCAAGAATACAAGGTAACGGGTATCAAGCGAGTTGAGGGCCAACTGATCCACCAAATCTCCGGCAATCTACCCTCGGCGGGAGCAGCAGTCAACGGCCAGATTGACTGGGAGCGGCGGTACTTGCTTATGCGCACCCATACAGCCCTCCACATCCTTTGTGGAGTCGTCTGGCGGGACTATGGCGCCCAGGTCACCGGCGGAGACATGAAACCCGGGGAAGGTCGCATGGATTTCGAATTCGAAAATTTCTCCGCGGAGTTTGTCGACGAATTGGAAGTCAAAGTTAACGCCGAGGTGGCTGAGAATAGAGACATTCACATCAACAACCTCAGCCGTAAAGAGGCTGACCAGGTGCCCGACTTGATTCGCACCAAGATTAACTTGTTGCCGCCGAACATCCAGGAGATCCGGACCATCGATATACGCGGTTTAGACCTACAGGCCGACGGCGGCACCCACGTGGCCAACACCCGGGAAGTGGGTGCCATCAAGGTCGTCGGTCACGAGAGCAAGGGCCGGAGCAACAAACGGATCAGGATCGCACTGGACGACTAGTCTTTTTTTACTTTCCCGGCTTGATTCTGTGGTTCCAGATTAACCAATCTCTCTTCGGAGGCGTACCGCCGAATGTCCGACAATCCCTCTTCTAACACCGCTGACATCCGCAGAGTAGTGGGGATTGACGTGGGCGGCACATTCACCGACATCGCCGTCCTGGAAGGCGGCAGGTTGACCGTCCACAAGTTGCCATCAACGCCGTCTGACCCATCACAAGGGATACTCCAAGGCGTCAAAGAAACCGGCGTTACCTCTGCTGAGTTCGTCCATGGGTCTACTGTCGCCACCAACGCTCTGTTGGAAGGCAAAGGCAGCCGCACGGCCTTGGTAACGACCATGGGGTTTGAAGACGTGCTAGAGATCGGCCGCCAAAGCCGCTCTGAACTCTATAACCTTGAGATGGATCGGGCTCCGGCCTTGGCGCCCTGGGAGCTGCGATTCGGGCTCCCAGAGCGTATCGACCACACCGGGGCCATAATTGAAGATCTTACTCCTGAAGCCATACAAACCTTAATCGGACTACTGGAAGAAAATGAAGCGGAAGCGGTTGCAGTTTCTTTCCTCTTCTCATTCCTGAACACGGTGCACGAAGAGATGGTATTGAGCGCCCTACAGAAGATGAAGAACCCACCGTACATCTCGACGTCCTCCCGTGTGTTGCCAGAGTTTCGGGAGTACGAGCGGGCCAGCACCGTAGTCGTCAATTCCTACGTAGGGAAGGTAATGAGTCGGTATCTGGGAGAATTGGAGGGCCCTCTGGGCAAAGGGCTACGAATCATGCAGTCCTCTGGTGGCAGCATAACCGCCAAACTCGCTTCAGATCAACCGGTCCGGACCATTCTTAGCGGCCCTGCCGGTGGAGTTGTTGGGGCGTTCTACACCGCAGTTCAATCCGGATATCCCGACATCATCACGGTGGATATGGGCGGCACCTCCACCGACGTATCCCTATGTCCCGGAGAGATCAAAGAAACCACCTCTGCCACCATCGGCGGTTATCCTATCGGCGTGCCAATGATCGACATCCATACCGTGGGCGCTGGCGGCGGTTCTATCGCAAGAATCGACATTGGTGGGGCGCTGGTTGTTGGCCCCGAATCGGCGGGCGCTGAACCGGGCCCCGCTTGTTATGGCAAAGGAGACCAGCTGACTGTCACAGACGCCAATCTGCACCTAGGACGACTGCTGCCGAACCATTTCCTTGGAGGGCGCATGACGCTGGACCGGGCAAAAGTCGAGGGGTTGATACAACAGTTGGCCGCGCAGATCAACTCCGACGCGAACCAAACTGCTCTCGGAATAAACCGAGTGGTCAACGCCAATATGGAACGAGCCATCCGCACCATATCTTTGGAGCGAGGCTACGACCCGCGCCTGTTTACCCTGGTTCCTTTTGGCGGGGCTGGGCCCATGCACGCCTGCGACCTGGCCCAAGAACTTGGCATACCCAGAGTCATGGTACCGTCCCGGCCGGGTATCCTCTCGGCTTTGGGAGTAGCCATCGCCGACATCGTCAAGGACTACTCTCGAACCGTGATGCTCCGCGGAGCCGATTTGGACCGCGCGCGTGTTGAAGAAGAATTCCAAGGGATGGAGGGCCAAGCTAGGACCGAGATGGCGGGAGAAGGGTTGGAACTGGATAAGATGGTCGCCAACCGATTCCTAGATGTACGTTATGTTGGCCAATCTTTTGAATTGACTGTGGAATACCCATCACATATACCCAGGTCAGACCTGTCGAAAGTCATCGGAGATTCTTTCTACAAGGCGCACCTGCGCCGGTTTGGATATGCCGACCGGAACGAGCCGGTGGAGGTGGTGAACCTGCGGCTTAAGCTAAAAGTTCCCATGGAAAAGCCTGCTATTGAAGAACAAATCTCTGGCGGACCTGACCCCGCGGCAGCGCTGATTGGCCAGACTAAAGTCATATTCCAGCAAGGTGCCTTGGCGTCCGCGCTTTACCAGAGGGAACGGTTGCTCTGCGGCAACCGAATCACAGGCCCGGCGCTAGTCATACAAATGGACTCCACCACCGTGGTACCCCCAGGTTGGGGCGGAGCAGTGGACACTTTCGGCAACTTGCTGCTAGAACCTGATTAAGCCTTAGAATTAAAGATGCGGGCTCCGCATCATTGGAGCTATCTATGACCCGGGGAAATTCTCAACTTCAGGTGGTGTGCTTCTTCGCTCATCCCGATGACGAGGCATTCGGTTCAGGAGGGACCTTGGCCGAGCTGGTCCATAACGGACACAAGGTTGCCACGGTATGCGCCACCAACGGCGATGTCGGAGAGATCAGTGACCCCGCGCTGGCGACGTCGGAGAACCTCTGGAGGGTCCGGCAAGAGGAGCTTCGTCAGGCAATGAAAGTTACTGGAATCACAGACGTGCGATTCCTCGACTATAGGGACTCAGGAATGCAGGGTAGCGATGACAACGATAATCCGGCCAGCCTTTTTCAGGCGGAGCCATCCATGGTCGAAGCCAAGATTTCTGCCATCCTGAACGAATTGAAACCGGACGTGGTGTTTACCCACGACCCCACCGGCGGCTACGGTCACCCAGACCATGTCACTATCTACCAGAGGACCACTGCAGTAATCGATTCTATGGGAGATGACCGGCCTCATTTCTACCACGTATGTTTTCCCAGAAGTAACTTCAGAGTACTGTGGCAGGAAATGCTCGAAGCAGGAATCACTCCACCGTTTGCTAAGGAGGCGTTAGATGCTATCGGATCTCCGGACGATTACGTGACCACCGTCAGGGATGTCTCAGCGTACGTCGAGATTAAGAAAGATTCACTTAGCCGTCACAAGACACAGTTGGATCCCAACGGCCCATTCAACTCGCTTAACCAGAACTTCATGGATAACTGGATGAGTACCGAATATTTCTATCTGACAACTCCGAACGGCGGCCAAGCTCAAACAGATATCTTGAAGGAAGTACTATAGATGCCCAGACTCGGTAGAAAGTTCCAAAGAGGTAGTAGATGCCGGTAGACCCTATCAGCTTACAAGTCTTTAAGAGCAAATTCGAGTCAGTCGCCGAAGAGATGGGCGTTGCGCTTCAACGAACCGCTTACTCGCCCAACATCAAAGAACGCCGCGACTTTTCGTGCGCTGTGTTCAATCCCGAAGGGGACATGGTCGCACAGGCGGCCGATATCCCCGTACATCTCGGAGCTATGCCTGCATCTGTAAAGGCAGCTCTGACAGTCTTTCCTGACTCCCTGAACCCTGGTGACATTGTTATATTAAACGACCCTTACATGGGCGGCAGTCATCTGCCAGACATCACAATGGTGGCCCCCATCTACTCGGAGGAGAAGGGCAAGAAAGTTCTGACCGGGTTCGTAGCCAATCGTGGCCATCATGCTGACGTCGGTGGCATGACTCCTGGTTCACTCCCTTTGTCCACCGAACTGTACCAGGAAGGGACCATCATCCCACCGATCAAGCTAGCCCGGCGTGGCCGTTTGAACCAAGAAATCATCCAATTGATCTGTCGCAATTCCCGAACCTCGGATGAGCGAAAGGGGGACCTCGCCGCTCAGACCGCTGCTATCAAGGTCGGCGAGCAGCGCATGAAAGAGGTCACCGAACGCTATGGGTTGGCAGAAACCCTAGAGCATATGGCAGCCCTGCTAGACTACTCTGAGCGAGTCACCCGGCGAGCAATAGCCAAGATTCCCGACGGCCGCTACGAAGTTACCGATTACATGGACGACGACGGTCTGACCCAGGAGCTGGTGCCCATCACTGTGGCCATCACCGTTTCTGGTGAAGAGTTATATATCGATTTTACGGGCACGTCTCCCCAACGGCCCGGCTGCATCAACGCCCCTGTGGCAGTCACAACATCCGCCTGTTTGTATGTCGTGCGTTGCCTGCTCGACGAGCAAACTCCGGCCAATCAAGGTTGCCTGCGCCCCTTAACAATAAATACTCCCCTGGGAAGTCTGGTTAATCCTGAACCCCAGCGAGGAGTGGCTGCTGGAAACGTAGAGACTTCACAGCGAATTACCGACGTTTTATTGGGAGCAATGGCTCAAGCGCTGCCTGAAGTTATACCCGCAGCCAGCCAGGGCACCATGAACAACATGATTATCGGCGGCCATGACCCAGTCCGCAACAAACCTTTCGTCTATTACGAGACCATCGCTGGAGGGATGGGCGGAAGACCTGACAAGGACGGCATATCCGCCATTCATACCCATATGACCAACACTATGAATACACCAATTGAAGCCATGGAGTTCGCGTTCCCGCTGCGCCTAAAACGCTACGCCGTGCGGAGGGGCTCAGGCGGAGATGGCAAGTTCAAGGGTGGAGACGGCGTAATCCGTGAAGTTGAGTTTCTCTCCCCGGCAAGGGTCACGCTTATGTCGGAGCGCCGAAAACGGCCTCCTCCAGGTTATCACGGCGGCCACCACGGAGAACCCGGCGAAAATGTTCTGCTGAGGGGTGGCTATGAAGAAGTTAATCTGGCAGGCAAAGAATTATTAGACGTTGAATCCGGAGACGTTATCAGCATCCGGACGCCAGGTGCCGGTGGCTGGGGTACCCCCGAATCAGACAACAAGCCATAGTGCTCGCCCGCAAACTGATTACCATATCTTTGGCCACTCTGTTGCCAATATCGTTGACAGCTTGTTTAAGCGGTGCAACCCCGCCCCGCGACCTGTTGTTAGACTCGAGCGATTTCCCCAACGTGCACGTCACGGAAATCGTTCAGGAGACTGGCACCACTAATGAGGACGAGCCTGCGGTCCAAGTAAAACTACGGGCTCCTGACTTTACCGTACTTGAAAGCCTCGTTCTCTTTGAGACTAGAGATTTGGCTCTCGGTATCTTGGCAGGCATCAAGCAAGACCAGACGATTCAAGGGGTGGTTGCCGTTCCCATAGAAGGATTCCAGGATAATACAGGGATCATGGGTGAGCATTTGAATGGAGAAGAGGCATCGACCGTTTTTTTCGTCGAGGGACGGGCTTTGGTGAGAATCAGCGTTCAGGGTGAAAAAGGGGTCGAAAACATCTGGGAGATCGCTCGCCAGGCACGTATAAAATCCGGGGGTTGAACAAGTTGTTTGTAAATACGTGTGGACGAGTTGAGTTCTGTCGAGTAAAATATTGCAGCTTGGAGTATCCTGGTGAGTGAGCGCCACCCTTCAATCAGGTAGACTAGTTGCCAGGTTGAAGCCCGACTTATACGTCGAGCCAAATACAGGAGGAAACTAAAATGGTCAGATTCGTACGTTGCAATGCTCTTTTATCATTAGCTCTAGATTCCGCTGGCAAGGGCTGCCGATATATTGCAAAAGCTGACACGGACGACGATGTCGTCAAAGACATGAGCGAACACATGAACTCAGTTCACGGCGTTGATGTTAACGGTCAGAGAGAGACTATACTGGCTTCCACCAAGACCCACGGGAGCTAGTATTTTCAGAGACTAACGCTTTAAGTCGCAAAAAGGCCCAGGCGATGCCTGGGCCTTTTTGTATCGAATTTCGTTCGATTCCAGACACCATTAAACGAATACCCTCTCAGGGTTGGTCGTCGGGTATATAGCCAGCACTTTCGCCGGTTCGTCCGATTGATTTGTGATGGTATGTTTGGCTCCTGCAGGAGCAAGAAGAACATCTCCCGGCCCCAGTGTACGGATTTCACCTTCTAATACCGCCTGAATTTCCCCTTCAATCACCAGAGTTGCTTCTTCGTAACCGGGGTGTACATGCAAATCTAAGCCCGCGCCGGAATCAATACCGGCTTCGACTACTGTGAGCCTTTCTCCTCCGCTGTCCTTGCCGACTAAAATAGTGGGCTGAGTGCCCGAAGAGGAAATGGCTCCTCTAGCTTCGTTTTTTATCAAGAAGGGCATTTCCCCTCCCTCGGGGCCAATTGTGAATACACCCGTCTATTTCCCGTCGTCGAAACTAACAATTATGACAGCATTGGCAATTAGCATCCCGTCATTGCCTTCCGCGCTAGGTATCTCTAGTCCGCCTAGGACTGCCTTGCATGAACCTTTGGCGTTGCCATGAGGGAGTGTGGCTTGAACCGCTTTAGTATCAACCTGGTCTGGTTGAGAAACGCCGATGGTCACATCGACAGTCATATCATCGGCGGTCTTGCCCAGCATCCGCTGGAATCCTAAACTACTATGGTGGATCGCGTCGAACACGGCGCGTGTCGCTGCTTTCGTGTAATCAAGACCATGGACGTCCACGCCCATCCCCATCTCGGTGATGCATCGTACCATTGCCATAGTTAACCTCCGGCCCGCTTTCAGATTATTTAGTCATCATGTAGACCCATTACAACCTAGGCCGCTGACTCAGTCAAGCATGAGAATGTTAAATAGGAGTTAGGTAAATGAAGGTTGGAGTCCCATGTTGGAGGTGTCGTATCCTCCCAGACTCTCCACCTTACGATGCAATACCGGGTGGCGTAACAGGTCTAACAAAGCCTGGACCGGCTCATGAGACAAGAAATGCTGAGGGATGACAAGATCATAGCGTTCTTCTTGAAGAGGGACGAAATCCAACCCCATGGCCACTGCCGCCGCCTTCACACCGATTCCCACATCGGCAATGCCTGACGCCACAGCCACAGCTACGGCCATATGGCCCGACTCTTCACGGTGGTAACCAGTTACTAGCGAAGTTGGTATCCCAGCTGCGGCCAATGCCCGGTCGAAAAGCGCCCTGCTGCCGGAACCAATCTGTCGGTTGATTAGTCGAAGTTCTGGGTTGGCCAAATCTGCGACACTGCTCACATTCTTGGGATTCCTGTAGGGAAGAATCAGTCCCTGTTGCCAGGAAGCAAAAGTGACTAGAGTGCAGGGAAAAGGCACCAATTGTTCTACCCATGATCTATTGTACGCACCGGTGGTCTCGTCCAGAAGGTGGCAACCAGCGATATGGGCTTCTCCGTTGGCCAGGCCTAGCAGCGCCGCGCCGCTGCTCTCTTCAGCAGCCACAAGGACTATGCCTCTGGAGCGTAGCCCTGACTCCAGGAGCCCTGCCGCAGGGTCGCAGCCCAGCATGGTCAAAGTGGGCGATTCAACATCTTCAGAGTCAAAGGGTTGTACGGTGATCTGACGGCCAGTGTTGGCTTGAGATACCACTAACCCTTCCGCCGCGACTACGGTATGGCGAGTATTCTGGGGCCCAGACAGCGGTCGGGCGAACATCTTGGAACCCACGCGAAAAAGACGAGCCCGTTGTCCGGTAGCACCTGACAAGGTCTCAAAAGCAGAGCCGCTGACCAATTCAGCTTCTATGACAATTTGTGGCCGCTCTGTGATGTAGAAGAGCGACTCAACCGTTTTTCGTAACACCTTTGCCAAACGGAGAGCGACTTCGGTCGACGGGTTCGCGCTACCGGACTCCAAAGCTGAATAAGCTTGGCGACTGATCCGAGCGCTAGCCGCCAGTTGTCCCTGAGTGAGTCCGGCTTTGGTCCGAACCTGTTTCAAGTTATTTTCAAGGCTATGGGTGTTGCGAGGCATACTCTAAATTACCTTATACTTGCCATTATATCAAGTTAACTTTACAATCAGGCATTCTAGTCATGTGTAACTTGAGCAAATTTGCCCTAATTATTTCGCTTATGTTCGCGGTTGTTTCCTGCGATGACAGCGGAACCGAACTGCGAGTTATGGCGGCATCTTCGTTGGCCGAAGCGTTCAATGATATGGCAGAAGCATTTGAAGAGGACAACCTCGGCGTAGATGTGCAGCTGGACTTTGCGGGCAGCCAGAGATTGCGTTACCAATTGGAGTTCGGAGCCAAAGCAGATATCTTCGCATCAGCTGATGACCTTCAGATGGATCCATTATTAGCAGCGGACATGATAGATGGTTCAACGTCATATTTTGCCGCTAATGCTTTGGTGCTCATCGCAGCGAATGGCGGCCCGGTTGGCACGATCCCCGACCTTGCCTTGCCTGGAGTTAAGCTTGTACTGGCCCAAAATAGCGTTCCGGCAGGCGCTTACTCTCGGCAGGTTTTAATAAACATTTCTCAAGGCGGCGAATCATTCAAGGACAGAGTTCTTTCGAACATTGTTTCTGAAGAACCCAACGTGAGGAGTGTGGCCCAGAAAGTTGCCTTGGGCGAGGTGGATGCCGGAATCGTCTATCGAACTGATGTCCAGGCCGCCCGTCGAGAAGGAGATATCAAAGTTATAGAGTTCCCTAAGGAAACGAACGTCGGCGCCCGGTACCCAATGGCCATTCTCAAAAATGCACAAGAGAGAGAACTCGCAGAGATGTTTCTGGTTTTTGTCATGTCGGAAGCCGGACAACACGTCCTGGCAAGCCACGGATTCAGCTCACCATGATCGGAACGTCACGAACAACCAATCATCCAGCCACGATTCTCGGTAATAGCGGCGCCCTTCTTTATGTTTTGTTCATAGGACTACCAGTAATCGCTCTGTTAATACGAACCGCCCAACAGAGCGATTTTCTGGTCGCGGTCACGGGAGACATTGCCCTTACTGCTCTGAAGTTATCTCTGGTAACGAGCGTGATTAGCATGGCGGTTGTCGTGCTGTTGGGAGCGCCTTTCGCTTACCTTCTGGCCAGAAGCGAAAGCTTGTGGGCCAGAACTGTAGATAGTCTAGTGGAACTTCCGTTGATATTGCCACCAGTGGTGGCTGGCGTTGCGATGCTGATGGCTTTCGGGCGCAACGGACTAATCGGGTCAGGCCTAGAATCCATCGGGTTGACCATTCCGTTCACCACCACAGCCGTGGTCTTCGCCCAGATATTCGTTGCCTCTCCTTTATTCATACGTTCTGCCAAACTGGGGTTTCAGTCGGTGGCCACAGACTATGAAGATGTGGCACAAACATTAGGTATTTCCCCGTGGAGGACCTTCTTCCGGATTACATTGCCTTTGGCATCTCCGGCGATGGTCACCGGGTTGGGTTTGGCGTGGGCTCGGGCTTTGTCTGAGTTCGGAGCAACTATGATGTTTGCGGGTAGTTTGACCGGTGAGACCCAAACCATGCCCTTAGCAATAATTGCAACCATGGAGAGCAACATTGATAGCGCCCTCGCACTCTCGGTCATTCTTTTAGCCGGTTCGATACTGGTGTTGGTGCTACTAGGAACCTTCACCCGCCGGAAGTGGCAAGGCAGATGATTACGGAACGAACTCCGCAAATGGCGGCAAGCGGATGGGTCCAATGCAAGGTGGGTGACTTCCAATTTGAAACCGATTGGGAGATCCAGCCTGGGAAAGTTTTGGTCTTGTTCGGCCCCTCCGGCGCAGGCAAATCCAGCACTTTGAGGGCCATAGCGGGCCTTTTACATCCGGTGGCGGGCCATGTGGAAATAGGAGGGCGTATCGTCTTTGACGCCGCCAACAACATCTGGGTTCCAACCCATGAACGTCGTCTCGGTTACCTGACCCAGCAGTACCATCTTTTCCCACACCTGACAGTTGCGTCGAATATAGCCTTTGGCATCAAGAACATTGATTGTGACGCTACAAAGGAACGGGTTTCCGAGCTATCCGATCTGTTTCAGTTGAGCGGCCTTGGCGAGCGTTATCCATGGGAACTCTCCGGCGGCCAGCAGCAACGCGTCGCTTTGGCCAGAGCTTTGGCGCCGAAGCCTGCAATGTTGCTATTGGACGAGCCTTTCGCCTCGCTGGACACAGAGCTAAGCCGGAACCTGAGACGAGAGATCCGGGCTATGTTGGTTCGGTCGCCAGTGCCGGTGATGCTGGTGACCCATGACAGAGAGGAAGCGCTGGCTCTTGGCGATGCTGTACAGGTCATGCATGAGGGCCGCGCCTTGGTCACTGGCAATCCATTGGAGGTCTTAGGGCAGCCAGGGCAAGGCCGGGTGGCCCGATTAGTGGGCGTAGAAAACCTGTTTGACCTATCTGTCCAAGAACGGAACCCTCACGACGGAACCATGACTTGCGCCGGCCTTGGACTGCAGCTTGAAGTCCCTCTGGATTCACACATCTCCAGTGGCCCGTCACCTAAAGGAGAACACACCCGAGTAACCATTGGCATCAGAGCGTCAGATATCATTCTGTCTAAAGAAGACCTTGTCGGTTCCTCAGCTCGAAACCGCATTCCTGGTCAAGTCATATCCATAGAGTCCCGCCCTCCTGGTTACGCCATCACGTTGGACTGCGGACAATCTCTACGGTGCAATATAACCGGAGCGTCGTTAGAAGAGATGCGGATCCAGCCCGGTCAACGGCTGTGGGCAGTCTTCAAGGCGTCGTCGTGCTTCTTGGTAGATGCCGAGTAAACGTCCCATTCCAACTCACTTCTCCAGCCCAGGCCATTAATTCTCAAAGATTGTGAGAGCCCATCACAAAAGGCGTCCCCAGTGATCTTAAGTTCCGTCTTTGCCGTTAACGGACTCCATTCATGTAGGCATTGGAACCCGGCAAAGGACTGGTTACAGGTAGCGTTTTAATGGTCACTCATGTTACGACTTTCGTAGCTTATTTGCTATCACAATATTGGTTTACCTCTCACAATGCATTTGGAGATAGACGTAAATTTCGGTTGCAACGGCGATTGTAATGGTTATAATGTGCCCCAAGCAAAACCAGGGTCAGGCTGAGCAGGTTGGCAAAAGTTCTCTGGAAGAGGTCCGTTTTCCAATCAGCACAAGTTGGCCAGGGGAGCCAATCTAGGGGCGAGGAGCCAGGAGGTCAACCAGTGGCATTGTCAGACAGGACCCTTACTTGTGTGGAGTGTGGCGGAGAATTCATCTTTACCGCGGGCGAGCAAGAATTTTTCCAGGCCCGGGGGTTCGGAAACGAACCTAAGCGCTGCCGCAGCTGCCGGGCAGTACGCCGCTCCGAACAGAGGTCGGCTGGGATGTACCAGGACGGCCCTAAAGAGATGTTTCCCATCAACTGCGCCGAGTGTGGCAACGATGCCATGGTACCATTCCGACCGCGAGGAGACCGCCCGGTCTACTGCAGCGATTGCTTCAGCAAAATGCGAACCGAGTCTTCCTCTAGCTTCTAAACCAACTTGGAATCAGACCGGACCTCAAACAGGGCTGGCGTTCTGCCGGCCCTGTTCTTTCGCCACTGCCCTCCCATCCTATAAAGCACTCGCCGGCGCGCTTCGATTGCCCCGGGCATAGAATGCTCTAGTTTGATGCCAAGACTGCCCAGCGGCTACAATATCCCGGCACTTTAAGTAACCACCACTGGACGGCTTCCACCATCAAATGAACTTCAAAGACCTCAGAGAATTCATAGTTTTCCTGGAAGATAAGGGCGATCTGCGCCGCATCACCACTCCTGTGAATCATGAGCTGGAGATCACGGAGATAACCGACCGTGTAATCAAGTCGGGGGGCCCGGCCCTGCTCTTTGAGAATGTGATCGGTTTCGACACCCCAGTTATAATCAACATGTACGGCTCCACCCAGCGCACCGCGTGGGCTCTAGGCGTCGATAACTTGGACGAACTTGTCGGCCGGATCGAAGGTGTCCTGGACATCATGCACGGCCCTCCGAAAGGACTGGTTAACAAACTCCGCACTCTGGGTCGATTGGTGCAGATGGGCTCCTTCCAACCCAAGACAGTGAACAGCGCCCCATGCCAAGAATTCGTGGTTCAAGGCGACGAAGTTGATCTCTATAAATTTCCAATCCTGAAGTGCTGGCCTCTCGATGGAGGACCGTTTGTCACCCTTCCCTTGGTTATCACCAAGGACCCAGAGACAGGCGTCCAAAACTACGGCACCTATCGAATGCAGGTCTACGATAAGCGGACAACCGGCATGCACTGGCAGACTCATAAAGTCGGCTCCCATCACTACCGGATCAGCAACGAGCTGGGCTTGGAGAAACTAGACGTTGCAGTAGCTCTGGGTGGCGACCCCGCAACCGTCTGGACCGGGTCGGCACCGCTGCCACCGGACATGGACGAAATGGCAGCTGCGGGGTTCTTGCGCGAAGAAGGGGTGGACTTAGTCAAAGCCAAGACCAACGACCTTTTGGTCCCGGCCCAAGCAGAGATAGTCCTCGAGGGCTACGTGACACCTGGCGAAGAGCGGGATGAAGGACCTTTTGGCGACCACACCGGCTATTATTCGATGGAAGACCCCTACCCCGTCTTTCATGTGACCTGCATCACCCACCGGAAAGACCCCATCTACCCTGCCGCTATCGTTGGCCGGCCGCCCATGGAGGACTACTACATGGGCAAAGTGACCGAGCGGCTGTCCTTGCCATTGATGAAATTGGTCTTGCCCGAAGTAGTGGACATCAATATGCCAGCTGAGGGTTCCTTCACCAACCTAGTAATCGTATCCATTAAGAAAGAGTATCCAGGGCAGGGCCGCAAAGTGATGCATGGACTTTGGGGTTTGGGATTGATGAGCCTGGTCAAGGCGATAATCGTAGTAGACCAAGATGTAGACGTCCACAATATCTCCGAGGTAGGTTGGCGCGTCACCAACAACATCGACCCGGGGCGCGATTTCGTGTTCGCTGACGGTCCGGTCGATGACTTGGACATTGGAACAGCTACAACCAAGTTCGGCGGAAAGGTTGGCATCGATGCCACCATCAAGATGCCCGCCGAGAGCGGACGCAACCGCGAATGGCCACCGGACATCGTGATGGATCCTGCTGTAAAAGAACTGGTCGACGGCAAATGGTCAGACTACGGAATCTGACGACCTGCTAGGCACTAGGGAGAACAACACCCTTCAATGCGTAGCTAGTGGCGATGTGAGAAGATACAAAGCATGTCGGCCAACGCTATAACAACTCCCGCCGGATTGATAGCCACTCGGGTACCTCGTTATCTGAGTACCATCCGGATCTGGGAGTCACTCTACGCCCTGCCCTTCTGTTTCATGGGCATGGTCTTGGCTGCCGACGGATGGCCGGGTTGGAGTGTGTTTGTCTGGATAACAGTCGCCATCACTGGCGTCAGAACACTTGGCATGGCAGCCAACCGATTCCTCCACAGAAAAGAAGACGTCCACAATCCGCGAACGGCAAACCGCCACCTGCCCACAGGTAAGCTGAAGCCCTTCGAGGTATTGGGATTGATGGTAATAGCCACTGGAGTGTTCTTCTACGCAGCGGCTCAGTTGAACGGGCTGGCGCTGGCATTGGCGCCGGTGGCCGCCGCCTACGTAGTAATGTATTCCTTCGCCAAGTATTACACTTGGGCCTGCCATTTCTTCTTGGGCTGGGCACTGGCGATCTCGCCTTCCGCGGCCTGGATCGCAGTCACTGGACGCCTCGACCCGGAAGCAGTACTCCTGTCAGCCGCGGTCGCACTATGGGCCGGTGGGTTCGACATCGTCTACGGCTGTGCTGACCTGAGTTTTGACCAGAAATACGGGGTGAATTCCTTTCCTAAGAGGTTCGGTATATCCGCCGCCCTGAAAACCACCAGAGCCATGCACGCCGCTGCTGCTGCTTGCCTCTTGGCCTTAGGCTTCTGGTTGGATTTGTCCTTTTATTACTTCATCGGCTGGGCCATCTCCGTTATCCTCCTGGCCTTTGAAAACGGACTGCTCAAGCCAGACGATCTGTCCAAGCTTCGGTCGCCGCTATTCCAATACAACAGCGTGATTTCCATGGTGTTGTTCACTTTCACAGTATTGGCGGTTACGCTTTGAGCCCAGCCAGAACAAATCCAGTGGTGGTCGGTATCTCAGGCGCTAGCGGAGCAGTCATGGCACGAGCGACTGTGGACGAATTGCTGCGCCGAGACATTTCAACCGTGGCATTGTGTTCCAATGCCGGCCGCCTGGTATGGCAGGAAGAGTTAGGAGAGAACTATAACGAAACACTGGTAGAATGGCAGGAACACCCGTCATTCGCCCACTACCCCATAAACGAGTTGCGCGCCCCGGTAGCCAGTGGAACTTACCCTACCGCCGGTATGGTGATCGTTCCCGCCAGCATGAACAGCATCGCGTCCCTCGCCGGTGGACTGTCCGGTAACCTGCTACTACGAAGCGCCGATGTATGCCTTAAGGAGCGTCGCCCATTAGTGCTGGTGCCCAGGGAAACGCCGCTCCACAGTATCCACCTAGAAAACATGCTTACACTGAGTCGCATGGGCGCTATCGTGATCCCACCGGAACCTGCGTTCTACCTTAATCCGCAAGGCATCAACGATATAGTGGACTTCGTGGTGGCCAGAATATTGGTTGCACTTGGAGTGGATCGAAACATGCCCGGAGACCTGCAATACCAAGGCCCTGAGGCTTAGTCCCACTTCATAATGGCTGAACTCCAAGGCGCCGAGAAACAGAGGTACGTCGCGGACCTATTCTCGCGGATATCGGGCCGCTACGACCTTATGAACGACCTTATGACCTTAGGCATGCACCGCCGTTGGAAACGCCGGACGGCCGCACTGGCAGCCCATGATCTAAATGGCCCAGCTATAGACATTTCCAGTGGAACTGGCGATCTGGCAATAGCATTGGCCAAACGGCCAGGGATCAAGCATACCGTAGGTCTCGACTTGCTCCGGGAAATGGTAGTTAGAGCAGATGCCAAAATACTCTCCAGGCGATTGTCTAGTTCAATCACTATGATGTCAGGAGACTCCCTTTCACTGCCCTTCTCCAACGATAGTTTTGTCTGCGCCACCGCCGGGTTCAGCCTTAGAAACATGCCAGATGTTGAGAAAGCACTATCGGAGATGGTCCGGGTAGTCCGGCCGGGAGGGCGGGTGGCCATCTTAGAGCTTGCGCCCATGAATCCTGGGGTGAAATCGACGCTATTTCGGCCTATCTTTCACTGCTTAGTACCGCTTATTGGCAGATTGGTTGCCGGTGACCGTTCGGCATACTCCTATCTCCCTAGGTCCGTAGACTATTTCCTTGCGGCAGACCAATTGGCATCAATGCTGACTGGCTTGGGATTAGAAGACGTCAATTACCGACGTCTCGGATTTGGGACCGTGGCCTTACACTGGGGAGTCAAGAAAGCTTATTAAGACTTTAAGGATGCCGGTCAAGGGGGCACAGGCCCTAAAGTATTTCGGGCCCACGTTCCCCTTCGTGAATTTCCGAATTCCCGCTTGTTTATCCCTAATTCCTCAGTTAAACTTGGTCTCATATTGCGGTATTCGACACACCCGTATTGCCTATAATAGACATAGTCGAATATCAAGAGAATGACTCGGCCATGGCCACGATGCTTGACAAACTAGACCCCGTTATCGAACGCTACCGTGAGATTGAAGAATCCATGGCAGATCCTGACGTTGCGGCCAATTTCGAACGCATCCAGGCCCTGGCTCGGGAACGCGCCTCCCTAGAAAATCTGGTGAATATCGGGGGAGAATACAAAAACCTGGTCAGTGAGATTGGAGACCTTGAGGCTCTGGTCAAAGAAGGGTCAGACCAAGAGTTAGTCGAAATGGCCAAAGAGGAGTTGGACAACTCCCAAGCTAAGTTGGAAGAACTCACTCAAGCGCTTCGCCTAGCGTTGCTCCCCAAAAACCCTAACGACGAACGCGACGTAATCATGGAGATTCGCGCCGGTACCGGTGGAGCCGAAGCAGGTATATTTGCCGCGGATCTCTACCGCGCCTACTCCAGATACGCGACCAACCAAGGCTGGAAAGTCGAGGTCATGGACTCCAACCCCACAGAGGTTGGCGGGTTCAACAAAATAGTGTTTGAGATACAAGGCAAAGGCGTGTTCAGCCGCATGAAATTCGAGAGCGGCGTACATCGGGTACAGCGTATTCCTAATACAGAAACCCAGGGCAGAATTCATACCTCAACGTCCACTGTAGCCGTGCTGCCGGTAGTTGACGAGGTAGAAGTAAAGGTCGATCCCAACGAGATTCGTATTGACATCTTCCACGCCGGAGGGCACGGTGGGCAGAACGTCAATAAAGTAGCAACCGCCGTGCGGATCGTTCACGAACCCTCCGGTCTAACTGTGGTCTGCCAGGATGAGCGTTCGCAGCACAAAAACAAGCAACGGGCGATGTCGATGCTTCGCTCCCGGTTGTTCGAGGCAGAACAGCAGCGGCATGACGCCGAGATCAGCGAAAACCGCCGTTCCCAGGTGGGCGGAGCCGAACGCTCGGAGAAGATTCGGACGTATAATTACCCTCAAGACAGGGTGACTGACCACCGCAGCAACGCAAATTTTCACGATATACCGAGGCTCATGGACGGAGGTCTCGAAGACATGTTCGACCGCCTGAGCGCTTGGGAAGAAGAACGGCTTCTGACCGAAGCCACTGCCTAGGCAGAGCGATTGGGTTACACATCGTTGTTTTCTCCCCTTTGGCATGCGGTTTCGGACTAGCTTCCCCACCCATATGTTAATCGCCCGGTAGGATAAAAAACGGTATATGCCTGCGCTCCGTACTGTGCTCCAAGGCACTCACCAAAAGTTAGAAGCAGCCGGTATCCCCGACGCCCGACTCGAGGCAGAGGTGCTGGTAATGAACGTGATGCGTATGGGGCGTCAAAACATCTTCGCCGAGCAAGAAACCGAAGTATCAGCCCAGCAACAAGAGGCTTTGGAGTCGCTATTGGCGCGGCGTTACCAACGGGAGCCGTTAGCCTACATCTTGGGTATGCGAGAGTTCTACGGCATAAACGTAGTGCTTACCCCATCTGTACTGATACCCCGACCTGAGACAGAAGGTCTTGTCGAGCACGCTCTATTTATGGCTATGATGGGGATGGAGTCTAGAGAATTAACTATCGCAGATGTCGGTACGGGCAGCGGGGCAATCGCCATCAACCTGGCCATCCACTTGCCTGCGGCCAAGATCTTCGCAGTAGATGTGGCCGACGCCGCCTTGGACGTGGCAGCCTACAATATCCGGGCCCATAGTGTTGGAGATCGAGTGACATTAGGGATTGGCGACTTGCTAGATGCGGTGCCAGAACCAGTAGACTTGATAGTAGCCAACCTGCCTTACATCCGGTCTGACCGCATCCCAACCCTCCAGCCTGAAGTCCAGCAGGAACCGTTATTGGCTCTGGACGGCGGCACGGACGGCCTAGTCTTAATTAGACGCCTATTGACCCAAGCGGAAGCCAAACTAAAGCCTACTGGAATAATCCTGTTAGAAATGGACCCGGAGCAAATACCGGTTGTCCAAGGCTTGGCGAAACACCATTTCCCAGAAGGTTCAACCAGCGTGGAAACAGACCTGGCCGGAATGGACCGCATCCTTACCATCCACCGGAAAGCCCTGAATAATCTTTCGTAGCCCCAGGTTTCCGCCATCCTTACAAAAGCGGTATAGCAATATCTAAATTCTGTTAGTCGCCCTCCGAGATAAGACTTGCTGGTATAAGGCGGCCCACAAAACCACTGCGGAGATCCAATCCACGACCGTGTCCGCTACTGTGGTTGACCGCCCGTCAACAAATGAATGGTGGAACCCTTCGGAAATCCTGTACCCAACTGCGAATCACACCATAGATACCGCCGAACGTATGTCCGATCCTCGGCGGTGTTCCCTTGGAGAAAAGCGGCCAGCATAGAATAGAGTACGATACGCCCAGCCAATCTCCCGGCCAAGAAACAGTTCCAGAATCCGATGGACGCGTGGCGTCTTCTCCGACAAGATACGAGAAATCACAGATAAGTCCCATCCATACAGTCCCCGCAACCGCGGACGCTGGGCCCAACACCTGTCGATTCCTGAGAAGCCAACGACTCCACTCCCTTCTCATTTGGCCTAGATGTCCGATCACCGAAGTCCAGAGATCTCCAGGGTATACACAGTCCCAGACTCAACGTCCGCGGCCCTAATGGCGTGGTTATTGGTATCAGCGATGTACATCTTTCCGTTGGCAAAGCTGATGTCGCTGGGTTCGGAGAATTGCGCTTGATCGGCCGGGCCATCAACATGGCCTGCCTCGCCGTTACCCAGCACAGAGAAAACACTTCTGGTAACAGGCAGCACCTGTTTCACTTTATGGTTGTATGTGTCGGCAATGTACAGCACGCCCTCGTGGTGGGTGATGCCGATGGGGTGCTGCAGGCGAACGTGGTGGTCTGACCCATCAACGTCTCCGAACACGAACAGGTCCAGGCCGACTATGGTCCTGACTCTACCCGATGGATCGATATCCGCGGAGCGCACCGAGCTGGTCTCGCTATCAGCGAAGTAGAGTCTTGCCCCATCGGTTGTTATGCCACACGGCTGTGCCAGCAGAGCGGAGGACAGAGGCCCGTCGGTGATGGCTTCTCCTCCGGTACCCGCGAAGGGCCCAATCGTGCCATCTTTCACATCCATAGACCAAAGTTGGTGAACGCCAGCCATCGCTACGTATAGAATGCCGTCATGCTTCACCAGGTCAAACGGAGAGCAAAGTTCCTTGGTCCGGCCCTCGCCTCGTCCTTCACTGGTGTTTCCTTGATTACCGTTACCAGCAACGGTCTCCACGGTTCCATTGTCCAAGTCAACCTGCCGTATCGCGTGGTTCTCGGTGTCGGCCACGTAAAGAGTCTCAGAATCAAGGAACATGCCTTGAGGATGATTAAAAGAACAGGTCGCGAAATCACCGTCAGCCAATCCCTCTGCCCCACTCCCGATAACCTGTTTAACAGAACCGCTTAGAGACGTTATAACGATACGGTTATGATTGGTATCCGCTATGAACAGACGATTGCCAGGACCATCAGCTAAAACCTTGCCAGGAAAGCTGAGGGGTGTATCAACCGGTGGTATATACGAAGTCGGGCCCAGTTGATGAGTAAGGCTGCCTTGGCCCTCGAACTCAGTAACCATCTGAGACATCAAGTTGTCGAAGTCATCGAAAGACATCTCACCTTCATGTTTGCCCATGATATTGCCGGACGGGTCAATGAACATCAGTGTGGGCCAAGCGCGGCAAGAATACTGCTGCCACACTTGGAACTGTCCGTCATTAATAACTGGATGTTCAAGCTGGTAGCGGTGAACGGCCTTGTCAACATTTGAGGTGTCTTTCTCGTTGGGGAACTTGGCTGAATGGACACCGATGACGGTCAATTCGTTGGCGTATTTCTTTTCCAGTTTCCGCAACTGCGGGAAAATATGCGCGCAGTTAATTCAACAATACGTCCAAAAATCCAGGATCACAATCCGGCCCCGAAGCTCCTGCATGGTTAGTGGTCGATCTGAGTTCACCCACTCCAAGTCTTGCGGAAATTCCGGCGCAGCCAGCTTTCCCGCAAACGATTGGCTATTCATGGTACCTCCAAAATCGAACCGGCCGACGGGCGCTGATTACAGGCCGCCGGCCGGATAGCATGATCTTGATATACGCGAGTTTTCTAGGTTCTGGATCCCGGCGCCGGCTCGAACGCCAGAGTAGCGTACCGCATAAATATTGTGCCCACTGGTGCACCTAAAGGGGCATTTGCTACCAACACAGCGATGGTATGTTGTGTTCCCGGAACTGCCGGGTCTTCAATCAGGATACGTTTAGGGGTGTTATTGCCAGTTACAACCCATTTGTCTCCATCAATCTTCCCGTCAATGTAGACCTCCCCGTAGTTATCTACGTTGGTTTCGAACCAGACCCGTCCTCCGGCAACACTCTCGCCTTTGACTTCGGATGGAATGGTGATCTTGATCCTGTACCAGGCAAACGTGAATCCAACCGACCGACGTTTCTGGATATCTGAATCGTTCTCCCAACCAGAGTCGTCATAGTCCGGGAGCCGCGCCGGGCTATCGCCCATCTCAGCAACCAAACCTTGGTTAGATTCTCCTGGTACCAAGCCGGGAGCGATCCTCCAGCCGTCTGAATTAGCAATCGCCCGGTCATCTGCTAGTTCCAAATCCAATGATACGCGGGGCATGGTATCTCCTAAATCTGTAGATGAATCATTCACAGGGCGGCGCATCCGCCCCGGAGCCATCAGGTCCTTTGAGTTGAGTGCCGAAAAAGTCTAACGTGCGGGGCCACGACATCTCTGCGGCAATCCGCTGGTAACGCGGCGGATTAGCCGGGTTCATAAAGGCGTGATTGGCACCCGGATAGGTATAGAACTGGTGTGGGATGCTGTTCGCGGAAAGTTCCTTATCCAGGACGAGCATATCGTCTTGGGAAGGGTTCTCGTCGATCTCCCCGAAGTGAAACAAAACTGGGCACTTTATACCCGAGGTCAGGGCCAGAGGAGCCTCGGCGGCGTCACCCCAAGGCACCATTATATTGCCTCCATAGTAGGGCACTGCAGCTTTGAAGATCTGGTTGGTTGCTGCAGCCAGCCAGGTAACTCTGCCACCCATGCAGAACCCAGTGATACCCACCCGATTCGAATCTACAGACGAGTATCCCGTAAGGAAATCGACGGTGGCATTGATATCGTCGATGATTAATGGGTCGCTCAATTGGTCACGTTTGGACTTCCCAGTGCTCTCCACCATCTCGTCGGTGATTCTGTGGAATAGATCAGGAGCCACGGCAACATAACCCGCTACGGCCAGCTTGTCGGCTACGTCCTGGATGAATTTGTCGACGCCTGTAGCATGCTGCGCCACAACTACGGCAGGAAAAGGGCCAGTTCCGTCAGGCACGCTGGCGTAAACATCCATCTCAGTCCCATTCACCTGTACTTTTTCCCAAAACGACGTCATGCGACACCTTTCAGTTCGGATATATTTTCCCAGCGAATCGGGATTTTTATTTCAGATGCTTATTGAAGAAGTCGATGGTCCGTGGCCAGGCAGCGGCAGCTGACGCGGCATGATGGCGCTCTGGATTTGTGTAGTCCATAAAGGCATGGCCAGCACCTTCATAGGTGTGAAACTCAAAATCTTTACCTAGCCGTGTGAGTTCCGCATCGAAGGAATCCCTATCTGCCACCGATGGATTGCCGTCCTCTGCGCCAAAGTGGAACAGCATGGGGCAGTTGATGTTGTTGGCCATGGAGAACGGGGTGTTACCAGGGCCCCAATTGCCCATAATGTTGCCGCCGTAGAATGGCACAGTACATTTGAAGATTGGGTTAGAAGCAGCCATCAGCCAGGCAATGCGCCCTCCCATGCAGAAGCCCGTGACTCCTAATCGGTTACTGTCAATGGATGAATTGGCAGTCAGGAAGTCGACGGCGGCATTCATGTCGGCAATGATGTCCGGATCCTGAAGATGACCCAGGCGATCCAAGCGCGGTCCGTCCATCACGCTTCGAGGGAACCTATGGAACAGATCCGGCACCACGGCCACGAACCCTGCGTCTGCTAGTTGATCAGCCATCTTCCGGTCAAAATCGTCCAACCCTCCAACATGAAATGCGATAACCACCGCTGGATGAGGACCTGGGCCATCAGGGAGAGCGGCATACATATCCATCTCGCTGCCGCCGACGGTCAACTTATCGGTAAAACTAGGCATGGTGATCCACCTCATTACGTGCAGTCAGGGTCAGATTGAGGGATTCTACCAGAATCGTGAGACAGGAGCATCACCCACCGGCAAATTTTATTGTGATGTCTTTAGTCCACTGACCCACGTCTCATCCGCAACGGTATAAGACGATCGACGTAGAAGTATATAGACGGCCATAATCGGCTGCCTTATTTGCGTCCGATATAGTCATTAACCCAGAAATCCTGCTAAAGGAGCCCGTGATACCCTACGAGGTTATGATGAATCTAACTCAGAACCTACGTCGACCCGGGCGGTCGTGAAGCGGCGGTGATAACGAACCAAGTCAACGTATTCCGGAGGACTTTCGTTGACACGGAATCTACCGGACCGATTCACTCTGACAAAGAATCCACCATTTCAAGTTTTAGCCAGGTCACCTTGAAACACAAGAAATCTCCGACTGTCAGGAAAAGTCACCCCGCTAGGACTGCTGGCTAGTAGTTATCTTATTGGCGGTAGTGTTGGCCGTACTGATTTCGACAAAATCAAGGCTTTTGCCCAGGCGCAAGGACGCTTCTGAAACGACTCCTTAGACCAGCCCATCCGCCCTTACCGCCGCCATGGTGTCTTCGAAGGCGTTGAGCGTTTGATCAATATCCTGGTCGGTGTGCGTACCCGACACTAAGAATGTTTCCCGGCTCATAATGTCTACTCCCCTGTTCTGAAGGCCACGTTTCATGGCTGTCACCGCCGGGGAGGCGTTGGCCTCTGCAATCTTGACATGGGACATGGTGCAGAGTTCGCGGTTGCAATCGCAGTCGGCTAACACCACGTGAATCATGGACGCAATGCCGTGGGCGTGACCAGGGATCTCCAGCTTGCCCAGCACCTCATTGATCCCCTTTTTTAGTCTGTCTGCCATTGCGTCCGCCTGCTGATTGATAGGCTGGCTAGCAATCATCTCCAGCGCAGTGGCACCTGCAGCGGCCGAAAGAGGATTCCCGTTGAACGTTCCCGGATGATAAACACGGTGATTGTTGTCCCAGTCCGGGTCGTTTCGGTGGGCGATCATGTCGATGATGTCTGCCTTGCCTCCGACAGCCCCGCCGGGCAGGCCGCCGGCCACTATCTTGGCCAAGGTCGTCAGATCTGGCCTGATACCGTAGCGTTCTTGGACGCCGCCAGGCGCAGCTCGAAATCCGGTCACTACTTCATCAAATATAAGGATAACGCCATTCTGGGCGGTGAGTTCTCTCAGTCCTTTCAAATAGCTGGGCACGTCAAAAGGCAGCTGACCAAAATGGGCGCCGGTCGGTTCCAAGATTATGGCCGCGATGTCGAGATCTCCATTCATCGTGTCTTCCACGGCCGCCAGGTCTCCGGCAGGGACAACAAGCATGGTCCCCCAACTGGCTTCGGGTATACCAGGCGCAGATCGGTCTGAACCGGCCATCGCATAATCATGCCAGCCGTGGAAATGGTCCTGCAGCTTGATGACCTTGGTCTTGCCAGTGTATGCCCGAGCAAGGCGCATGGCCATCAGGGTGGCCTCTGTCCCGGAACTGTGGAAGCGCAGTTTTTCGATGGAGGGCATCAATCTTTTGATGGCGCGGGCCCAGCGAATCTCATCATCTGTGGAGGCACCCAAGTGCGTACCGCGTTGTATCTGTTTAGAGACGGCTTCGGCAATGTCCGGATGTGAATGCCCTAACAACAGCGCCCCGTGTCCAGACACGTAATCGATATACTCGTTGTCGTCGACATCCCATTTACGTGGCCCGCTGCCGTGGGTCATGTACAGAGGGAAGGGTTGGGCGTAGCGTGTGTCATGAGTCACGCCGCCAGGGAAAATCTTAGAGGCCTCCAAGTACCTTTGTGCAGAGCCTGGGTGCTTGGCGATGTAATCCTCAAGTATCGTTGTCATTGGACCTCCTAAACTCATCGTCTGGCGCATACCTGAATCAAGCGATATTGTATCGCCTGCAGGTTACATCCGTCATTCCAGTGGCCTTCGAAACAACCGAGGACACGCGGTCGATCAACTGACCTTACCCTCTTCATCTGATATAAATCATGCGATTGTTCGTCTGAAACCAGCTTACTGACCTGGGCTGTGGATCGCATTACAATAAGGTGTACCTTTCGAGAATTCAGGTAGTTGAACTTGGCACGATAGAGGTCTCGGCATTGCGGCATATCATCCACGCCGACCTAGACGCTTTCTACGCCGCCGTAGAGCAATTGGACAACCCCGATCTGGTAGGCAAACCCGTCCTAGTGGGCGGCCGTCCGGAGAACCGAGGCGTTGTGGCCACCGCATCCTACGAAGCCAGGCAGTTTGGGGTACACTCGGCCATGCCCATGCGAACGGCAGTGCATCGATGCCCGCAGGGGATAATAGTGTCACCCAGGTTCACCCGCTATCGTGAAAAGTCAGGCGAGGTCATGGCCATCTTCCGAGACCTCACTTCGATCGTTGAGCCACTCTCACTGGACGAAGCATATCTGGATATCACAGATGTGGTTAATGGCGGATCAAAACCCCTGGCGGTCGCCCTAGATTTGAAGCGGCGTATTTTTGAAGAGACCGGCTTGATAGTATCGGTGGGAGTAGGCACCTGTAAGACCGTTGCCAAGATCGGGTCCGACCTGGACAAGCCAGACGGCTTGGTGGTTGTACAGCCTGGCGAAGAGGCTAAGTTCTTGGCGCCTTTAGCGGTGGGCAAGCTCTGGGGAATCGGGCCCAAGACTGCGGGCAGGCTGAAGCACGAAGGCATAGAAACCATAGGACAACTTGCCGAGCAACCTCTCGAATGGTTCGCCAGGATGTTCGGTAAACGAGCTATGAACGTACGAGACAAGGCCATGGGTAAGGACGACGAAGCCCTCCACACCGGGAGCGCCACCAAGTCCATCTCCTCCGAGACCACTTTTGCCGCCGATGTAGGCGATGAAACAGAGCTCCGGGATGCGGTGGAACAGAAGGCCGTGGGTGTGGCCCATCAGTTAGACAGGAAGGGCCTCAAGGGACGAACTGTGAAGTTGAAGTTGCGCCTGGCCGACTTCACAACATTCACACGGCAGTTCACTTTGCCCTACCACACTAACGATGAAGAACCGATCAAAGAGGCAGCTTGGGCATTGCTTGCCGCCGAATTGGAGCCCGGGCGGGCCTTCCGGCTGCTGGGTGTAGGTATGGCCAACTTCGGTTCCGATTCTGAAGTTAATGCGCAAGAAGTGCATCAGCTTCCTTTGTTCGCCGATGTCGAAAGCGCGGTATAGGTTCCGATGGGGCTTATATCTTGCCCACAGTTCCCGCAACCGTCGACTCGACTGCCACCAGATTGTACAGGCCGTTGGCTTCTATATCTAACATTGGATGGAGGGTTCAACCAGTCCGTACCCTCCTATCCTCGCAGGCCGAGAGTTGATCTAGTCTTAGTAGGAACAGGCTAGTGAAGGCCTGGGATGTCTTCAACACCGCACCGAAAAGTTCTATCGTTCAATGTTCTATCGTTCGGTTGCCCCTTCCTCTACCGTCCTCCTGAATCTCGCCCTTCTACCTACCGCCGTTCCTAACGGAACAGATCTTTCTCCGACCCACGCAGTATGCGCTGAATGCTCGCATCTTCCATAGGAGCGTACTTGTAGCCTCGAATGATACTGACCGGGACGCCGTCAACTTTACCGCTGACCAGTTCTCCAGCTGCGGCCAATTCGTCTGCTACAGCGATCTCGGTGGTGAACATCTCATGACCGTGGCTGTCCATCTGGCCCACGTAGCTATGCACTGGGTCTATGCCAGCAACTCCGATGGCTACGTCAGCCGCTGCATTTCGCCACGGCCTCCCGAAAGTGTCGGACACGATTACCGCTACCGTTATACCTAGCCGCTCTTTCACAGCCTGCCGGATGCGACGAGCCGAGTCGTCGGAGTCGTCAGGCAGCAGAGCCAGAGTGTCATCCCCTGGGATATTCGAGGCGTCGATTCCTGCGTTGGCGCAATAAAACCCGTGTTTGGTCTCGGAGATTATCACGCCTCGGTCCATCCGCACTATGCGCTTCGACTCTCGAAGTACCCACTCGGTGTGGCGGGGGTCTCTTCTGTGTCCTTCAGTTATGGAGATTGCTAATGGCGAGGCTTCGACGTCGCTGATTCTGACAACCTTTCCCTCAACCTTGGAAATGATTTTCTGGGTGACTACTAGGATATCGCCGTCTCCAAGAGGTGTCCCCTGGGCTTCTGCAGCATCCATCATCGGACCGGCTAGATCGTCGCCGTCCTTGAACTCGGGCATGCCATTGATACCGATAACCCGCACTTCCGGCGGCATAACATCTCACCTCTTGTGGAGTGGTGGATAGTATAGCCCTCACCAAACCCCTATGCTACAATCTGAGCTGTCCACAGGCTCACTTCTTGCGGCATATGATGCCTGACAATCGCTTTTGGTAACCCCTCTAAATCGTTTAAATCGAAGGTGCCGTGCGTGTCTTCTTCAACCTCAGATAATTATAGGAAAAAAGTCTATACCAAGTTCGGCGATGCTGGCGAGACCAGCTTGCTTTACGGCGGACGAGTCTCCAAGAACAGCCCCAATACTGAAGCCTACGGGATAACTGATGAGGCCGTCTCGGTCATGGGCCTGGCCCGAGCTTTCACCAGCGACCCAAAGGTGAATGACCTCTTACGGCAACTTCAGCGAGAGCTGTTCACCATCGCTGCAGAACTAGCCACTGACCCAGGAAAGTACGAATTGTTCCAGCAGCACTTCAAGCCGGTGACAGAAGAGATGGTGGAATCGCTGGAAACGGCTATCGACTCCCTGGAAGAAGAGTTCGAGATGCCCACCGTGTTCATCCTGCCCGGAGGCTCACAAGCATCAGCGGCAATCGACTTGGCCCGCTGCGTCATCCGCACCGCGGAACGCCGTGTGGTAGCTATGGCGGAACAAGACGGTCTCACCAATGGTCTAATCATGACCTATCTCAACCGGCTAGGCGACCTGCTTTTCGTCTTAGCTCGATATGAGGACCGAGATATACCCATAGAGCGTGCGACCTAGGTCTCGGGCACACACTGGAACACAGAAACATGAAACTGGTGTTAATCGATTACGACTCCGGGAACCTACGCAGCGTATCTCGGGCCCTGGAGTCCCAGGGTGTGAATCCTCTGATTACTGGCGAACCAGCTGATCTTGACGGTGCCGATGCCGTAATCCTGCCTGGTGTTGGTTCCGGACCTGCCGCCATGGACGCCTTGAATGAGCGAGGGTTGGTGACGCCCATCAGGGAGTACATTGCTTCAGGGAAGCCGTTCTTAGGCATCTGCCTCGGCCTGCAACTGCTGATGGACCGTACTGAGGAAGGAGACTCCCGTTGTCTAGGTGTGGTACCCGGTAATGCAAGGCTCCTTCCGCCCGGCCTAAAAGTCCCTCACATGGGCTGGAACAACGTCAACTTCAAGAACCNACACCCTTTGGTCGCTGGNATCCCTCAAGACAGTTATTTCTACTTCGTCCACAGCTATTACGCCGCACCTCAAGACCTCGAAGGAGTAGGAGGCACGACCGAGTACGGAATCCCATTCTGCAGTATCTACGCCAGCGGAAACCTCGTAGCCACCCAATTTCACCCAGAGAAGAGCGGCCCCGCCGGCCTGCGCCTCTACAAGAATTTCATCGGCCTAGCCAGCTAAGCCCTCACCGGTAGCATATTTCATGGAAATTATCCCAGCNATTGACCTGAAGGACGGGCGCTGCGTGCGTTTGTTCCAAGGCGACTTCAATCAAGAAACAGTATTCTCCGATGACCCATTGGCGACGGCCCGTTCATGGCAGGAGCAGGGCGGTCACAGGTTGCACCTAGTCGACTTAGACGGTGCAGTCCAAGGGAAACCAGTCCACCTTGAAGTGATCGCATCCATAATTCAAGCCTTGGATATCCCTGTTCAGGTTGGCGGCGGCATTCGTGACCTGGCTTCAGCTGATGCCTGGTTGACGGCCGGAGTTGACCGGGTCGTTATTGGGACTGCAGCAGTGCGTGACCCGGGAATGGTGCGAGAGATCTGCCGCAAGCACGGTAATCAGCGGGTGGTAGTCTCCGTCGACGCCAAAGACGGATTGGTAGCACTCCAAGGCTGGCAGGAAACCAGTTCGGTTACCGTCTTGGAGCTGGCAGAGCAGATGGCCCAGATCGGCGTCGCGCGGTTGCTCTACACCGACATCACCCGCGACGGTGCCCTCACAGGCCCAGACCTGGCAACCAACGCCCGACTGGCCTCTGAAACAGGCTTGGCCATCCAAGCATCAGGCGGTGTTTCATCCTTGGAGGACATCGAAAGTTTGCTGCCCGCGGGAGTAGAGGGAGTAGTAGTGGGACGGGCGCTTTACACCGGAGCGGTCAGTCTTGCCGAGGCTGTGGCGGCGGTTAGTTAGTCGGTGGTCGTCTGGCCCCAGTCTCGGTGCTATTTTGGTCTCTGAAACGGGCATTTAAACGCTCTTCACGAGTCGCGAACCAATCGTCTCGCAGAACGTCCATCAGGATAAAGTCGTGGGCCATCCGCCGGACTGGTCTAACGGCGTTGAATCCACTCTTCGAGAAGCTTTTCTGGGCCCGGTCGTTCCATTCCAGTGTATGTAGATAGACTCGCTTCAAGTCACGGACGGTGAACATGTGGTCCAGCAGAGTGGTTACCGCATCGTAACCATAACCATCGCTCCAATAGTCCCGGTCGCCAATCACTATGCCCAACTCTGCTTCGCGGTTGACCGTGTCCAGATCGTAGTACATGCAGTTTCCGATGAAGAGGCCGTCCAAGGTTTCTATTGAGTAATGGTGAGACCCGGGGGTGGGGTACTTCATCTGGTCTTCAAACAATTTCAGATACCGCTCAAAGGACATGGTCAGAGGTATGGCCGCATCCAAACGCGCCAACTCGGGATCGCTCCGCCATCGGTAATCGTTTTCGGCATCTCCGGGGCGCTTGTCACGCAAGACGACCCTGGCGCCCCGCAGTTCAGACGACCCCACATCCGTCATATGGTCAAAACCTCTGTCCAGGATTTGCGGCTTCCTGTTCTTCTATCAGGTCCAATGCGCGCTGCAGCACATTCACTTCGTTGGTGTAGGCCAACGTCTTTAACGCTTCTTGGGCATCGAACCACTCGACCACATCAAACTCTGGATCGTGCTGGTCCGTCGCGCCACCGGTTGGCACCATCAGATAGAAATGCACTGTTTTATGATACCGGACATCCCTGTCTCGGTCGGCAAACCAATAGTCTATGCTCCCGAGGGAACCGTTGATCTCCACTTCGAGGCCGGTCTCCTCCCTGACCTCCCGCAGAGCGGTCTGTTCCAGGCTCTCGCCCGGGTCCGGAGTGCCCTTGGCCAGGCTCCAACGAACAGGTTGGCTGCGGCCACAAAGTACGGTCTCCAGACGTCCGCTATTCCTTTGATAGACAACGCCGCCAGCAGAAACAGGGTTTTCGACCCGGGATTTGGAATTCATATAGCTAGGTAGTTTCCTTTGATCCGATAGAGCTTACGCTGAACACTCGGTGGGTGAACAGACACGGTTAACAATTGTAAGTGTCGGGATTCAGGCCAGTCAACGCGAATTCGTGCTAAATCCCGCCGCCGATGGCCGGGACGAAATGAACTTCGCTGTCCTCTCGAACCTTCTCCAGCATTCCCATAATCGCTACATCACCGTCGATCGCTATAGCTAAGTTAGGAAGAATCTCACCGTCTTCAACCAGGCGGTTTTTGATGCCAGGATAGAGTTCATCCAATCGGTCTATAACCTGCCGGACGTTCCGAGCATCCATGTCGACTTTTTTGTCGCCGCCGGTCATTTTCTGGAGCATGGTGGGTATGAATATAGTGGCCATCTCGTGTTCTCCTTGTCCAAGCTCTCAGAGATTTCGGCAGGGTCGGTTCGTGATATTCAGGTTCCGACATCGCGCGTGGCTTGTCAACCACGGGTTAGGGCAAGCCCAGCCGAAACCCTCATCACCAAACTTCCAAAAAGTCTCAATGTAATCAGGCTTCGGCGCAGCAATCCAAAAAAGCTTGCGGACTGAGTTCACACATAAGCCAGATTTTTTCCGAACATCGACTCCCCGGACGATTGTTCAACGCCACTAACCACCAATGGGCGTCCATAGCCTCATAGCAAAGAACCGTCCCTCCCGGTGTTTAACTCGAGAAAGACGGTCCCATTAGCCTCAGATAAGGCTGCCTATGCTAACTCGTACCGTTATCCCAGCTGGCATCGAGAATCTTGCCTGGGGTGATGGGCAAGCTGCGCATCCTATTGCCGGTCGCGCCACTGACGGCATTGCCGACGGCGGCCATAGGCGGGCAGATGGCGACCTCACCAACTCCACGCACTCCATAGGGGTGGCCCGGATTGGCAACTTCGACAATCACGGTGTCGATCATCGGAAGGTCCAATGTCGTCGGCATGCGGTAATCAAGGAACGTGGGATTCATCATCTTGCCCGAGTCATCGAAGAAATACTCTTCGTTGAGAGCCCAGCCAATGCCTTGAACCGCACCACCCTGCATCTGGCCTTCGACATAGCTGGGGTGGATGGCCTTGCCTGCATCCTGTATCGCTGTGAAACGAGTGACGTCGGTTTTACCGGTATCAGGGTCAACAGTTACGTCTGCGAGGTGCACCGCATATCCGTTGCCTTCGCCAGTGGGGTCGATGTTCGATCGACCCGAGATAGCACCGCCAGTCGTAGCTAGTTGGCGCGCTAAGTCTTTGAAAGTGAGCTTAAGTTCTTCATCAGACTTGTGCTGCACGATGCCGGCCACGTATTCAACATCTTCCTCGTTAGTGTCCCAGATTTTAGCGGCCCGCTCTACCATCTGGGCCTTCACGTCCTCAGCCGCGTTGATGGCTGCCAGACCAGTAGCGAAGCAGGTCCGGCTACCGCCAGTAATGAACGTGTAGCCGATAGAGTCGGTGTCTACAACCGTGGGTTTCACGTCTTCGTAGGCTATGCCCAATGTCTCAGCGGTCTGTTGAGCTATGGCTGCCCGGGTGCCGCCGATGTCCACAGAACCCATGATCAAACTTACAACGCCGTCGTAGTTGACGGTCATCGACACGCTGGACTGGAAACCTCGGTTGGGCCAGTATCCCGCGGCTACTCCTCGACCTTCACCATTTCCCAGCTTGGTCTTGTAGTGGTCATGGTCTCGGGCAGCCTCGAGGCATTCCACAAACCCGATCTTGCGAGCGACCAGACCTTCAATACGACGAGTGCCTTCTTTGGCCGCATTCAGTAGCCTGAAGTCGATAGGATCCATCTTCAGTTCGCTGCAGATCTCATCGATCAGAGACTCGACCGCGAACGCTGCCTGAGGCGCACCAGGAGCCCGGTATGCAGCAGTCTTGGGTTTGTTGTCTACCACGTCATAGCCGTCTACCTTGCCATTTTCAACGTCATAGCAGGCGAAGGCGCAGACGATGGCCTGCATGACTGGTGAGCCAGGATAGGCACCGGCGTCCATGGCCATCTCGGTTTCAACAGCGGTCATCTTCCCACTATTCTTTACGCCAATTTTGACCCGCATCCAGGAAGAAGGAGCTGGGCCTGAGGCTTCGAAGACCTCGGTCCGCGTCATCAGCGCTTTGACAGGTGCCCCAGTCTTCTGCGAAAGGACTGCGCAGATGGCGTCTAGGTAAGCGGTAATCTTGCCCCCAAAGCCGCCGCCTATCTCCATAGGTGTCACTTTGATCTGAGACGCTGGGATTCGGAGGATATTGGCCACGGTGGCCCGGACTTGGAAGCTGCCCTGTGTGCTCGTCCAAAGGTTCAATTGCCCATCGGCATTCCAGAACGCAGTTGTGTTGTGGGGTTCAATATAGCCTTGGTGTACGGTGGCTGTGGTGTATTCCTTCTCCATCACCAAGTCAGCCTCGGAAAATCCTTTCGCAAGGTCTCCAGTCTCGTAGCTCATGTGGGTGGCGATGTTGCTGGGGTTGTCAGCCGTCTCACCCATATCGTTAGTCCGGAGATCTTCGTGGAGCAGAGGCGCGTCGTCTTGCATGGCCACACGAACATCAACAACGGCTTCTAGCACCTCGTAGTCGACCTCGATCAGGGCCATCGCAGACTCGGCGACGTGAGCGTTTACAGCGGCTACAGCAGCAACCGGGTGTCCTTTGAACAGGGCTTTGTCGCTGGCCATCATATGGTCTGACGCGAACTTGAGGGCCGTGTATTCGCCACCCAGTTGTTCTTTGGTCTGTGACGCCAAGGGAAGGTCTTTGGCTGTGACCACTGCTCGCACGCCCGGGAATGCTTCTGCTTTACTAGTGTCAATGGACTTGATACGGGCGTGGGCATGAGGGCTGCGCAGTACTTTTGCCCGGAGCGTTCCGGTCAAGTTGGTGTCGTCTCCGTACCGGGCCCTGCCGGTAACTTTGTCAACGCCATCAGGGCGCACTGGGCGCTTGCCAACAACGTTAAATTCCACTTCCGAGAGGACTTGGTTTGAAGTTGTCATTCCTTATATACCCCTTAAATTGAAACCGGAGCCCCAGGTGTTCATTGTGGGGCTCCGGTCGAATTCCATTGATGGGCTCTGGTTATTTGGCCTTGCTTACCTGCAATACGGCCCGGACGATCTTGTCGTAGCCGGTGCAACGGCAGAGGTTGCCGGCCAGCCAGTGACGGATGCGGCCTTCATCGGCGTCTGGTTCCTGGTCCAACAGGCCTTTTGAGGCCAGCAAGAAACCAGGTGTGCAGATACCGCACTGAAGAGCGGCGTTCTCCAAGAAGGACTGTTGCAGGGGGTGCAAGCCCTCCGGGGAAGCCATGCCCTCCACGGTCGTGATGTCTTTGCCTTCTGCTTCGACACCCAGTACCAGGCAAGAGTCTACAATCCTGCCGTCCATCAGGACCGTGCAGGCGCCACAGTTTCCGTCGTTGCAGCCTTCCTTTGTTCCAGTCATCCCTATGACGTCACGGAGGCATTCCAGAAGGCTTTGACGAGGCTCGCACAAAAAGTTGACGACCTCTCCATTTAAAGTAGTCTGTACTTGGGTTAGTCCGGGCATCGTTAACCTCCCCTGGCTCGTTCGATGGCATTATTAAGAGTGCGGCGTGTCAATACGCCAATCAGGTGTGTCCGTTGGCGAATTGTTCCGCGCATGTCGGAGATGGGCTTGGCTGCTGCTTGGGCCAACTCCGAGGCTTGTTGAATCGATTCTTCCGAAACGGCTTTTCCAGCCAGGCTATCACCTGCTTCCTTGGCGAAAACCGGAGTCGGTGCCACGGAAGCCAATGAAATTCGGGCCGAAACGAAATTCTGCCCAGAGCTGTCGAGGACTACACTACTGCCTACACCGGCAACGGCTATATCCATTTCGTTTCTGGGTATGAAGCGCTGGTAATTGGCACCGGAATTGGCCTGTGGTGCTGGGATGGAAATCGAAACCAACAGTTCACCGTTTTGAAGGGCGTTCTGACCAGGAGCGGTACAGAAATCTTCAACCAGAATCTCGCGGTTCCCGTTGGGACCGGCTACGTTACACACGCCGCCCAATGCGATTACTGCGGGGATCGCATCTCCGCTAGGCGCTGCGTTACAGATGTTTCCGCCGATGCTTGCCCGGCCTTGAATCTGGATGCCGCCAATCAAAGAGGCAGAGTCCATGAGTCCCGGATATGCCTCAGCCAATGTCTTGTCTTGGTAAATCTTGTAACAAGGCACTGCCGCTCCCAACGTGAGGCCCTTGGAGGCGTCGTACGATACGGCGTTTAATTCGGGTATGCCCTTGATGTCTACGACAAGGGGTGCGGTCCGGCGCCCGGCGCGCATCTGCACCAGCATGTCTGTGCCGCCGGCCAAGATCCGGACATTGTCTCCATTTGAAGCCAGAGTTTTAACGGCTTCGTCGATGCTACTAGGTGATACAAATTCAAACGGTTCCAATAGGGCACCTCCTGCGCGAGGAATTATAGCATCGCTGGACACGCGGTCAAGCTGTAAATATAATCCAAGCGTCTTTTTAGCGTAAGTAAGTCACCGGTGATGTCGGCTTCCTAGCTTCGACCATGCATGGAATTATGGCAACCCCACGATTCAGAGTGGGATGTTTTCGGGGACCAGCCCAGATCAACCGACCCACATTTACATACCGATTCGTTAGGAGGATCATCCGAAAATGACGCAAACACAAACCGCTTACAAACTTAAAGGCGTTTTCTTAGAGTCTTGCAACTGCGATTCTGGTTGCAACTGCAACTTCGGCGGGTTCCCCGATCACGGGTCATGCGAAGCCCTGGTAGGGATCCAAATTGACGAGGGGAATATTGGAGACACCGACTTATCGGGCATGAAAGTAGTCTTGGTCACCAAGTGGCCAAAGGCCATCCATGAAGGAGATGGTGCTGCCGCCGTCTACATCGATGAGTCGGCAAGCGAAGCACAGGTCGGCGGCATCGCAACCATCCTGACCGGGCAGGCCGGCGGTATGCCATGGGAGCTCTTGGCCACCACACTTAGCTCAGTGGATGGACCGCATATGAAGTCCATCAAGATGGATGTCAACGGTCGCAACAGTGGCTTCAGTATCGATGGGATCTGTGAAGTCAAATTCACCCCCCTACTGAATCCGGTCTCGGGCGACGAGAACGAAGTGCACATCACTTTCCCACCCGGCGGCGGACTGATCTGGGACGACGGTGACTGCGCTAAGACTTCCGTTATGAAAGTGGACACTGGAACGATCAAATTCGACCACTCCGGCCAAAACGCTATCTTCGCTCCCGTAGAGTGGACGAACCAATAGTTGTCTTGTAACCGGTAAGAAATCTGATTAATCTCCAGATAGGGTCGCGGAATTCCGCGACCCTATCTTAACTCTAATGCAAGACACCGACCACATAGAATCAATCCTCAAAAAAGACCGGATTATCGTAATATCAGGCGCGGTGGCCGTGGCTGCCATAGCCTGGGGTTACATGGTATACGTATCCCAAAGCAACGCCGAGATGGATATGTCCATGGGGATGACTATGGGCAACGTCCGGTCCTGGAGCGGCGTAGATTTCTCATTGATGTTCGTGATGTGGGCTGTGATGATGGTGGCCATGATGGTCCCTAGCGCGGCACCCATGCTCTTGCTCTTCGCCAGCGTCAACCGCAAGAGGCGCCTAGAATCCCGACCATTCGTGCACACTAGCGTCTTTCTGTCAGGTTATCTGACCGTCTGGACCGCGTTCGCCTTGCTAGCAACGCTGGGCAACTGGGGTCTGCACCAAGCCTCGCTGTTAACTTCTATGATGGGCGGCAGTTCCAGCGGTTACCTAGGGGGCGGACTGCTATTGGTCGCCGGGTTATTCCAGTGGAGCCAGTTGAAATATGCCTGCCTAACCCACTGTCGCAGCCCCCTAAGTTTCCTGATGTCCGACTGGAGGGATGGGACGCGAGGGGCATTCCTGATGGGTCTGGTGCATGGCAAGTATTGCTTAGGGTGCTGTTGGATATTGATGGCATTACTGTTCGTTCTGGGAGTTATGAACTTAGTGTGGATCGCGGCGCTAGCCGCATTCGTGCTGGCAGAAAAGGTCATTCCGGCCGGAGACAAGGTTTCAAAAGTAACGGGGGTTTTGCTAGTTGGCTGGGGAGTTTGTGCGGTTTTGGCCGCGTCGATTTAGCAGTAAGACTAAGCCGCTTCAACCAATAGTTTCACTGCTCCGACTGTATCTGTTAAGGTCCCACCGGGAATGTCCACCCGCTTCAGTCCTTTGACCTCATCCAATGCCAATCCGGAGCCCTTTACAACTGACTCCTTTATCAGTTCCAGCGCCTGCCGCCAAGGAACTCCATCACCGTCTTCTTCTGAGCGCCCTCCTGCAAGCTCGCCCCACGGTAGATTTGTGGTGTGTAATACCAACTCTTCGCCACCGCAGATCAAGATCAAAGAAGGTATTTCAAGGCTGGAAAGTCCTAAGCCGGGTATAAGAGCGTTACAGGTGGTTGACGTCCCGTGTTGGCCAAAGATCACCAGATCATGGAAGCCCGCCTCCAGTTCTTCGAAAGCAGACCTATATATACGGAATATGTTGTGAGCCCGACGGTCTCCTCCTGAAGTCAAAAACAACGCACAGACCGGGAAGGAGTCTTCTGTATCAGATAGCAAACCTTCATACCACTTGGTTAGCTTCCCTAGGTCATGACTGTCTGGAGTTTCTTCCACTTTTTCGTTCAAACTTAAGAACCCTCCTGGTACCTCTTCAGCATGGCATAGATAGTATCGTTGATTGGTGTTGGGACACCGGAGTCCAGCCCTGCTCGTACCACGGCCCCATTGAGCGCATCCAGTTCCAAGGGGCGGCCGGCGACGAGGTCGTGGTGCATCGAGGCTTCGAGGTCAGCTACATGTTCCTCGATATAGCTGATGGTTCTGGAGACGATGTCTGACGGGAGATTAACCCCACTAGCCCTGGCAACAGTATCGATCTCGGCGAGACAAGCGTTCACCACTTTTCGCCAATGTAATTGCGGCATCAGTTCTGCCAAGGTGGCCCTAGCTATGGAAGTGACTCCGGCCATGGTCGCTATGAACAAGAACTTCTCCCATTGGCCTACCTCGATGTCTGGTAGCACTTCCGCTGGGATTCTAGAATCGAGAAATGCGTCGCGGATAGCGAGACACCGGGGAGTCTCCCGTCCATCGGTTTCGCCCAATATGACCCGTACTAGACTACCAGTCTGCCGGACTTCTCCTGAACCCAATCTGGATGCTTCGATGAACACCGCGCCGGGCAAAACGGCTTCTTCTCCCAGAAGCTTCATAGCCGTCAAATAGCTATCCACCCCGTTCTGGAGACACAAGACAGTGGTATCCGCCCCAACCAGTGGGACCATCAGTGGGATGGCGGTTTCGTTCTGATAGGTCTTGACGCAGAGTAAAACCAGGTCAACCGGACCTATCTCTGCTGGGTCGTCGGTGGCTCGGCACTGTGCCGTGAACTCTTCGTCATCTCGGACGATACGGAGGCCTTTGGACTTTATGGCTTCCAGATGAGCTCCTCTGGCAACAAGGTTTACATCGTGACCGCCCCGGGACAGCATACCTCCGAAATAGCCTCCAGTACTCCCGGCGCCCATGACCGCAATTCGCATGCTTTCCAAATTCTCCTGGTTCAACTACACGGCCAACGTTACTCGAAGGTCCCATCAGGTGCAACACTCCTGCGACTTCTTGACGCCTGTGGGATTTGTCCCTATTCTTTGTTTGGCATTGCCTCGGAGCTTTTTAAGTACCTGAGTACAGGAGTGGTAGATGACCCAGCAACAGTCCTCACCGCCGATTCCAGCCCCGCAACCACAACCGGAGTCCGATTTCTATTGGGAGAAATGCAAAGAGGAAGAATTGTGGCTTCGCCATTGCAAAACCTGTGATTCATCTTATTTCTATCCCAGAGACATCTGCCCAGAGTGTTTCTCCAGGGACACCGACTGGATCAAGAGCAGCGGCAAGGGCATCATCCACACCTTCTCCATCGTCCATCGCGGGCCCACTCCTTCCTTCCGCGACAAAGCCCCGTATGTGCCAATTATCATCGAGCTGGAAGAAGGTCCCCGCATGCCTAGCAATCTGGTCATCTCCGACCCAGACCCAACCAACATCAAGATTGGCATGGCCGTTGAAGTAGTTTTCGAGGTCCTCGACGACAATATCACCCTCCCCAAATTTCGCCTGGCTGCCTAGGTGATTAACCACCTTTTGGACAGGCCCAGGGAGTAATCATGGCCCCCACAGGAGAACTTCAAGGAAAGGTAGCCATCGTAACCGGGGGCAGCCGAGGCATCGGACGGTCAATGTCGTTGGCCTTCGCCGCGGCCGGCGCCCAGGTAGTCGTCGCGTCCCGCACAGAACATGAAGCCCCCTCCGACTCTCCCTTCTACAGATACGGTTCTGGAACCATCCACGACACTGCTCGGCAGATCGCAGAATCTGGTGGCGAAGCCCTGGCAATCCCCTGTGATGTCACGAAGTCAGATGATCTGGCAAATCTGGCTAACAGGGCAATAAAGCATTTTGGCCGTATCGACGTCGCCGTCTCAAATGCCGGAGTCGATTGCGAATCCCCTGTGGTTGACCTGGACGAAGACTTACTCGACCGTTGCCTCACCGTCAACATTCGAGGGCCAATCCTACTCTGCAAATACTTGCTGCCGCACATGATTGAACAGAAAGGCGGAGGGTCCATCTTCTGCATAACATCAGGCGCGTCTCTAGGTTACCGGGAAGGCCGCGTCGGCTACTCCATGAGTAAGGCAGCGCTTGACCGCGCCTATCTCAGTATCGCCGAAGAGGTCCGTGAGTACGATATCGCGGTTAACGTGTTGAGCCCTGGTAGGGTTGACACCTGGATGAACCGCCGAGGCGACTGGCCCGGCACTGCTCATATCCCGATGGAACAGCCTGACTCCATAAAACAGGCGGCGGTCTGGCTGGCTGCCCAAAAAGCTTCCACCTTTACGGGACACAGAGTGGAAAGGGCTGATTTTGGCACGAGCTGGGGCCCTGGCATTGCCATGCCAGCCCCATGAATCATGAATAGAATCAAATTCGGATTAATTTCTGATTAATAACGGAGGAGCAACATGACTACATCACGCAACATCATGAACGAGATTTCCCCCAAATTAGGAGAGATGACCGTAGACGTCCTATTCGGTGACATCTGGGAGCGCCCAGAGCTATCCAAACGGGACCGCAGTTTGATCACCGTGGCCAACCTGGTGGCCCTTTATCGGACAGGTCAACTTAAAGGACACATCGGTCGGGCTCTGGATAATGGCGTCACTAAGGCAGAGATCAGTGAAGTGATCCTGCATACAACTTTCTACGCCGGTTGGCCAGTTGGCGCTAATGCAGTTCAGGTGGCGAAAGAAGTATTCGACGAGCGCGGCATCTAAATCGCTCAACTCAGGTGACCGACGATATCAGGCGTTTGTGAGGGATAATCATGCCTAGGATGACTGGGGCCAAATATCTAGCCGACACCTTGAAAGCTTATGGAGTATCCCACGTTTTCCTGGTACCCGCGGTGCTCCGCAAAAGCCTCGCCGAGATGGACATGGTGGGGATCAAGCGAGTGGTTACGCATGGTGAAAAGGCGGCAGCCTATATGGCCGACGGTTACGCCAGGGCTTCCGGCAAGGTAGGGGTCTGCATGGCCCAATCTGTTGGCGCCGTCAACCTAGCTGCTGGGCTTCAAGACGCCTTCTTGGGACTGTCCCCTGTGTTGGCCCTAACTGGGCATAAGTCCAACCTGCAGCAGAGCCGCAACGCATACCAGGAGATCGAACACTCAAAGCCATTCGCTTCTACAACCAAGTTCAGCGCCGTGGTAGATTCGGTGAACGATCTACCCGGTCTGTTACGTCAAGCCTTCCGCGAAGCGACCACGGGAGCACCTGCCCCGGTGCACCTGGACTTCGAAGGTATTGGCGGCCAGGTCGTAGAGGACGGCGAAGCCGAATTGGAGATATTACTCGAGGAATCCTTCACTCAGCGGCCCGCCTTTAGGCCCGAACCAGAACCAGGCCGAGTCCGGGAAGCTGCTCAGGTGCTGGCCAACGCCCAACGGCCGGTGATAGTCGCGGGCGGCGGGGTAACATCTTCGGGAGCCCAACAAGAACTCGTTGAATTAGCTGAGTTGCTGAATATCCCTGTGGCCACTTCTCTTAACGCCAAAGGCGCGATCCCCGACAACCACCCGCTGGCCGTGGGTGTAGTTGGTTCTTACTCTCGCTGGTGCGCCAATCGAGTGGTCCATGAGGCCGACCTAGTGCTGTACATCGGCAGTCATACCGGCAGTCAGGTGACCAACGAATGGCAGGTCCCAGCGATCGGTACACCAGTCATTCAGATCGATATCGACCCGTCAGAGCTGGGGCGGACCTATTCGGCGCAAGTCGCTATGCAGGGTGACGCCAAAGCCAGCACACGCCGGTTAATAGAGGCGTCAGAACCCGTTGGAGACCGGTCTTCGTGGGTCTCCCGGGCCCAGGAATTAGTCAAAGAGTGGCGCGATGAGGTCGCGCCGCTCGCCAACTCGGACGCGGTGCCCATCATCCCCCAAAGGCTCTGCACCGAGATAACCAAATGGATGCCCTCGAACGGCATGCTGGTGGCCGACACTGGCCACGCCGGGATCTGGACAGGTTCCATGGTTGACCTGAACGAGCCCACTCAGGGTTATATCCGTTGCGCCGGGTCACTGGGCTGGGGACTTTCCGCCGCCATGGGCGCTAAATGCGCCCTGCCTGACCGACCGGTCGTCTGCTTCAGCGGCGATGGCGGCTTCTGGTACCACATCGCTGAATTGGAAACGGCCGTGCGGAACAACATACCCGTGGTGACAGTGGTTAACAACAACCACGCGTTGTCCCAAGACAAGCGCGGAGACGAACGAGCCTATCAGGGGATCGAGGGAGGTTCGCCCGGAGACCTCTGGCAGTTCACCGACGTTGACCTGTCCAAGGTTGCCGAGTCCATGGGGGCCTTCGGCATACGAGTCGAAAAGCCGTCGGAGATTCAAGGCGCCATTGAGCAGGCCATTGCCTCGGGCCGCCCAGCAGTGGTGGATGTGGTCACTGACCAGTTCAACAGCGAAGCACCAATACCATGGGCTCCGTAGGAGCTATCAGCTAACAGCTGGAAGTATAAAGAAGACTGCCGGTAAACTCGGCAGTCTTCTTTATACTTTGACTATCTTGCTCAGGAACTCTTCAGCTGCATCATAATTGCGGGTGCCGCCACGTTTTATGGGCGGCATAAGATAAATGTTGTTCAAACGCGCCTCCTGAAACCTTTGGTAGAGTTCCAGAGCGATATCGACACCTGATCGCCCGCCCTGCAGTTCCGATTGCAGTGAAGCAGGAACTGAGCTGAACAGCACTCCATCCTTCTCTAGTATCTGTAGTCCGAAGAAGATGGGTAGTGCCCCGGCTTTCCCCGCGTGATAAGCGTATGACTCCCGATAGCGGGCCACGTGATCCACGTCGAATATGGGTTGGGTGATCAGGAATTCTGCTCCGGCGTGTACCTTCCGAACCGCCAATTGGGCTTCTTCTTCAATGCCTCGGCCCAAATCGACAGACGCCCCAATACAGAAGTCAGTCGGTGTCCTTAGTTGACTGCCTTTGAAGTCCAATCCTTGATTCAACCGGACGATCGAGGCGATCAAACTTGTTGGCTGATAATCGTTCACCGACGCCACTCTTGCTCGGTCCTGTGGACCGAATTGGTCTCCTTGGACCACAACCACGTTTTGCAGGCCCAAAGTCTGCGCCCCCAACAACTGGGACTGGACCGCTAGTTTGTTCATATCCCTGGTCGCGAGAGTAAACACAGTGTTCTTGCCGGACTGTTGTATTGCCGCAGCGAGCATCGGGGAGTTTGTCCTGACGGCGCGGCCAGGGTTATAGGCGACAGATATGAAATCAGCGCCAATCTGGGCCTGTGTAACGATGCGGGGGTCGCCAGAACGGGGCGGGGAAAAGTCGCAGATGATGGACGTGTGGCCCGTGCATTCAAATGCTCCTTCGGTAATCTTCACATCGATCGCCTAATCTCGCAGCTTGGCCAAATATTCCTTGAACAGGTCGATTGACTTGCGTTCAGAAAGCCCCACGAAGTACCGGTAACCGATGATATATTCAACGATGTCTCGGGCCATCATCAACAGATAGTCTTTGGGTTCAGACAAGTGGAATAAGCTATCCACACCGTCCTCCAAACCAACGTAGAGAGTGTCTTCCACCAACAAGGTCTCCTGATCGTCTAACTCTTTGCGAGCCATCCAGCGGGCAAATACGAACGGAAGATTCGTCATCGTGTGCCATTCTTCACCTAGGTCATACCGGTGCTGATAACCTCTGGCCCCCCTGCGACGACGGAGGGCGTCGTCACCGGATATGACAAAAGCATCATGTTCTTCAGCCATAGCCACGAAAGAATCGATATTGCCATCATGTTTCTCGGCCAACAACACCCGGAATAACTCCTGAGTGGTGGAATCTGCAGTGGCTGCGGCAATGGTACGGCCAGAAAGTTCTTCCAGAGGTTTCTTGGAATAAAGCAAATTGCTGCCAGCCCGGTTCGAAGCCGCGAGGCAGAAACCAGCTACTGGGTTACAAACGTCGTCAAGGGCAAAGCTGTCCACCAGACTCACCGGCCCAGCGCTTACCACTCCGTCGCGCAGTGCCTGAGGCATATCTTTAAGACTAACGTCTTGAAGAACGATCCCCCGGCGTACCATATCGATATAAAAGGGTTCGAAATTCAGGTTAACGACCCGACCAACAGTGATTGCCATCTATCTACACCATATCTAGATTGGAAATTCCACACAGGGCTGCGGACACATTTGAGCAATCGGCCCTTCGTGCCTACAGACAGCGCGATTAATTCTAGGGGTATTAAAAAACACCGTCAAGATAATCGCTTCAACACACATCTCTACTACAGGAAGACCGGTTTGAGTTCATCTCATCGACAACTAAGTAGCACTAACGTACACTGGTTCGAAGAGGCACAATTGCGCACGTTCGTTTTCATCACCTCTTTAGTATTACTGGCAGGATTGGCGTTCTCGACCTCTGCGGCCACACAGGCCGATGAAGGGAAGATCAAGGTCTTAGAGGCCAAAGCGGAAAGCCAATTTCCCGACGGGATAAAGTTCTCAGTGTTCGCCAGCAGCGCCGATGAGATAGACGATATTCGCGTCTTTTTCAGCAAGGTAGACCTGCAAGGCATCACCGCCTATCGTTCCGTAGATTTCGAGCCCGGGAACAGCGTTGTAGGCCAAACGGTTCTCCCCAGCGGTAGCGGCGGGGACCACTTTCCCCCCGGAACCAAGATTGAGTACTCGTTTGAGGTCCGTGACAAGTCGGGCGCCATTGTACGAACTGAATCTCGAGAGTTCGTTTACCAGGACAACCGGTTCGAATGGGACACTGTCGTCGAAGACCTGATCACTGTCTACTATTATGGTGAATACGTACAGGATCGCGCCGTGGTGGTCCTCGAAGCAGCCAAACAGAACATGGATAAAATGCTTCCGGTCCTGGGAATCACTCCCACCGAGCCCTTACGAATCGTCTCTTACAACAACTACAGGCACATGTCTTCTGCTCTGCCCTTCCGTTCACAAGCGGTCAGCGAAGGACTACAGACACAAGGTATGGCGTTTAGCAACGAGCGAGTTCTGTTGGTCCATGGATTTGACGAGACAGTCACCGGAACCGTTTCTCACGAATTCACTCACTTGCTAGTAGGCGAAGCCGCAGGGCCGGCCATCAGCCAAGTACCGTCATGGCTAAATGAGGGCTTAGCAGAGTACGGGAATATCGACCCCACCGACGACTACGACGCTGCTCTGCGGTACGGCATATTCACTCGACGTATCAAACCTCTTTGGTACCTCAATTCCTTCGGCGGAACGCCTGAGGACATAATTATCGCCTATGGCCAAGGCCGATCAGTGGTCCAGTTCATGATTGACTCCTGGGGGCAAGAACGGATGGCCGCACTGTTCCCGGTATTACAGCGAACATTGGACATCGATCAGGCCCTCCTCGAGGTCTACGGAATGGACCAGTTTGGCCTCGACTCTGCATGGCGAGAAGCTTTAGGGTTGGAGAAATTGCCGTCTCCGGAAGAGCTTGAGAACCAAATCAAAGAACAAGAAGCCGCGGATACAAGATCCGAAGGCGCTCAGCCAGAAGAACCTGCCGAAGACGTAGACGCCATCGCAGAAACACCCGTCATGCCAGAGTCCACTTCTGACTCTGAAGCCCGCCCCACTGGAGCAACCGACAAAGATTCAGCAGGAGATTCAAGCTCTGCAGGCTGCAGCGCTCCGGCCTCACACGACGCTCCTACTGGAGCAGGCATTATTCTACTCTTAGCCGCTCCCTTTGGACTATTGGCCTTCCCCCGTCTTCGCCGCCATTGGCCCTTTCGGTAAGTGACCACCTACCCCGTATACCCCCAACAACCGTTTGCGCTGAGCTTCATCGAATAGCGCCATTACCCATACTTGGTTGGAAGCCTGCGCCAACCACTAGCAGTGTTTCACAGGCCCGATCTCATCTAGACTCTCAAGCTCGTTCTCAGGTCACCATGGGTGGAATTTAGGCCAGTTCTCTCGCATCGTTGAGGTTTGCCCAGTACAAATATTACGGGTTAATCCCCCGGTAATTCCCCTCTAGCTAGCGAAAATAATGTCTTCTCTTTCTCAAGTAAGAGAACTCGGGTCTGGGCATCATTCTCGACAGTCCGGATGATAGTTGAGTGGCACTCAAACATCTTTCCGTTGATGAACACTAATAGCAGATGTCATTCCCGTGGGGTCAACGGGCGCGTGGGTTAAATGCGTCAGCCACTGCGTCCCCCAGAAGGTTGAAGGTGAAGAGCAGCAGTGACAACGTGAGCACTGGGAACAAAAGCAGGTGAGGGTCTGAACGCAGAACCGATATGCTGCCGTTTTCAAATATCATGAGTCCCAGGCTCGGCGTTGGTGGTTGGATACCTATTCCCAAGAAACTAATCAGAACTTCGGACCCAGCTACAGCTGCTAGACCGGCCGACACCGTCACGATTACCGGGCTCATAACATTGGGCAGGAGATGCCGCAACAAAATACGCGGGGTAGAAGCTCCTATTGAGCGGGCCGCCTCGACGTATTGGTTCTCTCTGGCCTGGAGCACTTGGCCACGGACCAGCCTTGCCATTCCGAACCAGGAGAATATGGCCAGGGCTAGAGACAACACCAAGTAGTCCACAACGCCCAGGCTCACGATATCAAAGCCGACCAGGTCTTCCACTTCTCTAACCCATCTAGTGATGGGTGGCTTGAAAGTCGACACGATAATCAACACAAGGAAGATTTCTGGAAAAGCAGAAGACACCTCCCCGACCCGCATGATCAAGGTGTCTATGAATCTTCCGAAATAACCGGCGACCAACCCCAAAGTGATTCCAAGTGCTAAGCTCCCAGTCACCAGAGTGACAACGGTGATGATTACGGTGGTTCTTAGACCGTAGATGATGCGGGTCAGGTTGTCTCGTCCCAATCGATCAGTGCCGAAGGGGTGGCTTAAGCTGGGACTCTGCTTGGTTATTGACAAGTCTTGGTCATTGTAATCGTAAGGTGTGACCAGGGGCGCCAGGATGCCTGAGCCATACATAATTGCGATGATCACCAAGCAGGTAACTCCAATTTTCTTTCGGAGCAGCCTGTGTATGGAGATGGCCCAGTAGCTGGGGCTGGTGTGACCTTCCCTGAGAGCCGGTTGTGCCCGCTCACGAAGCATAGGCGGCACCCAGTCTTATTCTTGGATCCAGCCATGGGTAAATCAGGTCAACAATCAGGTTGGCAATCACGAACATAGATGTACCAATGATTATGACAGCGTTGATAATTGGGAAATCCCTGGCAAAGATAGACTCGATGAACAGGTTGCCGATGCCGGGTATCCCAAAGAAACGCTCGACGATGAAAGATGTGAATGCCAGGCCAGCCAAGGAGAATCCCAACATGGTTATTACGGGAATCATGGCGTTCCGGAGCACATGTCGGCGTTGGATTGTTAATTCTGAGAGACCTTTGGAACGGGCTGTGCGTATATAGTCCTGGCCAATCACTTCCAACGTACTGGCGCGGGTTAATCTGGTAATGATTGCGATGCCAGGCACCCCCATGACGATAGCCGGCAGGATCACACGGGTGTCAAACAACCCTCCCCAACCGTGGGTGGGTAATATGTCTAGCTTTAGCGCAAAGACTAGCAACACTACCGGTGCCGTGAGAAAAACGGGTATGGATTGGCCTAACAAGGTAAACGCCACGGTCCCCGTGTCCCAGAACGTGCCCTGCCTTAGAGCCGCAAACAGCCCAAGAGGTACGCCCAGAGACACCGAGAGAAAAAGAGCCGCCAGGTTAAGCTGGGCGGAGACCCACATCTTCTTTTTCAGGAGCTCGCTCACCGTGCGGCCACGGTACTTAAAGCTCTCGCCGAATTCACCCTGGGCTACATTCTTAACATAGCGCCCGTACTGAACGAATATGTTGTCGTTAAATCCCCGTTGTTGCCTAATCCGCTCGACGACGTCGGGGGCTGCGTATTGGCCCATCAACACTTCGACGGGATCGCCAGGCCCGAACCGCCCTAGTGCGAACGTTATGAACGAAACGATCAACAAAATCACCGGCAGCCAAGCCAACCGACGGATTACATATGCACCCAAATTTGTATCCGGCTCCTACTCTTCCGTCAAGTAAATGTGCTTCAGTTTGGGGATTATCAACGGGGTCTGCAGGTAATCGTGCACATTGGGCTTCACTAACAGGTACCGTTCGCCGCTATACCAAAGAGGTATCCACGGAGCGTCATCCAAGATGGCCTGTTCCACTCTGTTGTAGATATTGAAACGGAGGGTCTCATCCGTCTCCACCCTTGCCTCTTCTAGTAGGGCGTCGACCTCAGGATTATTGTAATTAGTGTGGTTGTTGCTGCTATCGCTATAGAACAGGAGATCCAGGAAGTTTTCAGGATCGGGATAGTCTGCAATCCAACCAATATCGAACATCTGGAAGCGCCGCTTGTTGAGGTCCTTCAAGAATGTGGCGAACTCTGTCTGCTGAAACTCTGTTTGAATGCCTAGGTTCTTCTCCCACATAGCAAGAATCACTTCCATATCTAAACTCACGTTGGCGCCGAAACTACCAGGAGTCGTGATGGTAATCGGTGGGAGGTTGTCCAAGTCGTCGCCGTACTTAGATTCTCCGAGCAGTCGTCGGGCTTTTTCTGGGTCAAATTCGTAACCGGATATCGATTCATTAAAGCCCGGAAAACCTGGCGGTAAGATACCTTTTGCAGGAACAACTTGATCTCCTAAAACTATGGTCGCAATCTCAGTTTTATCAATGGCCAGATTCAATGCTTGGCGCACTTTAATGTCGTCTAGTGGAGGCTCATTCACATTCAGGCCGATGTACTGAACGCTAAAAGAAGGGGCCGCTGTAACCAGTTCTGCATTTAAGGCATGGCCCGGGTCAATGAGGCGGTCTATATCAGCCAGGCCGACACCGGTGATGTCAATCTCATCATTCTCGTACATAAGCATTGACGTACCACCGCTAAGAATCATCTCTACCTCAGCCAGCTTGGCAGGCCCAAGATGGTAGCCATCATGCCGGCTCAGGACTAACGTCTCGCCGACTCTGTATTCGGTCATCTGGAAGGGACCGGTTCCGTTGGGTTTACGAAACCAGTCCTTTGGGTTACTTTCAACGTTCAATTTGTCCAGAACGAAGGCGGTTGGGTAAGTGAGTTTGGCCAAAAAGAAAGACTTGGATTCGTCGATCGTGATCTCTATCGTCCGTTCGTTTATCACACGAACGCCGGCTATCTCCAGAGAATCTCCGTTCAGCTTTTCGTCGACCCCTACGATGTCGCCAAGATATTGGTCAACGTTGGGCGATTCAATAAGGGGACTAGTGGCCCGTTCCAAAGACCAACGCACATCCTCCGCGGTTACAGGTTTACCGTCGTGGAAGGTAGCATCGGGGCGAATTCTAAACGTGTAAACTGTCCCGTTCTGTGAGATATCCCAGTTCTCTGCGAGGTCGGGTACTACATTCAAATGCTGGTCGATGGTCACTAGTCCGCCGAACACTTCAACTATCACCTGCGCAGACGTAGCATCAGTGGTCAGATGGGGATCAAGAGTTGGTGGGTCAACGAACAGACGGACGAAACGGCCTCCTTCCAGAACCTCACCGGTGGCGGTAGAACCGGTAGCGACTGAGGCGCTTGGCAATGCGCTTGGCTCTGGTGATTTGACAACCGAACCAGTGGTTTCACTTTCTCCATCCGAATCGGAACAGGCCGCCAATAAGAAAAGGAGTCCAAAAACTAAAAATAGTGTCTTCCAACTCATAATGTTATTCCTTAATGACGGGATTGTTCGCCCAAAATGCATATGGGCCCGGCGCAGAGGCTTTAGACTTAAAACTATTTTAGAGAGCTCGGTTCCATTATTTCAACGGAACTCGCTTGCGGTAGGTGCAACTTAACCTGATTTTTTAGTCAGTGTGTCTTCAAATAATAGTTGTAGCTCCTTGTAAGAGCCATGCCCATTTGCTACCATATCCGAGCTAATCTTGAACTGTGTTCGGCTGGGTCCTACCCTCTTCGGCACAGCGACTCTCATAATGATGGCGAGCGTAGCCAAGAGGCCTAAGGCGCCTGTCTGTGGCACAGGAGATCACGGGTTCGAATCCCGTCGCTCGCCCCAACTTACGCTCTTCCCTCTCACCAGTAAAATGCGCCCGTAGCTCAATGGATAGAGTACTGGGCTTCGAACCCAGGGGTTGTGAGTTCGAGTCTCGCCGGGCGCACCACGATTCAGGCACGAAGAAGCCCTCTGACTAGCGATCAGGGGGCTTCTTCTTTGGGCTATCTGTGCCATTTCTGTGCCATTTTTATTTTTTGTGTCACATGTATCAAGTAACTCATAAATACGATTATGTGTTGGTTGGCCTCATGGTGTGCCAGGTTGTGGCTTTTTCATAGGTGTGGGCGACGTTCATAATAGCGGTCTCGCCTCCTGGCCGGCCAGCAACCTGTAGGCCGATCGGCAATCCTTGAACTCCAAATCCGCAAGGTACGGAGATAGCTGGTGTGCTTGACAAGTTAAAACTGTTGGTGCGCATGAAAGGTAAGCGAGAGGTTGTCTCTTTGCTTGTCACTACCGGGTCATCCTGCAGCTCGGGAGCCACTTTGCCCGATGTTGGCATTACCAAAACGTCGTACCTCTCCAATGCATCAAGTACCTGTTGCCGGAGCATAGTCCTCAATTTCTGAGCTTTGTAATACACTTGAGCCGGAATGATGCTTCCAGTCAAAAGGCCGATTCGGTTGTCATGGCCGAAATCCTGGAGTCTCTCCCGCACCCATTCCCCAAGGTTGGACGCTGGCTCTGTGTTCAACAAGACCGAACCAATGGAGTTAGCATGGGCAGTCAATGGAATAGATACTTCCTCAACCACGGCGCCTAGTTTAGCCAACAATGCCGTTGCAGTAGTTACCGCGTTCTCCACATCAGACTCCACCTGATCGCTGTAAAGCAACTCTTTGACGATGCCCACCTTAATCCCTTTGATGTCACCGGTCAGTGCTTCCCGATAATCGGGTACCGGTATGTCCCAAGTGGTCGGGTCATTAGGATCGTATCCGGCGATTGCGCCCAGGGTGATTGCTGCATCCTCCACAGTGCGCGATATTGGGCCGATGGTGTCCATGGACCAGACCCCTTTCATAACCCCATACCTGCTCACCCGCCCCCAACTGGGCCTTAACCCCACCAATCCACACCAGGCTGCTGGTCTCCGTATCGAGCCGCCGGTGTCTTCGCCCAGAGACGTGGCGCATAGGAAAGCTGCGGTCGCCGCACCCGACCCGCTGCTGGAACCTCCGGCTGAGATATTCAAGTCCCAGGGGTTACGGGGAGTGCTGAATCGGTGAGTGAACCCGGTGATTGCCAACTCGGTCATGTTGGTCTTGCCCAAGAGTAAGGCCCCAGCTTTTTTTAAGTTGGCAACCGATGTCGCATCTTCTTGGGGAACGAAATCTACCAAAAACCGGGACCCGCCGGTCGTTCGGACATCTTTGGTCCAGAGTTGGTCTTTGACACCTACTGGAATACCGTGCATAGGGCCCAGGTACCCTCCTTTGGTGATTGCTGCCTCTGCTTCAAGGGCTTGTTCCAGCACCTCTTGGCGACAAACTGTGAGATAAGAGTTGAACTTGAAGTCTAATTCGTCTATACGACTCAAGTAGGCTTCCGCAACCTCCACTGGAGATACCTGCTTGCTCTCTATAAGCCGGGACAGCTCAGCAACAGATTTGTAGACAATGCCCGTCTCGCTCATCTCCCCTCCGCTGGCCTCGTAGTTTTCTGGCGTTAGCAATGCTTCGTTATAATCCTTGAAGTTATGTATTATTGCAATGACCGGCATCCATAGCGGAGGGATGGCATAAATGGACGCACCTCCTTGACAATGTCGTTATCGCGGCTGCTACTCCCACGCCGACTAAGAGGCCGCTTTCGAGTTATTCTCAAAATTCAAGCACAAAACCTTCTGCGAGGAACAATGATTTACGATTTTCGGATGTATACACTGAAGCCGGGGGCAACTCCAGATTACCGCGCCGGGGCTAAAGAAGTCGGATTGCCCGTCAGGCAACGGCATGGAGCGACGTTGGCCGGTTGGTACTGGACAGAGATAGGCGCTTTGAACCAAGTGGTTCACATCTGGGGATACAAAGACGCCAAACATATGAGAGAGGTAAGAGCTGCTTTCTACGCCGACCCTGAGTGGTACGAAAAGTATTCTCCCAGGGCGCAGCCGCTGGTGGAAACGCAAAAGACTTGGACGATGAACTCACCTGAGTTCGCGCCCATCTATCCAGTGATTGTCGACATCCCTGCGGACGGCACTCCAGAGTTCATCAAGAAGAACGAGATGGTTTTTGACTTCCGCACTTATACCTTCAAACCCGGCTCTATTCCAGCCTACATGTCAGCGGCGGAAGAAGTGGCCATCCCTATCCGGAAGCGGCACGGGGTAAAGCTTGCCGGCTGGTACTACAGCGAAATCGGCGACCTGAACCAGGTAACCCACATCTGGGCCTTCGACAACCTGAAACACCTGAAAGATGCCAAAGACGCCGTGGCCGCTGACCCTGAGTGGACCGGCACCTACCTCCCGCGGGTCCGTGGCCTGCTGATTGCACAGAACACTTATCTGATGAACACAACGGAATTCGGTCCAGTACCAGATTAGCCTTAGGTGAGTGCTATTTTCGAGAACAAACCCTGTCTAGGCGTGAAATATCAGAAAAATATTGCTCCGATTTGCGCAAAATTCCCATGCCATCTAGTACTTAACGAAATCTCGGCCGATGATAGGGCTAGAAAGTTTTGGAGTGGCAACGAACCCTGACGTGAGTATCGAACTTCAACCAAATAGGCGGTTAATGCAACGTTGTCACTAACCTCTCGTCGAGCCCTTTCTGAAACTCCTCCAAATCGTAATCAAGACCTGCGTGATCTCTCAAGATCTCGCCGAATGAAGGCAATTCGCTGCGGTCAATCCGGTATTCATCCGACCACAGTTTGGAGCGGACAAATGCCTTGGGGCAGTGGGTAAACACCTCCTGGACGTGAACGACGATTGCCAATTTTGGCAATTTCCCTTCGAAAGCCATGCTCTCCAGCAATTCATCGTCTCTCACCAGTTGGACTTTGCCGTTGATTCTGAGGGTATCATTCATGCCGGGAATCATGAAGATCAAGCCTACATGAGGGTTCTTCAACATATTTCCGAGCGTATCCAGCCGATTATTGCCCGGCAGATCGGGAATGGCGATCGTCTTATCATCCAGCACCCGTATAAAACCGGGGTAATCACCTTTTGGGGAAACGTCGCAACGACCTTCGGTGTCAGAAGTGCCGAGCAAAATAAAAGGGCATTTTTCGATGATGGCGCGGCAATGAACATCCAGCCGATCAATCTGCTTTTTCGCTGCACGCTCTGACACTTCGCCAAAAATCCCCCGCAACTCAGATTCTTCGATGATAACGTTGGTAAATTTCTGTGCCGTCATTGGATGCATCCTTTGTATTGGATTATTTTATGATAATAGCATTTTGAGTTTGTCCGGGGCCTCCGATGATACAGCCTACGTACCCGACGGGTTTATGCGAACATGTCATCCTCACCAACGATCCGCCTGATTTCAGGTATGACTTTCTCTCCGAACAATCGAATGGTTTCGAGAGTGTATTGTGGATCCATACCTGGCCAATGGACGCAAAAGTTCATGGCCCCAACATCGAATTCCCTGTGGTACCCGATAACTTGCTCCGCGACTTCTTCTGGACTACCAACGATCAAACGGTCCTTTTTTAATTGTTCGAATCCAAGGTCGTAACGCTCACCCGGCTGCCCCCACCTATCGTATACCTGATACATCCGCTCATAAGCATCTTTGATCCTTCTTTCAGCCTCAACAGAGTTGTCGGCTACACAAAGATCCCTAAACAAGAAAAGGCCTTTGTAGTCTTTACGTTGTTGCTTCAACGCTTCTTGGTATACCGGCAGAGCTTGGCGGAGGAACGGTTTGGTATGTCGGCGGCTAGCGATCCAATGGTCTGCAAATGATGGGACACGTTCTACGGTCTTCAAGATATCCGCACCTGCCAATATGGGCGGTCCTCCGATTCTTATAGGTTTCGGAGCTATTGTCGCAGCCTTGATACTAAAGAAATCTCCTTGAAACTCGACATCGTCTTCAGTCCAGAGTTTGCGGATAAGCTCTACTCCTTCGATCATTCTCCTACTTCTGTCTTTTTTAAGGATTCCAAAAGATTCGAATTCGAGGTCTCTGTATCCTTGCCCAACTCCGAATAGGAACTTCCCTCCCGCGACGATATCTAAAGTAGCCGTTTGTTCTGCTATTGCTAAAGGATGATGAAGCGGCAACAAGAAGACGGCACTTCCTGTATAAAGGCCCGCTGATAGCGCAGCTAGGTTAGACAGCAGAACTAGCGGTTGCATCATCGCTGCCGCTGGCCCAGATACATAATGCTGTGCAGTGAAAAGAGCATCGAAATTATTCTCGACCGCCACCTTAGCCTGGCTCAAAGAATGTCGATAGATCTCCTGAGGCTCTATTTCACCATCGAAGGGGCCGATTAACATCACACCGAATATCATGATCTATCCTTCTCACAGCTTCATTGATTGTTGTCGTTCTTGTAATCGTGATGATTATTGTGGCCATCGTAGAAGCATTTTGATAGCCATATTCAGGCATAAAAGGCCCGTCGCCATGCGAACGGTAGCCCCTTTACCTCACCGGGGTATCTTACGCTCCGCCTGCCGATACCCATAAGCGCCAAGTACCCTGGCCGAGGTGTTCCATTCGTGGGGGTTAGGTTAAGACTCAGCAGGTAGATCTTTCGCTAACGCACTAGACTAAACCAATCAATACCGGGCAATACAGCGACCTAACATGGACGCCTAATTACCTCTCAATTGGGAAGGATAATAGGCTAAGGTATATCAGGATGTGGGCACGCTATTAGGCTCGAAGCGAGGGGTTGCTGGTTCGAGTCTTGCCGGGCGCACCACCTGTCTAGGTATCTAGTACGCGGCCTCTGTTTAAAAGTCATAAGCCTCGTTCTTTTGTCGTTTGCCAGCCAATCTAAAAATACCACGGCCTAAATCACTCACCTCAGAGGGCTGATCCACAGCGAGAAGATATCACCCGATTTTACGCAAATACATAAATAAGAGAGACCCGCCGGGCCCGGCGGGTCTCTCTGTATGAATCCGATGGTTTTCACCTAAGGTTACCGGATATTGTCCTCCAGAAACTTTAGGCCAAACTACCTGTAGGGAAACTTTGATCCCTAAGCATTTGCACCTTAGGTTACTCAGTCACTGGGACCTGACTGGTCGTACCGTCGTCGTTTATCTTGAGTCCAACAATCGGTGCAATCTTCTCGTTAAACAGGCGCACGATGTCGGTGTCCGGGCCTCCAACTCTCTTGATCCAGTTGGGCAGCACATGAATCGGAACCGCTTTGTTAGCCTGTATCTCCTTCATCTCATCAGTGAATGGTATGAATTCCAGGCCCGCATCGACGTTACGTTGCGTCCAAACCTCGTTCCATGCCGGGGTGACCCTCATGGCTTCTAGCTCATGCCTGGCGCCTTCTTCAACCAGGATTTGACGGAGATCGTCAGGCAAATCTGAGAACACTTTCGCGTTCATGACCATCGTGTTGATCAGCTGGCTGGAAAGAGGGCCGACCATATAGTCGGTAACCTCGTACCATCGCTGTCCATGGGCGGCAAAGGCCACGGTAACACCGCAGTCTAAGATACCGCGTTCCAAAGCCGTATATACTTCGGCGAAAGCTACGAACTGAGCATTGGCACCGAATCCCTCGATCCAGTCAGACAGGGCGGCGCCATGGCTTCGCACCTTTTTACCTTTGAAATCAGCTGCGGTATTAATCTTGTCCCGGCAGAAGAAGAAATTGTCCCCACCGGAAACCCACATGCGACTTATGACCTGTCCGCCGCCGGTGTCTTCTTGAATCAGCTCTTCAAGGTATCCTTGAACGGCTGCGTTAGCCTTATATTCAATCTCATGATCAGGGTATAGCCCATAAAGGAAGGTGATCTCTAGCTGGGGTAAATCCCCCGCTACGTAACCAGAGGTAATCTCGGTAAAAGCGATAGTTCCGTCGCGGACTAATGCCAGCGAGTCAGGGCCAGCTAATCCTAACTCAGGGAAAGATGTGACCACTAGATTAAGCTTCCCTTGCGTCCGTTCGGTCGTATTCTTAATAAGTACTTCTTCCACCAACTTACAGGTCGCTAAGGTGCGGTTGATGCAGGTGACCTGAATCTCTACGGGTTCCCCGTCATAGACGAGTTCCGTCTGGTTGGTGAAGTTCGATTTTTTAACCAGAGCATCATAGTAAGGAGAATCGAATAGGTACCGTTCCCGTTCTAATCCTGCCAGGTTGACCATGTCATCCGCATCACCCAGTGTAGGGCCGGGAGCTGGGCCAACCAATTGGCTCAGATCTCCCACGTAGAAAGACCCTGGTCCGCCGGCGCGCTGAGCTGCCGCTTCTTCCAGGGTTAACGAGGCCGCTGCGGGCTTCGCTGCTGCGGGCTTCGCTGCTGCGGGCTTCGCTGCTGCGGGCTTCGCTGGCGCAGGGTCTTCACCGCCGCAAGCCACAAGGACAACCGCCAGCATCGCCAGCAATAAGAGCATTATTCTGCCGTTTCGCATTTTTTCTCCTCACCGTAATGTAATCAATCCGTATGGGAACTAGAAAGCCCTCGGTTTGTATACATTAATTTTCTGAATATGTAAACGAAAATCGATAAACGTTTAATTTGGTAATAGATAAATCAAGATTTATATTGATATCGTATCGTTCCATGATGAGGGCTTTTAGAATCCCATTTCGAATGTGTATAGCATTTAGTATTACTATCTTTGCCCAGGAAAGCCCTCTGGATAACTCCAGAGGGCTTTTCGTCCTTAATAGTCTATGGGGAGCTCCTTCTAGGGCAAACCATAGATTGTTCGATTACGAGTTCGACGTAGGTTATTCTTACCTGGCCCGATTAATCTCCTTTAGGAAATAGAAATG
>JAKUNK010000019.1:0-56606 GCA_022451945.1 Dehalococcoidia bacterium
ATCACGGAAGTCCCGAATGAATAACCAGCCAAGCCGATTTCGCCGGAGGTATCAGGCCAGGCTTTGATTAAATCGAGGGCGCCTCTGACTTCCTTGGACTCCCTTTCTCCTTTCGTGTGTTCACCTTGACTGCCACCTACGCCTCGGAAGTTGAATCGGAGCGTAACGAAACCTTCTTGGGCCAGGCCAAGGGCTAAGGCCAAGACTACGTTATTGTCCATGTTGCCGCCGTGGAGCGGGTGAGGGTGGCAAATAACCACGCCAGGCCAGGGTCCGGTGCCCTCGTCAGGCTGTGCAACCACGCCCTCGAAAGTCAGTCCATCGGCTTCGAACGAAACAGCGCTTTGACGCACGATGTTTTCTCCTAGGTTTGTCACTGAGATTATTCCTAAATCAACTATCTCAATTTTAGGTAACCGTCTGGGCTTTAGCAAGATTCAAGGCTGGCTTAGTCCCGGTTCGTTCGTGCGGCAGACGCAATCCTGCTAGAATACGAGTTAGATTTTCCTGGGCAGATATCCAAGGCAGATATTAGGGAGGGATCTTCGAAATGGCATCGATTGACCTGCGCAGCGACACAATCACTAAACCAACCGATGAGATGCGCCGGGCCATGGCCGAGGCGGAAGTAGGCGACGATGTATACGGTGAGGACCCGTCCATAAATAAGTTACAAGAGAAATCAGCTGAATTGCTGGGACATGAAGCCGGTCTTCTAACAGCCAGCGGCACCATGAGTAATCTCCTGGCTACGCTGACCTACTGCAATCACGGCGACGAGATCGTCATGGGAGACCAGGCCCACATGTTCTGGAACGAAGGGGGTGGACAGGCCGCCCTGGCCGGTGTCCAAACTAGGCTAATCCCCCAAAGCGCCAGCGGCGGCATGGACGCGGCAGACTTAACCCACAATATTCGACCGGCAGGCAACCCGCACGTCGCCGCGACGAAGTTAGTCTGCCTGGAGAACACTCACAATAGGTGCAGCGGGATGGTTATGACCCCGGCCGAGACCAAGTCGGTCTGCAACGTATCTCATGACTCCGGAGTAGCGGTGCACCTAGACGGCGCACGCATCTTCAACGCTGCAGTGGCTCTGGAAGTCCCAGTTGCCGAACTCACCCGAGACGTTGATGACGCCAGTTTCTGCCTCTCCAAAGCCCTTAGCTGCCCCGTGGGTTCGGTGCTGGTAGGCTCAAAAGATTTCATCAAAGAAGCCAACCGGTGGCGCAAAATGGTCGGGGGAGGCATGCGCCAAGCCGGCGTCCTGGCCGCTGCAGGACTGGTGGCCCTAGAGACCATGGTTGACCGCCTGGCCGAAGACCATCAGAACGCCCGCCGCCTCGCAAATGGCCTAGCAAACATCGACGGCCTAATCGTTGATGCCGACAAAATCCAGACCAACATCGTCATATTCGATGTTGAAGCAAAAGTGGGCCCCGCACCCGACTTCATCAAGGCCATGGCCGAAGCTGAGGTTCTGGTCTCTTATCCAGGAGGGACATCAGTACGCATGGTGACCCACCGGCACATCTCCGGAGACGATGTAGAAGAGGCCCTGTCCCGTACTTCCAAAGTCGTCCGGGAACTGCAAGGTTAGATACGCCCATGCCTGATATCACTTTACAACGCGGACACACAGCGGTACTCATCGCTGACTTCTACGCCGAGATTATGGATACCCTGCCCCACGCCATCGATCGCGGGGTAGTTGATAAAGCCGCCGCAGTGCAGGCGGCGGCCCGGAACGCAGATGTCATGGTTTGTTATTGCGCCACCGTGTTCCGGCCCGGCTACCCAGAAATCGGCCATAGGAACAAGACTTTCAGCCAGCGGAAGGCGTCAGGCCAAATCGCCGTACCAGACCCCATGAACGTGATCCATCCGTCGGTCCTTCCCCAAGAGGGTGAGGTAGTAGTCGGTAAGCACAGGGTCAACGCCCTCTATGGCACCGGCTTGGACGTGGCGCTAAGGGCAAACGACATCCGGGACTTGGTAATCTTCGGCTATGCCACCAGCGGAGTAGTCCTGTCGACGGTGCGTTACGGAGCTGACTTAGACTACAACCTGATCGTGGTGGAGGACTGCTGCGCGGACGCAGACGCCGGTATCCATGAGTTCCTGACCCAGCAGATATTCCCCCGCCAGGCCGAAGTTGTTGGATCAGACGTCGTCATTCGCGCCCTGGGAGCCATGTAATTGGCTGATCTGTCGCCCGATGGGCAGTCCCGCCGACGGCAAAAGCGAACATTCTACATCGCATGCGCCGCGCTAGCCATCGCCGTGGGCCACGTAGTTTATGCCTTCTTACGCGACCATGTTTTTAACTATTAGCAATTAACCCGCGAAGCAGGTAGGTTGCCTACTCGTTCATTCGCCATTAACATGCTCTCAGGCCGCGTGGCCTGCAACGGACTTTCTAGTCCACGGATCAACCGCACTGTGGAGGTGTACAGGTTCTAGAACGCATTCTTTCTTGGCTTCGCCGCCCCACGGCGGAGATCGAAATCGAAACAACCGGCGGGTCTTTACGGCCCGGCGGCACAATAGATATACAGGTGACGATAAGGCCGAAATCGGGAGTAAGAATCAAGTCCGGCCAATTGGAACTAACCTGCACAGAGCAGTCGTGGCACAAAGAGTCTCCTCGGGAAAGCGGGCGAGGAAAACTGGAAACCCACAACGCTCTGTCACAACCGCTGATTCAATCGTTCATGGCTGACACCGAGTTTACGAACTCTGATCACGTTGTCAGGTACGCCAGGTTCCAAATACCCAAAGAAGCCCCACCCACCGTCCAGGGTTCTATCGCACAGGTGTTATGGGAAGTCACGGGTAGTTTGGAGTTGGAATCAGGCAACCAAGTGACCAAATCTCAGGAGATAACAGTGCTCACTCACCCTGTGATAAAGCCAGGACGGAGCGCGGCGGACCTGACCGAAGAGACGACATTCACTGGGTGTGTCCTTGCGATGGTGCTGGTAAACGACGTGGTCGGAGCCGGCGGCTATCTGGAAGGTGAGCTCCGGGCGCGCATGAACGCCACTGACCAGGCCAAAGACATCCGCATCGAACTGCACAACAAAGAGACATCTGGTGACCGCGAGGAAGAGTCGGTGTTGGGACGGGTTTCTCTGGAGAGCGATGTCCAACTGAACACAGAGCACCCTTATGTTTGGGCGTTCAGCATGCCCGTGCCAGCGCGGACCTTGCCCACGGTACAAAGCAGGCAAACCACCGTCTCTTGGCGGCTCAGAGCAGTGGTGGACACCAACCAGCAAGACGAGGCCTATCAGCTGGAACGGGTTGTCCAGATATTCACCTCAACTGGCCAGACCTAAGCATCTCAGTCGTGTGAGTCCTAATCCTTGGCCCGTTTTGCTCCGCCGCCCCACCATCGGTTCAGCCGGTCTCTTATATCCTTCTCAGCACCTTCGTCACTAGGCCGGTAATAACGCTTGCCCTTCAAAGACGGTGGCAGGTAGTCTTGCGCCTCAAAGTGACCTTCATAGTCGTGAGAATACTTGTAGTCCTTCCCGTACCCTATATCCTTCATCATGCCGGTGACAGCGTTACGCAGATGCAGCGGCACGGGCTCGTTGGCCTGCTCCCGCACATCCCTCATAGCCTGGTTCAATGCTGCGTAGGCTGAGTTGCTCTTGGGGGCAGACGCCAGATAAACCGTGACCTCAGCCAACGGGATGCGTCCTTCAGGCATACCCAGGAAATGCACCGACTGCTGGGCAGCCACGGCCACCAGTAACGCCTGCGGGTCAGCCAGGCCAATGTCCTCGGCAGCCAGTATCACCAGACGGCGGACGATAAATAATGGATCCTCGCCGGAATCAATCATGCGGGCCAGCCAATAAAGCGCGCCGTCGGGAGATGAGCCCCGAACCGATTTTATAAAGGCCGAGATGGTGTCGTAGTGACCCTCACCCGCCTTGTCATACATGGGAGAGCGCCGCTGTAGCGCGTCTGAGATCGTCTCAAGGTCGATCAATCGTTTCCCATCTACGTCTGGAGTAAACGCATAGGCCGCCGTCTCCAGGGCATTCAAAGCGACCCGCGCATCACCGTTAGCGATATTTATCAGATGCGCCAGAGCGTCGTCGGCCAACACTGACTTCAGGCTACCCAGACCCCGCTCGGAATCGGCCAACGCGCGGTTCACTATGGCTTCCATATGTTCTGCGGTCAGACTCTGGAGAGTGAACACCCGGCAGCGCGAGAGCAGTGGCGCGATCACTTCGAACGAAGGGTTCTCAGTGGTGGCCCCTATGAATGTGATTGTGCCGTCTTCCACGTGGGGCAGAATAACGTCCTGCTGGGCTTTGTTGAAGCGGTGAATCTCATCCACAAAGAGGATGGTTGATTGCTGGTACATCCCCTTTCGGTCTCTGGCATCACCAACGATCCGCCGCAGATCGGCCACTCCCGATGTCACGGCACTGACAGGTCGGAAGTCAGACTGTGTGGATGTGGCCACTAAACGAGCCAAAGTGGTCTTTCCTGTGCCAGGCGGCCCCCAGAGGATGAACGACGGTAGATGCCCGGCAGAGATGGACTTTAGAAGCACACGGTCGGGGTCTACAATCTGGTCTTGGCCCACGAACTCCTCGAAAGTACCGGGGCGCATGCGCTCCGCCAAAGGTGCGTCGCGCTCTGCCTGGGTCTTCCTGCCGTGCTCGAACAATGACTCAGATGAGCTCATGGTTGTTAACCTCAGGGCCCTGCTACTGGAACCGGGGCATAACCTCTTTGGCGAAAAGGCGCATGGAGCTTTGAACCTCGGCGTGGGGCAGCATGCCGCCGATGTTGAACCAGCACATAAACTCCTGGGGCCCGTACATTTCTTTGAACTTGTCCAACTTTGCGGAAACCTGGTTTGGTGTTCCTACCGCGGCGAATTCTTCTATAACGGCCTCGGCGTCCAAGCTGTCTGCTCGACTGGAACCCCGACTGGCGCCTCGGTCTCGGCCTATGTCCCGGAGCGTTTCCAGGTAGTTGTTGATGGTCTTCGTAAACCCATCTCTAGCCTCTTTCTCAGTAGCCGCCACGTGCATCGGAACGTTAACGTTCACCTTCAGTTTGGATTCGTCATGACCGTTCTCGGCCAACCCGGCCCGATAAGATGCCAATCCAGCCAGCGCTCCCTCGGTAGTCACAATGGTTGGAGCAACCAATATGTTATGCCCCAACTCACCAACGATACCAAAGGTGTCTGCGCTATTGGCGGCAACATACACAGGTGGATAGGGTTGCTGTATGGGCTTGGGAGTTATCGAATAGCCATAGGAGTGGTAGAACTTGCCTTCGTAGGCGAAATCATCTTGCTTCCAAGATCCTAATATCAACTCAAGCCCTTCGATGAATCTGTTCCGGCCCTCTTCCTGATCGATACCGTAACCCGCGAAGTGGGTCGGCATCGACCCACGCCCAACGCCAAAGATTGCCCGTCCATTGGACAATACGTCGAGAGTCGCCACCTCTTCGGCCAGGCGTATTGGCTGGTGCAATGGCAGCAGATTTATCGCGTTCCCGATGCGGATTCGCCTCGTAACCTGGGCGACGGCGGACGCAATCATCAATGGCGCGGACAGGACCGAGAACCGGGGGTTGAAGTGTAATTCCGCCAACCACGCGGCATCAAAGCCTAGCTCGTCGGCCAGTTGGCATTGAGAGATGGTGTCCTGGATGCGGCCGGCGGGAGTTTGCTCTACCCCGCACGGGAGTTGGTAGAAAACGCCGAACTCCATAATCGTCTCCTGGAGGATGGAAATGGGCCCGCCTATTCTAATACAAACCTGGCTTGTTGAGGGCTAGGTAGGCTGAGATATGAAATCTAATAGTCTCTTCCATCCCTAGATTTAAATCTAGGGTCGCGGGGGCTATGCCACAGTCGAACCCAAGAATACCTGCAATGAACGCTGTGCCAGCTCCTAGTTCGTACTATGCATTACGATTTCCGGACTCCGTGCCAATCCGCCAAAGCGAAAGCCTGAAAACGTCTAGTACGAACTTTCGTGCGCAGTAACGACCAAAAGTGGCACACAACAACTTAGAACCCGATAGCGGAACAAAATCTAGGCCGTTGTAGGCTTTTGGGCACCCATTCCTGCTGAGAGTAAGTGTCCGATTACAACCACGACTTTAGAGACAATTGTGGGATTTCTCAGAGTATCATTGCCCGCTCTCTCATCTGAGGAACGGATTTCTACAATTACAAAAATCATCCCGAGCAAGCTCTATAGTCTTTAATATTTTAAGGCCCGACAGGCCATTAGGAGTGTATCGAATTCTTACTAGGAATTGCATTAATATTAACCTCCAAACTCTTTTTAAGAGGTTTGATGCCCGCTAAAAGTTCATTAAGTTGCCATAATCATCCTGATACTTTAGTATTCCGGCACGAATATCAAAGGCTCGACGGAATATCACTTCAGTGCGCCAATCGTCATGGCAACGACGATGCACGGTCCTATACAGACCTTAGACGTAGGTCAACGATCGCCAGTTGAAATGGGAGGTGTATTTATGGAATCGGTCAAGACCGCAGCGCAGAGGGCATCAGAGTTCATAAAATCACTAATTTTCCCTTCTCACACACCCCTCGACGAACCATTGGCAGACGAGGTTCTGGGAGCCAAAGACCCGGTAACTCCATCATCAATTGATGGTCTAAGTCTTTCACCTCGGGTATTCAATTGCCTATGGAGAGCTAACATCCGCAACATCGAGACCGTGGCTGCCATGTCCGATGAAAATCTATTGAATATACGTGGATTCGGTGAAAAGGCTCTAACGGAACTGAAAGCACGCCTCGCAACTCACAAGCAATCTGACAAAGGCTTATGACAGGCATCTGTGATAGCACCGACTAATCAGGGCTAAAAAATAGTGGTGCACAAGGTCAGAGTCAAACTGAGTGAAACGGATGGTCTGCCAGGACTTTGTTCGGTAGATTCTTTGTGGGCCTGCTGCACTCCCCAGAATAACAGCACCGAGGACTGCCTTCTACTAACCTAAAGCGGTATATTCCCATGCTTTTTGGCGGGGAGGCTATCACGCTTATTTTGAAGCATCTCCAGGGCTTTTATGATTTGCACGCGGGTGTCCGCCGGATCGATTACGTCGTCCAAAAAGCCGCGACCGGCGGCGATGTATGGCGTGGTGAACTTGTGCTGGTATTCCTGGATGAGCTCCTGCCGCTTCTTGTCTGAGTCCTTAGCCTTAGTGATCTCTTCTCGGTAGATTATATTGACAGCTCCCTCAGCTCCCATTACCGCAATCTCAGCCGATGGCCAGGCCAGGTTGATGTCCGATCTCAAGTGCTTGCTGCTCATCACTATGTAGGCGCCACCGTAGGCCTTACGGGTAATGACGGCTATCTTGGGCACTGTGGCTTCGGCATAAGCAAAAATCAGCTTGGCGCCATGGCGGATGATTCCGCCATACTCCTGGTCAACGCCAGGCATGAAGCCAGGCACATCCACCATGGTGACGAGGGGGATATTGAAGCAATCGCAAAACCGGATGAAGCGCGCTGCTTTAGCCGATGCGTCGATGTCCAACACCCCGGCCAAATACTCCGGCTGGTTACCAACGATTCCTACCGCTCGTCCGTTCATGCGGCCAAACCCTACCACTACATTAGGTGCGAAGCTTTGGTGGACTTCCATGAACTCTTCATCATCGACGATCTTGTAGATGACCTCACGCATGTCGTAGGGGCGATTAGAGTCATCCGGCACCAAGTAACGCAGGTCCGGCTCCCGTCGGGATACCGGGTCGTCCGTAAGCTCTACTGGAGCATCCTCTAAATTGTTGCTGGGGAGGAAACTCAGGAGATGGCGCACCTCGTTGATGCATTCCTCTTCAGTTTCATAGACGAACTGGGCCACGCCGCTGCGGGTGGCGTGGGTTGCGGCCCCACCAAGGTCCTCATGAGTAACGTCTTCGCCGGTAACTGCTTTAATCACGTCAGGCCCAGTAATGTACATCTGGCCAGTGCCTTTAACCATGAATACGAAATCGGTGATGGCCGGTGAATAGACCGCGCCACCGGCAGACGGCCCCACTATGACCGATATCTGAGGGATGACTCCCGAATACATCGTGTTGCGGAGAAAAATGTCGCCGTAGGCGCCCAGGCTGGTGACGCCCTCCTGAATCCGGGCTCCACCGGAGTCATTCAACCCGACCACGGGGCAGCCGGATTTAACCGCCAGGTCTAACATTTTACAGATCTTCTGGCTGACAGCCTCAGACAACGATCCGCCCATCACAGTGAAATCCTGAGCGAAGGCGAACACTTGGCGCCCCTCGACCTGTCCATATCCCGTGACCACGGCGTCGCCGAGTACCTTGCGCTCGCCAAGTCCGAAGTCGGTGGCACGGTGCGTGACAAAGGAATCCATCTCTTCAAAAGTGCCTTCGTCCATGAGCAAGTTCAATCGCTCGCGGGCCGTGAGCTTGCCCCTGCTGTGCTGCTGGTCTATGCGGTCCTGGCCGCCGCCCTTCAGGGATTCCTGGCGCATAGCGTCCAGGGCTTCTATCTTCTCGTCTATCTGCCTTTTCTCTGCAGTCACTGCCTCTCCCGCCGAGTCACCAACAGACCGGGTAACTCGTAAGGCCTAGTTATTTAAATGACGAATCACGAAGCAAAGACAAAGAGAATTCGTCATATGTTGTGTCGCCTTTAGCCGAGTTTATCGTAGCAGAACCCCAGAAAGAGGAGCAAGAAGTATGCCCACGCGCCAGAGTGATAAAATGAGGTGTTCATTCGGCGCTTATCTGCCTCACCGGTATCGGAGTTTCCCAACCATGCCTCAAGTACAGACCCCTCTTTCTGGACTGACCGTGGCCAATGGAGAGACTTTTGCTTGGGGAACGCGCACCTATGTGATGGGCATCATCAACGTTACCCCGGACTCGTTCTCTGGGGACGGACTTAGCAGCGATGTGGGTGCTGTCGTGGACCAGGCTTTGCGGTTTCACGAGCAAGGCGCCGACATCCTAGACATCGGCGCCGAGTCCTCCCGCCCGGGCCACCAGAATGTGACTTTGGATGAAGAATTGGCTAGGCTGATACCTGCTTTGGAAGCAGTGGCAGGCACGGTGAAACTGCCCATCAGTGTGGACACCTACAAGGCCGAAGTGGCACGGCGGGCGGTTGAGGTTGGAGCGGTGATTATCAACGACATCTGGGGGCTGAAAGCCGAGCCCGAGTTGGCTCACGTGGCTGCAGACTCTGGAGCCAGTCTAGTCCTTATGCACAACCAGCAAGGGGTCCAATATCATGATTTGCTGCCGGATATTGCTTCCAGTCTGCAAATGAGCGTCAACAAAGCCGTTGAATCTGGAGTGCCCCAGGGAAACATCATCGTGGACCCTGGCATCGGCTTCGGGAAAACCCCGGATCACAACTTGGAAGTACTTGCCCGCCTGACCGAACTTCAGAGACTATGCTGCCCCATCCTGGTTGGCTCGTCACGCAAATCAACTATAGGCATGCTTCTGGATCTTCCTACCGACCAGCGTATGGAAGGAACGGCGGCGACAGTTACTCTGGCCATCGCCGGCGGTGCGGACATCGTTCGGGTGCATGACGTGAAGGAGATGGTTCGGGTCTGCCGGGTCACCGACGCAGTTGTGCGCGGGTGGCGGCCCCAAGGCTGGAAGACCTCTTGAGCCGTGTTACCGGTTTTCTGGGATTCGGCACAAACGTGGGAGACCGGAAGAAGAATCTGGCTCAGGCATTGACCATCCTCAATGACAGGCCCGACTTGACCGTGCTCCGCACCTCCAGCATATATGAGACCGAACCATGGGGTCTTGCAGATCAGTCCATGTTCCTCAATATGGTGGCCGAGATCGCAACCTCTATCCCACCTGGCGAACTTTTGGCACGAATCAAAAAGGTGGAACAAGACATGGGCCGTAAGGTCGGGCCTCGCTTCGGCCCTCGAATCATAGACATCGACATCCTGTTGCTGGAAGACCAAGTGGTGGATGAGCCCAATCTGAATGTTCCTCATGTAAGCCTCCACGAAAGGGCTTTCATCCTTGTCCCGTTAGCAGAACTGGCACCCGAATTAGTTCACCCAGTTTTCGGAGTCACTATCGCCACTTTGGCTGCGAAAGTGGACGGCCTGGACGGAGTAAAACCCCTCGTCTGATCTAGAAGACGTTATTTCATGACTGAGATGTCGTAGCAGTTGTCACGCCCGGTTGACAATCGCGCCCGTCTGAAGCATGATTTTTATCCTAAAGAATATCGGTTCCACCTTCATTCGATTAAACGAGATTCTGCGCCGCCGGGATATTGCGGCGACGTCAGTTAAAGATACGAGGAGACAGTCATGGCGGACAAGCAGCTGACATTTGATGAGGAAGCCCGCACCAGCCTTATGCGGGGAGTGGATGAACTTAAGCGCGTCGTCGGCCTAACCCTCGGACCCAGCGGCCGCAACGTACTGCTTAGCCGCATGTTCGGCCTGCCCATAGTCTGCAGTGACGGCGTCACTGTGGCCAAAGAAGTTGAACTCCCAGAGCCTTATGAAAATCTGGGCGCACAGCTGGTCAAAGAGGCTGCCTCCAAGACCAATGACGCGGTGGGCGACGGCACCACCACCTCTGTGGTACTTACTCAGTCCATAGTCAGGAACGGCTTTATGAACGTTGCTTCCGGGGCCAACGGAATAGGCATCCGTGACGGCGTGGACATGGCCGTTCAAGCAGTTGTGGCCGAGTTGAGATCCATGGCCATTCCGGTTGAAGACCGCGAGCGAGTGGCACGGGTTGCCGCGCTTTCCGCTCACGAAGAACCCATCGCTGAACTGCTGGCTGATGCTCTCGACAAGGTAGGCCGCGACGGCGTGGTCACAATTGAAGATTCCAAAACTCTGGCCGATGAGCTTGAGTTCGTGGAGGGCGTCCGCGTTGACCGCGGCTACCTCTCTCCTCATTTTGTAAGTGACACTCAGCGCATGGAAGTGGCGTTAGACAATCCCAGGTTCCTGATCACCGACCAGAAGGTCAGCGCCCCCAACGATGTCATCGGAATCATGGAAAAGATGCTCCAAGCCCAGACTCGATCCCTGGTCATCATCGCTGAAGACGTCGACGGTGAGGCCCTTTCCACTCTGGTGGTCAACAAGCTTCGCGGCACAATCGACTGCGTGGCCATCAAGGCCCCAGGTTTCGGTGAACGCCGCAAAGCCCTATTGGAAGATATCGCCATCGTCACTGGGGGCACCGTGATTAGCGCCGACCGGGGACTCAAGGTTGAGGACGCCGAGATTGATATGCTGGGTACCGCACGCCGGCTGGTGGCCAACAAAGACGAATCGACAATCATCGAAGGACGAGGCGACGACAATGCTATAAAAGAGCGCCTTGATCAACTCCGGGTCCAGATTGAGGAGACCAGTTCCGACTATGACCGCGAGAAATTGCAAGAGCGCATGGCCGCTTTGGTGGGCGGAGTAGCAGTCCTCAAGATTGGCGGCGCCACCGAACCCGAGATTACTGAACGCAAGTCCAGGGCTGAAGACGCCCTGTCGGCTACTAGAGCAGCCATCGAAGAAGGTATCGTTCCAGGTGGCGGCGTGGCTTTGGTCCGGGCCGGAAAGGTTCTAGCCAGCCTTGAAAAGACCCTTGAAGGCGACCAAGCTCTGGGAGTAAGAATGGTTCAAGGCGCCCTCAGCGCCCCTCTGCTACTCATCTCCGAGAACGCTGGCCACGAAGGACAAGTGGTCTTGGAAGGCGTGCGCAGCGGTGAAGGCGACTATGGGTTCGACGCTGATCGCGGCGAGTTCTGCAACCTGATTGAAGCAGGAATCATAGACCCGGTGAAGGTCACCAGATCGGCCCTGGAGAACGCGGGGAGCATCGCCGGTATGATGATGACTACTCAGGCCATCATAACCGAGATTCCCGAGTTCATTCCGCTGCCCCAGGATATTCAGGACTTCATGCACGACTAATCCTTGGCACAACATGAAAGAGGCAATTAGGCCCGGCCCAGCCACCCATAAACGATGTGGCCAGCTGGGCCTAATTGTTCCCTGATACTTGGGTGAGAAGATGCCCGGTACTCCTCTAGACCACGACTCCATCGGACACATGATCGAACGCTCGCCTCCGCTGTTGGAAGACTTTTTGTCGTTGGAGGCCCAACTCCAGCCCAATGGATTCGACATGACCGTGCGCGACGTGGCGCAGTTAATCAATCCCGGAGCTGTGGGAGCAGAAGACTCCAGCCGGGTACTTTCTGAATCTGAAATCATGAAATTTGGGCCTGACGGCTGGCTACTGCTGGAACCAGGTCCTTATCTGGTGACCTTCAACGAAGTGGTCAATCTGCCATTGGACGTCATGGCGCTAGGCCGACCTCGCTCTAGCCTGCTCCGCAGCGGCGTGTCCATCCACACGGCGGTCTGGGACGCTGGGTACCACGGCCGATCGCAAGCCCTGCTGGTGGTCTACCATCCAGATGGCTACCGAGTACAACGCGACGCCCGTCTCATGCAAATAATCTTCTTTCAACTGGAAACCGCCGCCAGCCGAGGCTACCAAGGCCGCTTTCAGTCCGAGAACATCTAGCAGTCGGTACAGCCAGCGATGCAACCCCTTTTTTATCTCTATCTCCCGAATATACATCATTGTCATTCCGCGGAAGCGTCAGTTGACGAAAAACCTCATTCAACGTCTGCCACCCAATCGGATTCCCACAGACCCAATCATCACCTCCTGCAGAAACGGGATTCCCCACTTCTCTCGAAATGACAACCAAGGAAGAGTCGCTGGTGGTAGACTCTATCGAAGCAATGCAAAACCTCAAATCTCACATCACCGAGTACGCCGCCCAATGCGGATTCGACCTCGTGCGGGTCACTGGCCCTGAGGAGTTTGTCCAAGACCGGGACGTCACTCTAAATAGGATCAAAGCTGGCCATATGGACGGCCTACTCTGGTTCACCGAATCTCGCGTTCGGCGCGGGGCCGACCCGGAGATCTTGCTGCCCGGCGCCCGTTCCATCATCTGTCTTGGACTCAGTTACCTAGACGAGCACGCCGAAGAGCTCACATCCTCTGGCAACGGTAAAGTGGCCAGGTATGCCTTGGTCAAGGACTACCACCGGGCTATGAAACGTCGGATGAAAACCTTCGTCCGCGGGCTGGAACAACAGATGGAAGTTCCATTAGAAGCCAAATGGTATGTGGACGACGGCCCCATGTTGGACCGCGCCGCCGCAGCCCGGTCAGGGTTGGGCTGGTTCGGTAAGAGCACGAACATTCTCACCAGCTCTCACGGGTCGTGGGTACTGCTAGGGCAAGTAATCACCAACCTGGAATTGGAACCGGACTCACCGCTGAATAAAACCTGCGGTACTTGTGTACGTTGCATTGACGACTGCCCGACCGGCGCCATCGTTGCGCCTTTCGTGGTGGATAACGCCCGTTGCATCTCCTATCAGACGATCGAGAACCGTGGAGTCATACCGCTGGAGATGAGGCCCCTTATCGGGGATTGGGTATTCGGCTGTGATATCTGCCAAGACGTCTGCCCGGTCAACCGCAAAGCCCAGAAACCGCGACAACCCATCCAGAAAACAGAAGCCATTAGATCCACGGGAAACCTTGATCTGTCAGAACTGCTGGAACTGACCGAAGAGGAGTTCCGAAGCCGGTTCCGGGGCACATCAATCATGCGCGCCAAACGAGTTGGCCTACAGAAAAACGCTTGCGTCGCTTTGGGCAACAATCGGGACAAATCTGGTGTGCCTGCATTGATTACCGCTCTGAATAGCCCAGAACCACTGGTGAGGGGTCATGCTGCCTGGGCCTTAGGCAGGATTTCGTCAGGAGATGCTTTCTCAATTTTGGAAAGGGCGCGCGAGTCGGAAACGGACTTTTACGTCATAGAAGAAATCGAAGGGGCGCTCAAAGCGGCCGGTGGTCAGGGATCGGCGAACCAGGCCGGATAGTTGCTTTCGTCAGACCGTCCCTGTCTTGACTGTGCCTAGCCGGCTTGCTGTTGCGCCGCCTGATTCGATCGGTTCCTCCGGCCACTGGAGCGGCGGCGGCGCTGGGCATTGGCTGAGGGCGTGAAGTCTGCGGGAACATAGCTCTTCCCGAAATGGAGCTTTTTCATCTCTTCTTCGATTAAGGTGAAGTCGTTCTTGGGCAGCAGATGAAGATTGCCTTGGAACGCCATATACCAGTGTTCGGGATTCCACCGCCTCACATATTCCAGGCGCGGGGCCAGAATATTGGCGTCTATGAATTGTTCGTCCTTCAATATGACGCCGGGTTGCAGCCTGATGTGGTAAGGGAAACCTGAGCTACCTTCGTTGACCCAGATATCCTGTTCGCTTTCATAGAAGGAAGACATAGCCGTGGCTGTAGCGGCGAAGCGGCGCATATGGGAAATATAAAGGAGCACGCGGTCGCCTTCAGTGATTCGCTGTACCTTGCGGCGGTGTTGGGCCTTCAAACCCAGGTCGATAAATCCTCGGTTTTGAGTTATCCGAAAATTCTCCTCGTTATTTATCATCATCCAGAAATTACTGGGCATACCAACCTCATAACACCTAAGGGCCAGACTAGGACCGCAGATTCCCCACCGTAATTAATTTTAACATGATAAATACTATCATTTTTGCTAGGTAGCCTTGTGATACCAAGTCTTAAGAAAAACCCGACCATACCCTGCCAGATGCTGATTTATCATCCCGTGTTGTACTGCCTCAGGAGGTATTGTAATATCAGGCGAACTCCAGCACAGCAGGCCTACGACACACAGAAAGCGAGGATTACTCAATGACCACAGGACAGAGGGATGTCGCCATCGTCGGAGTGGCTGAATCAGACGTCATGGGCACCGTCCCGAACAAGTCGTCTCTACAGCACCATGCCGAGGCGGCGCACAACGCACTAGAGGATGCTGGGCTCACCAAAAGCGATGTCGACGGATTGTTAACCGCCGGTGGGTCGACCCTGGTCACCGCCGAGTATATGGGCATCAACCCAACGTTCACTGACAGCACGACCGTCGGCGGCTCGTCCTTCGTAATTCACGTGGCCCACGCCATGGCCGCCATCCGCGCCGGTTACTGCGAGGTTGCTTTGATCACGCACGGCCAGGCTGGCCGTTCCGCCAGGGCCCAGTTCCCTGCGGACGGCAACCTGCCCTTTGGCCAGTATGAAGCTCCCTACGGCATCATCGGTGCGCCAATCAACTACTCCTTAGCCTGCTCACGCTACATGCACTCCTACGGAGAAGACAAAACCCGCCAGGGCATGGCAGAGATAGCGGTGGCCACCCGCAAATGGGCCAACCTCAACCCCAAGGCACTGATGCACGACACCCCTATGAGCTTTGATGAGTACCACGACTCTCGTTGGGTGTCCTGGCCATTCCATCTCTACGACTGCTGTCTCGTCACTGACTCTGGCGCCGCCATCGTCGTCACCACGGCGGAGCGGGCTCGCAGCTTGAAAAAGACTCCCGTCTGGGTATTGGGCGCCGGAGAAGGTCACGACCATAACATCGTCAGCCAGATGCCTGATTACACCTCAACCTGGGCCCGGCATTCCGGTCCTCTATCCATGCAGCGGGCTGGCATCACCCACGACGACATCGACCTGACCATGATCTATGATTCCTTCACCTACACGGTGATGGTGACATTGGAAAGTATGGGCTTCTGCGCCCCAGGTGAGGCAGCAGACTTCGTTGCCAACCAGCGTACAGCCCCTGGCGGGGACTTTGCGTTGAACACCAGCGGAGGCGGACTGTCCTATACTCATCCTGGCATGTACGGTAGCTTTCTTTTGGTGGAGGCGGTCCGGCAGATGCGCGGCGAAGCCGGAGACCGGCAGGTCAAGAGCAAACGGGACCCCAGCAGCATCCGAAGATCTCCGTGGTCAACGGCACAGGCGGTTCCCTGTCATCCACTGGAACGGTGGTGCTGGCAACCGACTAGCCTTAACCCACAGTACAAACACTCGCACTAAAATAGGCGGCCTATTCTTAGGCCGCCTATTTTAATTTAATATTAAATTAGTATAAAATCGTTCATGTTATGCGTGTGGTCCGGTCTACTCTTTGTGCTAGGGTGACTACATAAATCGTGGGCTGGCATAACTTATGCCTTCCCATCATATGTCACGCCGATGGCGAAAGGATTTTTCTTCATGGACCGCACTATTTCATCTTTTCTTGAGCACCTCATAGTCGAAAAAGGCTTCTCACGCAACACTTCGGACGCCTACCGAAACGACCTAAGTCAGTTCTGGGAATTCCTCCAGAACCACTCCAACGGGAGCAGCAACGGTTCCAGCAACGGCAACACTCACCACAATCAAAATAGCCACGTAGATAAATCATCCAACAACAATGCAATCTGGACCACGGTGGATATCAATGTCCTCAACAAGTACATAGAGGACCTCAGGGTTCGCAAGGGCTACAGAGATACTACCACCGCCCGGAAAGTCGCCTCCATCAAATCCTTCTTTGGATTCTTGTCGGAGAATAGCATCATCACCGAAGACCCCACGGAATCTCTGGGCTCGCCTCGCGTCGGCCGCACGCTGCCCAAATTCCTGCCCGAAGAGGACGTGGCCAATCTGTTGGACACGGCCTATAAGTCGGGAACTAATGAAGGTCAGCGCGACGCCGTTATCATGGAGCTCCTTTATGCAACGGGCCTACGGGTCGGCGAGTTGGTCTCGCTTAATATGCAGGACGTAGACGTTTCGGAGTCATACATACGATGCATGGGCAAAGGCTCCAAAGAACGCATCGTTCACCTCTATCCCAAAGCCTTGGAAGAACTGAGGCGCTATCTTAAGACCGCCCGCATTGCGCTGCTCGGACACCGCCGCACCGAGCCGTCGTTGTTCATCAACCACCGTGGTGAGCGCCTCACTCGTCAGTGGGTCTGGACTATTCTGAAGACCTACGCGCAGAAAGCTGGTATCACCCAGAACATCACGCCTCATACGCTACGGCACAGCTTCGCCACCCATTTGCTGCAGAACGGGGCTTCCCTCCGGCACGTTCAGGAATTGCTGGGCCACTCCAGTATCTCCACCACCCAGGTCTACACGCACCTGACAGACGACTACGTGCAGAAAGAGTACGCTAAGAGCCATCCCAGAGCCTGATTTTCAAATTTCAACCCTAATGCCCGTGAATCACAAGGGCAGTCCAGCATGAATCAGAAAGGCAGTTATGCTTCTAATTTCGTGCCTCCGGACTGCCCTTTCTTTTGGATTACTGCTATAGTTGATTGACCGGTTAGAAACTGACTTAACAGTCCAGCCGGCCATTGACTAGATAACCATTCCCCGCCTCAGGAGGCACGCGCCGATGGCTGGTAAAGCTCGACGAGCCGCATCCCGGCAAGGACAACTAAAGCGGAAGAGGCAAACGAAAGGACCTGGTGGAATCCCATCAACTACGCGCCGGGTAACGGTCCCCGAGACCGATGAGACGGCCCCCGTTCCCGCAGGAATCCAGGAAGCCGATATAGACCCCGAAGCGCTGGCGGCCGCCGAGGCAGCAGTTGCTCCTCCTGCGTCCCGCCCAGCCACGGCCCGGACCCCACGCGGCGAATTCGCCGTGCAAGGACAAGGCCGGCTCAGGGGTGAACGCCCGGCCGCGTACCTCTACCTAGGTGCAGAATTCCGGCGCATATTAACCTTAACCATAGCCATCCTCACGGCCCTGGTAGTCCTGGGGATAGTCCTCTAAAATACATGCCTCTACCGCTGGTCGAACAGCGCTTGCTGGCAACCCCAGAGAGTCCTGGAGTCTACTTGATGAAGGACCCGCGGGGCACCGTGCTGTATGTAGGAAAAGCAGCGGTCCTCCGCAACCGGCTTAAGCAGTACTTCGGTTCGCCCACCAACTTGCCCAACAAGATTCGGCGCATGTTGGGCCATCTCCACGATTTCGAATACATCGTTACCGACTCGCCCGCTGAAGCGTTGATTCTAGAGAACACATTGATCAAGCGGTACAAGCCCCGCTATAACGCCCGACTGAAAGACGACAAGACCTACCCCTACCTGAAGATTGATCTGAACGAAGATTTCCCTCGGGTCTACATCACCCGCAAGGTGGCTAAGGACGGGGCCCGTTATTTCGGCCCCTTCGCCACAGCCGGTACAGTTCGCAAGACCATGGATCTGGTTAAACGTCTGTTCCCCTATCGTTCCTGCACCAAGACCATCACTGGCAAAGACGCGCGGCCCTGTCTGGAATACTACATAAACCGGTGCGTGGCACCCTGTACCGGATACGCCAGCAAAGAAGACTACGCCAAGGTCATCGACCAGGTTGTGATGTTCATGAACGGCGAGACCGGAGCCGTGACCCGGGACCTAAAAGAGAACATGGACCAGGCATCGGAAGAACTCCAGTTCGAACGGGCCGCGGTCCTGCGCGACCGTATGAAGGCTGTTGAGAAAGTGGCCGAAGAACAGCGCATAAAAGTGGATTCAAATCCCATCAGCGACATGGATGTCATCGCTCTGGCCCAAGGCACTAACGAGACCTGGGTCGAGGTGTTCTTCATACGCAAAGGCAAACTTATCGGCCGAGATCACTTCTTTATGGAGGGCACCCAGGACGACACCGAAGAGCTGGTATTAGGCCAATTCATCAAGCAGTTCTACCAGACGGCGGCCTTGGTAGTACCACCCCGGATAGTCGTCCAACACATGCCGGAAGACGAGGAAGCTATCACCGAATGGTTGCGGCAGGTGCGAGATGGTGCAGTGCGGATAGTCTGTCCCCAGCGGGGCATCCACAAGGAACTGGTCCAGACGGTAGCCGATAATGCGACCCAAGGCCTGGCTCAACATCGCGTCACCTGGATGGGCAACACCGATGTGATTCGGCAGGCCACCGCCGACCTAGAAGAAGAACTCAGCCTGCCACTACCACTGCGCCGCATGGAGTGTTACGACATCTCCCACATCCAGGGCAGCAACACCGTAGCCAGTATGGTGGTGTTCGAAGATGGCAAGCCCAAGCCGGCCCACTACCGTAGATTCAAAATGAAAACGGTGGACGGGGTCGATGACTTCGAAAGCATGCGCGAGGTGCTCCGCCGACGGTTCAAGCGACTGGCTGCTGCCCGGGCGGCCGAGAAACGTGGTGAAGGCGAAGGACCCGGCGTGGACAGCTTCGGCGTCATCCCCGACCTGGTGTTGATTGACGGCGGCAAAGGGCAACTCTCGGCTGCTCTAGAGGTGTTCTTGGAACTGGGGCTGGACGACATTCCCTTAGCATCTTTGGCCAAGGAGAATGAAGAGATATTTGTCCCTCATACCCCCGAGCCCATCATCTTACCCAGAGACTCCCAGGCCCTTTATCTCGTGCAGAGGATCCGCGACGAAGCCCACCGCTTCGCCATTACTTACCACCGGAATCTGCGCAGTAAAAGTAGCCTAAAATCTCCCATCGACAACGTCACGGGCATAGGTCCCAAGCGTAAACGGATGTTGATGCGCCGGTTCGGCACCTTAAAGGGTATCAAAGAGGCTGCGGTGGACGACTTGGCATCAGTACCCGGCATGACCCGGTCGTTGGCCATAAGGCTGAAACAGACCATCTAGTTGATTCCCCGGCACACCAGACTCAAACGCAACCCATCCTTCGTTTTACATTTATACTTGGTGCACTGTTTGTCTTCGTGTGCACCGTACGTTAATATGGATACCCATACAATACATTAGGTATCCCTGTAATATCGAACTAAGTGTAACCATGGTCAAAGTATCAATATCTCTTCCCAATAACGCACTGATCACCTTCGAATCGGAAGAGTCGGAAGTACTACGCGAAATCGTGGGTATGGCGCTACGTGACCTGCCACGAGATTTGATGCAGTCGGGTACACCGGCTGCAATCGGTGGAGCCACGGAAAAAGGTACGAGTGTTACTGCTGTTGCACGCTCCGCCGCGACGATAACCGAACCGACGCCTAGCCCTATATCCCAACCAGCAAAACCTAAAACCCAGCCGGTTGCCGTTGCTGCTCCCTCGATAACGACCAGGGTCGAAACCAACGACACCGGTTCCATACCTCCTGAATTTCTTTCCACCGATGGGCGCGCAGCTTTCGAAGCTTTCTGCCAAGAGGCAAATCCCCTAGGCGATATGCGCCGGGTAGTGGTAGCAGCCGAGGGCGCCAGCCGCCATTTCGGCGTTGACGGGGTGAACGCTGACGAATTGGGTTGGCTCTTTGACTCCGCAGGCTGGAGACGGCCAGGCAACTTCACCCAGACCCTACGAAATGCAGCCCGGTCAAAATTCGGCTGGTTGGAACGCATCCCCGGACGATCTGGCCGCTACGCCGCTACTCCCCTAGGCCTCTCTAAAACCATCCCTAAAACCTAGGTTGTAGGACCGGTTTGATAGGAATGGCTGGCGTTGAGGTTCCTCCAGGATCCGGCGCTTATTTCCACACTGTCAATAGAGAATTTCGTATAATAGCTTGCGCATAATTACCTGTTAGGAGAACACCAAGGACTGGATGGAAATACTGACAACTGCGCCAAAACGGGCCATGGCAATCACCCCTCATCCCGACGATTGCGAAGGCGGATGCGGCGGGGCGCTGGCAAAGTGGGTTAAGGAATTTGGCACCGTGGCATCAGTAGTCATGTGCACCAACGGTAACAAAGGTACGGGAGACCGGGATATGACCTCAGAATGCCTTGCCGCAACCAGAGAGGTCGAACAGCAAAACGCATCCGACATCGTCGGCGTCGCCAATATTGTTTTTCTGGCCCACCCTGACGGTGGTCTTGAGGACACAGAGTTATTCCGCAGTCAGGTGACACGGGAGATACGCCGTTTCAAACCCGACCTGATTTTGGCCGTAGACCCATACCGCAGCACCACCCATACTCACCGTGACCACCGCAAGAGCGGCCAGGCTGCCATAGACGCCGCGTTCACCTACGCCTGGAGCTACCAGCACTTCCCTGAGCAAATCACCGAAGAAGGACTGGAGCCCCACCGGGTGGAACAGGCCTTTCTATGGGGAGGAGAAGACCCTGATGTGTTCGTGGACATCAGCGACTATCTCGACGTCAAAGTCGACTCCCTCGGCGCCCACGCGAGCCAGATGTCGTCGAACAGGGAAGTACGGCTGGAAAGGGTCACTAGAAATTCCGGCCGTCACAAAGAGGCCACAGGACTGGACTACACCGAAGGTTTCCGCCGCATCACTTTCGACCTTGGATCCCTGGAATGGCAGTTGCTCCATAGATGATCTAAAAACCCTCCATTCTAGTCGATCTAGGACGCGGGTCGTCCGACGATATCTAGAATCAGCCCACGGTTTTGGTTCCCATCAAAGATGTCTTCAGCGTGACCGCGGTAGGCGACATCAGAAACACTCTAATAATCTCGCAAGTACGGGTTGGAGAACCGAACAGGACAATCTACGCTTGGTTTCTAAATCAGACCAACCCTACCTGCAGAACCAGAACCTAATGCAACACTAACTCGACTTCCCCTCTGGTAAATGCTATCCCCTGGGAACGCATCATGGATGTGGTGTTACTGCGAGCGATGGCCCTCAGGAAGTTGGACACGATGCCGGAGTTCTTCCGAATCTTTTTTTCCGCTGCCGGTAAAGAAATTCCGGATGTCTCGTTCAGCAACCCCCACAGTGGCGGAATGTTGCTTCGATCGACCACGCCTTTGGGGGCAATCAGGTAGTGAAAGTCAGCTATACCCATGAATTTGGGGTCGTGGAATTTAGTGCTGTAAGTGGCGACGCGATTCCGAAAAACCTCTTCCTTTGCTGCTACACGGCGGTAGTCGGCCATGGCTTGTTTAAAGGCCGCTACCTCGCGCCAGGCGCCGGGGCTGATCTTCTTTGCGTAATACACAGCCTGACACAGGGTCTCCTTGGCCAAGTTTGTGCGGTTGGTGACGGTACGCTCCCGACCCTCTAACTCAGAAAGATCTCCGGCGGTGTGATCATCTCTAGAAAAGTCTGATCTGCTGGACTTCACCTCAACGATATAAAACCTATTTCGAGGCCCTACCGCCGCCAAGTCCACAATACGGCCGCCAGGGCCTTCCAATTTGACTTCAAGGCCTATAACCCGGCAGCCTGCTTCGCGGTACAACCACTCCCAGGCCGCCATCTTGAGGTCGTAGGTCAGCCGGGTCTCGTTCCTCCGTTTGAATATGCCGGATGCCTCGGCTAACTCCACCATCTGTGCCTACCACCATCAACCCAGTTTGTACCAAGCTATGATGCAGGCGTAGGCAGAGGTTTTCAACGAGCAATAGTCGCTGTAAGTACCCAAAGGCCAGTCTCGGCATCGAGAAGAGTAGGCTCATCGCCAAAAACGGATGAGGTTGTGCCTTCGCGCGCTTTTACAATTCCTGAAGCCGACGAACCATCTTCTTTATCTGCGCTTCTTCGGGCTGTTTCTCGCAAACAAGCGTAAAACTAACTTCGTCCAACAAGCCTTTGTAGCGGCTGACAAACTTGTCAGCAATCTCATCGTACTCACCGGAAACGGAAAAGGAGTCCAACATCTCATCGCTAACCAACTCACCCATCTCAGCCCATTGGCCCTTCAAGGACATCTCGTGCAGCTGCTGGCCTATCTCCTCGAAGCCGTGGGACGCCAACACCGGGAAATAACTCCTGGTCGAGGCGTAGAATGCGATGCGCTTGCGTACTTCAGCCTGCATGGCGCGGATACTGGTCCGGTCGGGCCCGGTGATTATGAAACCGCCGCCCGTGACCTTGATCGCGTCACCATCTCTACCGGCCTTCTGGGCACCTTTCTCCAGGCTAGGCCTTACCACCTGCCTAACGTACTCGGGAGAAGTTAGGCTGTGCAGCATCAACCCGTCCGAGACCTCACCAGCCACCTGACAGTTATATCCATTCACCGCCGCCGTGAACACTTCAGGGAACGGGTGTTCGCTCGGGCCTGGGTCGAAAAAAGGGGTCATCAACGAGAAGTTGTAGCTTTCGCCGTGGTATTCCAATTTATCGCCGGATTGCCAAGTATTCCAAATCGCCTTCAATGACTGGACGTATTCCCGCAACCGTGGGCCAGGCGCCTCCCAGTCCGTTGAGAATCGACGTTGTATATGTCCTTTGACCTGTGTACCAAGACCTAACCTGAACCGCCCCTTGGAGAGATCCTGCAAATCACGTGCCAGATATGCGGTAATCATTGGCGAACGAGGAAACGCGATGGCCACTCTGGTTTCCAGTATGGCCCGAGTAGTAGATGTGGCTGCCAAGGCCAACGGCAGGAACGAATCATGGGCGGTCTCGTTGCTCGACATGGAGTCATAACCCATGTTCTCAGCCCAAGCAGCCTCTGCGGCCACTGCCGCAAGAGTATTGGTGGACAGCCGGTAGGTGACTCGCATACTTACTCCGGTTCAGAATCTCCAAAGTTAGAGAAGATGGCGTCCGACTTAGCGGCCATCACAAAGTCATTCCGATGGAGGTTCCTGATCTTATGGGTCCACCAGGTCACCTGGACGCGACCCCACTCGGTAATCAGTCGCGGGTGGTGTCCTTGATCTTCGGCCAACTCGCCTAATCGATTGGTAAAATCCATAGCCACCTGAAAATTCTTAAACGTGAATACCCGTTCCAACTTGGGAATCCCATTCTCACAGGTCAGTTCCCATTCAGGGACTTCCGGTTTCATCTGGGTCACTTCTTCATCGGTAACGCTGGGTGAATCCCGGCGGCAAGCTTCGCATCTTTCGTTGTTCAATCCGACCATTCTGGCACCTCTATTTGACCTATCGAAAGTGATTCGGAAAATTCTAGCATATGGCGACGGTCAAAGCGGGGCGCCAAATATTCACCAGAGAATGCCTTATGGCTAGATTCGAGTAGGCAGCGGAGATTGAAATTTCTCGAACTTTCTCCTATCTCATCTCCGGTAAAAGCGACTTCCACGACTCGGAAAATAGCGTGAGAGGTCGGCTATTAGACCGGGTTCGTAGTGAATCTGGGATTCGGAAGAGCCCCGAGCTAGAAACTCAGCCACTCGACTTCTCCCGGTAATTAGAAGCAACCAAGGCCCGTTTCAGGGAACTCGAGTTCCCGTTGGAGTTGACGACTAACTCTATTCTCTTAAATCGATTAACAATCGGAACTAAAACGCCCGTTCCGTCTTCGGCTGAAGAATTTTTCTTTCCATTGCCTCTCTAAATTCCAATGTGGCTACCTTGAGCCCGGCCTCGCGCAGGTTTATAGTCTTTACAGCATGGACAAATTCAGCAGATACACCGTTTCCATAGATTATGACCGCCGCCTATACAAGCAGGATATAGCCGGGTCGATCGCGCACGCCAAGATGCTGGCCAAACAGGGCATCATCTCCCAGGACGACGCCGCCCAGATAACCCAAGGACTGGAAGCAATCGAAAAGGAAATCAGAGAGGACACGTTCCCCTGGGACCCAGCACTGGAAGACATCCATATGAACATCGAGAGCCGGCTGCATCAACTGATCGGCGCAGCGGCCGGCAGGCTGCACACGGCCCGGTCGCGGAACGACCAAGTCGCCCTTGATCTGCGGCTCTACGCCAAGGAGAGCATCGTCGACCTAAAGCGTGGTCTGCGGGGCGTTCAGAAGGCGCTACTCGGACTAGCTGAGAGTCATCAGAACGTGGTTATGCCCGGCTACACCCACTTGCAGCGAGCGCAGCCGGTCCTGTTCGCCCACCACATGCTCGCCTACTTCGAGATGTTCCAACGAGACATCGACAGGTTCCACGACTGCCATCGCCGCACTGACGTCATGCCTTTGGGCAGCGGTGCGCTTGCGGGCGTTGCATATCAAACCGACCGCGAATTCTTGGCCGTGGAATTGGGGTTCAGTCGAATCAGCGCCAACAGCATGGACGCGGTTTCCGATCGGGATTTCGTGGTTGAATTCCTGGCTGCAACCTCGGTTTGCATGATGCACTTCTCTCGAATGTCCGAGGAGTTGGTCCTTTGGTCCAGCGGTGAGTTCAGTTTCATCCAGATGGGAGACGACTTCACCACCGGCAGCAGCATCATGCCTCAGAAGCGAAACCCCGACTTCGCGGAACTCGCCAGGGGCAAGACCGGCCGGGTTTACGGCGACCTCATGGGACTCTTGACCACTCTCAAAGGCCTGCCCCTGACCTATAACCGGGACATGCAGGAGGACAAGGAGGGCTTTTTTGACGCCGCCGACACCCTCGCGACCACCTTAGATGTCTTCCAGGCCATGTTGCCCGGCATGAAGCTCAACGAAAAACGTGTATCCGGATTGGCTGGAGAGAGCCAGATGCTCGCCACCGACATTGCCGACTATCTAGTGGCCAAGGGCATGCCCTTCCGCGAGGCACACGGCATCGTGCGGGAACTATCCCGGAAGTGCGACGAAAGGCAAATCAGCCTCAGCGAAGTGCCAATCTCGGAGTACAAGAAACTCTCCGAACTATTTGAGGAAGATATCAACAAAATCACCGCTGAGTCATCAACTTCGGCCCGGGACAACCCTGGCGGAACCGCGCCAGGCAGAGTAGCCTCTGCCTTGGCTGAAGCAAAGAAGACATTGGAGGCTGTGGAAAATGGTTTCTGAAGCCAAGGTCCTCATCGCCCCGTCGGTATTGTCTGCCGACTTCGCTGACCTAGGCAGCCAGGTCCGCGAAGTCACCAAGGCCGGGGCTGACCTGATTCACGTTGACGTGATGGATGGATCCTTCGTGCCCGCAATCTCTTTTGGTGAGGTGGTAATTGACGCAATACGAGCCAACACCAGCGTACCTTTAAACATCCACTTGATGATCCAGGAACCTGAAAACCTGCTGTCCACATTCGCAAAATCGGAGACAGACCAGATACTCGTCCACGCAGAGGCTTGCGGTCACCTGCACCGGACGGTCTCTCGGGTTAAGGACATGGGGAACCAGGTCGGGGTGGCTATCAACCCTGGGACCTCCATCAGCGCCGTCGAGGATGTCTTGCCACTTTTAGACATGGTAATGATTATGTCGGTGAACCCAGGCGCGGGAGGGCAGTCATTCATACCCCAAAGCTTAGGCAAAATCAGGCGGATCAAGGACGTCATCGATCAGACCGGCTCTAACGCCCAGATCGAGGTAGACGGCGGTATCAAAGCAGATTGGACTGCTCAAGACTCGGTCGAAGCGGGTGCCACCATCCTGGTAGCTGGCTCAGCCATCTTCAACAATCAGCAGACCATCTCTGACGCCATGCTGGGGATGCGCGGCTGTTTCCGAGGGTAACATCGCGCAGATAAAACCTATCAGCTTTCAACAAAAAGCCCCCGTTCTTCCAAGGAAGAACGGGGGCTTTTTATTTATCTGTGGCCCAGGGTACTAGAGAGCTGCGAAGGCCTTCTGGACCTTTTTGGACTTGTGCAAAGATCTAAGGCAGCGAGTACAGATTTTGACTTTTACAGGTTCACCGTTACGCACCAGCGTCTGCTTGTGGACATTGGCAAAGAACTTGGTCTTGGTATGGCGATTGGAATGACTGACGTTGTTGCCCGTCATTCCGTCCTTTAAACAGAGTTCGCAGCGCATATTTTCGTCTCGTATACCGCTGGCCAGGCTTCTCGTCGGACAGCGCGGTATTTCGTTTATATTGGTGGGACGAAATCCAGATTAACACAATCACTACGCTCAAACAACCACGGCTGCAGGCTGGATTTATCTTAGGCTGTGAATTTGAACGTCTGTTTCCTAGCGCTTCAAAAGCGGTGTATTATCATCCCTGAAATTTATGCTCACCAATGGAGGCAATCATGAGAGTCATCAGAATAGCCGAAGTTGAAGTCGAACCCATCGCTACCGCCACCCCGGTCCCCGGATGGACAGGCGGAGACGTAAAACGCACCCGGCAGCAACTCCTCCCTGAAGGTTCCAGCACGACTTTTAACAGTAGCATTGTTAACTTTGAGAAAGGCTGCACCACTGGTTGGCACACTCACAAGAGTGACCAAATGCTGGTTGTGACCGCTGGAATCGGTATCGTTGCCGACGAGAGTCACGAGCAAGAGATCACCGTTGGAGACGTGGTTCACGTCCTGCAGGGCGAGAACCACTGGCACGGCGCCACCGCCAATTCCTACATGTCCCACATCACCATCACCGCCGCTGAGTAGCTTTCTTTGGCGAAATAAGGCAACTCCCGGCAACTCCCATTGATGTCTCGGGATTGTTTCATTTGCTGTGTGCCCATACCATGACTGTGGGCAACTCTTCGACAAGCTCATCCTGAGCCTGAGATGGATGTGTGATTAATCCTGCAGGTCTGGGCTGCTCTTCCACTCCGGTTGGGGTGTCTCTCGCCCAACCTGTGGGATGTATTCAGACGCCTCGACGAACCTCTGTTTGTGGATGTAGCGAGGGCAGTTCCGGTACGATTCGGTGATTTTCACACGGACGATGAACTGCGCCTCATGGTACTCAGTCATCAATGGGTCATTGTCGTCAATGGATGCTTCACCCTGAAGCCTCAGCCGTAGCTGGCCTTCAAAGTCGATGAACAGCATCCCCACATTAGGGTTCTGTAACACGTTGCCCATGGATTGGTATTTACCGTTTCCGTCGTAGTTGGGGAAGGCGATGGTCTGGCCATCCACCACCCGCACGAACCCAGGAGCGCCCCCTTTGTAAGAAACCGTGGGCAGTCCGCGTTCGTCACAGGTCGCGAGGAAGAACATGTTAGCGTTCGCGATCATCTCGCGCTGGCTCGCTTCCAGAGAATCAGTTGCCCGGTCAGCTAGACGCTCGGCCAGCTTCCGGGTGCCAAACTTATCCTGAAGCTGCAGATTGCCCTTATGATAGTCATGGACCTTCATCCTATTTCTCCCGGCGGCGCGTAATCTCAATAGTGGCATTCTCTATCACCGACCCTCGAATGGGTGGGTGAGGTTTCTTGACCCTGACAGACACGGAATCTACCGGGAACTCGCCCAGCACCCGGTCAGCGATGGACTGTGCGGCTGCTTCCAGCAGGTTGCGAGGTTCGCCCTCCATGACATCTCTAACAGCACGGTAGATATGGGCATAGCTGATCGTGTCTTCCAATCGATCCGAAGTGCCTGCATTAGCTAGGTCCATATCCACGGCCAAATCAACCAGGTACTCCTGGCCCAGCACTCGTTCTTCAGGGTTCACACCGTGGAATCCGTAAAAGCGCATGCCTTCTAAAACGATACGGTCCGTCTTTTGAAAATCATCTTTCAAGATTTCACTGCCTAAGAAAGCGGCGCCTAGCGCCCTTGGGCTTCTATAGCGTCAGCGAAGGCCAACAGGTTCTGAGCCCGTTTCACCACCGGCACGTCTACCATACGGCCGTCCATGGCCAGGGAACCGCGTCCTTCGGCTTGGGCCTTGTCCCAAGCTTCTATTATTCTCCGGGCGTAAGAGACTTCATCAGGCGCTGGGCTGAATACTTCGTTTATTATGTCAAGCTGTGCCGGGTGAATAGCATGCTTGCCGGTGTAGCCCATCTGACGAGCCCTCTGTGCGTCAGCACGCAACGCACCAGGGTCCTGGAAGGCCACGAATGGCGAATCCAGGGAAGCAACGTTGGCGGCCCTAGCCGCCACCGGTACCAAAGACCGCGGCACCTGGACCTCGTCTCCGGCGTCCGAACGCTCTATACCCATGTCATTCGTGAAATCCTCGGCGCCAAAGGCCAACGCTATCACCCTTGAGGATGATGCGGCGATATCTCTGGCGTCGACCAACGCGCTGGCCGTCTCGGCCCAGGCAACAATCTTGGTTAAACCTGGTTCAACGCCTGCCAATGGCTCGATGGCGCGCAGCATCCGGTCAACGTCCAGGATATTCCACTTTGACTCGACCTTGCCCAAGCTGATGCCGTAGAGATCCGGAGACACCAACGTTTCAAGTTCTGAGCGGGTTAAACCCGTATCCAAAGAATTGACCCGTACCATGACACGATGCCCTTCGCGGCGCAACGTCGGCACCCAATCCTTGGCCATATCTCTGGCTGTGACTTTCTCACCCGGAGGAACCGAATCCTCCAGGTCAACCATAATCACATCGGCATTGAACGACTTCGCCCGTTCCAGCATGTTCTCCCTGTTACCGGGCACAAATATAAAGCTGCGATAGAGTTCCATATCTAGTTGTTATTCCTGTGGGCGGTGGGTGTACCACAGCCATATAGAATCCGTGACCCTACCGCCTACTGCATGTCTCCCCAAGTTTGTCCCCACTTAGCATCCACTTTGAGGGTTACGTCCAGGTCCATAGCGGCAGGCATCTCATCAAAGACCAGGTCTTTGAGGGCGCTCATCTCTTCTTTAGGGGTCTCGAAGACCAGTTCGTCATGCACCTGAAGGAGCATCTTGGTCTGCAAGCCCTCTTCATCCAGTCGGTTCTGGACCTTAATCATGGCCAGCTTCATTATGTCGGCTGCTGTGCCTTGGATGGGCATGTTGATGGCCATGCGCTCCGCTCCACCGCGCACGTTGAAATTGGGGCTATTGATGTCTGGCAGGTAGCGGCGACGCCCCAGCAAGGTCTCCACGTATTGGTCTGTCCTGGCTTTTACCTTCACCTGCTCCAAGTAGTCGTTGATGCCTGGGTACTTGCTGAAGTAGTTCTCGATGAACGATGCTCCTTCCTCTCGGCTGAAGCCAGTCTGCTGAGATATACCGTGGGGAGACAGTCCATAGATCACTCCAAAATTAAGCACCTTGGCGATACGTCTCTGCTCAGCATTAACCTCGTTCAGCGGCACTTCAAACATCAAAGAGGCAGTGGACGAGTGAATATCCTCGCCTCGCTGGAAAGCCTCAAGCAGGCCTGGATCCTGGGAAATGTGGGCCAGAACCCGCAATTCAATCTGTGAATAGTCTGCCGAGAACAGCAACCAGTCGGGAGCTCCGTCTGCAACAAACGCCTTTCTAACCTGTCGGCCCAACTCGGTGCGTATGGGGATGTTCTGCAAGTTCGGGTCACTACTGGACATGCGCCCCGTCGCTGATCCGGTCTGATTGTAGCTGGTATGCACACGGCCCGTTGCCGGATTCACCATATCTGGCAGTGCATCGACATAAGTCGATTTAAGCTTCGAAACCTGACGGTAGTCCAGTATCTGATCCACCACCGGATGCAGGCCTTTCAAGCCCTCCAGGGAGTTGGCGTCAGTGGAATAGCCGGTCTTCGTCCGTTTGGTCTTAGGCAGACCGATCTCATTGAAAAGCAGGTCGCTCAATTGCTGAGGGGAGTTAATATTCACTGTGTGGCCAATAGACTTGTACAGTTCCTCTTCCGTCTGGAACATCTGCTCTCGCAGATCTTCAGACATCTCCCGTAAGGCAGCTGCGTCCAGCTTGATGCCGTGCCGTTGCATGGTCACCAGTACCGGCACCAACGGCATCTCCATGTCGGTCATCAATGAGCTCATAGCCTCTCGTACCACCGGTTCCTCGAATGCCAACCTCAGCCGGCCTGTCATATCTGCATCTGCTGCTGCGTACGGCGCTGCCACAGTTATGTCAACTTGATCGAACGAAACCTGCTTGCGCCCGGTGCCGATCAACTCCGTGATGGGAGTCATCTCTTGGCCCAGTACATCCAGAGCCAGATTCTTCAGACCCAGTTGTCCGCGGCTTAAGAGGTGAGCGGCGACCATGGTGTCGAAATCAACTCCCTGGCATTCGATGCCGTGGCTGGCAAGTATCGTCATGTCGTAATTCGCGTTGTGGGCGCACTTGCTGATATCCGGCGACTCAAACAGCGGACGCACCGCTGCCAGGACTTCTTCCAAAGGTATCTGTTCGCCCTCCTGGTGCCCTACTGGTACGTACCAGGCTACCGATGGCGAAGTAGAGAAACTCAGGCCTACTAACCCGGCTTGAACAGCGTCTAGACCTGTGGTCTCAGTATCGAAGGAGAATCTGCCGGCCTCGTGCAGCGTGTCCAACATATGTTCCAGCTGCGCTTTAGTCTGCACTACGGTATAGTCTGCACCTTCACCGGGCGCCTGGGTTGGAGTCGCATCGGCATCCACCACCACCTGCGAGCCCGTCTCGGGGATGCGAGGGATGACCGTGAAGAACTCTAGTTCCGTCATCAGCTGGACCACGGAGTTCCGGTCGAAGTCACCAAACCTGGCCTTTTCCAGATCTAATTCCACCGGGCTCTCCCGGTCGATGGTCATCAGATCACGGTTGGAGAATGCACGGTCTTTGAACTCCTCCAGAGACTGCCTAACGCTAGGCCGGCTTACATCGTCTATGTGCTCGTATATGCCCTCGAGGCTCTGGTAATCGTTGAGCAGTGCGATGGCCGTCTTCTCGCCTACTTTGGGCACACCCGGTATGTTGTCAGAATTGTCACCCAACAGAGCCTTGAAATCGGTCTGCTGTGAGGCGGTGAGCCCTGAATAGCGTTCCGACAGTTCAGCTTCGTCGTAGACACGCCGGTCCTGGATGCTGGAAGCGAGATCTACCCTTACCTTGGGGGAGATCAACTGAAAAGTGTCCCTGTCTCCGGTGAGGATGACGGAGTCCAGGCCAATCTTCTCTGCCTGGGCCGAAAGGGTGCCGATGACGTCATCCGCTTCCCAACCTTCCAGTTCGTATACGGCGACGCCAAAAGCTTCCATCAACTGTTTCACGCGGCCAAACTGCGGGCGCAGTTCTTCGGGAGTGGCCTCTCGCTGGGCCTTGTAGTCCGGGAACTGTTTATGCCGGAAGGTGGGGGCCGACATATCGAATGCGATGGCGCAATAAGCGGGATTCCACTCATTCAATGCGCGCAGGAACACGTTAGCGAACCCGTACACTCCAGTCACATCTTCGCCAGTGGCGTTCACCGTCAGATGCCGTTGAGTGGATATCGCCCGGAAAGAACGGTGGACCATGGCGTGGCCGTCCATAATCATCAACAGCGGCTCGCGTTCTTTGGCGGCCTCCAATCCTTTGGCAGAGGGAGCCTCGGAGACTTCCGGTTGGTCGTCGCCGAATAGAGGTAATGTATGAGCTTGTTCATCCGCCATGGCGCCACCTCGGCACAGTCCGGGTCGAAAGCCGTCGTCAGTGTATAAATCCAGCGGCTCAAGTGGCCGCATTATACATTAGCCAATCCTGACTAGCTCCATCCGCGGCAGTCCTTGAAGGCGATTTCCATTGCCTCAATTTCATATGGAAAACCATTCGTACTGAGCCCATCGAACCACCATTAGGATTGGTAGGGGTTGACTGCCAACGCAAACTCGACCGATGCACCCTCTTATATCGCCTCAAGACGAAAGGTGTTATTGGCTGGATGGATCTACCCGAATTTGCTCATGTTAAAATGGGGGCACAATTCCAAAACAGGTAATCTTGCCCTAAATGGACTGATCTAGTGCCCCTTTACGAATACCGCTGCGGCGACTGCCAAGAAGTCACTTCTGTCCTGGTCCGAACCACGTCCGGTGGAAACCAGCCGGCCTGTGATCACTGTCAAAGCGTGAATATGGAGAAGATCATCTCCAAGTTCTCCTTCCGTGGTTCCTGGGGTGATAGTCTCAACTGGACTCCCAGCCAAGAGACCATGAGGGACGTCAATGAAAGCGACTCCGCCAGCATTGACAACTACATGGGGCGGATCAAAAAGGAGATGGGCGGCCAGACAACGCCCGACTTCAACCGCGAACGCAAGGACATCAAGAATTCGTAGCTGACAGCCCTCAGCTAGGGCCGTCAGCTTTCGGGAGAAACTCTCCATGCCTATCTACGAATACCGGTGTCAGGCCTGCACTAAGCTCACCTCGTTCTTCCTAAGGTCAATCAACAACGAGCTCGAAGCCGCCTGTTCCCATTGCCAAAGCAAGGACATGGAACGGCGCATGTCTTCCTTCGCCTTGGGAAAGACGGTCTCGTCGGTCCACCGGAGTTCTCTCTCCGGCAACGAACACCGGTCTCCCGATTACTACAACGATCCCGGTAATATCGGCCGGGGAGTGGAAGACGCTTACAGTAAATTCGGCAAGGAGATGCCGAAATCCGTGCGGGACAACATCGACGCCGCCCGGTCCGGAGAGACACCCAAAGGCATGGAGTTGTGACCAACCCGAGTCTTGATTATAGCCGCTACCAGGCGATCTTCCACTGCTTGGAAGCCGCCTCCAGGTTCGTCGCACCTGTACAATCGCCTGTTCCTACCTTGCGGAACTTACGGGATATCATTCCTTCCTTGCCGACCGTGAACAACGTGAGCGATGGCCCGCCCGCTACGGCCCAACAAACCCTGGAACTGATCAGAGCAGCCTCAAACCTTCTATCCCATCTGAATGAATCCTCTTCTGCTAACCCATTGGGCTGGGAAACAATGGTTGGGATTACCCGGATATTAGAAGACCTAGCAGCCCAACTCGGTTCAACGGTCCGCAAAGAAAAGGCCGACTTGGTAAGTGGTCTGTACGTGATAATCGACCCTAGGGTGACCGGTGGCCGCGAGCCACTGGCCATCGCACAGGCTTCGGTCAGAGGTGGAGCACGCATGCTTCAACTCAGAGATAAACTACGGGACAAAGGCGAATCTTTGCGATTAGCTTTCGAGCTACAGAAACTCTGCGCGGACTCAGGCGTCTCGTTGATCGTCAACGATCATGTCGATATCGCGGCCATCATCGGCTCGACTGGGGTGCACGTTGGGCAATCTGACATCCCTGTCGACCAGGCCCGTCAAGTACTCAGTCCTGGACAGGTCTTGGGCCGATCCAACCGTGATATCGAACAACTAGTCGAGTCAGAGCAGATGGGCGCCGACCACGTGGCTTTTGGCGCAGTCTTCAATACCAACACCACCGGTAAGAATCTGGGCCGCGCGCCCAGGGGCGTCGAGCAGTTGCGCATCGCCAAGGACAGCGCCCAAACGCCACTGGTGGCCATCGGTGGGATCAATGCAAACAACATAGCGTCAGTCGTGGAAGCTGGCGCAGATGCTATCTGTCTCACCGCCGCCGTGGCATCAGCACCTGAGCCCGAAGCCGCCGCCGCCAATCTTGTGAAGATAATAGAAGAAGCCGGGGGACGAATCTAATGCCATCGCGTTATAGCGTATACCTATCAGCGATCGGCGCTTCCGTGATCGAGGAACTCGCGGAGAGAAACCGCGACCGGGAACAAGCCCTTTCCGTCTCCAGAGAGGTTATCCGGTTCTCCGCCAACGCCATTCGGGCCGTGCATCGTGGGGCTTTCGAAGACGCCCGGGAATTAATCAGTAAAGGCGCCGTCAGACTCAGTGACGCGGACCACATCGCAACCAGTAGTCCGTCCATATTCAACGCCGGGTTCATGAACGATGCACGCAAAGAATTCACTGAAGCCAACGTCACCCTAGCGGTAATCTCAGGCTCTGATATTCCTTCCATCAATGATTTGAAGGTTGACGCCGCAGCCTATATCAACGGCATGGCTGAAGTCATCGGCGAACTGCGCCGGTATATCCTGGACGCTCTAAGGCGCGACGCGGTGGATGGTTGCCAAGAATTCATGGACATCATGGACGAGATGTATAGCGTGCTGGTCACTATCGACTTTCCTGAGGGAGTGACGAGCGGTCTCAGGCACAACACAGACGCCATGCGCGGGGTCCTGGAGCGCACTCGAGGCGACTTGACCATGGCCCTCCGACAGCACTCCCTGGAAGCCCGACTGGCAGAGTGGGAAAACAATCGCAACGGGTCATAGAATAAACCCGCATTGCATTGAATAACATTGACATACCTCTAGGCCATAACTACGATTCTTTGGATCCAGTAACCTGCCTTGACCCATCCAATCCAGGGAGCAGAGCAATGCTTTCAAATTCCAACTCAGCGGCAACTCAGGAAGTTCTGAAGAACTATTACCAGGAACTGGAAGGCTTCAATCTGGCTCCGCTCTGGAACGTTCAAGAAGAGGCTTTGGTGGATGAGCCGACTAGCAAGGCTTCGCCTCACATCTGGCGGTGGAAGGACCTGGAACCCAGGGCGATCAGGGCCGGGGAACTGATCGGCACCGCCGATGCTGAACGCAGGGTGCTGATGCTGCTAAATCCGACCATCAAGGATCGCATCGCCACCACCAACAGCCTATTTTCAGGCCTGCAGATAGTTATGCCTGGAGAAGCCGCTAGGGCCCATAGGCATACGCCATCGGCCCTTCGGTTCATCATCAACAGCGACGGCGGCTACACCACGGTCAACGGCGACCGCATTCCTATGTATCCGGGCGACTTGGTCCTGACACCAAGCTGGACTTGGCATGACCACGGGAACGAGTCAGGCGAACCGATCATCTGGCTGGACGGCCTGGACATTCCGTTGGTACACCTGTTGGAAGCTGTATTTTTTGAGCCCTACCCCGAAGATGTGCAACCGGTGACTGAACCCATCGACTCGTCCACGAATAAATACGGAGCGGGCACTCTTCGTCCGCTCTGGGAAGATGCCTCTAAGGAGGCTTATTCGCCACTGATGCGCTACCCTTGGGAACAGACCTGGGCTGCGCTACAACGATTAGCGCCCGAAGTCGAAGGTAGCCCTTTCGACGGTGTGATCATGGAGTACACCAATCCCAACACCGGGGGTCCGGTGATGCCAACCATCGCCTGCCACGTCCAGATGCTGCGGCCTGGCGAAAGCACCAAAGCCCACAGGCACACCAACAGCACCATTTACCACGTGGTCCAGGGACAGGGCTATTCGGTGGTCCATGATCAGAAAATGGATTGGGAACCCAAGGACGTGTTCTGCGTGCCAGGATGGACCTACCACGAACACGTTAACGCCTCTCAGACCGAGCCGGCCGTCTTATTCAGCTTCACCGACACACCGGTTTTGAAATCACTTAGTCTGCTTAGAGAACAAGCTCGACCTCAAGACCGACAATAGCCAGACAAACGCTTTAACCGTTCTATTTTTCGAGGACAATCAGATGCCCGAGATGAAGATCAGCTTCCTTGGCACGGGGTCCGGGAGCTCAACCAACCGAGCCCATTCGGCCATGGTCTACGACTGTGACGACGGCACCAAGCTACTTATCGACACCAGTTCTGGAAACTCCGTTGCACGCAACGCATCAAAGCTGGGAATGTCGGTTGCCGACTTCGACACGGTTTTGCTTTCCCACCACCACCCGGACCATATGTCGGGCCTTTTATTCGTCCAATTCAGTCGGGCTCTAGAACGGCAAGATGCACCGCCTTTGGATGTCTACCTTACAGACGAATCCCTTGAGTGGGCGCAGAAGATGTGTGTCGCCAGCCACCTAAACATCTTCGAAGTCAACAACGAATGGGCCAAGAACTCCGATGGGCGCGAAGTTATAAGCTGGCATGTTGTAAAGACAGATCAAAAGATAACCCTAGGGCCGGCTACCACCGCTTCCTGCTTTGCCGCCGACCATATATCTGGTTCTGTGGGCTGGAAGGTAGAATCCGGCGGCATGTCGGTGGTCTTCTCGGGAGATACCCGCTACAACCCGGAGCTGGTAGAGGCGTCCAAAGGCGCGCGGCTTCTGATCCATGAGGCATTACGGACCGACGAAGAAGGTGACTACGCCAAGACCCGCGGCCACTCCACTGCAGGAGAAGCGGCCCGTGCAGCCGCCCAAGCTGGGGTCGCCGAGCTGATCCTAACCCATCTGGACTCAGGTTATAACGACAACCCTCAACCACTCCTGGACGACGCCAAAAAGCACTACAGTGGCCCCATCACTGCCGCCACCGACCTACACCAGATCATTGTCGAGGGCTAACAGAAATTCGGCAGATAAACAAACAGCCCCGCCGGTCATAGCTTCATAAACAAGAGATCGGCTAACACGAAGAGCGTCGCGAAAATGATTCGGACGGCGAAGGGATGTTCGGGTAGAACAAGAAGGTCTCTGGTAATTCACCAGGTAATTTCGCTTCCGAGAGGCCGACGAGAATGGCACCGGTTTCCATCACTTAATAGTGCGTTACAGAGGTACTGGGATCACGCGGCTTTCAGCATCGGCCACAGCTTGTGAGCAGACTTGCCCATGATCCATTCTCGATCTTCAGATGATAACCAAGGTAAGGCGGTTTGTCCGAGCTTCACTTGGCCTACATAACCACCGTCACGAGAGGACGGGAAGTTGGAACCCCACATGATTCGCTGTGGGGTGAAGGCTTCAAAGACCCGGCGGAATAGGTCTTTCTCTTGGTCAGACAGGTCGGCGTAGGGGCCAAGGCTGGTGCTGGAGATTCGTAAGTGGGCATTTGGGAGCTTGGCCAAGGCTTCCAAAGCCACTGTCATCGCTGTTTTATCTTCAGATCCGCTCCATCCCGCAAAATGGTCGGGCGCAAATAGGACGTTAGGATAGCGGCGCCCTATATTCCGCATAGCGTCGACCTTTCCGGGTTGGCCGCCACCTCCGATAGAGATTGGGACGCCTAGTTCTTCAGCACGTTGCCAGATAGCATCGCATCGTGAGTCGTCGGGCTCGGCTTGGCTCTGTAGGCGAACCCCGGTCATGCCGTACTCGTTGGTCCAGTAAGAGAGTTTGTCCGCAGCGTCAACTGCGGCTGGGTCCAGTATGCCCACTGATACTGTTCGCGGGGCATATATCTGGGCACTGTCGCACTGGTAAGAGTTGTCCAGACCATAAGTGGCATTCGGTTGCACCAACGTTGCGCATTCAACACCGGCCTCATCCATTTCTTTGATGAGGTCCTCGACATCGTTGCTGACCTCGGTAGACCAGCCTCGCGCGCCAGGGTCCAATGGGTGTTTCGTTTTATCACTACTGACCACGTGGGTATGGGTGTCGATAATCATGGTTAGAGCTCCTGGTGGGAATGCATCGAACAGCCTACCATACTGTTTCGGGTGGCGAAACAAGGAATCTCACTACACTTCCCGAACCGTTCCTCCGCTATAATCCCTCGAACTCGGCTCCGCCCCAGTTCGGGCCGGGCTGATGATTCAAGATCTTAGGAGTATTAAAATGGAAGTAGAGAACAAACTTAAATCCATGGGACTGGAGTTGCCCACCGCCGGGACTGCCCCTCCCGGCCGCGCTGGAGCAGTCAAGGTTGGCAATCTCCTGTTCGTAGGCGGTCATACACCCGGCGCCGACTTCAGGGGCAAGCTGGGCGCTGAGATTAGCGTCGAGCAGGGATACGAAGGAGCAAAGCAGGCGATGCTAGCCTGTTTGGCCGACGTGAAAGCGGTGATCGGCGATCTAGACAAGGTGAAACAGGTGGCCAAGCTGCTCTGCATGGTCAACTGCCTGCCCGACTTCGGCCAGCAGCCCCAGGTGGCAAACGGCGCCACGGACCTTCTCAGCGAGCTCTATGGAGCCGCTGGCGCCCACGCCAGGTCGGCAGTAGGGATGGGATCATTGCCTAACCAGGCTTGCATCGAGATCGAGATGATCATCGAGGTCGAGAATTAAACCAATCTTCACTGGAGTGCGTCCTTACTTGCATCGGGATACTTCCGTAGCCTAGGAAACCAGTACAGCCGACTATGGTCATCGTCCCTGCGATATATCTGATATCGGCCTTAGGAGCGCTCTGATACCCACTAAGGACGACTTTTAGCGACCCGAAAATGTATTCCTTGATCTAGGTCTCCTTATCTTTTAAAAACAAGGGCCGCACCCTTCACCAGAAGGACGCGGCCCTTGTCCATTCCTAACTGGGCACCGATAACCGTTAGAGGTTCATTGCATTAAGTCCGATCCTGGAGATGTCTTCATCAGCTTGCCCACTGGGATAGCCACCGACTCCGATTCCACCCAATATGACGCCGTCTTCCATGATGACCAGGCCTCCTTGGCCGAATGTCATCATGGGATCTCCCAGGTCGGCTATATTCCGGCCGCCGCTGTGCAGTCTCTCAGCATGGGAGACAGAATCCATCCCCATCATCGCCGAGGTGTATGCCTTCCGCTGGGCATGACGGCGGCTAAACATTCGAAGATTGTCCATCTTGGCGTAGGCCTCCAGGTTGCCGGCGGCGTCGACGATGCACATCGCTATGGGCTCATTGGGCTTCTTCATAGCCTCATCCATCATCGCCTTCATCGCTGCCTGAACCCGTTCCATTGTCAGTCCCTTTGCCATCAGCATTCCCCCTTATCATTCAATATTTTCGTTTGTCTGGACCTTTAATGAAGTGATTATACATAGAATCCCCTTCTCCTCCTCGTCTTTCTGCTGGGTGGAATGGTCTTATCAAGTAACCGAGAACCAATCCAATATTTCACCCTTGCCACGAGTAATCTACGGCGTCTATGATAATGAACGTGGAAGAGAAAAAAGTTAAATACCCTCTGGGTGCGGCTACAAGCATCGAGGCTGTGACATTCGGAGAGCCCGGAAACCGGACTTTCAAGCTGGACGCCAACTCTGGTGCCGCCTCGTGTTCCATCTGGATGGAGAAAGAACAACTTCTCCAACTGGGTGTCTATCTGCGAGACATGGTCGGCCGCCTCTCCCAAGAAGAACGAGATAAAGGGAGCGACCTCAGGGAAGAAGCTTGGTCCGGTGGCGATCTGGCCGTCGACTTCAAGGCAGGTCAGATGCTTCTGAGTTACGATCAGGACAGTAACGCCTTCTACCTCCAAGCCTACGAACGCGAGGTTGAAGAGCAAGAAACACAGTCAGGCGACTACGACCCGGAGATCCAGTCTGTAGGCTGCTGGATCACCATCACACAAGCGAGCGTTCTTGGCGAGGAATCCCTGAAGATCTGCGCCGCCGGTAGGCCGACCTGTTTCCTCTGTGGCCAACCCATCAATCCCGATGGCCACGCCTGCCCAAGGGCTAACGGCCACACAGTCTTAGAAGCAGGCTAACCCGACAAATCAACCCAGCGGAATTCATCTCCGCACATCTGGGTTGTGGTTCTGGATTGCATTCTGATTTGAGTTCCAACGTAAACTCAGGCTTAAATTCCGGGCCGGCCGTCACTGATATTATCCGCCACGGCGAGATAGTGTCTTATCGTTTGACCCCGCTCGGTTCCAACTACACCTTCGTAGTCAAAATCGAGTTGGACGGGAACGAAGGCCACGCCATATACAAGCCCAAAGAAGGGGAAGCACCTCTTTGGGATTTTCCCAGCGGCACCCTATATAAGCGTGAATATGCAGCCTATCTACTCAGCGAGATTCTCGGCTGGGAGTTGATTCCTTTCACCATCATCCGTGACGGCCCATATGGGATAGGGTCTGTACAACAATTCATAGAACACGACCCAAAGCAAAACTACTACACCATGGAAGGTGAGTGGGCTGACCAACTGAGGGTCGTGGCCTGCTTCGACCTGGTAGCCAACAGTACCGACCGGAAAGCCAACCATCTGCTCGTGGGAAGCGGCGGCAAGCTCTGGAGCATAGATCACGGACTGACATTCCACTCCGATATGAAAGTGCGCACGGTGATCTGGGACTTCTGCAGTGAGCCTATCCCCGAACGATTGCTGAACTCGTTAACACAGCTGCAAGAATGGCTAGATTCGTCTGCAGAGGACCATCCCAGCCTGCTCCAAGAACTGATAACCGTCCTATCCAATGAAGAGGTCGATGCCCTCAAACGCAGGCTGGACTGGATCTTAGAGGAACGGATATATCCCGGGCTTCCGGGCCGCAGCCGGCGCAGGCGGGGATAGCAGTTCCCAGACACCGACAATCACCCCAGCCTAACCGACTCACCGGAGATGGTTAAAATGAACGTGCGGTCGATCAGCGCAGTAACCCTGGCTGTAGCCGACATGGCCCGTTCGGTTGATTTCTACCGCAACATGGTCGGTCTTGAGGTCTTATACGGCGGGCCTTCTGCTTCGTTCAGCAGTTTCAGAGTGGGTGACGGGTACCTAAACCTGATCTTGAACGGACATGCAACACAAAGTTGGTGGGGGCGCCTGATCTTCCACGTAGACGACGTTGATGCCCTTTACGCACGGCTACTCCAGGCCGGCGTCTCTCCTTCTACCCAGCCTGCTGATGCTCCATGGGGTGAACGCTACTTCCACGTCGATGACCCCGACTCCAACGAATTGTCCTTCGCCAAGCCTCTTTAGTGCCCTCCTTTCCATAAAACTTTTCCAGATAAAACATCTGATATATCAGGAATGATTGATTTCGCTCCTGTCACCATCTTATTTCTTAATTTTTCTTCCACGCGCATATCATGGTTTATATATTGACAACATAGGAGCACTAATCTATAAATCGTTAACACTCGTATCGATTTGATATCTAGATACGGGCAGTTACATGTGCGAAACTGTCAAGATTGTCATGATGAAAGCTAATAGGAGATATTCCAATATGCCAAAGTCCCGACTAGGCTCACATATCAGCAGATTTCTACCTAGAGCCATCGTTCTGCTGTTTGTGGCCCTACTATTCGCCTGCGGGTCCTCAGCGACATCAACTCCAGTAACAAGCACCAGCTCGGCTGCGCCCACCGCAGCACCACAAAAAGCTGCTAAGGCTCCAGCTAAGGCTCCAGCAGCAGCAGCAGCGACCGCGGTCCCCGGCAGACCCACACCTCTACCTCAGGCTGCCAAAGCGCCTGCCGCGAAGGTCAAGCCAGCTGGCATTCTCAACCACGGCGTTGCGGAGACCGGGATCTTCCAGGGCCATCCGACAGAAGTGTCGAGCCCGAGGATCCAATACATGAGTAGCTCAGTTGGAGAGGGACTCGTAACCATCGGTAGAGATCTCCAGCCGAACCCGATGATCGCTACATCTTGGGAAGTTTCGGATGACTTCTTGGAATGGACCTGGACGATCCGAGACGACGTAGACTTCCACAAAGGTTACGGGCATATGACAACGGAAGACGTCATATATTCGTTGGAAGGGTTCTATACAGGTGCTAAATTAGCGCGCGCTGGTATATTGGGAAATTACTACGGATTCGACGGTAAGGGCGATTCCAGCACGACAATAATCGACGACTACACATATGTCGTCAAAAATTCCAAACCCTGGGTTCCCGCGACAGTAAACGAATTCTCACGTAACGCGGCCGGGGTGAGCGTCTGGATCGTCAGCAAGAAGCAGTCTGATGAGCTTGGCTCAGACAAGGCTAGCATAGACATAGCATCCACTGGTCCTTGGGAAGTCGTAGACCACGTGAGTGGATCATACTGGAAGTTCAAAGCGGTAGAAGACCACTGGCGCCAAACCCCTTATTTCGAAGAACTGAATTACTGGTCTATACCTGAGGAATCAGCGCGAGTAGCTGGGTTCCAAACCGGTAATCTAGATATGTTCACCATGGCATTTGACTCCCTACCAACGGTAGAAGCTGTAGAAGGGGCAGTTGTCACCGGCTGGCCCAACGGAGGGCAAGCGGGTCTGAACTTCTACGGCCAGTATTATGGAAAGATGAAAGACGGTAGTGACTACCCGGCATACGACTGCACGCAACCTTGGGTGTCTTGCGATATGGACGTCGATTCGGAAGAATGGGCCAAGGCTGTACAGGTCCGGAAAGCGATGAACATCGCTATCGACCGCCAGACCCTCGTAGACGAACTGCTCTCAGGTTTCGGAAGAGTTCAATCCGTCAGAGACTGGATGGGCCACGACCATCGGCAAAATCCGGATTGGAACTACGAATACAACCCGGAACTGGCTAAACAGATGCTCGAAGACGCAGGGTATGGCGATGGGTTCGAAATCACTCTGACACCGGCGATTCGGGGAGCACCTGCAGAGGTTGAATCCTGTCATGCAGTTGCCAACTATTGGGAAAATATCGGTATCAGCGTAAAGATACAAAATTTGCCTTACGCTACCATCCGACCTGAATTAATCTCTCGGCAATACAACGGTATTACTTGCTTGACCGTTAGCTCACGTCTGTCACCAATCATTGGAGCCTCGAATTACACGACAGACTCAACGTATAGCTATGGGACGCACCATCCCAAGCTGGATGAGCTCATTTGGCACACCCAGAAGCAGGTTGCTCAGGCTGAAATCGAAGCCGGAGAGCTGGAGGTATACAACTTCATCTGGGATAACTCCATGGCCGCGTCCCTGTACGTCCACGACGGGCTCTGGCCAGCAGGACCCCGCATAGATCCGATCTGGGAACCTACCGATTTCAGTGACATGAAGGCCCCAAGCGGGTTCGAATACGTCAAACATCGGTAGACCCGGCTCCTAACCGCCAATAGCAAACCCGCCGGCCTTAAGGCCGGCGGGTTTTTTTGTTAGATCGCAACAAGATTTCAGCCTATCTAAATATTCCGTCCCAACTCGGTAATAACCTTGGCGGTACTCACACCTTGAGGCTGCTGCACTCAACTCATAGTTTTCCTCCCTATTTTCGTGTCTTATAAGTTAAATCTCGATTATTACCTGCTCCATCCCTGTTCCACATTCAATTACATTCGTTAAATGAATATCGATTATTAATCAATATCCTATGATGTATGTTGACAATCCACATATAGTCACTTATAACGAATAAGTTCGACATATTTATATCTAAAATCTATCAGCATTCTATCTATCATAGTGGCATTTATAGTCTCTAAACGTAACTGTAGTGAGGGAGAAACGTGTTACAGTCAGCTACCAAGCTTCTGGCGATAAAGAACTTCCCAAAGGCGATTGTATTGCTACTCGTAGCTTTACTGGTTGCCTGCGGGTCTTCGGCTACGTCAGAGCCAGCGCCAACCTCGGCTCCAGCCGCCCAGGCCCCTGCTAAGGCTCAAGCCAAGGCTCAGGATAAGCAATCAGAGAAAGATCGAGGAGTCCCTACAGTCACTCCAGTCCCCACAGCTGCAGTTATGGCCACAAAAGCAGCTCCGGCCAAGGTAAAGGCGACCGGAACCATCAATTATGGAGTAAAAGAAACCGGGATTTTCGAAGCACACCCGAGATTCATATCCAGCCCTCGTTACCAGTATGTAGCCACCACCTCCGGTGAATCGATGGTCACCATACAGCCAGATTTTTCCCCTGCACCGTCTTTGGCTGTCGAATGGAGCATCGCCGATGACTTCATAACCTGGACCTGGAAGATCCGGGACGATGTAGAGTTCCATAAAGGTTATGGAAACTTGACAGTTGATGATGTCCTTTATTCCTACAAGGAGTATCACGAAGGGGCTCTCAACGCTAGAGCAGGGATTATCGGCGATTATTGGGTCGGGAACGTCGGTGGATCCCAAACAGTAGTAGATCCCTACACAGTCGTAGTTAACACAGGTGAACCTTGGGTTCCCGCACGAGCATTCGAATTCATGCGACACCTAGGAGGTCTCAGTACCTCAATCGTCAGCAAGAAACAGGCCGAGGAACTAGGGGCTGAGAAAGCCAGCGTAGATATCGCGATGACTGGCCCTTGGGAGATTCAAGATCACTCCAGTGGTGAATATTGGAAGTTCTCAGCAGTTGAAGACCACTGGCGCCAAACCCCTCACTTTGCGGAACTGGTTCTATGGACCATCCCAGAAGAATCGGCTCGTGTCGCTGGGTTCCAGACCGGTAACCTGGACACCTTCCAGATGGCTTTCGACACGATCCCAACGGTTGAGGCCGTGGATGGGGCTAAGATTGTCGGCTGGCCCAATGCTGGCCAAGCTGGTTTGAACATCTACGGGCAAACGTACGGAACCGATAAGGAAGGCAACCCTTACGACAAATTAGATTGTAACAACGCCTGGGTCTCTTGTGACGAAGACCCTGATTCACAAGAATGGGCCAACGCGGTCAAAGTAAAGAGAGCGATGGCCATCTCGATCAACAGACAAGAGATCGTCGACACCATCCTAAGTGGATACGGAGCCCCCCAGGTCATGCGTGACTGGATGGGCCACGAAGGTATCGCAAATCCTAGGTGGAAGTTCGACTACGATCCTGACACGGCCAAAGCATTGCTCGCTGAGGCAGGCTATCCGGATGGGTTCGAGATAACATTAACGCCGTCTATACGGGGTGCACCCGGCGAGACCGAAGCCTGTGAAGCGGTTGCACAGTATTGGGAACAGGTCGGTATCAGCGTCAAGATTCAAAACGTCCCATACGCTACGATTCGGCCGTCCTTGATCACGAGGCAGTACCAGGGAGTCACTTGCCACACCGTCGGTGCAAGATTGAATCCTATAATCGGTGCTTCCAACTACGTCAAGAAGTCAACTTTCAGTTACGGGACTGAGCACCCATGGATGGAAGAGCACATCTCCGCCGCTCTTCTACAGGTCGATCCGGCAAAACTAGCGGCGCAGACCGTCGAAGTATACGACTGGATGTACGACAACGTGATGGCGTTCGCCCTCTACAACCACGACGGCGTTTGGCCTATTGGGGCTCGCTTAGATCCGGATTGGACACCGTTCGGGTTTAGTGAAGTCAGGACTCCAACTGGATTTGAGTACATCAAACATCGTTAGTAACAAACACTTCCGATTTTAGGCTCCAGAGCCTAGTTTGAAGATCATCGAAAAGCCCCGCGCTTCTTAGGAAGCACGGGGCTTTTTTGTTGTGGGGTAGTTCTTCATCTATTCGGTAGCGATTTTTACCGCTAAATCCATGTATATACACTAAACGGCTATATGTTTCGCGATTTTCTCACGTTCTGGTAACTAGATTCTCATTTAGTGATTATCACATCGCAAACAAATATACGATATTAGACTCTGAATTATATTGACAAATCAGATATCGTAGCTTATAAATGTTCGTCTGGGAACCTAGGGTATCGCTGGGTTCCCCGATCTGACGCGTTCGATATGCGCAGATGACATATCGGTATTTCGTAGAATAGGAGAGTCTAACGTGCCCAAATCTGGTTCCAAAAGAAGCTATATCCGTTTTTGGCCTCAGGCATTAGTCCTGTTGTTTGCGGCCTTGCTGGTGGCTTGCGGTTCGTCCGCAACATCCACCCCTGTGCCTTCGAGCAGCGCACCAACGCCTACAGAAGTGCCTAGTTCTTCGGGCACCACTTCCAGCAGCGCTCCAACTAGCGCACCCAAAGCCACCCAAGCCCCGGCTGCGGCGGTTGAAGCAGCTGGCACCATAAACATGGGCCAGAAAGAAACCGGAATCTTTGAAGGGCATCCTGGCTTGAGTTCTAGCCCAAGGATCCAGTTCACTAGCAGCTCAGTTGGTGAAGGTCTGATCACAACAGCTGCAGACCTTTCTGCCAGTCCGATGCTTGCCACATCATGGGAGATATCCGAGGACTTCCTAGAATGGACTTGGCATTTCCAAAAAGGGGTTCAATTCCACAAAGGTTACGGAGAGATGACAACAGAAGACGTCGTCTATTCGTATCAACAATGGCACCATGGTGCTAAACACGCCCGGTCCGGAATCATCGGTGAATATTTCGTTGTCGAAGGAGCTTCCGTACGCGAAGGATCCGATATCAAGATAATCGACGACCACACCCTATGGGTTAACACTGGAACTCCATGGGTTCAGCAAGACGTGTTCGAATTCATGAGAAACGGCGGCGGTTCAAGTTCTTGGGTCGTCAGCAAGAAGCAATCTGAAGAACTTGGTATCGAAGAAGCCAGCAAAGACATCGCAGCAACCGGCCCCTGGCAGATCGAAGACCACGCCAGCGGTGAATATTGGAAGATGAGCGCCGTAAAGGACCACTGGCGCCAGACTCCTTATTTCGACGAGTTGATCTACTGGACTATCCCTGAAGAAGCCGCAAGAGTTGCCGGTTTCCAGACAGGCCAACTAGACAGCTTTGACATGGCATTCGACTCGATCTCGTCCGTGGAATCCATCGACGGGGCGACAGTAGTCGGGTGGCCGAATGCTGGCCAAGCTGGCCTTAACTTCTACGGTCAAACATACGGTCTAGACAAAGACGGTAACGAATACGAGTTCTACAATCCCGAACAAGCCTGGGTGTCGTCCGATATGGACACAGAATCTCAGGCATGGAACGATGCGGTCAATGTCAGGAAAGCGATGAACATCGCGATCGACCGCCAGACCATCGTCGATACGATTCTCTCAGGTTTTGGAGGACCTCAATCCATCCGAGACTGGATGGGGCATGACGCTCGGGCAAATCCTGATTGGGTCTACCCCTATGATCCAGAACTGGCCAAAAGCATGCTGGCTGAGGCTGGCTACCCGGACGGTTTCAGCATAACTCTCACTCCAGCCATACGTGGGGCACCTGGAGAAGTCGAGGCTTGCGAAGCAGTTGCACAGTACTGGGAAGCCATCGGGATCGATGTCAAACTCCAACATATCCCTTACGCAACTATCCGTCCTGAGTTGATAACTAGGAAGTACCAGGGAGTAACCTGCCATACCGTCGGCATAAGGCTCACGCCCATCATCGGAGCAGGTAACTACCAGACAAAGTCGACTTTCAGCTATGGGACACACCATCCTTGGTTGGAAGAGCATGTCACAGCAACCAAACTCGAGACCGACCCAGCCAAGATCCAAGCAGGAGAACGCGAGATCTACGACTGGATGTTCGATAACGCCATCATGGCATCTACCTACACCCACGACGGTATCTGGCCTGTAGGACCTCGTCTCGACCCGGATTGGCAACCAACAGACTATAGTGAGGTCCGGACAGCGACCGCGTTCGAGTACACAAAAGCCAAGTAAACAGTACTCGGGTCTTCCGTATAACCTAGAGATATAAAGAGAGTCCCCGCCAGAATCTGGCGGGGACTCTCTTTATCCCTAAGGAAAACAGGGGAAATGCTCTATACGATTGGGTACAGTTCTTTAACCAGGTGATGCACGCTCACCTGTCCATGGGGCGGCACCCGTTGCGGCTCTACCTTCACCAACGTATAACCATTGTTGTGGTACATCGCCAATGCTGGCCGCAAAATATCCACTGTGGACAGGACAATGCGGCGATAACCTTGGCTCCGGCAGAAATCCTCGGTTGTTTCCAAGAGGCGTCGGCCAACTCCTTGTCTTCGCACTGAGGAAGACACACTCATCCGCCGCAACTCTGCCTCCTCTTCTTTCTCCGTGGGTTGTATGCCTACAAGGCCTACTACCGAATCAAGAGATTCCACGACCCAGAAATTACCACGGGCATGTGACTGGTAGTATGTGGGAATATCCGCCATGTCGTCTTTCAGAGCATGGTCTACGTAACGTCGGACTCCCTGCTCAATCCCTTCGGCGAACTCGATCAGCCCACTGGCGAACAGTTCTTGGACCTGTACCAGGTCCGCGGGAACGAACTCCCTTATGTTAAATGTGGGCTGACTGCTCATACGCCGCTGCTAGTTGTTAATCAGGAAATTGATCACATCGCCGTCTTTGACCTCATAGGTCTTGCCTTCAGAGCGCAGGACGCCTTCTTTCCGTCCTTGAGCAAGACTACCGCACCGAATCAGATCTTCGTATGCAATCACTTCGGCCCGGATGAAGCCTCGGGTGAAGTCGGTGTGTATCGTGCCTGCCGCCATCTGAGCTTCGATGCCGGTAGGGACCGGCCATGCACGGACCTCGTCTTCTCCGACGGTCAGGAACGAAACTAGGCCCACCGTGTCGTAGCAGACCTGTTTCACCCGCTCCACGGCAGGTTCCTCTAAGCCCATGGCCTTCCGGAATTCATCTGCTTCTTCGGCCTCCATCATAGCCAGGTCATCTTCAAGCTTGGCACACAGGCCAACCTCACCTAAACCGGCGGCCATTTCACTTGTGATCCCCAGGCTCTCAAAAGTGGGAGCTACCTCAGATTCGCCAGTATTGAAGCCAATCATAACGGGCTTGCCGGTGAGCAACTGGTAGTCGACAAGAGCCGCACTTTCAGAAGGAGTCAACGTCTGCGACTTCATAGGGATACTGTCTTCAAGAGCAGATTTAACTTTCTGGACCGCTTCAAGTTGAGGAACCATAGACGACCGGTCGGCCGGCTTGGCCTTCTTTAGGCCATCCTCGAGACGCTTCTCAGCACCTTCTAGGGCTTGCAGGTCTGCCAGGACCAATTCTTCTAGCAGCATCTTTACGTCGCGGCCGGGGTCAACGCTTTCTAGAGGATGGAGCAGCGCCGGGTCCTCGAACGCTCGCACCACTAAAAGCAGCGCATCTGCCGCCTGGAGGATGTTCCGTTGACGGCCGCTCAGTACCTGGTTGGCAGAAGCCGACTCCCGGTCCACTGGAGGCAGGTCCCAGTACTTGATCTCCGGGTGGATCACCTTCTTTGGATGATACATTTCATCCAGCACAGCTAATCGAGGATCGATGACTTTGACCACGCCAATCTGCATGGGGCCCGCGCCAGCTGCTCCGGTGGATGTGGAATGGCCAGCAGTCAGTGCGTTGAAAATCGTGGACTTGCCGCTCTGGGGCAGCCCGATGATTGCAATATCCATACCTGGATTATAAACCTCGTTGTTTTTTGGAAGGACGGCTAATAGCTCTGGAACAGCTCGCCCCACTCGGTCTTCAGGGCGGCGTTGATGCGGCGACGGCCTTTGGTCTTGAGCCAGTATCCGTTGTGGTACAGGTTGGACGCCAGAAAGGCCCAGCCCACGATCGGGCTACGCAATAGCAGCTTCTCTAAAGGCTTGAGCGGCCCCCAATAGATCAGCTTTTGGCCGCGGCTGGCGAAGGTATTCTCAACTCCAGTAAATTGCCAGTTAACTTGGCTGATGTCCTCACCTACCACGTTGATCTGGGAAACGTCACCACAACCGAGGCCTCGATCGTGGGCAAGGCGTATGAACTTGATGCTCATGGGGTCGAAGCCCATCATCTTGGCGGCCACGGCGTCGATCGCTACCTGGTCATTGCTGGCGAGGATCCGGTCTTTGATGTGCCAGCGCATGGCCCGTGGTCCTGGGCCGTCCCCTGCGAATGTCCCATCCATCACAGCGAAAAGTCCGGGGTGGATCTCCTTCTGTATGGCCAGTAGATCGGTGAGGGTCTCATGGATCACAGAGTGGGTCCAATGGCGTTTGCGGTGCAGCAGTCCTCCGAATGCGTTCTTCATCGCCCCGGTCATGGTGGTGAAAACATGGGTCTTCATCGTCGGTAGATGAACAATATTCGTCCCGGGGAACGACTCAGGTATCTGGATCCCTTCTGGGAATATGTCATCTAGCACCAGCATCTCCGCCTTGGGCTGGTAGTCTATCCAGCCGTTTGGCGGCGAATCCAGATGGATATCCGGAAGGCCGACCTTCTCTTGGGCAGCTTTGTGCTTGTTCTTGGCCTCCCCTTCGTAGGAGTTCACAACCACCGTCCCGTTGTGGGCGGCGATAAGGTCCTTGTGACCTCGGGCTTGGAGAGCTTTCGCAACACCCTCGATCTGCCATGGGGTGGTGGAACAGCCGGGGTACCAATGCTGCCAAGAGATATTTACTTTCAGCTGTGTCTTGATGTTGGGCGAGAGGAATTCGCCCACTCCTGCCAGGTCCATAGCCCGGCCCATGTCAGCCACCGCTGTCTCAGGCGTAGTAGCCACCACCGCTACCACCGGGCTACCAGGGCGTGCCTGGTTACCTGGAACGGCTCCGGGTGCGGGTTGAATCCCGCCGGAATCAAAAGATGTCATTCAATGGCTCCTGACCAGGATAAGATCAATTATTTAGCAATAGGACTAGGGTCGAAACCGCAATCCAACAAACGATTGACGATACCAACGGCAAGTCTCGGATGATCAACTGCTCTGGGGCCTCGGCATGTTCGCTATTGTTCAACAGGAATAGGTAGCGGAAAAGCCCAAACGTAACCAACGGCAGCGTGAACAACATAGTATTGTTGTCGGGGAGGTTTGTAGCCTCTACTGTGTACAAAGTATAGCTTAGCCACGCCGCCGCAGCAGACAACATCAGAAGTTGATTGATGAAAGTGCCCGAGTAGTCCTTCAGCACCGTCCTCTGTTCTTCAGCCGTGCCCTCGGCTAGCCTGACTTCCGCGAAACGCCGGCCAAGCACTATGAACAATGCACCGGCTCCAGTGGTTACGTACAACCAAGGGGATGGTGTCACATCTATGGTAACCGCGCCGGCCGCTGCGCGGATGACATAGCCGCTGGTAACAGCAAAAGCGTCCAACAGCACCACCTGCTTCAATCCAAATGAATAACCGATGTTGATCACGGAGTACAAGCCACCCGCTACGCCGAGTAGTGGCTCGACCAATATCATCACCACCAGCCCGGCCACAGCCAACAAGACCATGACCGCCGCGGCCACCGGTACGCTGACCCTCCCAGAAGCTATCGGCCGGTTGCGCTTGACCGGGTGCATCCGGTCCCCGGAACGGTCCATCATATCGTTGAGGAGGTAGATAGCACTAGAGAGGGCGCAAAAGGCCAACGTAACAAGGACCAGCTTGAAGAGTAGTTCAGGCACTGGTTCTAGGTCGTCAGTGCTCCAAGCGATGTCCACCGCGAAGACGAAAGGCAGGAAGACCAGGACGTTCTTCACCCACTGCATTGGACGCAGGGCTTTCAGTAGAGGCACGGGACCAATGCCTTACTCGTCCTGGTTTTGATGTTATTCGTACTGCACAAAATATTCAGTGCTCCTCGGGAACCGCCGTAGTGTTGATACTAATCCGGCGCAGCGCTAGAAGAGCCAGCAAACCTAGAGCAACTGCGAACCAGAGAGTGACGAGCCTGACCAAGACTGTGCTGGCTGAGGCGGCCGACTTGGCCGCGCCACTCTGCTGTAGGAGAGCCAACATGCTGCCCTCGGTACCAACCAGCCCACCGGGAAGTGCCGTGATTGCGCCTACCAGCGTTGCGGCAGCATAGATAGGCAACGACTGGCCTAGCGTAATATCGGCTCCTACACCTTTGAGGATTACCCACAACGCCAGACCTTCCGCGGACCACGCCACAACGCCAATCCCTACACCGGTAAGCATTACCCTGGCCGTCGCCAACTCGTTAAATCCTTCTTGAGAATCTTGGAGCAACTCGCTCCAACGAGACAAGACCGGCAGTCTGGTCAGTCTCAAAGAGTGCCGTGAAACCGCGAACATCAGTGCGGCTACAAGCAGGGTCAAAGCTACCGACAGCACGGCGACAACCGGTACCGGCAACAATACAAAACCTGTCAATCCCAGGATGATGACGGAGATAACGTCTGTCACTCGTTCCATCACCACTACTGGAGCCGACCGGGCAACAGGCACTCCCGTCCGACTATTCAACAGGTAACATTTTACCAACTCGCCCGCTTTGCCTGGTGTTACAGACATAGCGAGACCTGAGAGAAACACAAGCATGCCCAGTCTAGCCGGCACGTGAATCTTCAGAACGCCCAGGTAGTAGGACCAGCGTAGGTAACGGAGCAAATAATTGGCCAATGCTAAGCTCAGACCAGCGAAGATGTATCGGACAGGCAGATCGCCAATCTCATCGACGGTATCCTCAAAGTCGCCGTATCCGGCCATAGCCAAGAAAATGCCAACCGTGAGCAGAACGGGCAGCAACCATTTCTTATTCAGGACCGATCAGCCATTGCCCTTGCCCTTGAGCTCCGCGTACCAAGCTCCCAGGCCGGACATGCTCGCATAGTAAAAGGTGAACACCCAAACACCGCCCCAAATCAACAGCGGCATCACTCCGCTGACAGCGGTGGCTATGATAGCTGAGATGACCAAGACAATCCCCATCAGCAAGCCTGTCCATATGCCAAATATCAAGGCCTTCCGGCCCGGAGTGGCTGTGCTGTCCCTGACGGACGATATCCCATAGTAGCCCCCGATAAAAGGGCCGAAGGGAATCCCAGCGATATGGACTATAGGAATAACCGCCAAGATTATCATGATCACAAACCCGATCAGTACACCCTTAATCATTTTGTGAAGGCCTGTCCCTCTATCACGTGGAGGCCGTCTGAAGCAACATCCGACCAATCTAACGACACATTATAAACTTGCCATACAGACTACGCACCAGCGTTAACAAACCGGCGGGTCATAGGTGGGATGCCGGAGTATACTGGTCTGGCATGGCAAGTTTATCTATTCCCACAGGCGTGAAACAAGGAGCCCAATTGACCACCGATCCAACCCCTAATTCCGACGGATACGAGCACGAGTCTCCGTTCGCCGAACTGCTAGACATGAGGGTGACCGACCCAGAAGACGGCACCAGCACCGTAGTAATGCCCATAAACCCTAAGCACCTACAGCAGGCCGGGCGAGTGCAAGGTGGCATCGTGGTTGCCTTGGCAGATTACGCAATGTTTCGCGCCATAAAGCCATTATTGAAACCTGGTGAGGCCACAACAACCATCGAACTTAAGGTCAATTTCCTTGCGGCTGCCGAAAAAGGGCACCTAACCGGCACAGCGAATATCATCAGTCCCGGGCGCCGATTAATGGTGGGGGAGATGGAGGTTAAAGACGAAAACGGCAAGCTCATAGCCCAAGGGCTCGGCACTTACATGGTCATGCAGCCGCGAACCTAAACAGTGCCCGCCGAAGAGCATAGATTCTTGACCGGTCTAGTCTACAATATTGGATTCAAGGTTAGGCTGGTGTATAATTCAGTTCGTCTTTCCAGATGAGGAAAGACTTTCCCTACGGGAGGAATGTCCTGATGAAAATCCCCATGAAAGTTGACTATGGGGTGCGGGCCCTTGTGGAGTTGGCGCTTCACTATGGGGATGGCCATACCCAAACGGCAGTCATAGCCCGGCAGCAGGGTATCCCAGAAGCCTACCTGGACCAGTTGATGACCGCTCTCAACAAGTTCGGTTTCGTTCAAAGCCGAAGAGGACCTCAGGGCGGGCACGCCCTGGCAATGGACCCTAAAGACATCGACCTCAACATGGTCATGGACCATCTAGACAGCAGCAACTCCCCTCTCGACTGTCTTATCAACCCCCACGACTGCGCTCTGTCTGACACCTGTGCTCAGCAAGAAGTCTGGAAAACCGTTGAAGCCTCTGTCCGTGAGGTGCTCAGCAATATAACCGTTGCGGACCTGGCCGAACGCCAGACCAGCTTAGCTGGACAAACCGCCTAATCACTAGACACGCCGATCGGCGCACTTTCAACATGCCGATTCACGCTCACTTCAGCTTGACAAGCACCTATGCCAGATATAGACTCGAAACGCTGATGGTAGTATCCAATTTGAATCTAAAAGGCAACTTTCGATTAACTTGCGCTTGTACGTGTCCGCCCACATAAGGGCGGGCAACAACTTCTGTACATCTGAAGCCTGCGCCCACCCTGTCTAAGGAACCCATTTGGGTAAGCGCAGGTTTTTTTATTGTAAAAATAGTCGCCAAGAAACCCATAAAGCCCAAGGCACATCTAAAGGAACGAGCCCGTAGGAACGGAAATATGAGGAGGGTCCCACCAATGGCCGAACAGCCCCTAACGCTCACCCCGGAGCAAGTAAAGCGATATAGCCGCCACATCATCATGGGTGATGTAGGCAGTAAGGGTCAGCGTGCCCTGATGGGCGCAAAAGCTCTTATAATCGGAGCCGGAGGACTCGGCTCTCCCTCAGCTATCTACCTTTCGTTGGCCGGAGTCGGCACAGTCGGAATCGTCGATTTCGACGTCGTAGAGTTGTCGAACCTCCAGCGCCAGGTTCTTCACCACACAGCAGACGTTGGCCGCCCGAAGGTCCAGTCGGCCGTCGACAACATCAAGGCCTACAATCCGGACGTTAACGTAGTCGTACACGAGACTCGCCTTGAATCCGACAACGCCATGGACATCATCAGCCAATACGACTTAGTAATAAACGGCGCCGACAACTTCGCCACCCGTTACCTGGTGAACGACGCCTGTTACCTGCTTAACAAGCCCTTGGTAGACGGCAGTATCTTGATCTTCGACGGCCAAGCGACGGTCTTTCTACCTGGGCAGGGCTGCTACCGCTGCCTGTTCCCATCGCCCCCGCCTCCTGGCATGGTTCCCAACTGCGCTGAGGCCGGCGTATTGGGCGCCCTCACCGGTTTGGTCGGCAGCATCCAAGCCACTGAAGCGCTGAAGCACTTCTTGGGCATAGGCGAATCGCTCAGTTCCAGGCTGCTCCTCATCGACGCCCTCAGTATGACCTTCCGTGAAGTGAAGCTGAAGAGGAACCCGAACTGCCCGTTGTGCGGTGACCATCCCACGGTCACTGAGTTGATCGATTACGAGGTCTTCTGCGGTATCGCGGAGCCCCACGAACCAGCAGTGGTCGGATCAGATTAAACAAACAGGACTAAACAGAACAGGTAGGGGCGTCTTAGAGATAGGACGCCCCTTTTGACAACCAGCTCCTTAGATTTCCAAAAATACAGGACTTATGGTTACTAGGCTCACCTACAAAGGCATCATCGACACCATTGGCAACACTCCCCTCGTCGAACTCCAGCGCATGAGCCCCAAAGAGGGTGTGCGCATCTTCGCTAAGCTGGAAGGGCAGAACCCAACCGGTAGCGTGAAAGACCGTATAGCGCTCAAGATGATTGAGCAAGCGGAACGCGACGGCGAGATTTCCGCCAATCGGACTATCTTGGAACCAACCAGTGGCAACACCGGCATCTCGCTTGCCATGATAGGCCGCCTGAAGGGCTACAAAGTCGCGGTGGTAATGCCGGAGAACGTGAGTGTGGAGCGAGTCCAGCTACTTGAAGCTTACGGTGCCGAGATCATCCCCTCGGACGGCTCGCGGGGCACCAATGGTTCCATCGAGGTGGCCCAAGACCTGGTCAACAAACGGGGCAGCGACTATCACATGCTGTACCAGTATGGAAACAGCGGAAACCCCAACGCCCATTATGAGACCACCGGCCCAGAGATTGTGGAAGCCTTGCCAGACATCTCCATGTTCGTGGCCGGCCTCGGAACTGGCGGCACTCTGATGGGAGTAGCCCGGTGCCTGAAAGAACACAACCCCGAGTCCAAGATCGTGGCCGTCGCTCCCGAGCCTGACGATTTCATCTCAGGACTCCGCAGCCTGGAAGAAGGTTTCATACCACCGATATTGGACATTGATCTGCTTGATTCCAGGATGCTCGTTAACAGTTTCGACGCCTTCTCCACGGCAAAGCGTCTTTTGGCTGAAGAAGGAATCTTCGCCGGCGTATCGTCGGGCTCCGCGGTCTATGGGGCCATACGCCAAGCCGAGCGCATAGACGAAGGCGACATAGTCTGTTTGTTGGCTGACGGAGGCTGGAAATACCTCAGCACGGCCCTTTGGACCAAGGACTACGAGCAGCTGGCCAAGGACGCCAAAGGCAAAATCTGGTGGTAGCAAATTAGCTTCAAGAGCTAGGAATATTACCGTTTGTCGATGGGAACCCACCTAGGAGTACTAATTAAGAAATCGGATCGAAGGCTTTAGAAGTCTTTCAGTAGTATTGGCTAGGCACGCGGGCATACGAGAGAGTGTGAGTCTGGAATGAGGCCGTAAAACTTGAAACTTCAGCCGTGGCGATGCTATAATCGGAGCACATATAAGCCTTCCTAGGAAAGCGGGTAAAACCCGCTTTCTTGCTGATGGAGACAAACGTTTTCCGTCCGGGAATCGGGAGGGGTGCGTACTAATGAAAAGTGATTTTCTGATTGCATTGACCCAGTTGGCGGCAGAGCGGCACTTGCCTCGGGAGCAAGTGTTAGGAGCGATTGAGGTCGCC
>JAKUNK010000002.1:0-34344 GCA_022451945.1 Dehalococcoidia bacterium
GAGCCGTATTTCCGAGTAGACTCCGCAGAGGGCCAAGCGATGCTAGCTGCGGACCCGGATGGGACCGTGGTCATTGACGTCCGCCGCGATGACGAATGGGTCACGGGCCACGTGGCTGGTGCGATACACATTCCGGTAGACGACCTGACCGACAACATAGACCGGGTTCCCAAAGACAAGAAGGTACTCTTCATCTGCGCTGCAGGGGTCAGAAGCGGCCTTGCCTGCGAGATGGCATCCGCAATGGGATACGAATCAGGCAACCTATACAACATAGAAGACGGCACCCCGGCCTGGATCGCAGGAGGGCACCCAACGTCCTATGGCAGCGACGCGTAAGCAACTGTCCCGGACACAAAGTGTACTAGGGAAAGAGTAGTCAATAAATGCGGGTCCGGCAAACATCAATTCTAGGGACCTGATATTAAGGAGAACAAGGTGGCATCACAACAAACTAAAGGGGACGTAAAAGACCTGTCCCTGGCGAAAGTCGGAGTGAACAAGATCGAGTGGGCGGGAAGAGAGATGCCCGTGGTCAATATGATCAGGGAGCGCTTCGGTAAAGAGAAGCCGCTTAACGGTGTGCGCCTATCTGCCTGCCTGCACGTGACTAGCGAAACGGCCAATCTGGCTATCGCTCTTCGTGACAGCGGCGCAGAGGTAGTCCTTTGCGCCAGCAACCCCCTCAGCACCCAGGATGATGTAGCTGCCGCGTTGGTCCAAGAATATGGTATCCCCACTTACGCCATCAAGGGCGAGAACGAGGCAACGTACTATGAACACCTCGAGGCCGCCCTAGCGGTGGAACCTCAGATGACCATGGACGACGGCGCAGACCTACTGACTCTGCTGCATACCAAGCACCCAAACATGATTGACAACATCATCGGGGGGACTGAAGAGACCACCACTGGCGTAATTCGTTTAACAGCCATGGCGGCGGAGGGAGAGCTCAAGTACCCGGTTATTGCGGTCAACGACGCCGAGACAAAACATTTCTTTGACAACCGGTACGGCACCGGTCAGAGCACCCTGGACGGAATCACTCGCGCCACTAACATCTTGTGGGCTGGCCGACGTGTAGTGGTGTCTGGCTACGGATGGTGCGGCCGTGGCGTCGCCTCTCGAGCCCAAGGTATGGGCGCCCATGTCACAGTTTGTGAGACCAATCCGGTCCGGGCTCTCGAAGCGGTCATGGACGGTTTCAACGTCTTGCCCATGTTAGAGGCCGCCAAGGCCGGAGAGGTGTTCATTACCGTTACCGGAGGCTTGCACGCCGTAGGCAAAGAGCACATCGAAGTCATGGCCAGCGGCGCTATCTTGTCCAACAGCGGGCATTTCAACGACGAAATCGACATCGCATCCTTGAAAGAAATGTCGATTGCCAACCGCGAACTGCGACCGTTCGTCGAGGAGTACACGCTGAAAGATGGACGCTTGATATATCTGCTGGCCGACGGCCGGCTGGTCAACCTGTCCGCCGCCGAGGGACATCCTTCCGCAGTGATGGACATGAGTTTCGCCAACCAGGCACTCTCGGCTGAGTACCTCTACAACAATCAAGGGGTGTTAGGCCCAGGCGTTCACGTCGTGCCTCCAGTGATGGACGCAGAGATTGGACGACTCAAACTTTCATCCATGGGTATCACTATCGACACGCTATCTTCTGCGCAGCAGAAGTACCAGGATAGCTGGCAAGAAGGCACATAATCCAAGGCTAAATTAGGAAACGAGCCTGAAAGACTCAGGCCGAGATAGGAGAAACCAGCATGCCAATGCTATTCCACGACTCACCAAAATACCTCCTGACCTCCGAGTCAGTGACCGAAGGGCATCCCGACAAACTCTGCGACCAGATTTCAGACGGAGTCCTGGACGCCGTGTTGAAAGACGACCCCATGGGCCGCGTCGCTTGCGAGACCGCCGTTACTAACGGCTTGGTTGTTGTCATGGGCGAGATAACCACTACTTCCTACGTTGACGTGCCTAAGATTGTCCGCGAAACCCTGACTAAAGCCGGTTACACCAACGCTGACTACGGCATCGACGCCACCAGCTGTGGTGTGATTGTCTCTATCCAAGAGCAATCTCCGGACATAAGCGCCGGTGTCACCACTGCCTTGGAACAGCGCGGATCGGCTGCTGAAGAAGCCATGCTCGCCACCGGCGCCGGCGACCAGGGCATGATGGTCGGATTTGCCTGCAACGAGACTCCAGAACTTATGCCCTTGACCGTCAGCCTGTCACAGAAATTGGTAGAGCAGCTCGCCCTGGTTCGGAAAGAAGGAACCATCCCTTACCTCCGCCCCGACGGCAAGTCTCAGGTGACCGTTGAGTACCGACACGGCGTCGCCGCCCGGGTCGATACTGTTGTCATAAGCAGTCAGCACGACCCTGATGCGAGCAACGAACAAATCGAGAAAGACATCACTGAGCACGTGATCAGAGAGATAGTGCCCGCGAATCTACTTGATGCAGACACCAAGATTTACGTAAACCCCAGTGGACGGTTCGTGACCGGCGGTCCTGCCGGCGACAGCGGCCTTACTGGCCGGAAGATTCTCGTCGACACCTACGGCGGCATCGCCCGCCACGGCGGCGGCGCCTTCTCCGGTAAGGACCCGACCAAGGTTGACCGATCCGCGGCCTACGCTGCCCGATATGTTGCTAAAAATATCGTGGCATCTGGTCTGGCCGAACGCTGTGAGATCCTGGTTTCCTACGCCATCGGCGTGGCGACTCCCATATCTGTGGCAGTCGAAACCTTCGACACCAACAAAGTCGATAGCGAGACCATCCACGCACTGGTTGCCAAGCACTTCGATCTGCGCCCCGCCGCAATCATCCGAGACCTGAACCTTCGCCGACCCATCTACCAACCCACCGCCGCCTACGGACACTTCGGACGCGAAGGCCTTGGGTTGTCCTGGGAGCAAACCGACAAGGCGGATGCCCTCCGCAACGACGCCGGTATTTAACTAATATCTCTCAGGGGAACTATTAAGTCTCAGGGCATTAAAAGGGCCATTGGCACTCGACCATTGGCCCTTTTACTCTTATGCTGTTGACACTTGCAAACCGGAGGGGACGGCCTCTTGACGGACATCAGATTTGGAACGGACGGCTGGCGCGCATTGATCGCCGAGGATTTCACCTTTGACAACGTTGCCCGTTGCGCTCAGGGGTTGTGCGATTACCTGAAAGCGGCCGGTACTTCCGACATGGGCATTGTGGTAGGCTACGACACCCGGTTTCTGTCTCTCGAGTTTGCCGAAACTGTCGCCGCTGTATGCGCGGCCCAAGGTATCAAGGTTTACCTATCAGACAAATCAGCTCCCACTCCCGTACTCAGCTACAACGTACTGGACCGCGGGTCCGGAGGCGCCGCAATCATTACGGCCAGTCACAACCCTGGTCAATGGAACGGATTCAAATTCAAACCCGAATACGCCGGCAGTGCAACCCAAGAGATAACCGACCGTCTGGAAGCGTTCATCGCCAAGATACCAACCCCGGCTGCCCCTAGCGTTGCTGAGGGACGAAATAAAGGACTGATTGTCGATTTGGAACCCCGGGGGCCGTATTTAGAACGCATTGCTTCTCTTGTGGACCTTGATTCCATTAAAGGCTCAGGACTGAATGTTGTAGTCGATTCCATGTACGGAGCAGGCGCTGGGTATCTATCTACAATCTTGTCCGGCGGCAAGACCACTGTGCGAGAGCTCCACGGTGACCGTAATCCTGCTTTCCCCGGCATGGAGCAACCCGAACCCATTGCCCGCAACCTCACGGAGATTGCGTCTCTTATAGCCACAGATGGAGCGTCCGTTGGCATAGCGTTAGATGGCGATGCCGACCGGGTAGGCATAATCAACGAACAAGGCAAGTTCGTCACTACCCTCGACACCTTTTCCATCCTGGCTCAATATCTGTTGGAGCAAAAACAGATGAGGGGTCCGTTGGTTAAGGGTGTTACTTCGTCTATCGCCCTGAACAAACTCGGCAATGCCTACGGAATAGATGTCTACGAGATGCCGGTGGGCTTCAAGAACATCGGCCCCAAGATGAGTGCTGTCGATGCTCTCATGGGTGGCGAAGAAAGCGGCGGGTTTGCTTTCAAGAGCCATATCCCTGAGCGCGACGGTATCCTCAGCGGACTTCTTTTCTTGGAGTACATGGCCACCACCGGAAACAACCCTACCGATTTATTGCAACGCTTAATCGACGTTGTGGGTCCGCATTCATACCGCCGCAGAGATACCGAATTTCTGGCATCAGACCGGGAAAGAATCCTTGAACGTGTCAACGACCCAAATCTCACAGAAATCGCCGGCGTACCGATTCTGGATACAGACACCATTGACGGCAAGCGTTTCCACATAAAAGACGGTTGGTTGGCTGTGCGCTTTTCTGGCACAGAGCCCCTTCTCAGAATCTACGCGGAGGCTGCCACACCGGAGATTGTCACGAGATTGTTGGATGGAGTAGAAGAGTACCTTAAGGTTTAATTTTCTCGATTGAAACGAAGTGTTGCCGACCCTGCTTCAAGCGGTTTTATAATTGGGCACTCCGGGTTCATACTGCCCTGATTGGTCGTAAATCTCCGGACCGGCCACACTGATTGTAGCAAGGCGTTCTTTTAGTTTCGGCGGCTTTTGCCCAGCCGGTAACAAAATCCCTCAGCTGACCCATAGGAATAACAGTCTGGAATAGGTGTCCAAACAACGGCCTCCCCTCTCATGAGAGATTGTTAGGATGGTAGAGCAGTTTCCGATCGCGTGCCATCTGGTCAAAAAACCCCGGTTCCTTCCAGGCGGACGGGGCTTTTTTCGGTCTGCCGTTGTAAATGGTCTCTACCGTTTGGTGTACTGCGGTGCCCTGCGAGCGCGTTTGAGGCCATATTTTTTACTTTCTTTGATGCGGGCGTCTCGGGTTATCAGGCCTGCTCGGCGTAGTCCCGGCTTAAGGCTGGCATCATAGACTACCAAAGCCCTAGCTATTCCGTGTCGGATGGCTTCAGCCTGGGAGTTGACCCCGCCGCCAGCCACTTTGACCACGACCCGGAATTTATTCTGAGTGTCACTAAGTCGGAAAGCGTCATTAATTATCCGTTGCCAAGGCGCCCAATTAAAGAACTCATCCATCGGCTTGCCATTGACCAGAATCGGGCCACCGTTGTCTAGGTACAGACGCACACGGGCAATTGAGGTTTTGCGTTTACCCGTTCCGTAGTAATAAGTCTGGTTTGTTTCAGCTTGTACCAACGTAAGTCTACCCTCCGTTCTCTGCCGTTTGTGGCACCGCGAATCCGGTCATCTGCGCTTCGTGGGGGTGCTCTGGGCCACTGTAAACCTTGAGACGGCGCAGCATCTGACGACCTTGGTGGTTCTTGGGCAGCATGCCCTTAACGGCCAACTCTAGCACTCGATCCGGCCGAGATTCCATAAACTCTCTCAGCCTGAATGTCTTGATATTGCCCACATACCCACTGTGCCGATAGTACATCTTTTCGTCCAACTTGTTACCTGTGACACGCATATCGGCGGCGTTAATCACCACAACAAAATCGCCCGTCGGAGCGTGAGGGGCGTAGGTCGGTTTGTCCTTGCCCTGTAAGGCTATGGCGATGTTACGGGCCAGGCGTCCTAGGATTTGACCCTGGGCGTCCATCACTCGCCAACTTTCAGGTGTTTCGCCGGGTTTGGCAAAGTATGTGCTAGTTCGTTTCATGCTCAGTCATTCCGATCCTATGTTCTTAAATCCAAATGTCATGGAATCTGGATATTTTACACTAATTAGGCATAACCCGTGGGCGGAAAGAAGCGGTGTCCTGCTTACATCGCCTTCCAGTGTTTGTTTCACTTTGTCTGTTGGGTATTTACCCCTTCCGATCTCCGTTAATATCCCGTTCGCTTTCCTTATTTGTTGTTTCAGGAAGCCGTTGGCTTCGCATTCAATTACAATCGTGTCTTCAAATCGATCCACTTCCCACCGAATGACTTCTCTCACCGCGCTACGGTCTTCTGAGTGGCCGATGGCCAGAGGCCTGAAATCGTGAACACCCACCAAATCCTGGGCTGCCTTTGCCATCTTGTCGATGTCTAAGGCCTCTCTAATCCACAAATGGGTTTTGCGCCGCAACGGCGATGGCGTATGCCGGTTTAATATGCTGTATTGGTAGGTCCTGCTCAAGGCGCTTCTGCGGGAGTTAAAATTGCCGTCAACCCGGTGGGCCTCTAGGACGTTTATGTCCTTGGGTAGATGGTAGTTGAGTGCGGGAGCGAATCGTTCGAGAGGATGCTTTGTCACGGTAGCGAAATCAACCACTTGGCCCTTAGCATGTGTCCCAGAATCTGTCCGGCTGGCGCCTCTGACCCTGATGCGCTGTCCGGTGAAATGCGCGAGTGCTTTTTCCAACTCTCCTTGGACTGTGGTAGGACCTGCTTGGAGCTGGAATCCGGCGTAATTAGTACCTTCATATTCCACCAGAAGAACGACCCGCGAAAACTTCCCGTCCATTGCGCTATCTGAATTTTGGGCTTTTCCTTGTTCTATCTTAGTTAGTACCTCTAGCTTCAGTTCAGGTTTTCCGGTAGTTAAACCAGCTCGATGATTGCCATCTCAGCTGCGTCCCCGTTGCGGGGTCCCAATTTAAGAACTCTAGTGTAACCGCCCGCTCTTTCGGCATACCGGACGGCGATATCATCGAATACTTTCTTTACCACTCGGGAGTTGGGGACTTGGGCCATCGCCAGGCGGCGATGGTGCAGATTGCCTTTCTTCCCGTGAGTTATCAATTTTTCCGCGATAACTCTGGTCTCTTTGGCCTTGGCTAGAGTGGTGGTGATGCGTTCATGAGTTATCAGCTCCGCGACCAAACCCCTCAATAATGCGATCCGTTGGTCCTTATACCGGCTGAGCTTTCGGCCGGCTACTCTGTGGGAAGCCATGGTTAGTCTTCGTCCTCGTCCTCGTCTGGGTCATTGTCATCGTTCTCGAAATCTTCGGCCGCGTCTTCAAGCGACATACCAGCAGGGGCTTCTGACGGAGCATCGGAATCAGCTCGCTCATCGCCCATGAGTTCACCCAAATCCTCGAGTGAGATGTCTCCGACGGACCCTGCAGGACCATCAAATAGGTCAGTAACACCATGTTCCGCCAGTTTTTCTCTCAATTCAACTAACGATTTTTCACCAAAGTTGCGTATTTTCAGCAGGTCTTCGTCGGACATCTCTAGCACTTCTCCCACTTTTGAGATGTGGGATCGCTTCAAGCAGTTCAATGTGCGTGGTGATAGTTCGAGCTTTTCAATCGGAGTCTGGTATATCTCTGGAGATACCACCAGCGGCGTTCTTTCGGAACCTTCATCAACCACCTTGTTGAGATTGCTGAAGAGGAAGAAGTGGTTCACCAAGTTCTCGGCAGCCTGTTGAATCGCTTCAACGGCCCTAATGGTGCCGTCGGTCCAGACTTCCATCACAAGACGTTCGTAGTCGGTAACCTGGCCAACCCTAGTACGCTCGACATTGTAGTTGACCTTCCGCACCGGACTGAACACTGCATCGACCGGCAGAACACCCACGGGAGGGTTGGTTATGCCGTCCGCTTGCACCGCAGGTTGGTAACCCACGCCCTGCTCGACATTAAATTCAATCGAAAGATGGGAGTCATCTGAGTCAAGAGTCGCCAGATGGAGTTCTGGGTTAACAATCTCGAAGTCACTTGAGGTCGAGATATCGCCGGCGCAAACACGGCCCTCCCCAGTAACGTCAAGGCGCATTTTTCCGGCTCGGTCCGACTGGGAACGAATTCGAATGCGTTTGATATTCAGGAGGAGTTCCATCACCTCTTCTTTGACACCGGTCACAGCTGCATATTCGTGAACGACTTCGTCGATCTTGACCCACGTGATTGCACTGCCGTTAGTGGAACTGAGCAAGATTCTCCGCAGAGGGTTGCCAATGGTAAGACCGAACCCCCGAGGCAGCGGCTCAACAGCCACCTTCCCGTAAGTTTCTTCTGAATCCATCACCCGTATCTCGGGTTTTAGCGTTTCCGCACCAGTCTCCGGCGTACCCGGAGTTAGGATCAGGGTGTCCAGCATGGACAAACTACCTCGAGTAAAACTCTACTATTAGTCTTGAATCTACTATCGCCTGCAAATCTTCATCCGCAGGCACTGAGACGACGGTCCCAACCATGTCGCCGGAGTCCAGGGTCAGCCAGGGTGGAACCGGGCGTTTGGGCACGCCTTCGATACGACCTGCATAGAAATCTGTATTTTTCAGAGTCTCTTTCCAGCTGACAATATCGCCGGGTTTGACCTGATAAGAGGGCACATCCGTCTTGACGCCGTTAATCTTGAAATGCCCGTGCAAAACACTTTGGCGCCCTTGTTTCCTGGAGTCGGAAAACCCTAGTTGAAAGACCACATTATCCAGGCGGCGTTCTAAGGCACGAAGTAGGTTCATGCCGGTCACGCCTGGGGTGTTGAACGCCTCGGTCATGTACCGTCGAAACTGCCCTTCCATAACGCCATAGATGTACTTGGCCTTTTGCTTTTCGCGTAGGTGAACGGCGTAGTCCGTTGGGCGTCTTCGGCGGCGAGACACATCACCAGGTGGGTTGCGGCGTTTCTCAAATGCGCAGCGAGGCGTGAAGCACTTATCGCCTTTAAGAAATAGTTTTTCACCGGACCGCCGGCAAAGGCGGCAAGAGGGTCCTGTATATCTTCCCATGGGTTTGGAGTTACACTCTCCTTCGTTTTGGCGGGCGGCACCCGTTGTGGGGAATGGGAGTTACATCCCGGATACTCGTCACGAAAAGCCCTGCGCCTTGGAGAGACCGAATCGCTGCTTCTCGTCCCGCTCCTGGGCCTTTTATCAGAACATCTATTTGCCGAAGACCAGAGTCCATCCCCTTTCGGGCGACCTGCTCAGCAGCACGTTGGGCGGCGAATGCGGTCCCTTTGCGGGAGCCTTTAAAACCCACAGTTCCAGCGCTGGCGGTAGCAATCACATTCCCCTGAGGATCAGTGAGGCTCACCAGCGTATTATTGAAAGTGGAGTAGATATACGCCCGCCCTTGGGGCACCGACCGGCGCTCGCGGCGCCTCGTCCTGGGTCTAGCCATAAGTAATTCTCTCTAAATCCTATATACTTACTACTTGCCGCCGCTGCGCCTACCGCGTCCAGCGACTGTCCGGCGAGGGCCCTTACGAGTTCGGGCATTAGTTTTGGTGCGCTGTCCAGCTACAGGGAGGTTCCTCCGGTGCCGCAGGCCCCGGTAGGAACCAATTTCGATTAGCCGGCGGATATTCTGGTTGACTTCCCGGCGAAGGTCTCCCTCTGATATATAGTCTCGGTCGACCAGTTCCCGGATACGGTCGATCTGTGTTTCAGACAGCTCGTTCATTCGCGGGGGAATCAGCGGGTCAAGATCCGCCTTTATCAAAATCTCTTCGGCGATTTTGGGGCCGATACCATAGATACTGCGGAGAGCTATGTGAGCTCTCTTACGGTCGGGAACGTCTACACCAGCGATACGGACCACTCCGGGCCTCCTTTAACTTCTCCACCTGTGTTGGATATTGCTTAGGTTAGCCTTGCCGCTGTGCGTGTCTGGCATTGGAACAGATGATTCTGACCACGCCCTTACGCTTTATAACACGACAATTATTGCACCTGGGCTTAACCGATGCTGATACTTTCATGATTAATGCCTTTTATCTGTTTAGACCGGTTGTTTCAAACAGTCTATTTGAACCGATAAGTAATGCGACCTCGAGTCAGGTCGTATGGGGACAGTTCTACCAAGACTCGGTCGCCGGGAAGGACGCGGATGAAGTGCATCCTAATCTTTCCGGAAACGTGAGCCAACACTTCGTGGTCGTTTGGAAGTTCAACGCGGAACATCCCGTTAGGCAACGCTTCTTTAACGCTAGCCTCGACCTCAATCGCTTGTTTTTTCGCCATAAATCCTCTTCGCGGACAGATTTTCGCCCATCCGGACTGAATACCGAAAGTTCGTGTGCCTAACTATGGACGGTCAGAATCTCCGGTCCGTCTTCGGTTATGGCTATGGAATGTTCGAAATGAGCCGATAGCTTGCCATCGGCAGTAATCACGGTCCATTCGTCATCCAAAATTTTCGTGTGCCAATCGCCCAAGTTAAACATGGGCTCTATAGCGATGCACATCCCAACCCGCAGCAAGGGTCCCATGCCTGCTTGCCCGTAATTAGGCACTTGGGGATCTTCATGCAGGAAGCGCCCTACGCCGTGCCCTACGAACTCCCTAACAACGCCGTAGCCCCGGCTTTCTCCGTAGGCCTGCACCGCAGCGCCGATATCGCCGACTCGCCCCCCGGGTTGGGCAGCTCGGATACCTTCTTCCAAACTTATGCGTGTGTCCTCCATCAGAGTGATGGCTTCCGGCGTCACCTCACCAACTGGCAGAGAAACCGCCGCGTCACCGATGAACCCCTCGATGGTGGCACCCACATCAACTTTGACAATATCGCCTTCTTGGAGGATCCGTTTGCCGGGAATTCCGTGGACAATCTCCTCATTCACCGAGGTGCATATACTAGCCGGGAAACCATGGTAACCCATGAAGGTCGGCTTAGCTTTTTGGCGTGTAATCTCTTTGTACGCTATCTTGTCTAGATCTTTGGTGGTCATGCCAGGAGCCACCGCAGCCTTCAAAAGGTCGATAACGTTACCCACTATCTTCCCCGCACGACGCATGGAATCTAGCTCTTGAGGGGACTTAACCGTAATTCCCCCAGAGTAGGTGGACGGCGAGTTCGAAGCGGTCTTTGGTTTTTGGCCGCTATTCACTGTTGTATTCTACTCCTGATTGACTGACTTGGGAACCCAACCAAATTTTTCATTCGTCGAATCCACCGATTTATCGCTATATTATGCACCTAGCGTTGAGATGATTTGATTGTTTACCTCGTCGACCGTGTTATCGCCGCATATCTCACTCAGCAAACCGCGTTCAAGGTAAAACCTAAGCACTGGCGTAGTTTCAGAGTTGTAGACTTCTATCCTTTTTTGGACAGCCGCGGAAGCGTCATCCGCTCGTTGATAGAGTTCTCCACCGCATTGTTCGCACACCTTGTCTTCCTCGCCCTCACCTATGGAGTGAGGCGCTTGGCAGGCACGGCAGACGAAACGTCCTCCGAGGCGGCGCATAAGTTCCGGTTCGGAGACGTCGATATGAATCACTTTGTCCAGGTCGCGGGACTTACCGACCAATTTCTTTTCCAGTTCTGATGCCTGGTTGGTGTTCCTGGGAAACCCGTCAAGAATGAAACCTTCGCCATCAGGAATCGACATAACCCTGTCCAACATCATATCGATGGTTACTTCATCAGGAACTAATTCCCCGTTGTTCATATACTCTTTGGCCCGCAGTCCCAGGGAAGTTCCTTGCCCCAAATGATGCCGGAAGATATCACCTGAACTGATGTGAATCACATTCAGGCGGTCGCGAAGGAGTTGCGCCTGGGTGCCTTTTCCAGCCCCCGGAGGGCCGAATAGAACTAATCTCAAACCTTGAGCCATATTACCGAAGGAATCCTTCGTAATTCCGCATCATCAATTGCGCCTCAAGTTGACGTAACGTATCCAGGCCCACACCAACCATAATCAACAGGCTTGTGCTGCTCAGGGATATCGCCTGGACATCAGTGATGAGAGAGGCAATATAGGGCATTATTGCGATAGTACCCAAAAATAAAGCCCCACCCAGGGTTATACGTACAATGACCCGATTCAAATAATCTTGGGTCGGCTTTCCAGGCCGGATACCTAAGACGAACCCTCCGTTTTTCTGCAGATTTTCGGCCAGCTGTTGTTGATTGAATACCACGAGAGTGTAGAAAAACGTGAATATCACAACCAATACGAAAACCATCACCCAGTAAAGAGGCGAACTCGGTATCAGCAATGCTGCGAAGAAGTTCGCGACATCGCCGACCCATGTAGTGTTGGTGGCAAAATAGGTAGCTATGGTGCCTGGCAGAATCACTATTGAAAAGGCAAAGATCAGTGGAATCATACCCGCTGAATTAATGCGCAACGGTAGATACGTGGCTCCGCTCTGGCGATACATCCGACCGCCCCTGAATATACTGCGTCCGTATTGCACGGGGATGCGCCGGTGGGCTTCATTGAACATCACTATGGCTGCAATAATCAACACGCCAATCAGAGCAAAGAAACCGATTCCCAATACGTTGTCGCGGTCCAAGAAGCCTTGGGTCAACAATCGAGGGAATCCAGCTACTATGCCGGCGAATATTATCAGCGAGATTCCGTTTCCAATGCCGCGTTCCGTAATCATCTCACCCAGCCAGACCAAGAACATAGTGCCGGCAGCGATCGAGAACAAGGCTGCGATGGTCGGCAATAGAGCGTCTCCGGAAAACCCTACGTTAGCTATTACATTGCTCTGTTCCAGAAGAACCAGTTGCCCGTATCCTTGGGCGAATGCGATGGGAATGGTAATCCAGTGGGTCAGCCGATTAATCTTGGCGCGCCCTGCTTCTCCTTCACGCGACATTTCCTGAAGGGAAGGTATCACCGGAGTCAGTAACTGAATGATAATCGACGAGGTAATATAGGGAAATACGCCCAGAGCAACAATACTCATGCGGCTTAAAGCGCCCCCGCTGAACAGGTCCAAGAATCCCAGGAGTTCGTTATTCCTGAAGAGATTGTCCAATTGGACCTGGTCAATTCCTGGAAGGGGGATGTGGGCGATAAACCGGTAGAGGGCTAGAATCGCCAGAGTGAACAGAATCTTAGCCCGCAGATCGGGGAGGCTAAACGCGTCGACGGCCGCCTGTAACAGCGCAGGTAATTTGCCAGCCTGGGCCTCGGCGTTCATCATTACGCCAGGATCTCCTCCGCTGTTCCTTTTGCCGCTTCTATTTTCTGCTTCGCGGCTCCGGTAAATTTAGCGGCCACAACAGTAACAGCTTTACTAATCTCACCGTCGCCAACAATTTTCACAGGGAGTTTGAGGTTCCGCAGGAACCCTTTTTCCAGGAGTAGTTCAGGGGTTATGCGCTCGCCAGCGTTAAAAGAGTCAAGAGCTTCAACCTTGACTAGAGAGTAATAGGTCTTGAAGCGGTTGTGGAAGCCGCGTTTCATTGGTAGACCTTTAATCAAAGGTAGCTGTCCACCTTCAAACCACGGAGGGACTCCTCCACCTGAGCGAGACTTCTGTCCCTTGTTGCCCCGGCCGGCTGTGCTTCCTTGCCCTGCCGCGTCTCCACGTCCGACCCGTTTTCTGCGCTTTCTGGCTCCCTTCGAAGGAGCCAATTGATGTTCCATCATGGCAGTGCCTCTTTAATTCTCGAACAACTATTACGCTGTCAGTTTGATTTTAGATGTATCGCAACCGTTGGTAAACGATTTAGAGGATGTCAGAATGCCCATTTGGTTGCGGTTGTGGCTGCTTCACACGCGATCACTGTTAAATCATGATCCATTAATCAGCGAGGAACACTCCAATCCTAGAACCAGCGAAAGAGCATTTAAACTACTTCGACTTTCACCAGATGGCTGACTTTATTAACCATGCCGCGAATGGTGGGTGAGTCTTGGTGGACCACGGTGTGGTTCAATCTGCGCAGGCCTAAAGAGTCGATAATCCTCTTCTGGATCCCTGGTTTACCGATTGTGCTTCTTTTCCAGGTTATTTTTATTTCAGCCATTATCTAGCAACTGTGTCCGCATAGGGAGCACGGCCTTTAATCTCCTTCAAGGGTTTCGCCAGGCCTTTCGCTCATCAAATTTTGGACGTTGCTGGTATCTAATGATCCCGAATCCGGCTGTGCCTGACCTGGGTTGGAGCCAACAGGTACCGTCACAATCTGGTGTTCTTCAGTCGGCATTGGACGGCCTAAGCGACGAGCCAGTTCAACGTCCGGGTCTTTCAATTGACGCAAGGCTTCCATGGTGGCATAGACGATATTGATCGGGTTGCGAGAGCCCATAGACTTACCGACCACATCTTTGACGCCGCCTAGCTCCAATATGGCACGCATGGCAGCGGCGGCTATGACTCCGGTACCCTCGCGTGCTGGTTTAATCATTACGATTGTGGCGCCCTTTTTCACTGTGATTTTCTGAGGGATTGTCGTGCCGCGTATAGGTATCTTTACGGTTTCGCGGCGTGCAACGGCATTACCTTTTCTGACTGCGTCAGGAATGGCCAACGCTTTGCCGAGGCCGACACCTACTTCGTTCTGCCCATCCCCAACTACAACCAACGCATTGAACCGAAGACGGCGACCCCCCTTCACGACTTTGGCGATACGGCGGGTGTAGACGACTCTCTCGGAGAAACCTCCGGTATCTTCTTCACGTTCCCGCCCTCGGCCTCGGTCGCGGTCTCTGTCGTTGAAGGGTCTGTTAGGAGCTTGGACCATGTTTGGGCTAGACCTCCCAGTCTCTGAGCTTCGCTGTTCCAACTATCTGAATATTCAAGTTAAAAATTTAGGCCGGCTTCTCGGGTGGCATCGGCCAACGCCTTAACCCTCCCGTGATATTTGCAGCCACCCCGGTCAAACACTACCTGGGTAATTCCTTCAGCTTTGGCCCGGTCGGCCACCAATCTCCCAACTGCTGTAGATGCACTGATCTTAGGGACTATGGGTGCGCCAGCCTCCTTCATGGCATCGGCACTGGAAGCAGCCACCAGGGTACGCCCAGTGGTGTCGTCGATGACCTGTGCATAGATGTGGCGGAGGCTGCGGAACACGGCCAACCTTGGCCGCTCCGGCGTTCCGGAAATCTTGTTCCGAAGGCGGATATGCCGTACTCTTCTCAGCCGTTTGGCATTTTTATCTTTTGGCATGTTATTTTTATCGATTTAGGGCAATTCAGCAGGCTATTAAGCCTTTCTGGCCGCCGCCTTTCCTGGTTTGAAGTGAAGTATTTCATCAGAATACCGGATGCCTTTCTCTTTGTAGGCATTGGGTGGCCGGACCCTCCTTACTTGGGCCGCCAGCTGGCCTACTTTTTGCTTGTCAATACCACGCACGTGAACCCGGTTGTTTCCCTCCACTTCCATGGTAACGCCGTCTTCAGGTTGGATTTCCACAGCATGGCTGTGGCCCACGTTCAACGTAATCCCATTACCTGCTTCAGTAACCCTATATCCAACACCCATAATTTCTAGCGTCCGGGTGAATCCTTCTGACACACCTTGTACCGCATTGGCAATCAGACTGCGGGTTAAACCATGCAGCGAGTGGTGGAACTTGTTGTCGGATTGCCGTTCAACAAGTACTACACCGTGTTCCACCTTCACCACGACTTCCGGATGGTATTTCTGTTCAAGGGTCCCTTTGGGCCCCGTGACCCTAACACCGCCGTATTGGACCTCAACCTCTACGCCATTAGGAAGAGCAATGGGCTTGCGGCCGATACGGGAAAGTGTTTTTTCTTGTTTTTTTTGTTGCACAGCCAAATCACCAGACAAAACAGAGTAGTTCTCCACCAACGCCTTCACGCCATGCTTTCCGTCCGGCCATCAGACCTTTGGAGGTGGATATGATAGCCAGTCCGATTCCACCGTAGACCCTGGGAATCTCTCCCTTGCCTACGTGAACCCGCAGTCCGGGCCTACTGACCCGTTTGAGACCAGCTATAGCCGACTGCCTACCTTCTCGGTAAGTCAAGTGTATGCGGATTGTGGGATGTTTTTGGCCTCGCGGAATGTCGAAGTCCCGAATGAAGCCCTCGTCTTTGAGAATCTTGGCAACGCCTAATTTAAGCTTGGAGTGGGGGATATTAACAGAATCGTGACGCACTTGGATAGCGTTGCGAATCCTAGTCAACATGTCCGCCAATGGATCGGTTACCGGCATATTAGGTCTTTCTCCCCTCTCGGCTTGAAGCTATCTAGATTACGGTTCGTTTGGTCTTTGATAGTCCGGCGGGCTACAAGCTAGCCTTTCTAACACCGGGCAATTCACCATTCAGGGCCATCTCCCGGAAGCAAATCCGGCAAAGTCCGGCATATCTGATATACGCCCGCGGGCGGAAACAGCGGCCACACCGGTTATACTCCCGGCCCGGAAACTTGGACTTCTTTAGCCATTTCTGTACTGTTGATGTTTTTGCCAATGACGCCTCCCTTAGGCCTCAACCGTTTCCTTGATGAAGGGCATGCCATAGAATTCTAAAAGGCGGATAGCCTCAGTATCGTTCTTGGCGGTAGTCGTGATGGTTACCTGCAAGCCGCGAATTTTATCTATCTGGTTATAGTCAATTTCTGGAAAAATAATCTGCTCCCGTATACCGATACTGAAGTTGCCGCGACCGTCAAATCCCCGCCTAGGTAGACCACGGAAGTCGCGTATACGCGGCAGAGCGGTGTTAACGAGCCGGTCAAGGAAATGGTACATCCTAGCGCCTCGAAGGGTAACCGCGGTACCAATCGCGTTGCCTTCTCTTATCTTAAAAGTAGCGATGGATTTTCTGGCTCTGGTAACGATAGGTTTTTGGCCGGCTATAACCGCTAAATCCGCGCTTGCAGCTTCCATTGCTCGTCCATTAGTCAGCGCCTCGCCGACGCCGATATTAAGGACGATCTTCTGCAGTCGGGGAACTTCCATGGTGTTCCCGTAACTAAATTCTTGCATCATTGCCGGTATAATGTTGGCCTTGAATTGTTCGTAGAGTCGTGGCGAGGGCGGAGGTTCACTCGGCGCCTCAAGTTCTGATTCGCCGACCCGTTCGCCACGCCCGCCGCGTTGGCGCCGTTCTCGGCGGGGAGTGTCTTGTTGCTCCTCTGCGTTTCCTTCGGGTTCGGCTTCGCCGTCATCAGCGCTGCCCACCTCTTCCACTTCTGTTACGGCTTCTTCCAACTCTTCTCTGTCTACAGGTTGCTGTCTTTCGTTATCGGGCATCGTCGATTACTTCCTGACATTTGGTACAACTGCGAACCCTAGAACCTGTTTCCAAGAAAACAATCTTGGGCTTCGTCGGTTCGTTGCACTTATTACAAATCAACACTACGTTTGACGCGTGGATGGACGCCTCTTTCTGGATACGGCCAGACTGGCTTACACCAGGCCTTGCCTTCATGTGCCGAGTTACCATGTTAACGCCTTCGATTACAATCCGGTCCTGGCCGGATACCTGCCGTTCCACTCGGCCTGTTTTACCTTTTTCTTTACCGGCTATCACCAGCACGTTGTCTCCGGTCCGTATGCGCACTACACGACCTCCGGAGCGAGGGACACAATCCTCATGAATCCCTTGTCTCGCAGTTCGCGAGCCACCGGACCGAAGATCCGGGTGCCCGTGGGCATCTGGTCTTCACCAATCAGTACCGCGGCATTATCATCAAACTTGATGTATGTTCCATCGGGGCGGCGGCGTCCCTGGGCCTGGCGAATAACCACTGCCCGCACAATCTCACCCTTGCGAACCGGCGAGTTAGGTGCGGCTTCCCGTACATTGCAGACCACGACGTCCCCAACGTGGGCATATTTACGTTTGCCACTGCCTGGGATGTTGATGAGGCGAATCACCTTTGCCCCACTGTTGTCAGCAACCCTGAGCCGAGTATAGGTCTGAATCATTCCTCTTCTTCCTGTTCTTCGTCTTCAGGTTCAGGCTCGGCCTCTTCAACCCCAAGTTCTTCTTCGACTGGTGTTTCTTCTTCAGCAGCAGCTTCTGCCCGTGCCTCTGCAGCGACGATTCGTGGCTGCGTTATTTCTTGCCCAACATCCGTCTCCAGATCAATCGGTCTAACATCAGCAACTTGCTTGCGTTCCAGTATTTCTAAGAGACGCCAGTGCTTGTTCTTGGAGATAGGGCGAGTCTCTTCAATCCGGACCGTGTCGCCTAGGCGGCATTGGTTCTCCGGATCATGGATGTAGAAACGGGCAACACGGCGCATCTGTTTCCGGTAGATCCGGTGGCGTTGTTTCCATACCATCTCCACGATGGCGGTCTTGTCCTGATTGGTCCGCACGACAGCGCCGACGCGAACCTTCCGCATGGATTTTGCCACTAACCAGCCTCCTGAATCTGTCGTTCTCGAATCACTGTCTGGAGCCTGGCGATGGTCTTTCTGACCGAGCTAGGTTCATTGGTGTTGGTCAACTGGTTGGTGGCTGCGCTGAACCTAAGGTTCATCAGCTCCCTCCCCGCTTTGTCTAACTCCTCATACAACTGATCGTTATTGAGTTCTCTTATTTCGTGAACACGCATATCTAATTAAACCAGGCCGTTTGCCACGGCCGCGGCCAACCTATCTCTAATTACCGTTTTTGTGGGAATGGGCAACTTTCGCGACGCCAAACGCAGTGCTTGAACAGCCTCTTCCTGGGGAACTCCAGCCACTTCGAAGAGTATCTTGCCTGGTTTGACCACTGCTACCCAGTAGTCAACCGCAGCTTTCCCTCCACCCATGCGGGTCTCGGCAGGTTTCTTACTGACTGACTTGTCAGGGAAGACGCGGACCCAGACCTGCCCTCCGCGTTTTAGGTGACGGGTAACCGCGACCCTGGCAGCTTCTATTTGGCGAGAAGTAATCCACGAGGCCTCCATAGCCTTGAGGCCGATTTCTCCGAAGGAAACCGAGCTTCCGGTCGTTGCGTTTCCACGCATCTTGCCGCGGAAGTGCTTCCTAAATTTTGTACGCTTGGGCTGCAGCATGGATTGCTCCTAGTCTTACCCTTAATTTACGCTTTATTCCGGGTTCTCCAAATCAACCGCCTCGAGGGCTTCCTCGATGTCTTCAGCCTGGACAGTAACTTCTATATTTTCCAGTTCTTCTTCTATTTCTTCCGGTGTCGGGGGGAGAACCTCGCCGTGATAAACCCAGGTCTTAACGCCCACCTGCCCCATTATGGTGTGCGCTTCAGCAAGGGAATAGTCGATGTCCGCCCGTAGGGTATGGAGAGGCACCTGGCCCATCATCAACTTCTCTACGCGAGCGATTTCGGAACCTGTGATTCGGCCTTTGATGATGATCTTGATACCCTGTGCACCGGCCTGCATGCACCGCTGGGCTGCTTGGCGCATAGCCCGTCGGTAAGCCACGCGGCGTTCCAACTGATCCGCAACATTTCGCGATACGAGGTAGGCGTTGGTTTCCGGCTGTTCGATTTCTACAATATTAAGCTGTATCCGGCTTTCCGTGATGGCTTCAAGCTTGGCACGCAAGTTCTTAACACGTTCGCCGTCGCGGCCGATCAGTATCCCAGGCCGGGCGGAGTGGATATTGATGACACTGTCTTGGGCTCCCCTATCTATTTCAACCCTGGCGATGCCCGCGTCAGAGAAAGCTTTGTATTCATCTTTGATGCCTTCCCGCAGCCGCAAATCTTGGCTAACAAGATTACGATAGGATCCACTGTTCTGCGCGTACCAATGGGCTTTCCAATCTTTGATGATACCCAGACGGAAACCGTAAGGGTGGGTCTTATGCCCCATTCCTATCTCCTACTCTCGTCTTCGTCCACAACCACCATTACATGGCTGGAACGCTTGGTAATCCGGCCGATCCGGCCTCTGGCCCTCGGCCGAAATCGTTTCAACGATTTAGCGTTGTCTGCCGATATATGGACAATCTTGAGATTATCCCGGTTCATCAGCATGTTGTTCTCCGCGTTGGACGCGGCGGACGCAACTACTTTATAAACCGATTTGGCCCAAGGCGACGGCAACAGGTTCAGGCTGTTCAATGCGTCTTCAACGCGCTGGCCTCTGACCAAGTCCAAGATCGGTTTGAGCCTCTTCTGGGAGGCTCCCAACGATTTTGCTACTGCTCTTACCGGCGGCAATCTACTACCTCACCCGGCTGGTCCGTTCGGACCTTGAAATATGTCCACGGTAGGTGCGGGTCGGGGAGAATTCGCCCAGCCGGTGGCCAACCATGTTTTCCGTAATAAAGACCGGTATGTGCCGTCGACCGTCATGGACGCCGATGGTCAGTCCAACCATCTCCGGCATGATCATGGATGCTCTGGCCCAGGTCCGGATGACCGTATTGGCCCCGGAGCGCTGTACCTGTTCCACGTGTTTCATCAGTTTGGGATGTACATACGGTCCCTTTTTTATCGATCGGGACATCCTAGCGTCTCCTGGTCCTGCGCATGATAAATTTGCTGGAAGCCTTCTTCTTGCGGCGTGTCTTGTAACCCAATGTGGGTTTACCCCAGGGCGTCTTGGGCCCTGGCATACCGATGGGAGAACGTCCTTCTCCACCGCCGTGAGGATGATCCACCGGGTTCTTGGCAACACCGCGAACACGGGGGCGCCGCCCTCTATGACGTGACGCTCCAGCTTTGCCCAGGCTTTCATTCTTGTGGTCTGGGTTCGAAAGTTGTCCGACACTCGCCCGGCAGCGAAGCAGAACCCGGCGCATCTCTCCCGAAGGCAGGCGAATCAGTACGTATTCACCTTCCCGTGACAGCACTTGAGCACCAGTACCGGCACCGCGGACAATCTGACCACCCCGCCCCGGAGTTAGCTCTAGATTGTGGACAACTGTTCCCGTGGGGATATTGGTCAACGGTAGACAGTTGCCTAAACTAATTTCGGCGTCTGGCCCTGACTGCACAAATGTACCGACTTCCAGACCGTGGGGCGCCAAAATGTAACTTTTTTCGCCATCTACGTAGTAGATAAGTGCAATCCGAGTCGTCCGGTTAGGGTCGTACTCGATGGACTTCACCCGGCCCGGCACACCATCTTTGACTCGTTTGAAGTCCACTCTGCGATACATCTGCCGCGACCCGCCACCCCGGGCCCGCGAAGTGATGCGGCCCCGGTTGTTGCGCCCGGCATGGTTCTGCTTGGCCTCGAGTAGTGATTTCTCCGGTTTTGTAGCGGTAATCTCCTCGAAAGAGGCGCGCACCGCGTTCCGGGTACCTGGCGTCCTAGGTTTTAGGTTCTTCAATGGCATTGTGAGGTCCTACAGCCCCTCAATCAGGTTTATGCGGTCACCCTGCTTTAGGGTAACTACCGCCTTCTTGGTATCCGGGCGTTGCTTGATACGCGGACCGTAGCGCTTCTTCTTGCCGTGCAACTTAGTGATATTAACGTCTAGCACGGTCACATCAAAGTTCTTCTCAACGGCTTCTTTGACTTCAACCTTATTAGCACCTTCGTTCACCTCGAAGGTGTACTTGCCTGATTCCTGCAAGAGGGTGCTCTTTTCAGTGATGGTGGGCTTGATGAGGACCTGGTAGATATCCATCTAAGTCTCCTCTTCAGGAGAATCTGCTTGAGCTTCAGGAGCTTCTGCAGCCGGTTCGTTTGTTGTAGCGGGCGTTGTTCTCCGCCTGCGTGCTCGTGGTTTGGAAGTTTCTTCTTCAGCAACTCCTTCATCAGTTGCTGAGGCAGGGGCTTTCGGTTTAGCAGCAGCGGCCCTTCGGCGACGGGGTTTCGGCGGTTCTTCTCCAGTATCTGGTTCAGCTGCAGTTTCAGTTCCAACGGCCGCAGAATCTTGCGGCTCAGGGATGGCTGCATCGAGCACACTGGCATTGTCTAATGAAGCCCTCCATTTAGCGCCTCTTCGTCCGTGAGGTTCGTCTGCCAATGTCTCCTCAACCCAGCGCGCCGCCTCAACGGTCATTATAACGGTGTCTCTCGCCAACAATTCCTGGGCGTTCAGTTGGTTAGCGGGAAGAGTCCAGATTTTTTTAATGTTGCTTGCCGCCAGAACCACGTCCCGGTCAGTGCCCATGGTTACCATAAGGGTCGAACCGGCGACAGATAGGTTCTCTAATAGTTGGGTCATCGATTTGGTCTTCCCGTCGATGGAGTTGGTGGAGTCTAAGCAGAACAACCGATCTTGGCGTGCTTTGTCCGATAAGACACAACGGAGAGCTTGTCTCTTCATACGCTTGGGCAGAGCGGCCCGGTAGCTTCGAGGATGAGGTCCGAAGACCACACCACCATGGCGCCATTGGGGAGCGCGAGTGCTGCCTTGCCGAGCTCGGCCGGTGTGTTTCTGAATCCACGGCTTGCGGCCACCCCCTGAAACCTGCGCTCTGGTCTTAGTGTCGTGGGTTCCCTGCCTTTTATTGCCTTGGTAGATCACCATGGCCTGGTGTACTAAAGAGGGGTTCATAGGCACGTTGAAGACAGCATCGTTCAGTTCGATACTGGCTAGGGCGTCACCACTTTGATTCTTGACTGATACTTGCATTATTTTTTATTTCCGCCGAATCTGAACCAGACTGTTGGTGGCACCGGGGATACCGCCCTTAACTAAAAGCAGATTCCTTTCGAAGTCTATCTCAACAATCTCCAGTCCCTTGACGGTTATCCGTCGGTTGCCCATATGCCCTGCCATCTTCAGTCCTTTGTAGACTTTGCCGGGAGTAGTGCCACCGCCTATGGAGCCCGGGGCCCGTGCTCGGTCCGATTGACCGTGTGTCCTAGGTCCGCCACCAAAGTTCCAGCGTTTCATCACACCGGCGAAACCACGGCCCTTGGATTTTCCGATAACATCTATCTTTTCACCAGCTTCGAAAATATCCACACCAATCGTCTGGCCTACTTCAAACTCGCTGGTATCGTCAGTAGAAACCTCGCGAAGGTACCGACTGAGCTTGCTGTTTTTCAGATGACCGGCCTGGGGTTTATTGCGGCGTTTAACATCGCCGAAGCCTAGTTGGACCGCCTCATAGCCATCGCTCTCCAAGGTTTTCACCTGGGTGACGACGCAAGGCCCGGCTTCTATAACAGTAACGGGAACGACCCTTCCATCTTCACGGAAAATCTGAGTCATGCCTATCTTTTTTCCAAGGAATCCCTGGAGCATCTTTGCTAGCCTTTCCTATATTTAATGGTAACGGTTCCTAGAGTTTAATCGAGATATCTACGCCGGCTGGCAAGTTAAGGCGGGTCAGCGAGTCGATAGTCTTCGACGTGGGCTCTAGTATATCTATCAGGCGCTTGTGGGTTCTAATCTCGAAGTGTTCGCGTGAGTCTTTGTCCACGTGGGGACCGCGAATGACGCAGAACCTGCGTATGTGGGTGGGCAGAGGTACAGGCCCAGCGACGCGCGCTCCGGTACGTTCGGCTGTTTCCACTATCTGGCCGGTGGAAAGATCCAACATTTTATGATCGAACGCCTTCAATATGATTCTAACTTTTTGCCGAGTTACCATATCCCTGCTTTTTGTTTTTCTTTTTTTTTGAGTGCGAGACTGTCAACGGGCCTACACCGTAACTAGGGTCTTGACGATGTGTTCCGGAACCGGTTCGTAATACTTGAATTCCATGGAGTACGAAGCTCGGCCTTGGCTCAAAGACCGAAGCGCAGTCGTGTACGAGAACGTTTCGCCCAGTGGCAACAACGCCCGTACCGACTGTAGGTCATCCTGACCTTCGATACTCTGGATCTGAGCCCTTCGTGTTCCCAGATCCCCTATCACATCTCCGAGATATTCGCCTGGGGTTACCACTTCTAAATCGGCTATGGGTTCAAGCAGAACCGGGGCGCATTTCCCGGCCCCTTCCCTGATAGCCAGCATACCTGCACTCCGGAAAGCCAGTTCCGAAGAGTCCACCTGATGGAAGCTTCCATCCACCAAGGATACTTTTAAGTCAACCAGAGGATACCCGCCGAGAGGACCGTTGTCTAGGGCGTCTCTCACACCCTTCTCAACCGCGGGAATGAATTCTCTGGGAATCGCTCCTCTGGTGATATTGTTTTCGAATACTATCCCTTCCCCTCGGTCCAAGGGTTCAAGATCCAATATCACATGGCCAAACTGGCCGTGGCCTCCGGTTTGGCGCACAAACCGGCCCTCGACCTGCCGGGGGGTGGTCAAAGTCTCCCGATAGGAGACGCGAGGCATACCGACCTGGGCTACCACGTTGAATTCGCGACGCATCCGGTCTACCAGGACTTCGAGGTGAAGCTCACCCATACCGGAGATAATGGTCTGGGCGGTCTCTTCGTTGACCGCGACTACGAAAGTCGGGTCCTCATCTGACAATTTCCGCAAGGCATCGGTCAACCGGTCTTGGTCGGCCTTAGTATTCGGTTCGACCGCCACGGAGACGACCGGCTTCGGGAACCGAGGCGGCTCTAAGATTACCGCACCGTTTTGCATACCGATTGTGTCGCCAGTGAACGTATTCTTCAATCCGATAGCCGCACAAATGTTTCCGGCGGTTACCTCTTCTAGTTCTTCCCTCGAATTGGCATGCATCCTAAGCAGCCGTCCCATGCGTTCACGGGTGTCCTTGGTCACATTGTTGACCTGAGCCCCAGCCTTAACCGTGCCAGAGTAAACTCGCAGGAACACCAAGCGTCCCACATATGGGTCTGTAGCGACTTTGAAAGCCAACGCCGCCAAAGGCTCGGAAGCGTCCGGATTACGGAGTTCTACTTCTTCAGTCCTAGGATTGACTCCTTCGACCGCGGGGACGTCCCCAGGGGATGGGAGATATTCAGCGATGGCATCTAACAGGTTATGGACGCCCTTGGCAAACATGGCACTGCCACACAAAACAGGGACAACTTTTTGGCCTATGGTCGCTTGCCGTAATGCTCTCTTCAAGTCGTCGGCGGCGATTTCTACACCCTCCAAATATTGAAGGAGTAAATCTTCATCGGTCTCGACGATTTTCTCAATCATCGCCTGGCGATATTCTTCGAATTGTTCTCGGTACTCCGGGGGCATATCCACTTCGTCCGGTTGTTCGGCGATACCTTCGTTGACCCGGCCGATTGGGTACATAGTGGCCTTACCAGTAATCAGGTCGATCATTCCGCCGAATTGGTCTTCAGCGCCAATCGGCAACTGAATCGGGACGGGGTTACCATTCAGACGGCGCCGGATAGACTCGATGGTCCGTTCGTAACTGGCACCAATCCGATCCATCTTATTGACGAAACAAATGCGGGGGACCTTATAGGTGTCCGCTTGCCGCCAGACGGTCTCTGATTGGGACTGAACACCGGCGACCGCGTCCAATACGACGATACCTCCATCTAAAACACGGAGGCTGCGTTCTACTTCTGCAGTGAAATCGACGTGCCCGGGAGTGTCGATGACGTTGATACGGTGGTCTTTCCAGTAGGTGGTGGTAGCCGCGGCGGTGATAGTGATACCCCGTTCTTTTTCCTGGGGCATCCAGTCCATGGCAGTATTGCCATCGTCCACTCCACCGGCACGGTGAATGCGCCCGGTGGCGAAGAGGACTTGTTCCGTTACAGTAGTTTTACCTGCATCTATATGGGCTATAAAGCCGATATTACGAATGCTTTCAATGGGAAACGTCGCTTCCATTAGACTGGGGCACTGGATACTTATAATAAAGACTGGGCGCTGGGGCCTACAGGGGAATTAACTGGCAAGAAAATTACCTACGGTAGTGCACAAAGGCCCGGTTGGCTTCCGCCATCCGGTGCAGTTCCTCCCTTCTACGGACTGCCGATCCCTCGCCTCGGGAGGCATCCATTAATTCTTGCGCCAATCCTCGCCGCATAGGCATCCCGTTACGGGACCTGGCCCCTCTGATGAGCCAGCGCATGGCAAGCGCCTCGCTGCGTACCCCACGGAGTTCCGTGGGTACCTGGATGGTCGACCCGCCGATGCGCTTGGGACGCACCTCGACGGCGGGTGTGGCATTTCTCAATGCTTGCTGGAAGACCTCCAAGGGTTCTCTGTTGGACTCTTCCTGAATAAGATCAAAGGCGTTATAGGTGATGCGTTGGGCAGTAGTTTTCTTGCCCTTAATCATCAATCTATTGATGAACCTTGCCAGTTCCGCGTCGTTGAACTTCGGGTCTGGCGCTACATCTCTTTTTTCGGCGCGTCGTCTTCTAGACATAGATACTCACACCTGCGTTTAAATCCAACCTCTTGGTTAAAGGGCACCCTAGGGTACCCAGTGAGGAAGTCAAGAAAGTGGAAACTTTAATAACTGGCTAACCGCCATCACGGGGTCTAACTGCTCCGTATTTGCTGCGACCTCGGCGGCGGTCCGGCACGCCCTCACAGTCGAGAGCGCTGCGGACTACGTGGTAGCGAACACCCGGCAAGTCCTTGACGCGGCCTCCCCGAATCAACACCACCGAGTGCTCTTGAAGGTTGTGCCCTTCACCACCGATATAGGCAGTAACTTCTACTCCGTTGGTCAAGCGAACCCTAGCTATTTTCCGAAGGGCCGAGTTGGGTTTCTTTGGAGTCATGGTCCGCACTTGGATACAAACCCCCCGGCGTTGCGGGCAACCAGGACCCCATTTGGTCCGGTTGGTGAGCGAATTTTGAACCCAATGCATCGCCGGCGCCTTTGTCTTTTTGCGGACCGGCTTTCGGCCTTTTCTGACTAATTGGTTAACTGTTGGCATAGGAAATCCCCTCGCCTCAATGGGCGTAATTAATAACTCTATCAATCGGGTATTGTAATGTCAACAGAATTTACGACTGATTCACGTTTGTTCCACTCACCCGACAAGCCAGGTTTTGTCTTTCTAACAAAGCCAATGTCTCGGCGCCCAGTGATCGCTATGACTGATTATCTTGACATAGTTACTGACCAACCATAAAGTACCAATTGATTCCAGTTAGCCGATCTGATCCCTCGGCGTCACCAAATGCCGGGGGTTTTTCTCGCCCATGATCAATCACGTTTCTCCAATGAAACCCCAAGAGATGGCCACGTTATGACCTCGTCAGGTAAAAGCACAAAAGTAACCATAGTGGGCGTAGGTCCTGGCGACAATGGTTTTCTCACATTGAAGGGGAAGCAGGCTATAGAAGAAGCTGATCTAGTCGCGGGGTTCGAAACAGTTTTGAATGTTATCCGGCCGTTCGCTAAGACGTCCGAACTGTGCTCCATGGCCTACCGGAACCAAGAAGAAGTGCTGGACTACGCTGTAGGGAAAGTCAAAGAGGGTAAAAGCCTGGTGGTCTGCGCCTGGGGAGATCTTAACGTCTCTGCCAAGGAACTGCTGGACAGGGTGAGACGCCGAGTTGATCATGTTGATTTGGTGCCCGGCATAAGTTCGGTACAAATCGCTATGTCCCGCCTCGGCATATCCTTGGAAGATGTTGTCTTCATTACTCTCCACAAACGAGACGGCGTGGAATCTGCCCTGGAAGAATTGGTCTATTATCTGAAAGACGGCCGCCGCAACATCATCCTGTTACCCAGCCCATACGACTTGATGCCTGCCGGAATCGCTGCAGGGGTCGTTGAAAAGGGCGTGGCGGCAAACCGCAAGATGACCGTATTCCAACGGCTCACACACGACGACGAGCAGTCCTGGAGCGGTAGCGTGGATGAATGCGCTGCCATCACCACAGATTTCAGCGACCTCAGCATCATGATTTTTCACCGGCCCGACTCCGAGTAGCCCAGGAGAGACCGGAAGGGACCGTTCCAAGTTGATCCTCTTTGTCACCACAGCCGACACAGACCTGCTAACCGCTGACCGGGCCCTGGAGGGGCTCCCGGCAGATTTCCCTGAGATAAAGGCCTTCAATCCGGCCAACCTGGCCGGGGGTACCACTGAAGAGGACGGGCAGCAGCAGATCCTGGAAGCGGCCCAAACCGCCGACGTTGTGGTGCTGCGTCTTCTTGGGGGCAAGCGGGCTATGCCGGAGATATTCGACTCTCTGGTGCGACTGTGCCACGAGAAGGGGACGCCGCTCATAGCATGCCCCGGCCACCAAGAATGGGACCAAGAGTTAGTCACAGCATGTAATGTCCCGCCATCCGAGCTAGATGCCGTGTTCTCTTACTTGATAAGGGGCGGCGTAGCCAACTTCCAGAACCTGTTCCTTTTCCTAAGCGACTCCTATCTGGGCTCCGAAAACGGGCATGAAGCCCCAGCCGAAGTGCCTTGGGAGGGCATCTACCATCCCGCCGAACCCGACGGAGTTAGCGTCGACGACTTCATTGCGCGCCGGTTCCAGGCTGAACGACCAATCGTCGCCATCCTATTCTACCGGGCCCATTGGATGAGCGGTAACCTTCAGACCATAGACGCCCTGATCAGCCGTCTTGAAGAGTTAGATGTCAACGTCCTGCCTGTCTACTCCTTCAGCCTGAAGCACAACCCTGAAGGTGACGGACAGGCCAACAGGACGTTCACGGAGATACTCTGTGACGCCAAAGGCGAAGCCCGAATCAACTGCATCATCAATACCATGGGTATGTCCATGACCGATCTACAGGAAGATGTCGCGACTTTCGCCACAGGTCCACAGGTCGATTACCTAGACCAGTTGAACGTGCCCATCATTCAAGGCATATTTAGCACCGGGAGCGAAGCTGAATGGGAAGAAAGCGAACTTGGCCTCGGGCCCATCGATACCGCCATGAGCATCGCTCTGCCAGAGTTTGACGGCAGGATCATCACCGTTCCCATCTCTTTCAAGGAGGAAGTGGCGACAGGTTCGAATGGTATCAACGGTAAGATAGATGCCCGACTGCAACGGAACCTGCCCCGCGCCGACCGCATCGACTACCTAGCCCGATTAACAGTGAAATGGGCCGCTCTGAGACTTAAACCTAATGCGGAAAAGCGAATCGCCATCATCCTCAGCAACTATCCCACCAAAGACGCCCGTGTAGGGAACGCCGTCGGATTAGACACTCCAGCATCTGTGGTCAATGTCCTGAACGCAATGAAGGACGCCGGCTACCACGTGACCAACATCCCCACAGACGGAGATGAACTGGTCCACAGGATAATCGAGCGCTGTAGCAACGACACTGACACCCTCACTGAAGAACAGCTCAGGCTGGCAGCGGGCCACGTCAGTGCGAAGCAATACTCGGAATGGTTCACCAATTTTCCCCAGCGGGTTAAAGAAGAATTAACGGAAGCCTGGGGAGAACCGCCGGGACAGGTCTACCGGACCGGGGACGATCTGGCCATCGCCGGCATTGACCTCGGTAACGTGTTCGTGGGGCTACAGCCGCCGCGCGGTTTCGGCGAAAACCCCATCGCGGTCTACCATAGTCCCGACCTGGCACCTACCCATCATTACGTGGCATATTACCGCTGGGTGCGGGACATTTTTAAAGCCGACGCTATGGTCCACGTGGGCAAACACGGCACTATGGAATGGCTCCCCGGCAAGGGCATCGGGCTTTCCAACTCCTGCTACCCCGAGGTCACGCTGGAAGATGTGCCTTTGTTCTACCCCTTCATCATCAACAACCCGGGCGAAGGCGCTCAGGCCAAGCGCCGCGCCCACGCCACTATCGTTGATCACTTAATCCCACCAATGACCACCGCTGACAGCTATGGCGACATCGCCCGGCTGGAACAATTGATGGACGAACACTACCAATGCCAGACACTCGATCCGGCCAAACTCCCATTATTAGAGGGGCAGATCTGGGACATGGTGCGTCAAGCTGACCTGGATCGCGACCTGGGGGTGGAGGAGCTGCCAGAAGACTTTGGCGAGTTCATCCTTCATATAGATGGATATCTCTGCGAACTGAAAGATGCCCAAATCAAGGATGGGCTTCATACTCTGGGTGAAGTACCGCAAGGCGAGCAGATGACCGGCCTGCTTTCGTCATTGACACGGTTGGACACTGGCGCTGTTCCCAGCTTGAGACGGTCACTGGCCGAAGCGATGGGCCTGGACTACGCCAGAATCCTCGACGATCCGGCCTTGGCAGCGCCGGAACCGGTACCAGCCGCTCTGATGAACGGAGACGATTCTCCCATACGGACCCAAGGAGACCTTCTGGAGAGACTGGAAGAACTATCCCGTTCGGCATATACATTGCTCGATTCAGGCGGGTTCAGGAGGCAGGGAGTGGCATCAGCCGTCGAGCAATTGTTGGGAGCCAATGACGCTCAGACCAGCGCTGTTCTGAACTACGTTACTGACACCCTACACCCGGCCCTGCTGCGCACCACCGACGAAATCGGTAACCTGCTCCGTGGTTTGGACGGCCAGTTCGTACCCGCCGGACCCAGCGGAGCTCCGACCAGGGGTATGGCTAACATCCTCCCCACTGGCCGTAATTTCTACTCAGTGGACCCAAAGACTATCCCTTCGCCCACGGCTTGGGACATGGGCGTGGGCCTGGCGGACGCTCTACTATCCGTTTACATGGAAGAAGAGGGAGCCTATCCAGAAATGGTGGGGCTGGTAATCTGGGGAACCTCGGCGATGCGGACCCACGGCGACGACATAGCCCAGGTATTCGCTCTTCTTGGGGTGAAGCCGGTCTGGCAACAGGAAAGCCGCCGCATAACCGGGCTGGAAGTAATCCCATTAGAAGAGTTAGGCCGTCCCCGCGTAGACGTCACGGTACGGATAAGCGGGTTCTTCAGGGACGCCTTCCCCAATCTAATCGAACTGATTGACCAAGCCGTGCAGCTGGTTGCTTCCCTTGATGAATCCCCTGAAGACAACATGGTGCTCAAGCACCTGCAAGAGGACCAGGCCAGTGACATTACCGACAAGTCATCTGGCGGTCCGTCTCCGGTCGACTCGGAACGAAACCCTTCGTTATACCGCATCTTCGGAAGCAAGCCGGGGACCTACGGTGCTGGCATCTTGGCGGCAATCGACGAACGCAATTGGGAGAACGTGCAGGACCTTGCGGAGGTATATACCGCCTGGGGCGGCTACGCCTACACCCGACAGGACTTCGGCGTCCATGCCCGAGACCAGTTCCGACGTCGCTTCGGCCAGATCGTGGTCGCAGCCAAAAACCAGGACAATCGCGAGCACGACATCTTCGACAGCGACGATTACATGCAATACCACGGCGGCATGATCGCCACGGTTCGAGCTTTAACAGGGCAGAACCCTCAACAGTTCTTCGGCGACAGTTCCGACCCGACCCGTGCTAGGGTCCGTAAACTGGAAGATGAAGCCCGGAGGGTGTTCCGCACCCGAGTGGTCAATCCAAAGTGGATCGATTCCATGAAGCGGCACGGCTACAAAGGCGCATTTGAGCTGTCAGCAACCGTCGATTATATGTTCGGTTACGATGCCACTGCACAGGTAATCGAAGATTGGATGTACGAGAATGTCACTGAATCCTATGTCCTTGACCCTGAGACCCAGGAATTCTTCCAGCAGAGCAACCCCTGGGCTCTAAGAGACATCGTCGAGCGCCTGCTGGAGGCCATCGAACGAGGCATGTGGGAAAATCCTCCGCCAGACATGAAAGAGAAACTGCAACAAATGTTCCTAGACCTGGAAGCTGAGCTTGAAGCCCGCCAGGAAGGGTCCCAAGATTAGACATAAAATATCAGGAGGCCTCCGATGGATATAACCATGGAATTACTCCGGGAACTGACAAAAGACGAGAACAAAATGTGGGTCATAGGCGGCAGTAGAGTATCCAGCGAGAATAGCGCCAAGGGGATAAAGGAACCTGAAGTCTCTGGGAAATACGTGACCATAGAAGCGGACAACTGGCATTTTCACATGGCTTTGGAGGACGTNACCGGTATCCAGTTCGTCGAAGCGGAAAGTCACGGTGATATGCATTCCTATTACGTCCGGTTCTCCGGACCTGGCTATGAAGACACGTTGGTCAGAAGCTATTTCCCTAATCCCGGTCTCGACAGTAACGAGAACCGGACCGCGTTCCAACCCGAAAAACTAAAAGCATTCGAGGACTTTCGGGACCGTTACGTAGGCCGAGAGGGCATTGAATTCGTCAAGAGACCCATCCAATCGACTTAAGGCAATTTATGTTGGCTCTTCCGCATCATAATACTTGACTGGCCATATCGAATTGGTATAATTTGTCGGCCCGGAGAATATCAGCGCAAACAGATTATTAACAATTTAACATTGCCCGTAGGTTGCCCTAAACGATTAGGGATGAAATGGAAAACCGGTGAAAAACCGGTGCGGTCGCGCCACTGTAACTAGTGTTGCCCCCATTATCAGGGTTCTGCTCGATAATCGAGACACCCAGACCAATAAATGGATTTGCACTAGAAGCCAGAAAATCTACCTATAGGCAGACTTGATTCACTTCGCAAGAAAGAGCGCAAGTCCCTATTCAGGCAACAAATACTGGCTCTTATTGGGTCAGTATTTTTTTTCGCAATTTTCACCAAGGGTACTAGTCTAATGATAATTTCGAAATCAACTGTCTTTTTTCTCGGTTTGCTACTAAGCATTTGTTTGTTCGCCTTTGTCGCATGCGGTAGCGATGAGACTCCGACCAACAAAACACCTGATGCTGGGGAAACGAAAGACAGTGTTCCTACCGAAGCTCCTGAAACCTCGAAAACGAAACCGAGTATACCTACCAAGGCTCCTGAAGCACCGGAAGAACTCGTATTGAACGTGGCTATGACATTCTTGGACGAACCTCCCGACCCCTACCAAGCAGGTTGGTTGGCAGTACCGACAGGTCTAGCAGAAACACTGTTCAAGCAGAACGAGACACTCAACACCGAACCCTGGTTAGCAGCCGGGGCTGTCCAAGTTGAACCAACCGTTTGGGAAATTACGTTAAGGGACGATGTTAAATTCCACAACGGGACATTGATGGATGCCTCAAAGGTTAAGGGTTCCCTAGATTTAGCGTTATTGCGGCGGCCTGGCACTCAAGTTCTGCTGGATATAGACCGTGTTGAGGTCAAAGATCCAGTTACAATAGCAATACACACTAATTCACCTAATCCAATCCTTCCCGGATTACTGACCAATCAAAACACTAGCATCGCAGACCCGGATACAGTACCCGAATCTCTAGAAAAATCTGCTGAATTTTCATCAATGACCGGCCCCTACAAACTGGTCTCTTTCACAGCCGACCAGAGTATGAGTGTGGTAGCCCATAAAGATTACTGGCAAGGACAACCTGCCCTTGACCGAGTGGAATATGTAGCATTCACCGAAAGCGAAACCCGCTTAATCGCCTTGCAGAGCGGTGACGTCGATGTAGCGGTGAACCTGTCTCCACAAGGAGCTGTCGTCGTCCGCAACAACCCATCACTCGAACTGCGGACAGCGGCTCCATCTGGAATGCTATTCATGTTCGTGAATCACGAGAGCCCGCAGTTGCAAGACCCACGAGTACGAAAAGCTTTAGCCATCGCGGTCGACCGTGACGCCATGGCTTCAGGAGTGGCAGATGGCCACGCGCTTCCAGCTGGGAGCATGTTTCCTCCAGGATTCCTACCATGCCAAGATCCAAGCGAATACTCTTANGACCCGGAAGAAGCACGAAACCTCTTAGCGCAAGCCGGATACGAAGATGCCGACGGAGACGGGATCGTTGAGAACGATGGGAAACCTTTAGAACTAGTTCTTCAAACATACCCCCAACAACCACTATTACCTCCAATGCTTGAAGCTTATCAGGCTATGTTGGAAGACGTGGGTGTGGCAGCTGAGATCCAAATAGTCGAATGGACTCTAGCTAGTCAAGGGGGGTACGACTTGTTTGGTTATAGCAACGGGACTACAACTACTGGCGATGCATCCTGGGCGCTCGGCCGACATTTCCTGACCGGTGGGGACGAGAACCGAGGCAATTTCAGCAGCTCAAAAGTGGACGAACTCATCGGTGAATTATCCAAAGAATCGGACGTAACGCTGCGGCGGGAGATTGCCTGTAACGCCCTGAAGGCGGGCAACGAAGAAACCGCATCGATTCCTGTCATGTTTCCAACGAGACTCTTCGGAATATCTAATTCAGTTGAATGGACCTCTGGGCCGCAGGCCGCCAGATTATATTTCATCGACCACTTGATCGGTCTTAAATAACTTGAATGGCCCCCTAGCTCGCCGTCTAATAACACTGCCGTTGCTTCTAGGGGGCATATCCATCATAAGCTTCCTGCTGTTGAACTTCGCCCCGGGAGATGCGGCAGAAATTACACTCAGGCGCCAGAACAGTGGCGTGAGTCCATCTCCTGTGGCCGTTCAAGCCTTGCGGCAAGAACTGGGACTGGATGACCACATAACCTTGCGTTACGGCCATTGGGTATCCAACGCGATACGAGGAGATTTAGGAGAATCCTATCGTACCGGAGAGTCAATTACTGGAGAACTCTTCCGCAGATTGCCCGCTACCTTACTATTAGCGGCTACGGCTTTATCCATCGCGGTGGTTACGGGAATTCCTCTCGGTGTGATGGCCGCGGTTAAACAAGGAAGCTGGTTGGATTCAGCTTGCCGAATCTTGGCTATTGTCGGTGCAGCTGTACCAAGCTATGTCTTGGCTCCAATATTGATGCTTATATTCGCAGTACAATTCCAATGGCTGCCAGCCGTTGGCTACGGCTCGTTCCAAAATTTGATCTTACCGGCGATTGCATTGTCATTCGGAACCATGGCCCAACTCATGCGACTCACACGATCGAGTCTGTTAGAAGT
>JAKUNK010000020.1:0-55058 GCA_022451945.1 Dehalococcoidia bacterium
CTCTTCAGAGGGGACGGTTAGTCGCTTAGATGTTTCGCTTGCTGGGGATCCTTATTCAGAAACGGCGTTAACTGTAATAAATGACATCCGATCAATCATTCAATCGAACATAGATCGAGGCTTCACAGGCAAAGTAGAAGTATTAGTTGGTGGTGATACCGCCGTACAACTCGATACGAAAACGGTTATCGACCAGGATACGAAATTGTTAGCACCATTGATCTTGGTCGCGATCCTCTGTGTGCTTATCTTAATCCAGAGAGCACTTATCGCACCTTTATATTTACTCTTTAGCGTGATTATTTCATACGCAGCGACATTCGGAATTTCCGTATTTATTTTCCAATACGTGCTGAACCAAAGCGGGGTCGCATATTCCAACGGCATATGGATATTCGTGTTTTTGGTCGCATTGGGGGCCGATTACAACATATTCGTGATCGCGCGGATCAAAGAAGAGACTGAGAGATTGGGTTTCATAGATGGCGTGGCGGAAGCCGTTGGAAGAACCGGAGGGGTGGTCACTTCGGCTGGCATAATCCTGGCAAGCACTTTTGCAGTCCTCACGACATTGCCATTACGGGACGTGTTCCAGCTGGGAATGGCAGTTATGCTTGGAGTTTTGATTGACACCTTTGTCGTACGCACTCTGTTAGTGCCGAGTATGGCATCAATTTTGAAGAACTATAGTTGGTGGCCGTCTATAGGGTCTAAAACATCGACCATTAATCCGCTTTGATTGGTCGCCTGCAACCTCGGCTACTTAGCAATCAGGTGTGATTGTGCGTCGACGAATACCGCTCCTTCACAAAACTTCCTCAGTTCAGGTAACAGAGGCGATGGGGAATAAATTAGCTCAAAACCACCCGTTAGATATTTGCATCCATAACACTTGGTTAGGACGAGAGCTAGACAGGCGTTTACCCGTTCCGATGTTGGGCTCTGGATTTGGACAAGATATCTTATGGCCATCTGATGGCGGTACGATGCGCCTATGCTTAATGAGAATCTTCCTTTCTAATTGAAAACCATTTAACATTCGGACGTCCTATCCTTTGGTTCTGGAGTATCTAACATGAAATACGTTTTGACCTGGTGGGAGCGGCCTGGTGGATCATACGCAGAATACGAATCAGCCCAAGAACGTGTAATTAACGTCTTTCAACAATATGAAATTCCGACAAGCTTGAACATCACCGAATTCGTTGTACGTGTGGGAGAGTTTGGTGGGTACATGGTTGTCGAAACAGACAGTCCCAGCGATATTCACAAGCTGACCACCATATTCGCTGCTTTACAATTCAAATTTGAGCCAGTCCTTGACGTCATGGATGCAGTCGCAGCCGAAGCAGAAGCAATCGCTTGGCGCAATTCATTAGGGTAATCGCATGATGGGATGCCTAACCCTTTGGGTTCTCCGATGAGATTCTCCTTGATGTAGTTCACTATCTATCGACAATAAGCAGCCCTCGTACTGCTAGGTTACAAGGGCTGCTTACGATTCTGCTTAACGCCTTGCTCTCGAATACTGTTCCTTATTCGCCAAGTGGGGCCCCTAAAACAATTGGTCCATTCGGCAATGTACGTTGTGCAAGTCAACTTCAACTTTATCGTCAAACCTCAGAAAAGACATTTGACCGCTTGTTCCCGACAAATGTTGCGGATCCAGTCCACTACTTCGGAATGTAGCGGAATTCCAGATTTGCGTCGTTTCAATTCCATTTCAAATTCTGGTTGGCCTGGAACATAAACGCGTTCTTGACCGGGTGCGAGTTTCGTAGACTGCATCATCCTTGACCATTCGTCCATTTGTTCTTTGAACTTCGTCGTGTCAGTGAATGCGTCAATGCTGTAAGCAGCGACGTAGTGGCCAAAATTCGGGGCTCCGGGACTGGCTCCGTATCCGAACCCAGTCAGCAATCCCGCCATGATATCCACGAAACAGCCGAGCCCATAGCCTTTATGAGAACCTAGTTCACGATTGCCTCCTAAAGGCAGCAAAGAAAATCCGCTTCCCATGACATTTTCCGGTGCCTGAATTGGCTCCATGATTGGTTTCCCATCTGGAGCAGCCACCCAAGCGCCTGGTATGTCGATCCCCAGTCTGTGGGCGAATTCAATTTTGTTCGATGCGACGGAGCTGGTGGCAGCATCAAATACGAACGGGAACTCACTCTTTGCAGGGACTGCTACGGCGATGGGATTCGTGCCCAAGCGTGGTTCTGCGCCGAACGTCGGTAAGACAGCGACAGGAGTACTCGTCATACACACTCCAATCATGTCATGACCCAGCGCCTTCATTGCGTGATATGCTGCCATCCCGAGGTGCCTGCCATTCCCAACAGTTACCATGCCAATGCCTGCGGTTTTAGCTTTATCGATCGCAATATCCATGGCCTTCGGTGTGACTATAGTCCCAAGGCCTCGGTCAGAGTCTATATTAGCGGTGGTTGGCGTTTCTCTAATCACTTTCCAGTTTGGGCGCGGATTGATAGACCCATCTTTGAGCCCGGTGACATAATGTTTGAGCATATTTGATACGCCATGGGAATCCACTCCCCTGAGGTCAGCTTGAACAAGAACGTCGGCGCCCAATAAAGCATCCTCGTCAGGGACTCCTAACGTTTGGAAAATCTTAGAAACGACTTTTTTAAGAACCTCCCCATCGACCAATTCTCCTTGGTGTTCTGTAACTTTGAACTGTTCGAGCAAACTATCCCTCCTGGTGAACGTATGGGGCCTTTTTCGTTTGCAGCAATATATATAACTTTATCTTGAACAGCCGTATTCCGAAATGGTTGGCCCAATACTCGGCAGTCATCTTGCTGGTGGCTGTCTTAGTCAACCTTGCATCAAGTTTCACTCAATACACCCATAGTCTGACATTGCCTTATATGCAGACTAGTTTAGGTCTGTCTTACACACAAATAGGTGCTTTGATCACAGTGGGGTGGGTGGTGAGAAACGTTAGTTCTTTCGCTGCTGGTACTTTGGCACCCCGCTATGGAAGCCGGATGATCATAGGTGTCAGCACTCTGGCTGCTGGCGGGGCGATGCTTTTGCTCGCGGTTTCGGATAATTTTTGGACCGCGATGATAGCAATGATAATAACGGGCTTGGGTAGCGGGTCAGCCCTAACCCCTATGATGGGGCTGTTATCCCCGTGGTTCGAAGCCAGGAATCGAGGCATCGCAGCAGGCTTTGCTTCTGCCGGTGGTAGTGTGGCCTTCGTGGTGTCTGGCTTACTTGTACCGTGGTTGACAGAGAGAGACCTGATGCATGGCTGGCAACATACGTGGTTCATATTTGGGTTGCTGGTAATAGGCATCGGAATAATATCCATTATATTCATTAAAAACCCTCCGCCGTTGAAATCGGATGCTGAACCCGCTCTGATAAATCCTCCTCGCAGCCGCTGGCCGATTGCCGCATACAAGAATCCTCTGGTCTGGATGGTGACCTTCCTAGTTTTTTTATCTGGATGGTCTCAAGGAGTCTTCCATACTTTCTTCGCAACGTTCATCATCCGCGAACATGACGTAGATCTGTCTGATGCAGGCCTGTTGGTGATATCTATGGGGGTGCTAGGCGCGTTCAGTGGAATATTATCCGGTAGAATCTCAGATCGAATCGGTCGCGGCCAAGCGTTTTTCTTAACCTTTCTTTTGCAGACCATAGGATATGGCTTGATCTGGGTTTTCCCTGCCATATGGGCATTTATTTTATGTGCTGCATTGATAGGTTTGACCCTACGGTCATCATATGTGATCTGTGCAGCGTCTGCTGGAGATTACGTCCATCGTACTTTCGCTGCCGCGGCTTTTGGTCTTATGTCTGTAGGAGCGGGCCTAGGAACGACGATTTCACCTGTATTGGCAGGAGTGATTGCAGATACTTCGGGAAGTTTACGATGGACATTTATATTGCCTTCGGCTGCAGCCGCGATAGCGATGTTTGGTTCTTTGTTCCTTCACCACCTGACACAGAAACGTGCTATATCAGACAAACTTCAGGACACGTGATTTGCTCATGCCCATCGGTTGATCCTGGCCAGTGGCCTTACTAATCTTCGTTGAGGGTTCTCGATGATTGATGAATGTTCGCCATATGTATTGGATGATATAAAATAATGGCGAGCGTGGCCGTAATACAGCGTATGCCATCAGATCAAAGGAGACACATTTGTATGTTGGGTGACAAATTAGGTCAAATAGTAGGGCCGGTGAAAACCACCGTTTTGCCTGCGAATGGTGCTAATCCGAGGTTCGAGACTTCCGTAGAAGGATCAGGGACTCTTGCTGGCCTCAATGTTAATTGTATGGCAACGTACTCGTCAGACATGCATTCGGATGGAACGTTGTCCGGGGATTGCCCTAATCAGGGTGTGATCATGACTGAGAACGGTGAGGTTGCTACTTTCAGGGCAACCGGAGTCGGTAAATTCAACTCAGAAGGCGGGGTTGATTTCGGCGGAGTAGTCTATTTTCGAACGGCGACTTCAGCGCTCGAAAGTCTGAATGCTGCCGCAGTAGTTTATTACTTCAAAGTGAACGGAGACGGTATTGCCACGTGGGATCTTTGGGAGTGGAAATATTAGTCGATCTGCCCTCAATCCGAATCACGGAAACGAGATTAAGAATCTTACCCTTGGCATTGGAGACCCAAGGAATTCCCCTTTATCGAGAGGGATTCTTTTGCTCTGAATACCCCACCTAAGTTATGCAAGGCTTCCAGAACATGCATATGGGCATCGGTAGCTCTGCGTGTTAACTTAGAGATGGCTTTTTCGGTTAGAAGACGATGTAGATTGAACGGCTTTTACTGGAGGACCTATGGCGGTAGACGAGTTGTTAGCAGATATTAATGGAAGATTGGGAGAAGAAACCCATCTTAGTGATTGGCAAGACGTGCCACAAAGCATGATAACCGGGTTCGCTGATGTCACTAAAGATCACCAATGGATACACGTTGATGTTGAGCGAGCAGCGAAGGAATCTCCTTTTAAATCTACCGTTGCCCACGGCTTTTTAACTCTTTCCCTGATCCCGTACCTTAGCGGGGTGGTCAATGCAAGCGAACCACCATATCCAGGCGTGAAATTGGCGGTCAACTATGGGATGAACCGGGTGCGTTTTCCCAATCCAGTAGCCGCTGGTTCCAGGGTTAGAAGCCACAGTAAACTCGCTGGTATAGATAAGATCAGCGGCGAATGCATCCAAGTCGTAAACGAAGTAACCATCGAGATAGATGGACAGGAAAAACCTGCCTGCGTTGCCGAGGTTGTAATCAGGTATTATTTCTAGTGTCCAAAGGACTACTTTGCGTTTCCACCAGGTCAAATATCTCTGGTAATGATCTCCTACCCACGACTCCTCTTAAAGTTGGAAAATCGTGGGTTCTCTTGATACCTGATTGCTTTCTAGTGTTTCCAGCGTGTGGTAACTATGAGATCTGAGCGAATCCACTATGCCTGGATCATAGTGGCAATAGCCGCGACCATGGTCCTGGTCACATCTTCTATCCGCTTCGCTGCAGCCGCTTTGGTGCCGTACCTAAACGATCCAGATTTAGGTTTTGGATGGGGTTACTCGGCCATCACTCTAGGGTTCAGCCTCCAGTGGATCGTTTTAGGGTTAGTGAGCCCATATATTGGAGAAGTCGGTGACAAATATGGAATGAGACTTCTTTTGTTATTGGGCGGGGTGACATTTATTATCGGCATGCTGCTTACGGGCGTCATGTCCAGCCTCTGGCAATTTTACGTCTTTTTCGGTGTGTTGCTGGGATTGGCATCCAGCATATTCACAGTACTACCGATAACAGGCCTTACTCTGTGGTTCAGGAAGCACTTAGGCTTGGCTATGGGAGCGATTTGGTCTTTCCAGGGAATAGGTGTAATCGCATTCATATTTTTGATCGGCGCGGCATTTGACCAACTTGGTATGAAATGGATTTTTTGGTTGCCTGGCATCATAGGTGGTGGCCTAATACTGCTATTGACCCGATTCTTTTACGACTCGCCTGCATCGATAGGATTGCGGCCATTCGGTGCAGAACCAGACGAGCCTATCGGCAAGCCCAAGAAAGATGAAACAACGAAAGTCAGGGCATCTGTATTTTTGCAGCAGGCTAAAAAAACGGGTACCTTCTGGAACTTGATAGGGATTCACTATTGGGGATGCATGGGGCACCAGATAATCAATGTACTCCTAGTCGCTATTGCAGTGGAACGCGGTGTTGCCCTTGAACTAGCTGTCGGAGTTCTTGCCACTCAACAAGGTATAGGCGTATTTGCAAGAGCAGCTGTACCGGTTGTAGCAGAAAGACTAGGTAGCAAAACTGTTTGGGTCGTCGGCATGTCCCTACAGGCATTTCCTGTCTTGATAATTTTCTTCGCTCAAGATGCATGGGCTTTCTATTTATTCGCGGTCCTGTTCGGTATAGGACAGAGTTGCGAGGTACCCACTTTCCCCATTGCGAATCGTCAGTATTACGGGGATGTCCCCCAAGGCAGCCTATACGGTTGGCAAAGCATCGGAAGTGGTTTTGGCATGGGAACTGCCCCGTTTATAGCCGGGATTTTGTGGGATATGACGGGAACATATATGGCACCGTTGATCATGTCCCTCGGTTTCAGTGTAATGGCTTTTATATCGGCAGTACTATTACCATCTCCCAGGATTCCGTTGTTGCCCGATTGGGAGAGTCATTTGCCTCAGAATTTGCAGTCATCTAGTTCTTAACGTTCTCAACAATCTGACCTTGATCCAAAGGCTATAATCTGGAACCTAGTTCATGCGTCCAACCGACGTGTTTTGGAAAATCACCTTTATCTGGTCACATACCAAGTTGCAAAAGGAGGTCTAACTAATGGTAAATAGTGAGACTGCGTTCGGCTACTTACTACCTACTCGGGAGGTGATTATGGCTCCCGGCGCCCCCGATTTTGCGTCCATGATTAACCTCGCAGAGCGGGCCGAGGGGTTCGGGTTCGATTCGGTCTGGTGCGGCGACAGCGTTCTGGCCCGGCCCCGTTTGGAAGCCATCAGCACTCTTGCGGCAATCGCCGGACGGACTAAACGGGTCAAGTTGGGCACAGCGGTTTTTCTCCCTGCTTTGCGCAATCCAGTTGTCTTGGCCAACGAAGTGGCTAATCTGGACATCGTGTCCCAAGGCCGAGTCATCTTCGGTGTTGGAATCGCCAGCAAAACACCGACGGTGGAGAAAGAATTCGATGCGTGCGGGGTGTCTTTCCGGCACCGGGTCAGCATCTTCGAAGAATGCGTGACGATCATGCGCCAACTCTGGACAGAACCCGAAGTTAACTTTCAAGGCCGTCATTTTCAGTTGGATGGAGTGAGCCTTGGGCTTAAACCGGTCCAGAAGGGCGGAGTGCCAATATGGATGGCAGCCAGTGCTGAAAAACCCCAACGCCGGATGCTCAAGATGGGCGACGGATGGTTCCCCAACGCCACGTCCCCGGAGGCCTATACCGAGGGCTGGCATCAGATCAAAACGCTGGCCAACGAATCCGGCAGACAAGCCGGTCAACTGCACAAAGCTCTGTATACGACGGTTAATATAAACGAGGATAAAACCCAGGCTGATAAAGAGATGCGAGAGTTCATAGAAGGCTACTACAGCATGCCTTTCGAGAACATGGCTCGTACCCAAAGCGTTTTTACCGGAAATATTCAAGATGTGATTGGCTGGCTGAAAAGCTTCGTTGATGTGGGCGTCCAAACCATCGTTATCCGCTTCGGCAGCCCCGATCAATCCAGCCAACTTGAGCTGTGCGGAAAAGAAGTGCTTCCAAAGCTGAGGAACTAAGAGTCTCAGATTGACATCCTGACTCCTAGGGATATAGTGGGACGGAACTCCCAACAGATATAAATCCCTTATAGTCCAATAACTCCATACAGGGGAATGAAATTGACTACTACAACTAGCGGCCAGCAGTCTGAACAAGCCAAGCAATACGACGTAGTCGGTACTAGGCCTATTCGCCACGACGGTGTGGACAAAGTCATCGGAGCGGCCAAGTACGGGGCCGATATACAGCTTTCAGGCATGCTGCACGGGAAAGTCCTGCGAAGTCCTCACGCCCATGCCATTATTAAGAGTATAGACACCAGCAAAGCTGAAGCCCTGCCTGGTGTGACCGCCGTGGTCACGTCCAAAGATTTTCCTATCATCGATGCTGTAACGATGGACCTTGCCGAAGGAGGCGCCCGGCTGATGGCCGAGCACGTTATGGCTGCCGCCAAAACCCTCTACAAAGGGCATGCTGTAGCGGCTGTGTCAGCCACCAGTCCCCACATCGCCGAACAAGCCCTAGAACTTATAGAAGTTGATTATGAAGTGCTGAAACCGCTCCTATCTATCGCTCAAGCCATGAAAGACGACGCTCCGGTAATCCACGACAACCTAAGCACCCATTTCACCCACGACCGCTTCCTCAAAGGCGACGATACTGGCGTGAAGGGCAATGTCGCCAGCCATATACAGCACAAACTTGGTGACACTGAGAAGGGATTCCAAGAAGCAGACGTCATCGTTGAGCGAGAATTCACCACTCAGACTGTACACCAGGGTTATATCGAACCCCATGCTTCGACCGCGACCTGGGCCGGTGACGGACGCCTCACGATTTGGACGTGCACCCAGGGTGCGTTCGCTATACGCGCATCGTCAGCTGCTATTCTGGACATACCCGAATCGCAAGTCAGAGTGATTCCTACCGAAATCGGAGGAGGGTTCGGCGCAAAAATCACGACATATCTGGAACCGGTAGCCGCGGTCTTGTCCAAGAAGAGTGGACGTCCGGTTAAGGTTGTGATGAGCCGGAAAGATGTCTTCGAGGGAACCGGACCCGCATCCGCATCCCTTATGCGCACTAAGATTGGGGCGACCAAGGACGGTAAAATTACCGCCGCCGAATTATGGATGGCATTCGATGCCGGTGCCTTTCCCGGGTCCCCCGTTGGCGGCGGGACCTTGTGCGCCACTGGACCTTACAACATTGAACACCTGTTGGTTGACGGGTATGACGTTGTTACTAATCATCAGAAGGTCCAAGCCTACCGAGCACCAGGACAACCCCAGGGTGCCTTCGCAGTTGAGCCAGTCATCGATGAATTGGCCGCGAAACTAGGCATGGACCCTTTGGAATTCCGCCTGAAGAACGCGGTTACGGAAGGCGACCGGATGCCGAACGGCGTTGCCCATCCCTATTTTGGCATCACTGAGATGGAACAGGCCATGAAAAACCATCCCCACTATCAGACCCCTCTTGCCGGGCCAAACCAAGGACGAGGAGTGGCGGTGGGTTACCGATGGCAAGGTGGCCAGCCGTCGTCGGCCACGATAACCGTAAATAACAACGGAACCATCAACCTGGTCACCGGGTCGGTGGATATCGGCGGCTCACGTACCGCCGTGGCCATGCAGGCAGCCGAGATATTGGGTTTGCGGGCCGAGGATGTATCCCCAACAGTTGTAGATACAGACACCATCGGGTGGACCGGAGTTACCGGTGGAAGCCGGACCGCCTTCGATACCGGTCGCGCAGCCATCCACGCCGCAGAAGAGATCGTCCAGCTGATGAAGGTCAGGGCGGCCCTTATCTGGGATATGGATGAGGAAGACGTCTCATTCGACAAAGGAACGTTCCTCTGCGCCAAAACCGAAGACACCATCAGCTTCAGAGACCTATCGGCCCGCCTGATGGGTACCGGAGGCCCGATCTCATGCTCGGTGTCCGATGCTTCACCAGGTAGTGGACCGATTATCGCAGGGAATCTGGTGGATGTGGAAGTGGACCCTGAGACCGGAAAAGTCGATATCCTGCGCTACACAGCGTTCATGGACGTGGGCACTGCCATCCATCCCTCATACGTGGAAGGCCAGATCCAAGGTGGCACGGTCCAAGGGATCGGTTGGGCTCTCAACGAAGGATACGTCTACGATGAGAGTGGGGCTATGCTGAACTCCAGCTTCCTGGACTACCGTATGCCGACCTCGCTTGATGTGCCCATGATCGACACGGTGATGATTGAGGTTCCCAATTCTAAGCACCCGTTCGGGGTGCGAGGTGTTGGCGAGGCTCCGATTATTCCCCCGCTGCCAGCGTTGGCCATCGCCGTCTCCAATGCGATAGGCGTCAAGATGAACAACCTTCCTCTTACGCCCGATGTAATCTTGGATGCCCTTGAATCGAAAGGGGAATGATAATCACCCCACTCCAGCCTGCTTTAAACACTGGAATCCGATTCTAGGCGATGCCGGATAACCACCCCGACGCCCAGGTAACCCGACATACAACCAGACCTTGGCTAGAACGGGTCAATGGCCTGTTGCAACTTCGCGACTTCCGGCTTATGTGGATCGCCGGTGGCCTGGACAACACAGGACGGTGGATGGACTCTGTGGTGATGGGCCTGCTGGTCCTGAATCTCACAGACTCGGCATTTCAAGTCGCTCTGCTCTTTGTGTGCCGTTGGTTACCCATGTTGGCGTTCGCGTTGCTATCCGGAATGGTTGCAGATCGGGCCAACCGGTGGGCAATCATGTTGATGTCACGCTCCGTGGCAGTTATAGCTACCGCTGCCATCATGGCCTTGGTCATAAGCGATATTGTAGAGCCGTGGCATGTATTCATAGCCTCGTTCTTCCTAGGATTGCTGTTCGTGATGGAGTTTCCGTCACGGCGTTCATTGATCTACGACCTGGTAGGCAGCGACCGCATCGTTAGCGCGATGTCTCTTGAGACTATCAACAGCACGTTGGGAAAGTTCATTGGGCCGTTTATGGCCGGAATGTTAATTGAGTTGACCGATTTTTCGGGTACCTATTGTTTTCTCGTGGCCGTTTATGCCACCTCTTTCGGCCTCATCCTCGTGATGAGAGGCCGAGGACCAGTGCGTGCAGTTTCTTCATACGCCTTTTGGCGCACAGTTTCTCGAGGATTCAAGTACTCTGTAAACAATAGCGTCATCAGGAGTGTCCTAATAATTACGCTGATTATGAATGCTATGGCCTTTAGCGTAGAGTCGTTGTTCCCCGTTGTTGCCAGAGACCACCTTGGAGTAGGGGCGGGCCTGACGGGAATATTGATCTCGGCCCAGGCCATTGGGTCTTTAGCAGCGGCTTCAGTGATCGCATCTTTAGCAGTGATCCGTTATCACGGGCGCATCTTCTGTCTGGGACTAGCCTTACAGTTGCTAAGCCTACTATTTTTCGCCTTATCCCCTTGGTACCCGGTGTCGTTCCTGATGCTGCTCTTGGCAGGACTAGGCGCGGCCGGATACAGCACCATGCAGAGCACCATAATCCTGATATCGTCGGAGCCGGAGATGCGAGGGACAGCGTTGGGAATGCTAGGCCAGTGCATCGGTGTGGCAGCGGTCGGTGGGCTAGCTGTGGGCATTGTTGCCAACTTCTTCAGTGCCCATATTGCGGTGGCGATAAGCGTGTCACTGGGATTGGCGCTGCTAGCGCCGGCAATGTTCTTCTCTCCGTTGGTCCGACGTCCGATTACCCCGCCAAGTGAAACTGCTGAGTCAACCAGACCAAAACCTATCTAGAGAGCCCCTTCGGCCTCCAAAACAGATACTTCTTCTGCTGTCATCCCGCCTAAAGAGCAAAGTATCTCCTCATTGTGTTCTCCCAGCTCAGGTGGCGTTCCCGTGGGGGAATCTATGCAGGCGGTGAGCCGTGCCGGGGTTTTCACACCGCGGAATTTTCCGCCCAGAGTATCTCCGGTTTCGATAAACATCTGCCTGGCGTTCAATTGAGGACAGGCGTCCAAGTCGGCCATGGTCTGGGTGACGCCCATGGAAAAGCCGATTTCTGTCAACCTAGCCGCTACCTCGAACTTTCCTAATGCGGATGACCAGACCTCAATAGCAGGAATGATATGTTCATAATAGAACTGGCCATCCATGCCGGGTCCGGCCAGGTAGCGGCTATCTCCTTCGAGCAAATCTTCCCTGCCGACTAGTGTCCAGAGGTCTCGCATCCGGGCTTCAGTTCGGAGTCCGGCCAGAACCACATAGCCATCCTTGGCTTTGAAGGTGATACCGGCGGTGGCCAAACGATCTCTGGACCGGGCAGGGTTGCTTCCGGTAGCCTGGAAGAAGTTCATGTTGCTCTCAATGTGAGCGACCATGCACTCATACATGGCCATGTCCAGGTATTGTCCCTTGCCGGTCTGTCTCCGCGTCTCCAGGGCCAGGACGATGCTCAAGGCAGTCCAGACTCCAGGGATGGAATCGCCGATGTTGTCACCCACGCTTTGGGGTGGTCCGTCCGGGTCTCCAGTGATCTCCATCCATCCGGACATAGCCTGTATAGCCAGATTGTTCGCAGGCCTGGCTGAATATGGTCCGGTCAATCCCTCGCTATCGCCGTATCCGGTTATGCTGGCATAGACAAGTCTGGGATTGATCTCGCTCAGGTGTTCATAGCCAAGGCCTAGGCGCATGAAAGCTCCTGAGCCCCAATTATCTACTAATACATCTGAATTCCGTATTAGCTCTTCGAACGCCGTTTTGCAGCGTGGGTTGCGCAGGTCTATGGAAACGCTCTTTTTGTTTCGATTAACGCCAAGGAATCGAGAACTCGTCTCGCGACCGTCCTCGGAGGTGATGAACGGCCCACGAGTACGGGCCAGATCTCCGGTTCGAGGGCGCTCGATTTTGATCACATCGGCGCCCATATCCGCCAAGATCATAGAACAGAATGGGCCTGCCACTATATGGGTAGCATCCAACACTCTGATACCATCCAAGGGAAGCGGCAGCTTGTCGCTCGCTTGTGTCATTATTGCACCTCGGTTAGATCTTCCTTTAGATTGGGAACACGTATAGCCACAGTTTCCAGCATTCTACACTGCGCCCTTTGGCGGTACTGTCTTTGACCTTCCAGCATCTGGCCGCTAGCATGGTTTGCAACGGTTTTCAAAAGCCACCCGGTTATTCTAAGCCAGACTTATGGAGACAACATTGATAACTAAAGGCGTATCACACATCGCGATCTGTGTCGCTGATCTCGAGAAATCTTTGGAGTTTTACCGTGACAAATTGGGATTAGTTGTCAAGATGCACACCACCCAGGAGATGGCCCATCGTCCTGGTGCAGAGTCTTCAGAGATGTATGACCGTCCCCGAAGAGTTAGGACTGTGGCCAACGTATATTTCGACGACCCCGACTCCCCTCAGCCGTTCCTGGTGCTGACTTCTCATCCGGCAGATGAAGTAGGTGGCGAACCCATAAAGCTTGATCAAAAAGGCATCAGCCATATCTCTTTCGGAGTTTCAAATGTCAAAGCTTACGCGGAAGAGCTAATCGCAAAGGGAGTCCCACTAGCAGGAACGATGGAAGACTTCACCGATGATGGAGGCAACGTCCGAACAATTTTCGTTTATGATCCAGATGGTATCTTGGTCCAGTTCGATGAAGGCCCGAAGGGCTAAGTGATCATGCCCAAGCTGAAATCAAAGACGGCGGCGAGGCCACTAGATGGCTAGCTTTCCCACATCTGAACCCTTGGGTCCGTCATCGATTGGTTTCGACCGGCTTTCTCTGCTCGACCGCTATCTGACCATTTGGATATTTTTGGCGATGGCCATCGGAGTAGCCAGCGGTCATTTTTGGCCGAGCATCTCGGATTTCACTGGTTCGCTGACCGTAGGTTCAACATCCATTCCGATCGCGATCGGCCTAATATTGATGATGTATCCGCCTCTGGCCAAGGTGCGGTATGAAGAGCTGGGTGAGGTGTTCCGGAATTGGAAGATTCTGATTCTTTCTCTAACCCAGAACTGGTTGATCGGGCCAGTGCTAATGTTCCTGCTTGCGATAGTCTTCCTTCGAGACCATCCCGAATTCATGGCAGGTGTAATCCTGATTGGCACGGCCCGTTGCATAGCAATGGTCTTAATCTGGAACGAGTTGGCCAAAGGTGATAGCCAGTACGCGGCCGGTTTGGTGGCTCTCAATTCCATATTCCAGATACTGTTTTATTCCGCATACGCGTTTATTTTCATAACCGTTCTTCCACCTTGGTTCGGCCTCGAGGGACTGGAGGTGGATATCACCATCACTGAGATCGCTAAGAGCGTGGCAATTTACCTGGGCATTCCCTTTTTTGCGGGGATACTCTCCAGGACCTTGTTGATTCGAGCGATGGGTAGACTTTGGTTCGAACGAGTCTTTATACCAAGGATCAGTCCTCTAACGCTTATCGCTCTGATCTTCACAATTTTAGTGATGTTCTCTTTGAAGGGTAATGTCATAGTTGATATCCCCTTGGACGTGGTGCGAATTGCGATTCCTCTATCTATTTACTTCGTGGTGATGTTCCTGATTTCTTTCTACATGGGTAAGAGTATGGGAGTGGACTACTCCAAGACGACCGCCGTGGCGCTAACAGCAGCCAGCAACAACTTTGAATTGGCTATCGCCGTGGCCGTCGGCGTTTTTGGTATCGGCTCAGGCCAAGCGTTGGCTGCCGTCGTAGGCCCACTAGTGGAAGTCCCTGTCCTCATCGGACTAGTTAATGTTGCTTTGTACTTCCAGCGCCGATTCTTCATGCGTGCAGTGGCCTAGGATTCGCACAGATGTTGTCCTCGGTTGCTTCTGTTGCGGTGAGCATCATGCTCTTTTCTTATTGGACTCAGTAGCGTTCTAAGGTCTTCGCCATCGGGTCCAGTCTGAAGTCGCTTTACAGCGGTTGAGTTGAGGTTTACCCCGTCACGGTAATTAAAGGGTTATGAGCACTGGTCGCCCTTCAAGGGTTCGCTGAGCAGCACATCTCGGAAGACGAGAACTTCAGCGGTACTTAGCCGATAGCTTTATTGCGCTTCCATGGAAGACCCCATGGGTCGGGTGTTAGCAGCCCATACGTCAGTGTTTTATCTAGGCAATCCACCTTAGGATTCCAGACAATTAAGATAACTTATCGGTATTCCTCGGGCTCGTATTACAAGTCGAGGAGTTGAACATTCTAACCCTGGCAAGGTGCGTAGTGATAACGGCAACGAACCCTATAGAAGGCTTGGGATTGCCAAGGCTCGGACAAACGACTAGGTCGATGGTCGGTTCCCGGGTGCGGTCATTCCATGTTAAGAGGCATTTAGCCTGCAGCCACCACAGGAAACTTCCAACTTTACGTTTAGGCGCTCACCACATCTTGTGTGCCTTGGGCAGAAATCTTAGGCCGGATGAACCAGGGAATTCATTGATAAACGGTTTTGGAGGCAGAGCCTTCGGAGAAGATGCGCGCTGGTTAGCGCTGTCTAGCCTCGCTCGGGTAGGTCGTAGGTGGCCATAAAGCGGTCAACCATATCTGTGGCTTTATCCCAGTCAAAAGTCCGGTATGAGTGGTTTCTCACCGCGAACTGGGCTCCGGAATAAAACATTTCATATTGAGTGTGCCGTGAGCCGAATTCAGAGCCGATGGCATCCCAAGCCAACTTGAACAGTTTCACGCGGTCCTTAGAGTTAACCACCGGCGATTGCTGAGTTTTCTCGATGTAACTGGCGGTTTCAGTACTCGCGAAATCAACCGCCCCGGATGGCATCATGATTACCCCTCCACCTGTCAACTGTCGCATAGCTTGGATAATCTCCGGATACATCTTTTGGGCTTGCACTTGCGAAGCGTACATCAAGTGTCGGTCAGGAACGTAATACTTACCCACGAACGTGCCCTTCGCTTCCATCCCATGGACCATTCCCTCAACCAACCCGGCCTGTCCCGCCAGACTTCCTAGACTTTCTACAACTTGGGGGTAGGCGATCACGTTGGTGGTCTCAGCTAGCTTCCGGGCGATCCCCACCAGGAAGCGCAGTTTGACCATCAATCTGACCTGTGCTTGGTAATTGTGAAACACGTGAGCAGGGGTCTCGTGATATTGAGCTCGGCACATGGCTGGGTCACGGTGGACAAAAACGCGCTCCCAAGGAATCTTCACCTCATCAAAGTAGACCACAGCATCATTCTCGTCGAAGTGGTAAGACAAAGGATTGTCGAATTCCGAGACTGCTGCGGCCTCATAGGATTTCCGGGAGAGGAGTTTAACTCCCTTCGTTCCCAATGGAACAGCGGCGGAAAAAGCGTATCGTTCTTCCCCTGGTTGCATCGGCTGGATCGTTCCCAATAGCACCTCATTCGCCAAGATGCAGCTCGTGCCCAACATCTTGGCTCCCTTGATGGTTATGCCTTGCGAATCTTCGTCACAGATGCCTGCTGTCAAGAACTCATCGACTTGTCCGCCGACACCTCGGGACCTGTCTGCTTGAGGGCTGACCACCACGTAGGTCACGAATTGGTCATTGTCTCTCACGTATGAGAAATACTCGGAGAATGCTTTGGCCCTCTCTTTGCCATGGGCCTCAAAGAGGTCGAGTCTCATCATCATTCCGCAAAGCGATGACGCTACATGATCCGGGGAGCGCCCCAAGAAACCGTTGGTCTGTTCAGCCCAGGCTTCCAGGGCTTGGCGACGCTGGACTAACTCACCGTAAGACTCGGGAAGTTGCCAAGAACGGTTGACACGAGCTCCAGTGGGTGTCTCAAAGGTCATCAACTTCTGGTTCTCTGGAGCCGCCTGAAAATCGTAGAGCGCCGCTGTTGCCCTGACTGCATTCCGGTAGGCCGGATGGTCTACAACATCACCCGCAAGTTGTCCTTCAAGATAGATGCTCCGACCATCCCGTAGGCTGTCGATGTGCTCCTGTCCTGTCTTGGTCATCTGTTCCCTATCCTAGTATGGGTCTCCGGTTGAGGGCGCAATAATAGCACAGCAGAGGGGGTAGACCAGCCAGGGTAAGCCGTTTCCACCAACCGAACCATTGGTTGACTGAAGGGTGGCAACGGATATAATCGGGCCAGCCTGAAACACATCCAGACCCACCATTGCTTTCAGGAGATAGGGTTACCAGATGAAACTTGGCTACTTTACCCTAACTGATAATCCTCCAATGTATGGAACAGGCCGCAAAAACCCTAGCAGGTTGTTGGGAGAAGTGATGGCCCAATGCCTCCACGCAGAAGATATTGGGCTGAACTCAGTTTGGGTTCCAGAACACCATTTCGGGTTGTTTGGGGTTCTGCCGTCTGCACCCGTGTTTCTGGCCAACCTGGCAGCACGCACCAAGCGGGTTAAACTCGGCCCGGCGACTGTGTTGTTACCTGTCCAACACCCGCTGCGAGTGGCCGAGGAGTTCGCACTCCTAGACCTTTTGAGTGATGGAAGAGCTCAGCTCTCAGTCGGCCGAGGCTACGACGCTCGGGAGTATGACGCGTTCGGCGTGGACTTTGCTCAAAGCCATGAAATTTTCTTTGAAGGCCTGGATATTATCAAGGAAGCCTGGAGTAACGACGTGTCATCGTACCAGGGAGTCCATTATCAGTTTCCTGAGGTTGAAGTGTTGCCTCGGCCAGTCCAGCAGCCGTACCCGCCCATCTACGTCGCTTGCTTCAGTGAACCCACACTGCGGCATGCTGCTCGTGCTGGGTTCGATGTCATCTTCGCGCCGTTTGCCGCAGCGATGATGTTCGGCAGCTTGCAGAACGCTGTTCAGGAGTTCAAACGGGAATCCGAGGCAGCTGGGCATGTGGGCCGAAAGGTGATGTGCTCCTATTTCGTGAACGTGACCTTCGACGAACGAGAGACTCTCGAGACAAAAGAAAGGCTACTCTATTATTTCCACGGGATACTTCCGGCATTTCCGGCAGACCGGGCCACTGCACCGCAGCACATCCGGTACTTCGTGGATATCGTTGAGCGCATGCGTAGCATGACCACTAACGATCTGGGAGAGCGGAGCATAATCACCGGTAGTCCCGAAGATTGCATAAAAGTGCTGAAGGATTGCGAGGCAGCTGGGATAGAAGAGGTTATCCTATACTTCGGATTCGGCGGGTGGGGTCACTCGGATACTATGACATCTATGGAGCGGGTAGCCAAAGAGATATTACCGTATTTTGACTAGTCGGTTATGGACCGCCCTCCAGCTGGAGGAGGAGCTGTCTCAAACCGGTTTATTTAGGTTCAGAGGATAAGGAGTTTGTACCATGCGGGTTATATCCTGGAATGTAAACGGTCTTAGAGCCGCGCATAAAAAAGGGTTTCTAGACTGGTTCAACGGCGAAAGCCCTGACATCATGTGTCTTCAGGAAACCAAAGCACATGAAGAGCAACTGCCCGAAGAAATCAGGTCCATATCTGGCTACAACTCTTACTTCTCCACTCCTGAGAAGAAGGGCTATAGCGGAGTCGGACTCTACGCCAAGAAGGCTCCTGAGAACGTTCAGTTCGGGTTCGGTGACCGGTTCGACAGCGAAGGACGGACAATAATCGCCGACTTTGGCGATTTCGTGCTGTTCAACATCTATTTCCCCAACGGCAAGCGTTCGGCTGAGCGTCTGAAGTACAAAATGGATTTTTACGACGCTTTTCTGGCTTACGCCGAAAAGACCAAGAAGAGCGGCAAACATGTTGTGGTGTGCGGCGATGTTAACACCGCGCACAAGGAGATAGACCTAGCCCGACCTAAAGAGAATGTGAAAGTTTCTGGGTTTCTACCAGAAGAGAGGGCTTGGATGGACGAGTTCCTGGGAAAAGGCTACAAGGACACTTTGCGTATATTCAATCAGGAGCCCGGCAATTATTCCTATTGGGACCAGATGACCAAGGCCAGAGACCGAAATGTAGGTTGGCGCATCGACTACTTCTTCGTGGACCAAGACTTCACCGACCGCCTCACCGGGGCCTTTATCCTGTCAGATGTTATGGGCTCGGATCACTGCCCTGTAGGCATAGAAATCGGCTGAGTTGTCTCTACGAATGTCCCTAATTCAGATGCTATACTAGGCCCCACCTTGCCTCGACACCGATATATCTGGATGCTTCTTTATGAAAGAACAAGTTGAAGTCTTCTTCCATTCTCAACAACCATATGTCCACGTACGAGAAGAAGACCTAGAGAAATATGATTCAGGACGCCTTGGTTTCCCAAACAGCTATTTCGACCCCCAAAAAGCCCACACTCTCTACAACCAATACCACGAACAATACGTTCTAGCAGACGAGGCGGGGCTCGACGGGATCATGACCAACGAACACCATGCTTCTTATTGGAATATGAAGCCATCGGCTAACATCGACGCCGCCGTGATAAGTCGGCTTACCAAGAAGGTGCGTATCGCCATTCTAGGCAACATAATCCCTATCAACGACCCGGTACGCATGGCCGAAGAATTAGCGATGCTAGACTGCTACTCCCACGGCCGCCTGATCTCCGGATTCGTGCGCGGGGGAGCCGTTGAGACACTTCAGGCCGGGATATCCCCGACAGAGAACAGAGACCGTTTCGAAGAGGCTCATAACCTGATTATCAAATGCTGGACTGAACCAGGACCTTTCAGGTTCGAAGGCCAATATTATCAACGACGAGTGGTGAACCCTTGGGTACTGCCGTTCCAAAAACCACACCCTCCGGTCTGGTTCCCCGGAGGTAGCAGCCCGGAAAGCGTGATCTGGGCAGCCCAGCATCAATATGCCTACATGAATCTGGGCGCTTTGATCGGCCTGACCCAAGAACTGAAACAGGTCTATATCGACACTGCCAAAGAGGTTGGCTTTACTCCAGGCCCGAAACACTTTGGCTACCAAGTGCGGGCCCTAGTTGCCGACACCGATGAAAAAGCGCAGGAGATAGGCAGAGGCTTCCTCTGGGCCCAGCAACACCGCATGCGTGGACCCGTCGAACACGTTGACCCACCAGGATACCAATCCCGGGTCGCTAGTCAGATGTCTACCCGACGACTGGGAGGCGGCGGAGGTCCTCCAATGACCTACCAGGATCTACAAGATGTGAACGCCGTGGTGGTGGGAAGCCCTGAGACGGTGATTGCCAAATTGAAGGACACCGTTCAGAAGCTCAGCCCGGGTTATTTGATACTGATTGGCAGCGACGGCAATATTCCCCATAAAGATGTTATGCGCTCTTTAGAACTGCTAGGCGGAGAGGTCGTTCCTGCGCTACATGAAGTGGAACTCCAGCCATACACATAGATGTCCGAAGATTACGCTGGCGGAAACACTCAAGAATACCCAGAGGAAATCGATTCGATGTCGGTAAACGCCAAAATACAGCAGGCAGCCCAATCCCTAGCCAGTCAGCACGTGACAAGACAGCTATATTCCCTAGAAGACCGATTGATGCCCATAGACATCGATGAAGCGTACCTGATCCAACGGGAATACCAGAGGCATATCTCTGAAGAACAAGGGGCCGTAGCTGGCTATAAGTTGGCGATGACAACGGCCGCTCTCCAAGCTGCCAATGGGGTCAGCGAACCTTGCCTAGGGTTGATATTGGAAGGCAATATTCGACAATCTCCTTGCACACTAGCAGCGGCCGATTTCGTACAACTTGGCATCGAGTGCGAGGTGGCGGTACGACTGGGCGTCGACCTCTTAGCAGCTGGTGCACCATATGACCGCGGAGTTGTATCAGAGGCTGTAGATTCATTATCTACGGCCTTCGAAGTAATCGATATTAGGCGCGCCCCAGGAACGGACGCAAAGACGCAGTTCATTACCGGAGTCGCCGCCAACGTCTACAACGAAGGCGTGGTCCTCGGTCAAGCGGTTACAAGCTGGCGCGATCTTGACCTGCAGGCTGCCTACGGGTCTATGACCATCAATGGTGAGATGGTAGGAGACGGCCATGGTTCGGATGTCATGGGTCATCCGCTGGAACCACTTGCCTGGTTGGCCAATAAATTGGCAGAACAAGGCTTGGGATTATCCGCGGGAATGGTAATCATTACCGGTAGTATCGTGTCGCCAAAGCCCCTAAAAGCCGGTGACTCAGCCTCCATAATGATTGAAGGATTGGGTGGCGCAGATATTAACGTCATATAATCGAGATTCCACGTACGTAACTCTTAGAAACAAGACACCAAGGAAAGTAACTTAATGGTGGTAGCCGCTGAAAGGGCTCAGATGGACCCGAAGGGACTCGGCTGGGTCGAAGAATTATTCAATCAGCAAATCGAGTCCGGGGTTCATCCGGGAGCGGCTCTGGCTGTTTACCGTCACGGGCTACTAGTTTTAGACCTCCACGGTGGTCTGGCTGATCGAGATTCAGGGACACCAGTGGCAGAAGACACCATGTTTGTTCTCTTTTCCTCCACAAAAGCTGTCACTTCGGCCTGCCTCCATATCCTTTGGGAGAGAGGCAAGTTCGACTGGGACGACACCGTAGCATCTCACTGGCCTGGGTTCGGCCAGAAGGGGAAAGAAGACGTCACGATCAAACATGTTATGACCCATGAATCTGGATTTCCGGACACGCCAAGCCATATGACCTGGGACCGCTGGCACGATTGGGAAGCAGCGGTCGAGGCCATGGAGCAGATTCCACTGGACTACAAGCCAGGCCGTGTGATTGCTTATCATCCTCGTAACTTTGGTTGGGTCGTTGGTGAGTTGGTACGCAGGATAGATGGCAGGCCTATTGACCAATTCATTAGAGAGGAGATTACCGGTCCACAAAAGATCGACGAGTTCCATTTAGGAATAAACTCGTCAATGGAGAGTCGGGTGTCGAAACTGCATGCAATGGAAGACTGCGATCGCACGAGCCAAGTGACTATCTATAACCGCCCTGAGGTCCACACCGCTGTGCTACCGGCTGGTGGTGGCATCGCTACCGCGCGAGGGTTAGCACGGTTCTATGCCATGATGGCCAGCGGAGGAACTCTGGATGGCGTGACCACCTTAAAACCGGAAACTGTGGCTGCTGTGACGGTTCAGCAGTCAGAAGGACTAGACCACAGCCTAGACCGCCAGGTTAAACGCTCCATGGGGCTATCATTGGGCGACCCCCGTTCGGCAGAGCCTGGCAATGAAGACATACGTACCTTTGGGCACGCCGGCTCTGGAACTTCCATCGGGTGGGCCAATCCTGATTCAGGGTTGGCTATTGCTTACATAACCAACGGGTTTAGAGCGGAGGCCACCAATACACCTAGACTGGCGGCTATCTCTCAAGCCGTTCTAGAAGCCGCCCTCTAGCCAACAGTCAAATGCCTAGGAGACAACTATATGGCGAGCCCAAAACAAACCTTTGAGGTTGAGTTAGGCACTGACCAGATGGCCTTCATCCGCTCCATGAAAGGCAAGTACGATATAGTTGATGAGGGTAAAACACTCCGGGCAGTGATTGATTATCTGATAGTCACCAAGAGCGTTCACGACGACGTGTTTGGTAAGCGCCGTTGCTTCCGGTGCGACTAATCTGCTACCCCATCTGCTTGACGGCCTCCAAGGCCATCCTGTAGCCGTATACTCCAAACCCATATACCGCGCCTTTACAAACGGGCAGCACCTGCGAAACCGTTCCACGTGAGGTCGGATTGGAGGCATGGACTTCAATCACTGGATACTTTACCTGGGCGATGGCTGCCTTGATAGGGCCGGTGGTAGTGGTATAACCCGCAGGGTTGATTAACGCCGCGTCAAAATCTCGGTCGTGGGCGTCATATAACGCGTTGATCACTTCGCCTTCAAGATTGGAATGCATCACTTCGATGTCCATCCCCAAACCTTCAGCGTATCCTTCTATCTGTTCGTTGATCTCTTCCAGGGTCATGGGACCAAAAGTTTCCACTTGAGACTTACCCCTCATGTTCATGCCAGCGCCTTGTATGACTAACACCTTGCCCATGGTTCTCTCCTATCTCTGTTATTCCGCTGTGGCGTTGCCCGTAGCTTCGGTTGGAGTTTCGTTGACATAGCCTGCCTGCATGATATCCAGTTGGACCATAAGCAGTTTATTCCAGGCCACAGACGCATCGAACGCCTTATTCGCATCCGGAAGTTCTTCTTGGAATACCCGAGTCAGGTAGGTCATCATGTAGGACATGGACCCGGTCATGAAGCGGCTCGGGATTGACCCCAAGTGGGCCCGGTGGGAAGGCGGATGGCTGTGGACGATGCCTGTGGCCAGAAGCCTTATAGGGTAGTCCTCGTCGATTTGGAAGCTTATGGAGCCTGTAAGCCAGCGCAGAAGGCTATGCTTGCGGCGATCTAGTTTGGCTTCATCAACAGTCCCACCTTCCTCTAGGAAGAAACGACGAGTCTCGGGAAACAGCAGGAAATGGTCGTAAACAGCAGCGGTAATCTCTTCGCCTTTGGCCAACACCAACTCCCGGGTCGATTCAATCACCTCAAGCTCTTCCTGGCCTAGCCCTACAAATGCTGCTACCTCTTTCATCCGGGCTGGCCAATCTACGATTTGCTGCATATCAACTCCGGTGGCGCACCAAGCGCTTAGGCGGGTCCAATCCACCAGAATATACCGTTTCCGCCAATGGCGGGCAAGGGAAGTCCATGTGGCTAGAGTTCTCCTGCGGAAGCGTCCGTATTCAACTTAACGTTCTCTTGTTCAACGTCATCGGACTCGACTTGGGCCAAGGGCTTCCAGGTTAACGGGGTGAATATTATGGCCGGAAACAAGAGAACTAACCCTGCAAATGCATTCAGAGCTATAGCCCATTGAATAGAAACGGCAGACGCCATTAGACCCATCTCAAAAGCACCCAGCGGCGTTCCAACTCCGATGCAGAAGCTGAGTAACCCCATCATGCGGCCTCTCATGTCGTGGGGGGTGGCTAACATAGTGACAGCGCTCTGCATGGTGGAAAAACCTGACTGGGCAACTCCGCCCAAGGTAAGCAGCACGAACGTAACTGCGTACCATGTTGGCCAGACGAAGATCATGCCAATAAGCAACACACCCACGGAACCCATCACAAAGACCCGGCCGTGGTAACGAAGGTCTCGGCGAATAGCCATGATCCCTGCGCCTGCAAGTTGGCCGAAACCATCAGCGGCCACCAGCAGTCCGACCAGAGCGACACCCACCTCTAAATGATCACGTCCAATGGCAGGTATGAACTGCTGGAAAGGGAACGCAAGAGCGTTCATTACGATTGTGATGTAGAACAACCCGATCAACACAGGACTACGCCATGCATAACCCACAGCGATTTTCAAACTGCGGACAACCGGCTCTATATGGGCGGGCCCTCTATAGCCGGGTATCCGCAGACGGGTCATTAGCCCCAGGTTGGAAACATGAACCACCAGAAGGAAAGAATAAGCTCCGCTAAACCCAACGGTATCCAGCAATATCCCGCCCAGTACCGGGCCGGCCATCTTGCCCAGGTTGTTGCTGATTACATCCAGCGATAGCGCATTGACCAACCGTTGCTGGCCCACGATATCGAAGATAGCTGTGCGGCGTGAAGGGTCCTCAATGGCCTTGGTAAGCCCTTGAATGAACACTGCAGCGAACACATGCCATGCCTTTATCAGAGCGATGTCATATGCAATAACCAATAGTAGGATGGCCGCTGTCAGCACATTTATCGTCTGCCCAATTAGTAAGACCTTTTCCCTGGGGAACCGGTCAGCTATGTAGCCGGTGAACATGGAGATCATCGGCCGGGCCAGATTATTGAAGGCCAATATCAAGCCCAATTGGAGGTAGGAATCGGTCAATTGGAGAATCAGCCAGCTGAGGACAAGGAGTTCCATACGGCGACCGAACTCGCCGACACTCCCTACATACCAAATGATGCGGAAATCGGCGTTCTGCAGCACCGACCACAGCGTACCTTTGCCCCAGGAAAATGGCCTCATCGCGGCGGGACGCTCCCTTAAACGAACTCCCGCCTCACGAAAATTTCGACTTGGGCGGAAAGCGTAATGACCCGGTCATTCTACTCCCCCGTCAGCCTATCTGGATCATTGACACCCATCCGGAGCACTGAGTATGGTTGTCGAACCAGCCGAACTGAGGTCAGAACATGGAAAACGGCAACAGAACAGCTTCGATTGCTAGTTGGGATTTTACTCCCGGCTCTCTTCCTTTTCCGCTGATTATCGCTCACCGCGGCGACGCCACCAGCGCCCCTGAGAACACCATCCCGGCGTTTAAAAAAGCCTTAAGCCTGGGCGCTGACGGCATCGAGCTGGATGTCCGTCTTACTAAAGACCGAGAACTGGTGGTATTCCACGACAGGGTTCTAGGGCGCACCGCCGCTGGCTCCGGTCCGGTCAACCATTACACCCAAGACGAGATGCGGAAGTTGGACGTTGGCTCCTGGTTTGGTCCTGGATTCCAAGGTGAACGGGTTCCCACGTTAGATGAAGTGTTTGAATGTCTGCCCCGAAGCTATCTGATTAACGTTGAGATGAAGGCCATCATGACCGGTATGCGGTTCATTGCCCACAAGGTTTCAGAAGTGGTCCGTAGGCACGCACGCTGGGAAACTACGCTGGTCGCGAGCTTCAATCCGATATCCCTATGGGAACTTCGGAAGATCGAGCCCCGAATCTTCCGGGGATATATCTGGTCTCGCCGTCACCCATTCCCGATAAGCTCACGTTGCTTCACTCCTCTGGTACAAGCCAACTGGTACGACCCAGCGAACGATTCCTACAACAACAGATTACATCGTAGGTTCCACTCGCGTGGTGCCAGAGTGTTGGCCTGGGACGTAGATTTTGATCAGGACCTCGAGCGGATGGCCGCGGCCCGGTTGGATGGCATAGTCACGGATTCGCTTCAAAGCATGCTTGGCCGCAAGGAAATCCTTTGTGGTCGCTCTAATTAGCATCAGCGCCGGCGGTTCCTCACTCATCATCGACAACCGGTGATCAGATTTACTCTTCTGTCCAAATAATGGGTTCCCGTGGTAGAATTAGATGCGAGTCTGCCTGGGTTTGATATCTAGATTTGCTCTAGAACCAACAGGCTTTGGGCGACGGATGTCATGGGAGCAAGTGGGTGGATGATTGATGTGATTCTCGCCGGCGGAAAGTTGGAACAATGACTGTTGTTGACGACGTCAAAAGCCGGTTAGATATCGTAGATGTGATTTCACAGCGGGTGCCTCTCCAACGTTCCGGCAACAGCTTCAAAGCCAACTGCCCTTTCCACCAAGAGAAAACACCTTCATTCCACGTGTTTCCAGACAGACAATCATGGCGCTGTTTTGGGTCCTGCGCAACAGGCGGGGACGTTCTGTCATTCGTCATGAAATCAGGAAACCTGGAGTTTGGTGAAGCCCTTCGGCAAATGGCCCAACAGACTGGAGTGGCCCTACCGCAGCGAGGGGAGAATTCACGGAATGAGGCGGCCTACAAAATCAACGAAGACACCCGAGCCTATTTCCAACGGACATTGGCCTCAGCACAGGGAGCATCCACCAGAGAGTACCTGGAACAACGAGGACTGGACAAACAAGCGATAGAGACCTTCGGTATCGGCCTCAGCCCAACCGACGGCGAGTCTCTGAAGAACCACTTGATCAGAGAAGGATATACAGAAGAGGAATTGTCCCAGACTGGAGTGTTGCGCACAGGTGATGACGGCGTAGCCCATGACCTGTTTCGGGGCCGCCTGATGTTCCCCATAAGAGATGCCAATGGGAACTTGATTGGGTTTGGGGCTCGGACCCTTGACGGTTCGGAACCGAAGTATCTGAACTCTCCGCAGGGGCCACTGTTTGACAAAAGCCGGATCTTGTATGGCATGGACCGGGCCAGAACCGCTGTCAGAAAAGAGGGCGCTGTAATTGTAGAAGGCTATATGGACGCCATCGCGGCCCATCAGGCTGGATTCGAGAACGTTGTAGCCCAGATGGGGACGGCGCTAACCGAGTATCAGGTCGATGAGATCAGGCGTTTGACTGGCAAGATGACCATGGCCCTCGACCAAGATGCCGCTGGGCAAAACGCCACGCTGCGCAGCCTGGACGTGGTCCTGCAGAACTTCCAGACCAAGGCAGTCAGCCGTTCGGGGCCGGACGGACCGACGCAAACTGAAGATTCGGATCCAAGGGTCATCATAATGCCACCGGGCCAAGACCCGGATGAAGTGATCCACCGGTCGCCCAGCGACTGGAGTAAACTGGTGGCATCGGCGGTTCCGGCGATAACGTTCCGGATCAATTCAATAACAAGCCAAACTGACTTGAGCACGCCGGAGGGCAAGGCCAAATGCGTGGCCGAAGCAGCTCCGTTCATCCATCTTCTCGGAGGAGGGATACAACAAGCCAATGCTGTGGAGTTATTAGCCAATAATCTAGACGTGCCAATCGACACGGTGAAGGCTGCACTTAGCCGACCATCTGGGTCAAGGCGTACTCGTCAACCGGCGCAACAACGTACTTCTGCAGCGACGGCATCGCCATTCGCGAAATTGGACCACGACCCTGTGGAAGAACATTGCTTGCAGTTACTCCTGGAATTTCCTGAGCTCAGGGAATTAGCATCCGGGCTGAGGGCTGAATTCTTTCAGCGGCACGAAAACAAAGAACTGTTCACCCGGTGGCTGAACGCCGGCCATGGAATCGATAAAGAAGAGACTTTGGCAGCCGTCAGAAGAGACGGTAACGATGAAGTCTCTGGACAGCTTACAATGCTCTTTGAAAAACCTATGATTCAATCGGACGTTAGCCGCCGAAATGCGGATATATTGGAAACCGTATCCCGGTTGGAAGAACGGAGTCTAAGGACACTGAAAACTGAAGAAGCCAAGCGATTCTCTGAGACTCCTCCAGACCTGGAGAGCGGCGAGAATCACGCAGTTTTACAACTTAACGAACAGATCAAGAAGAATGAAGGCCTTCGACGAGGCCAAGCCCAAGGAATTTCCGGTTAAGGAGGCGTTATGGCCAAAAGAAAAGACAGTGCGAACGAGTTAACTCCGGAGGACTTTTTGGAGTCACGCCAAGACGACTCGGATTCTCCTAATCCGGTACTGGACTTAATCCGCAACGTTGATGCCGCCCGAGGGGACGACGAAGGTGTTGACGGGGACGGTATGTCCGGAGTCAGGCCAACTACCATAACCGAGAGCCCCAGCGAAGTCGCCTGGGACGGTACAGCCACGACTGAGAAGGACGGAGACTCCACCGAAACTACCGCGGCTGAGGGCTCAGCATCCCCTGACGCCACCAACGATGACGATGAAGAGCCGGAATGGGAACCCGAAACAGAGTCAGTCGAAGTACTGGATGACCCGGTGCGTATGTACCTTCGCGAAATTGGCCGGGTCCGGCTTCTAACCTCTGCCGACGAGCGATCTTTGGCCCGCAAAATCGAAGGAGGCAAACACCTGGAAGGGCTACGCCAAGAATTAGAGGAACTTGAAGGCCGGCCGCCCCGTCCTTGGGAGATAACTGCGGGTCTTCTCAAGCGGATGGTCAATGCCGATTCGCTAGTAAAATCCCTTTCCGACCAGTTGGGATTGCCAGCTAACCTGACAGTCTCACAGATTACCGACCACAAGAAACTCAGGGATGCGATCGATGCTGAAGTCTCTGTAGATATGCTGGCAGCGATGGCGGAGGACTTGAACGAATACCAGGACGATGTCTACCAACGAGTAATTGGGCTTTCGCTCAGTTCCTGGCTGGTTCCACCTGATGCCGTGGATGTTCTTCAGGACTCAAACCTCGAACAGTTGGACGCCAAACTCGCAGAACTCAACAGCTTCACAGACCTACAGGATCTTGATCCGCTGTTCCGTGCCTATTTCCGACGGATCGACGCCGAGAGTGAGCGTGCCCAAGCCCGCCTGACCGAAGCCAATCTCAGGTTGGTGGTCAGCGTGGCCAAGAAGTACATCGGAAGGGGTATGGCCTTGCTGGACATGATTCAAGAAGGCAACATTGGCCTTATACGGGCGGTTGAGAAATTCGACTATCGCAAGGGTTACAAGTTCAGCACCTATGCGACCTGGTGGATCAGACAGGCCATCACTAGGGCCATCGCCGACCAGGCCCGAACCATACGGATTCCCGTACACATGGTTGAAACTATCAACAAACTGATGCGCCAGCACCGCCGGTTGCTTCAGGAGTACGGCCGAGAACCCACTCCGGAAGAAATTGGCCTAGCAATGGAGATCGGTCCAGAAAAAGTTGAAGAGATTCTCAAAATTTCACAAGAACCCGTCTCCCTAGAAACTCCGATTGGCGAAGAGGAAGACTCCCATTTGGGAGATTTCATCGAAGACCGGAACGCACTTGCGCCAGCAGACGCCGCCTCTTTCCAATTGCTCAAAGAGCAGGTCGGTGAGGTCTTGCACACTCTGACCGAGCGCGAAGCAAGGGTGCTACAGCTCCGATTCGGCCTAGAAGACGGTCGAAGCCGCACTCTGGAAGAGGTCGGAAGAGAGTTTGGCGTGACACGTGAAAGAATCCGGCAGATTGAGGCAAAAGCATTACGCAAATTACGCCATCCCACCCGCTCCAGGAAACTCAGGGATTTCCTGGAGTAGCCTAGAAGAAACGGGAACAACCAAGAACCCAGGGAACGTAACAACGAATCTCAGAGTTATGTTGCCTGGGTTCGCCATTTTTAGTAATCCTCATGCTCATTCCTGTTGTTCCCGCCCAATTGACTTTGTTATACTCGGCATATTCCGAGTTGGGAGGAGGAGTTAGTGTCTGATACGGCGATGCCCAAATGTCTGAACTGTGAAGCTGGGAGTCTTGTTCCTCTCTCGGATTATGGCGGCCAAGGGGCTGCGGTCCATTACAAGGCGTGGGTTTGTATAAATCCGACGTGCGGGTTCAATATCAAGATTCGCAACGGCGATATCTATCTGAATGAGCCAATCTCTCCCGGCGGCGCCAATACCCCTAGGCCTCGATAGAATCTCTTCGGTAGTCTTAATTAGGACAAACTCCAATCCCGCGCTCTCCTCACAACTCCAGGGTGTGTTAATTTCAGGGTGGTGAGTGTTGAAGGAGCTGGCATGGAAGCCGGTTACGATTATCTTCATGGGCGATTGCAACGGCGTGTCGCCAATTTCACAGGAATATTTCTTCTAGCTATAGGTTTGCTATTGCTGGCGTCAGGGGGCGCCTACTACGGGTATTCGGCCAGCGCAAAGACGAACCTCGATGATTTGGTGTCGGTCTTCGAACCCCGCACAGTCCCGTCCATCACCGGCAACTCGGTAAACAGCGTTAGCCTTTTTCCAGGCAAAGCTGTGTCCTCGGCATCGTGGAACGATCTCTTTAGCTATGAACCTCCCGATTTCAGGGAACAGCGTTTGTTGGATGGATTCTCCCCCGTTGGTGAATTTGGTGGGACACTCACCGACATAAAACCATTTACCCGGATTATGGTTCCGTCTATCGGAGTAGATTCCAGCATCTCTGAATTGTCCATCTTGGACCTGGGGGACAGGCGGTACTACGAGAGTCCCAATAATACGGTGGGGCACATTCCCGAAACGGCTAATGGTGCTGAAGATGGTGCTTCTTGGTTTTTCGGACACACCGATAGCCCCATCAGCCGAGAGGGATCAGTGTTCTTTAATCTTCAGAAAGTGCCGGAGAAGTTGCGGACCGGCGAAGACGTATTCATCATCACCGACAATGGGGACAGACAATTCCTCTACCGGGCAATATCCAGCCAAGTGCTCCACCAAGATGACCTGACTTTGGACGCTGCGCCAGGCTCAGACATTAACCTGGTGTCCTCAGTCCCACGCTTCGTGTACGACCACCGGTTAGTGATTTCTGGAGAATTGATAGCACTCAGATAGCAGGTTAATGTGATAGCAATTAGCCATCAGTTTAGAGATTAGCTAACTCGATTGCTTGCCATAACTTAGACTGTAGCGGGAGCAAAGGCACCCGCTTGGTTTAGGCCCACGACGAAACGTCTATTTGCTGTAAACCGATGTTTTCCATCGTCAATACAATCTCGCGACAGTTGGTTTCTCCGAATAACAGTGGGAAGCGACCATTATGTGGACATTTAAAGAGGTTCCCGTTGTCGCTCCCATGTCATTCGAGTTTTCCGGATTTCTGAAATTCCTACAGACTTGGATCCATGATTCCATGATCAGTCCGGTAGATACGTAATTTCCTTAGTCGACGTCCCAACATAGATATTACTTCTATGTGAAGTTCATCGGTTTCCACGATGTCGCCGGCTTGGGGTATACGACCCAGACTGTGGTACACGTAACCACCCACAGTGTCGACCTCTGTGGTGTCTATAGCTGCTCCCAAGAGCTCTTCGACGACTTCAGTAGTGACCCCGGCGTCAACTAGTACCTTACCGTCTGCCTGATGGATTACTTGAGCGTCGCGGGAGCGGGAAAACTCGTCTTCAATCTCTCCGACAATTTCTTCAAGGACATCTTCCATGGTCACCAAACCTTCAGTGCCACCATACTCGTCAATTACAATGGCGATCTGAGTCTGACGTTCCTGAAGTTCTTCGAGGAGGTCATCCACTCGCTTGGTCTCCGGTATGATGAATGCCTCACGGACCAGCGTCCGAAGAGTGTCTTCAGAATTCGACGTAGTGGATGCGGCCAACGAGGCTAAGACATCTCTGGCGTGGATGATGCCAATTATCCTGTCCGCGGTCTCTTCATAGACAGGCAATCGACTGTGTCCACGGGTTACCATGGTCTCAGCCACCGCGCTCAGGGGAGAATCGGCTTCAACGGCGGCCATGTCCAACCTTGGCACCATGACTTCTCGGACCGTGGTTGCATCCAAGCGGATGATTGAGCGAAGCATCTCTCTGTCGCGATCATCAAGACTGATCAGCTCGTCTTCAGTGATTGCGGGCTCTTCTAGTTCTTCTTGCGTGAAGCCCGTACCATTGCCATTCTCGTTGCCACTGCTCAGTTGGCCATTCAAAACTGACGCAGCAGACCCAATCGTAATAGTTGTCCGGGACCACGGCCGGGACACTCTGGGATAGCGCTTACCGATCTTCTCAGCGCCGCGCTCAATCAGGAAAAATCCAAATAAGAGCCCAGCACACATCGCAGCAATGAGCCACCAATCGGTAGTCGCAAAACCGTGAATCAGCGCTGCGCCGGAGATGGTGGCCGGGAAGAGACACCCAACTTTTAGCCAGAAGAGAAGCGGTTCAGAGAGAAACGAAGTGTCTTCATCACTACTGTTTGCCCTGACAGGCCGACCCAAGCGCAAAAGGCTTACGTACGAGAACAGGATGGAGAAGACTAAGAAAATTATGCTTTGTGGTAAATAATATGTATCCAAGCACCCCGTCCTCCCGGTCAACCCACGTTTATGCCTCTTTGGATATATACACCTGTGGGAAGAGTCGCCGAGAGGTCAGTTGGAACCATTTATCTAGGCAACATTTTAGCAGGAACGCCTACGACTAGTCCAGCCGGTGGGACGTCTTTTGTGACGACTGCACCCGCTCCGGTGACCGCTCCAGCACCTAACGTAACTGGCGCCACTAGCATAGTGTCACAGCCGACAAAGGCGTCTTTCCCCACTACACAACGATGTTTGTCTTTCCCGTCATAATTGCAGGTAACCGTACCTGCTCCAACGTTTGCGTTGGATCCAATGGACGCATCTCCTATATAACCGAAATGGCCCATCACAGCCCCGGCCTCAAACCGGCTTTCTTTCACCTCAACGTAGTTTCCAATATGAACGCCGGATTCCAAATACGCTCCCGGGCGTAGGTGACTGAAAGGTCCTATATCGACACTAGACTCCATGACCGCTTCCTCAACGGCAGATGATGTGATTTTGCAATCGTCGCCAATGGCTGAGTCCCTAACCACCGAACCCGGTCCAATCTGACACCCTGACCCGATCGCCGTATTACCAAGGAGCATTGTGTTTGGCAGAATCATCGTATCTTGTCCGATAGTTACACCTTCATCAATCATTACCGACGTCGGGTCGGAGATAGTGACTCCATTTAGCATCAGACGCTCTCTGATGCGCCCGCGTTTTATATCCTCTAAGTTTGCTAATTCTACCCGGTTGTTAATCCCTAGCACCTCGACAGGGTCATCAGAACGCAGAGCCGACACTGACTCACCTTGACGTACGGCGATGGTTGCCAATTCAGTCAGGTAACGTTCCTCGCCAGCTTCAGCCCCTACTTTTTGTAGGTTCTCCCAGAGCCAAGTTCCTTGGAAGCAGTACACTCCTGAGTTCACCTCAATTGCCTCAGCCGGCCTGTTAGGGTCGTCGCCCGCCTCCACGATGCCTAAAACATCCTGCTTTGAGCCCGGAACCCGATTAATACGTCCCAGACCGCTGCCATCTTCCACGACACCGGAGAGTATGGACATTTGCCTGTTGTGCGCCAAATGCCCATCAACAAGGCGTTGGAGTGATTGAAGGGACAATAACGGAGAGTCACTACCCATGAGCACAATTTGTTCAAACTTGCCACGGAGCATTTCGGTGGCGGATTCCGCAGCGCCTGCCGTACCTGTCGCAGATGATTGGAGCGCATACTCCACAGAATCGCCTAGAAGGTTTTTCACAGCATCCTGATTGGCGGGTGATACCACCACCACTGTCCGCTCAACACCCAGTTGTCTCAGGAGTTCCACGGGATACCAAAGCAGTTCTTTTCCGCAGAGGCGATGCAACACCTTGGTGGTACGGGATTTCATCCTGATCCCTTGTCCTGCGGCAAGTATGATTCCGGCCAGCTTCTTCATGTCGTTACCCCTGGGTTTGAGGGTCTGAATACTAGTCGATTATATCAGCGGCTGATCTAAATACCTTGCTGGAAGCGCGGATCCTTCTGCCAAGAATACCTCGTCGTCAGCATCGCGTTGACAACAGGTCTAGCCGGGGGCAAAATGGCCGTGCTCCAGCTTCGCCCGATTCAGGGCACTGAGGTTTTTGATGGACAAGTCTGAGCTACCGTTTATCTCGGCCACTGAATTAGCATCTCTAATAGAGACACGGGAGGTATCGCCAGTAGAAGCCACCGAGGCCTACTTGGAGCGCATCCCTCAGTTCGACCCGCAACTTAATTCTTACATCACCGTCACTGCCGATCGGGCCATCGCGGACGCACGCCGAGCAGAACAAGAGATTTTGTCTGGAAAGTACCGGGGTCCAATGCACGGCGTCCCGACGGCGGTCAAAGACCAGGTCTACACCAAAGGAATCCTCACTACGGGTGGGTCCTCTATCCTCAAGGATTTTGTGCCCGATGAAGATGCTACAGTGATGACCAAACTTAACGCTGCCGGAGCCGTGTTATTGGGCAAGCTAAACATGAGCGAATTCGCCATGGGAGACGCCTTTGAACATCCCTACGGCCGGCCGCGGAACCCCTGGGATTTATCCCGGAACCCTGGTACATCCAGCAGTGGTTCAGGCGCTGCAACAGCAGCATTTCTTTGCGCCACGTCCTTGGGTGAAGACACCGGTGGTTCCATACGAGGACCCGCTTCCTTCTGCGGTCTGGTAGGAATTCGCCCGTCTTGGGGGCGTGTCAGCCGCCACGGTGTACTTGGAGCGTCATGGTCAATGGACCAAGTCGGCCCGATATCCCGAACGGTCTCTGATTGCGCTATCACTTTGGCTGCCATAGCAGGTCACGACCCGAAAGACAGCCATACTTGGGACGTTCCTGTCCCTGATTATCTTAGCGCGTTGTCCAGTGGTATGAACGGCCTGAAAGTCGGTGTGATTACGGAGCGAGTCGAAGGCGATTCTGTTGACCCTCAGGTGAGCGAATTGGTTCGCAAAGCAATCGCACAATTAGGGGAATTAGGGGCAGCGATCCAAGAGATCGACATCCCTTTGATCGCCCAATCAGCAGCCATATCCACGGCCGTCACCTACGGCGACGTTTCCAGTGTCCACCGCGAAGGCATCGAAAACGCGCTCCACGACTACGACTACAACATCCAGCTCCGCTTATTGACAGGTGCAATACTACCGGCCCAAGCCCATCAGAAAGCGGTCCGCCTGCGGCACATGCTCCGAAAGCAAATATTGGAAGCCCTTGAGAAAGTGGATGTGCTTGTGATGCCTACGTCCTCAATTCCGGCCTCGCCTATACCGGAAAAAGCAGGTGTTGAGAGCAAGGAGGCTTTTCTGGAGATGTTGGGAGGCAGACGAAGTTTCACCGCACCTTTTAACTTGGCCAGTGTACCGGCGTTGTCCATCAACTGTGGGTTCACGTCAGACCATCTTCCCGTAGGGCTACAGATCGCCGGAAAACCCTTCGATGAATCCATGGTCTTCCGTGTGGCCTACGCTTATGAACAAGCAACCGACTGGAACACCCACCGCCCACCGGTGTCATGAGTTGATACCATCTGATCGATTGCCGCGGTTTCAAAGAGGCCCAACTGTCCGGCGCCGAGGGATGGTATGAAAAGGTCGTGGACGCGAAACCAACACGACCAGAAATCAGTTAACAGGGTTTAAACGTCAGTAGGAGAATAACCATGCCGCAGGCAAACATCCCAAGCGAAGACGAAGTTCTCAGTTATTTCGACAAGTTCTCGAATTGGGGGAAATGGGGTGCTGACGACGAGTTGGGTGCCCCCAACTACATCACACCGGCCAAGGTAAAGCAAGCCATCGCCACCGTGCAAGAAGGTGTGCGCATCTCGATGTCTCGTACGGTCACCTTTGAACCTAGTCTCGATGCCCCAACAAATGTGCCGGTCCATTTCATGGTGGAGAGCGGCGAAGGCTGGGCCAGCGGTGACAAAGTGAGTTCACGCGCCTTCCCAGCAGCAACCGATTATTTCGGTATGATCTTCCACGGAGTTACGGTAACTCACGTTGACGCATTATCCCATTTCTTCTGGAACGGCAAGACCTACAACGGCAAACCAGCCCACTTGGTTTCCACGAGTCTGGGCGCAACCTTCGGTTCGGTGGAAGAAGCCCATGAGGGGATTATCTCCCGTGCGGTGCTGGTGGATGTTCCCATGGTCCGGGGCATCGACTGGGTGGAACGAGGTGAGGGCGTTATGATCGACGACATCTTGGCTGCAGAGGAACAATGTGGTTTCAAGGTGGAAGAAGGAGATGTGCTCCTAATACGCACCGGTCAGTTACACCGCCGCAACATCGAAGGCCCAGTGGATCGGTCTGCCGGTTCGACTGCCTGCCAAGCTTCTGTGCTGCCTCTCTTTTACGAACGGGGTATCGCCATGATGGGATCAGATACCGGAAACGACGTAAACCCGCCCCAGTACGAGAAGGTACCAAGCCCTATCCATCAGGTGAGCATCACGGCCATGGGCATATGGATACTGGATAACGCGGACCTAGAAGCAGTGGCCCAAGCCTGCAAAGAGCGCAATCGTTGGGAGTTCATGATCTCTATCGGCCCCCTGCGCCTTCACAACACGACAGGCTCTCCGGTAAATCCTATAGCTATATTCTAAATGTACGACTATGTTCTGTGACCTTCGTTGGCCTTGCCGCAGTTAGGATTCGATAAGGCCTAGCCGTAATTGGGCGGTGTGAGCCGGATCCCCAACGCAGTTTCGCACCATTTGGAAACACCCAATAGCTTGCCTTCTTGGAAGGGCAAGCCTCCCAGTTGCACAGCCAAGGGCATTCCGCCTTCACTTAATCCAGATGGCAGAGTAACGGTTGGCAAGCCACTAGTGGTCCAGGGAACCTGGAACGATGCGTCTCCAGTGGTGTTCCGGTCTTTGGGAGCTGGTGCAGGCGTGGCTGGGGTTAGCAGCGCATCCACTTGCCCCACCGTCTGGACCATGTCAAGACGGAACTGGCGACGGAGCCGCATAGCTTGCAGATATTTGGTCGCAGGAACCAACATACCCATCTCCATTCCGGATCGGACACGTGGTCCGTAATCCTCCGCCTGAGTCGCGTGGAACTGCTCGTGAAAGGCCGCGCATTCCACGTTCATAACGATCCGCTGGGCGCTGTGGCAAGAACCGAAACTATCCGGTAGTCCAATCTCCACGATCTCGGCACCGGCTGCTTTCAGCTTTTGGACCACTTCTTCAGTGTGGGCCCAGGTCTCCGGAGTAGAATTCTCAGAATAGTAATCGGTGACAACTCCAATCCGGGGTGGTTTGTTGTTCTCAGCCATCTGACCTAGAAAGTCGGGCACGGGTTCGCTAGAAGATCCAGGGTCTTTGGGATCCTCTCCAGACATGACCTGCAACATCAGAGCGGCATCTTCCACGGTGCGGACCAGTATGCCCACGTGGTCAAGAGACCAACTCACAGGAACCACTCCATAGCGGCTGATGCGGCCATAGGTCGCTTTGAGGCCGACTATCCCGTTGTAGGCGGCCGGCCTACAGGTTGAGCCGCCCGTCTGGGAACCCAGGGCTGCCCCTACGGTCTTGGTGGCAACTGCCACCGAGGATCCGCTGCTAGAACCACCCGGAGTGTGTTCAAAGTTCCACGGGTTATAGGTCGGCGAAGGGTCCGATGTGGCGAATTCGGTGGTCACAGCCTTTCCCAAGATTATCCCGCCTGCTTCTTTGATCTTAACCACGGATGTTGCATCGAATTCAGGAACGAAATCAGCATAGACCTTGGAACCGGCCGCGGTCTTCATACCAGCGGTGTAGAAAATGTCCTTCAGACCCACCGGTACGCCGTGGAGTAGACCTTGTATATTCCCCTGTTGGGCCTCTTCCTCCCGTTGTTTGGCGTTGGTCAGTACTTCTTCGCGGTCGATGGTTACCCAGGCTTTTAAAGCCTCATCCGTGGCCTCGATCCGGTTCAATAGATCTTGGGCCAAAGCCACAGGAGAGAGTTTCTTCTCTCTGATCTCCTGAGCGGCTTGGGACACTGTTAGTTCATAAGGCTGGGGCATGGTAGTACCTCGAAACGTCTGGTTGGGTGTGGTTGGTTTACTGGTAAAACCCGGGCTCCAGGTCCCGGTGTGGAGTCTCTTGACCCAGGTCCCAAAGCTGCTGGGCCGTTTGTTTTATAGATGCTTCAAGTTGATCTGCCCGTTGCTCTCCCCAGAGGCGGACCGCCTGGGCACGAAGTTCGTTGGCGATCTGTTCGACAGAATCGTTAGGTTTCATGTTCACCATATCTGCTCCCTTGACCCTGGTTTTAACCGTCGTTTCTTATCAGGTGAGAGGCATTCTAATCAAGGCCCCGGCAGCGGTCAAACGGGTTCTTCGCCTGAATGCGCCACGCACGACTTACTGCTATAATTCCGCCTGTTGACCAAGCACCTGGGTGGAGATGATGATGCCTGACCAACTCGCCGAGATACTGGAATCTCCCGCGCACACCCTGTTGGCCACCAACCTTGGCAACACCGAAGGGCCCCTGTGGCACCCCGAAGGTTACTTGACCTTCGTTGATCTGGTCGGTAACCGATTGCAACGCTGGGACCCTACCTCTGGAGTCAGCGTGGTCCGAGAAGGTACCGGGGAAGGCAACGGCTGCAGCTTCGACCGCCATGGCGGTTTGCTGATGTGTGAAGGAGCCGACCACCGACGCGTAACGCGCATGGACCTTGACGGCACTGTGACGACCATCGCTGAGCGCTGGGAGGGCAAGCGGTTTCATAAACCGAATGACGTTATCTGCCGTTCGGACGGTACGATATACTTCACTGACCCGTCGTTACGCTTGCCAGAATCCGAACGCGAATATGATTTTGCCGGGGTGTTTAAAATCACGCCTGACGGCCAGGTCTCTGTTGCCACTGACGGCTGTGAGTACCCCAATGGCCTGGCGTTCTCGCCTGACGAATCAGTCCTCTACGTGGCCATCAGTAGAGAAAGTCAGGTCTGTTTCGAAGAGGCCGAACAAGGAGTTGTCTGCGAACACCGAAAGATCAGGGCTTTCGACGTGGCGGCCGACGGCACACTGACCAACAACCGGGTCTTCGCCAGCATGGCCTCAGCGGAGGAAGGCGTGCCCGATGGCATGAAAGTTGATACCTTGGGCCGTATTTTCTGCACCGGTTCCGGCGGCATCTGGGTGTTTGAACCCGACGGGGCTCACCTGGGCGTTATCAGAGGGCCGGAGGTTCCCAGGAACATCGCTTTTGGCGATTCGGATTTCCGCACCGTGTACACAACTCCTGGTGTGTCCCTTTATAGTTTCAGAGTCAAGACTCCGGGCATCAGCCCGTACTGAGCCAGCTACTACAAGGAGAAACATCATGGCAGCAACAGGTACCGTAGGGTCCGGCAGATACACCTATGAAGTAGACGAAGATTGGGCCAAACTGCCCGAAGGTTGGGAGATGCCAGCGGCTGCCGTATACGGCGATTCGAAAGACCGTGTCTACTGCTTTAACCGCGATCCTGAGCATCCAGTCTGTATATTTGACAAAGATGGGAATTTCATTTCGTCATGGGGTGCTGGACTCATCTCCTTCGCCCATGCCATATATCTGGACAAAGATGACAATGTTTGGTTGGTAGACCGCAATAAACACCAGATATTCAAGTTCACCACCGAGGGCGAGCTTCTGATGACTATCGGTGAAGAAGGCTTCCGTTCCGACACTGGAGTCGCGTTTGATGACTACAGTTCCACTACCTGGTCCAGCGTTACCCACAGCGGCGGTCCTTTCAACATGCCAGCCGGCATCGCGGTCAACGACGAAGGCGAGATATTCATTGCCGACGGCTATGCTAATGCCCGGGTTCATAAGTTCACTTCCAGTGGCGAACACATCATGTCATGGGGCGACCCTGGTTCTGCGGACGGTCAGTTCAACCTGCCCCACGGCGTTTGGATCGACAAACAGGGACAGGTACTGGTCTCGGACAGAGAGAACGACCGTATCCAGGTGTTCACTCAAGATGGAAACCATATCAAGACCTGGCCTACAAAACTGATCGGCCCGGCCCTGATGTACATAGACGAGGACGATATCGTCTATATACCAGAGCATAACGGCGGGATGGTCAGCGTACTGAACCATGACGGAGAGCGTCTGGCCCAGTGGGGCGAAGAGCGCTACAGGTCTTGCCATGGCATCTGGGTAGACTCCCACAAAGACGTCTACGTGGTCACACCCGGCGATTGGGGCAAAGGTCGCCGCGTCGTCAAATACTCCGTCAAGAGTTAGGTTAAAACCTGTAGGTCATTGTACCTACAAGTCTGTTTTGCTATGCTGTACCGCGGCGAACGAGCAGCCTGACGGCTGAACGTTACCGACTCGTGTGGGGCTGTAGCTCATCTGGGAGAGCGCTTCAATGGCATTGAAGAGGTACGGGGTTCGAGTCCCCGCAGCTCCACCACCCACACACCAGCGGATTCAACCCAAGTCTGTCGGGCTCATCTCATTTTGATTTGGGAATGAACGGTTCTCCGTTCGAGGACCTCTCCTTCGTGCTAACGGATTAGACTAACCTCAGGCCTGTCCCGTTAAATAAACGCGGGTGCTAAACTTCTAACCGATGAATCGTCTTAAACGGCTGACATCGAGCCCAACCTCGACTTCGGCTAACTCTCCGGTCGGTCTCGATTGGCACAAATAGCCAACCCTTCTGGTGTATGGCAAGTCAGGTTCCTGACAATCACTGGCGGGGCGATGTTCTTAGCCCAGAGTGTGCAGCTCATGTTGGCTCCACTCTTGGTTGATATATCAGACGAGTTCGACATATCTGTTGCTGCTGCCGGGCAATTGGCCGCCGCGACCTTCGCTGCCTGGGCCATCTCCGTTATATCAGTGGGTCCGATCTCTGATTCGTTTGGAAGGCGCCCGGTTGCCGTGGCGGGGCTTGGTCTGTTGGGTATCAGTGTATTGGCATCGAGTTTCGCCCCAAATTTTGGAGTATTGCTTGCCTTAAGGGTTGTAACAGGACTCTCTGGCGGCATGATTCCACCCAACAGCATGGCGGCAGTGTCTGATGTGCTGACTCCGGCACGCCGAGCCCAGGCGTTTGGGCGTTTGATGGCAGTTGCATCTTTGTCGGGAGTGATTGGCGTGCCACTCGTCGCCCTTATGGCCAGCGGCGGCGGATGGCGGGTTCCATTCTTGGTGATCGGATCGCTACTCTTGATCTCTTCAACGCTTCATTGGCTCTGGTACCCTAAGATCCAAAGGTCAGGAGCGCAGAATTTTTCCTTTATCAGCCGCTACAAACAGATGGCCAGCATCAGCTTGTTCCGGTCAGCATGGACCGCTAATTTTTTCCAGCGTATGGCTTTTTACGCTACGTCCGGTTACCTTCCCGCCTATCTAATCAGCGAACATGGACTGAGGGTTGGCGATACTGCGATCCCTTTGGCGATAGTCGGGGTTGGAGTAGTGATTGGAAGCACCATGGCAGGTTCCGTGGCGGCGATGAAACTGCGCGCTCAGATGATGGCCGGGTGCTCACTCGTCGGCGGTCTGGCAGCGTTGCTGTTCTTCTCCGTCGATATAAACGTCTGGGGGGCAGTGGGCGTGGCGCTCGTGGGTGTTACTTTTATAAGCATCGGTTGGCCCACGTTTTTGGCAATTAGCGCCGAAATATCAGGGAGTTCCCAAGCCACCGCCGTAGGAATGTTAGGGGCTAGCAACCAGTTAGGTGGGGTTGGAGGCGCGGCCTTGGGCGGGGCAGTCCTTGCCTTAGGTGGCTTCTCTACAGTAGGATTTTTCTGCCTGATAGTAACGTTGCTATCAGCAACCGTGCTGCAGATAAGCATGAGTGGCCACAGGCCCGTTAACTAAAGAAGATTAGGAGTTTCCAGGCAAACATGTTGGAACACAATGGCATCCGTTGGGGTTACGTATTTCTGAAAGCTTCATCATATTTGGGACAAGAAGAATCCCAGGAATTGATGGTTCAGGCAGTGGAGATGTACCTGGCGGGAGAAACCGAGCGGAACGTCAAGAGCTCTGAATATGAGGGCCGGCTCCATACCGAGCAGCACTACGAACTCATTGGTACCATCGGTGGACAGCGTTTCGACGCCGACCTAGAGACATCTAGGGGAAAGGACAGCGCGTCGTTCCTCGTCAATGAACAGACCAAGGGCGCCGGAGCAGCCATCTCAGTCAACTAGCGCATCAGCGTTGACTCTGGAACGGGCCTAAATTACACTTTTGATCACTTTTCAGAGCGTTGGATAGAAAGGGGAAATATGGTCAGCATCAGTGACTTTCCTATGTCTAAAGAGATTGGCCGGGTACCCTCTGCCATTGTTCCCCTGAACACCGAAGAGCAGGTTCGGTTTGAAGGCCTAACCGATGAAGCGTGCATGATCGACGTCCATCAGCACCCTTTCGTATTACCAGAAGCGATGGACCGGTTAATCGACTTTCTCCGCACTAACCGGTATTCCTGGGGCTTCGAGGCAGTCGCCCACGGCGGCTGGTCTACTGTAACCACTGCCAACGTGTTCGGCGCTTTACAGAATGCCACGGAGATGTCATTCGTCGAGTACGAAGATGTTGCGAGCGAAGTAGGCATGATGTTGGCCGACGTTCAGGCGCAGAAGAACGTGGTGCGGGTGGGCAATGCCGACGAGATACTGGCGGCGAAACAGGCTGGAAAGGTAGGGTTCATGCCCACCTTGGAACATCTACCTATCGGAAGCCGAATAGATAGGCTGGACCAGCTCCATTCTTTAGGTGTAAGGCTAGCAGGTATTACCTACAACCGAAAGAACTACATCGGCGACGGCATGTATGAACGGAACCCCGGCGGCCTTAGTGAGTTCGGGATCGAAGTCATCCACCGCATGAACGATATCGGCATGGCCATAGACCTATCTCACGCATCAACACCCACCGTGATGGACGCCATCGAATTCTCCAAAACCCCAGTGGTCTTTAGTCATAATGCTGCCTACGCTCTACGGCCCACCAGGCGCACCCGCAAGGATGAGGAACTAAAAGCCTGCGCCGCCAAAGGCGGGCTGGTTTGCATCACCGCCGTTCCAAACGCCCTTAGCGACGACCCAGAGCAGGATATCGAGTGCGTACTAGATCACTATGATTACATGGTGAACTTGATCGGTGTCGACCATGTTGGCATCGGCACAGATACGGTCATCGGTGACCACGTGATCTTCCAGCACTACATGCTGGGGAGGAACCTCGACGAACTTCCTGCCCCCTACCTGAACGGTCTGGAATCTCCAGCCGACGGAAAAAACATCATTAGGGGGCTGCTACGCCGAGGGTATTCGGACACCGACATCAAGAAGATCGTGGGCGGTAACGCCTTGGACTTGTTCCGTAGGGTCATGGCTTAATGGCTGAGCCCTTCGAAACCACGGTGGTAGGCAGCATGCCCAAACCTCCTTGGCTTTACCGGCAATCATCACTTGACGCCAAGGGGTCTGACCACCACGGCGCTGGCGCTGACTGGCTGTTGTCCGGCCAAGACCTGCTAGAAGCACAGAACGACGCAGTCCGGTTAGCCATCTACGACCAAGAGACTGCAGGCGTCCGAATCATCAGCGACGGAGAGCAACGTCGCAAATCTTACCTTACTCATATCACCTCCCAACTAGGCGGATTCGACTATGACACTCTAGAAGAGAAATGGATCCGCGACGGTCGCCGCCTGGCCCAAGTCGGACGCTGTACTGGGCCGGTAAAATGGGCGGGTCCAATTGCGGTTGATGACCTCCGTTTCCTATTGACCAACACCACCTCTCCGGTCAAAGTGACCCTGCCCGGCCCTATGACTGTCGTCGATTCCACATTTGATGCTTACTACGAGGATGAACGGACGTTTGCGTTGGCGGTAGCCGACGCCATCAGTCAGGAAGCCAAGGCCTTGGATGCTCTGGGGCCTGCAGTGATTCAATTCGACGAGCCGGTGTTCAGCAGGTACCCTGAAAAGGTCGCTGAGTGGGGAATCGAGGCTCTGGATCGCTGCGCCGACGGGCTGCGCGCGAAGAGCGCCGTTCACATCTGCTACAGTTACGCCATGCCCGGAGTAGAGCGTCCTATCAAACCCAGCTATCCGCAGATATTGGCTGAACTGGAAGGTTCCAAGGTCGACCAGGTGGCCCTGGAGTTCGAAGCCCCACGGCTAGACCCTGCACTATTAGAGCTTTGCCCGTCTAAGACGGTGCTCTTTGGTTGCATAGACAATTCCAATCCTGGGGTTGAAAACGCCGAGCAGGTAGCACTTAGGCTGTTGGCCGCGGCCGAACACCATGATCCAGAGAAGATTCAAGCCGCTCCAGATTGCGGGTTGACCCTGCTAAGCCAGTCTGCGGCCCGCGCCAAGCTTTCCGCTTTGTTCCGAGGCTCCCAAATCGCCAGGGACCAGTTAATGGGCCGTACCGAAGGACACCAACATGGCCATCACCACCACTGAATCTCAGCACGTATCTTTGGAGCGCCATGGCCACGTCGCTGTGATCACCCTGCGGCGCCCCGACCGACTGAACGCCCTCAACCGTCAGATGACGCAGGAATTACACGATTCCCTGGACACGTTGGCCGGTGAGTTCCCGGATATCAGGGTCGTTGTCTTAACGGGCGCTGGCCGGGGGTTCTGCTCAGGCGCCGATGTAGGGGACATGCCTGCCCGCATGGCCCAAGGTGGAGACAGAGACCCAGATAAGCCCGACCCGGGCCCATCTATAATCATGCGCCTTGCGCCCCGCATCCGTGAGATTCCTCAGCCAGTAATCGCGGCAGTTAATGGCGTGGCCGCTGGAGCAGGGCTCGGTATCGCATTATCCTGCGATATTAGACTTGCAGCAGACGTGGCCAGGTTCAGTTCCGTATTCGTGAAACGTTCTCTAGTTCCGGACGCAGGAGTATCTGAGATACTCGGGGCTTTGGCAGGGCCGGGAATCGCAGCGGAGATGGCCTACACCGGGAAGGTTTACGACGCCCATTGGGCACTAACCAAGGGTTTAGTCAACGACGTATTACCAGCAGATGAATTGATGGGCAAAGTAGAGGAGTTGGCCAAAGAGATTGCCGCCAACCCACCACTGGCAGTGAAGGCAACCAAGTCCCTGTTGAACAGCCATTACCCGGATCTAAACAAGGTCATTGAGGCCGAGCACCAAGCTAACGACGCAACCCGCGGGACTGCCGACCAGACCGAAGCCGTGCAGGCATTCTTAGAGAAGCGTGCGCCCACGTTTACTGGCACTTAGGCAGGCGCATCCAGATCTTCGGCCGCGGCGTATTTTGATAGCATTCTTTAACCGCCGAATATAGCTGTGCTATCCTGACCAAACACGTCTTGAAACCGCCTGACGATTTAGCGAGGAACCAGATTGAACTGCCCACGTTGTGACGTACCTCTGGACGAAAAGAAATTCAAAGATATCGATGTCGATCATTGCCCTGAATGTAAAGGTCTGTGGCTAGACTTCCATGAACTGGACCAATTGGAAGACCATTCAATGGACGACGACACGCGAAAGGGAATGATCGAATATGCCCGTCGAGAGAGCGACATCTCATGTCCACACTGCAACGAGCAGATGGAGACCTTCAACTACCGGGCTAACAACTTGCCCATAGACCGTTGTAAGCACGAACATGGTTACTGGCTGGACGAAGGTGAAGAGAAGAAAGTTCTGGAGGTCATGAGACAACGAGTCCAAGACCTAAAGCGCACCGACTCTGCCGAAGCGTCGTGGACCAGGTTCCTGGAAAGCGGCGGCAAGCGCTCATTCCTAACAAAGGTAAAGGATCTGTTTGCCGGCTAGCGGTTCTCCAATTCCTGTATGAACAATTCCAACGACGCGTCGGCGCGGGAATAGTCATAAGTAGCGTAGCGGCGTTGTCGGAGTTGGACCACGTCCCCGTTAAAGAAACGCTCGTATAGTGTTTGGCGAGAACCAAACTGGGTCCCAATCAGATCCCAGGCCAACCTGAACAACTGAACTCGTTTTTTGGCGTTGATGGATGTTCCTTGGTAGAACTTGTCGATATCTCCAGCCAGAGGCCCTAACATATCCTCTTCCGTGGGGGTGAGCATCAACCCACCAGCAGCCAATTGTTCCACTATAGCCGCCACTCTAGCGTAGGCATCCGGATACCAATGCCGCATCGCAATCCATGGCTCGGCAGCAGGCCACAATCCTTCACCTTCGTACGGCGCGGCGTCAGCTTCTGCAGCCCTCATATAGGCACGAACCGTTTCCAGAATATCAATTACCTCTGAGTTCTTCTCCTGTACATGCGCATACTGCCCAATGCCAATGGCATTCGTGATGCCATGAACTATGCCTAGGATAAACTCCAGTTTGGCGATACTCTTGACTGCCACCTGCTGCATGTATTGCCGCCACAAAGTAACCTTCTGGACTGTCATGTTGGCCAATTCCACGTCGTCGTAGATGAACACTCGCTCCCATGGAATCAGCACGTCATCGAAAATGGCAAGAGCGTCCATCTCATCGTACTGGCCTGACAGCGGATAGTCCGCCAACGGCCGACCCATGTCATGACTGGGGCGGCAAAGGAACCTGAGACCGGGAGTTGCCACAGGAATTGCAAACCCGATGCAATGCTTGCGATCTTCTTCGTTATCTGGGCGTAGAGGACGATAGACGGGAGCGAATATCTCGTCGGAGAACGGCGCTAATGTAGCCAATTGTTTAGCGCCCCTTACGATGACGCCTTCACTGGTACGGTCAACAACACCCACGGCAGTGTACGGCTCAACCTGTTCGGCCAGACTCAATGAACGATTGACTTGAGGGTGACCAAAGGCATGGGTAAGGCATAGATCATGTTCTCGCACAAACTCGTGATAGTTGCGTAGGTTGTCTGCGTATCGCTGATCTCTCAGCCCGTAGAGATGGGCTAACTGGCGGGATGCGGTTACCTGGATGTTCACGTAATCCGGCGTGCGCCCCAACATGCCGTGGCAAGATTGGGCAACGATCTCGAGGGCGCCCCGGCGGCGCATAAGGTCTTTTTGAGTTTCAGGAACTAAGTAGGACAGAGCCACTGGGTGCCCACTACTTGGCGACTCGAAAGTCATCCTATCCTGGTACTCTGGTGTGTGTTGGAGGTCGTAGATGTTGGCCAGCGTTTTAGCCATACGGGCAGTTTTGGCGTGTGTGGTGACATCCACCAATCGCTCCCCCTCTAGCCAGACCTCCCGACCGTCTCTTAGACCTTCCAAGAACTGTTTGCCGGTTCGAACCGCCATCTACTTCCTCCGGCCGTCAATGGCGGTTATTTATATGGAACATCCCAACTATCGATGCCACATACCTCTTCCAAGGGTTTACGGGTAACCGAACCAAACTCGCCCCGCGGATAGCCTAAGGGCAAGCAATAAACTATCTCAGCGGTTTCTGGAATGTTCAGCAGTTTCTTGACGCGCTGGTCCACCACTTCGTGGAGAGTGGTTATAGTGCCGCCGATACCGTGGGCCCTGGCAGCCAGCAGCAAGTTCTGAGATGAAGGGATTATGCCGTTAGCGCCGCCCTTGGCCAAAGCGCAGATAAAGACCATGACAGGTGCATCACCGAACTCGTTGGCCAGCCGCATCGCTGAGCGCTGGGAGTTCTTGCCCGGAGGAATGTCTTCAGGCCCCATGATTCCCTGGTCCTTGCGTTTGGCCCACCAGGCCTCATGGTACAACTCACCCATCTGCTTACGTTTGTCGGCATCTTTCAAAACGATGAAGTGCCACTGTTGGGTATTACCACCATTGGGGGCGCGGATGGCCGACTCCATGATGTCGCGCATGACTTCGTCTGGAATGGGGTCGGGCTTAAGGCGTCGGATGGCTCGTTGCGTGAACATCGCCTCGCCAAGGGACATGGTTAACCGGTCTGCAGTAGTCATTCTGGTTCTCCAAATTATTCATTTCGGTGTTAGGCTAAACAGCGTTGGTGGCATTCTTGCTACGATCGGCCCGTGGCTCCGCTAGCAGGCGACCATAACCCGGCAAAGGTTCCGTTTCGCCAGCCTGGCTGAGGACACTCCACAGAGTGGCAGAATGGGAGGTGACAACGGGCTTTCCGATTGTATCTTCGAGGGTTTGCGCCGCTGCCATGCCGTCGTGGTTCATGCAGCTGATGAATAGGCCGTCGGCTTCATCTCCGTATTCCTTCCATGCGTCCATCGCGAAGTCAAATATCTCTTGTGGTCGCACCGACGCAAACCCCTCGGCGCTCTCTAGACCCATGCCTTGCATAGTAAGCGCCTCGATGCCTGCCTCCTTGAGATATGCCCGCTCCGCCACGTGATGGCTGTCGGGATAGGGGGTGGTCACTACAATTTTCTTCATATCCATGTGCTGCAGTGCCTCCACAACGGCAAGCATGGTGGAAGTGATAGGAGTCCCCCACTGGTCTTCCAATTCTCGGCAGAATTGCCTATCGCCTTCCATACCGCGTAAAGCACCACTAACGGTGCAGCAATAGGCCACAGAATCTACCTTGGCGCTGACCAGTTCCCCAATGGCACGAGAGGCGTTGCCTTCCATCTTTATGAGAGCGTCGATGCCCTCTCCTTCCTCCAGCATCATGCGGCTGGTGAGAAAAGCCACTCCCGGAGGCGCTGCCCTCGGATACCTCAGCTCAGAGATCGAAGAAGCGCTAACCACAACAAGACCGATCTTGGTCTGCACATCTAGCTGGTCCATCTCTAACTCCCACGATATTTTAGCTGGGTTATACCCGTAATCGCCTCTGGGTTCGGTTGCCAATTCTAGCACACCACCAGACTGGAAGAGTTGCTATAATGTGGCGCGACTTCCGCGCGATCGGGTAATACGCCTGAGGAGGAAACATGGCCGGAATACCCTTGGATGCAAGCCAAGCTTACCAACGTCTAGGTGTAAAACCAGTTATAAACGCTGCCGGTTCAGTCACCAAATATGGAGGGACACGGACCAGACCTGAGGTGCTGGAAGTCATGGCAGGGGCTGCACGAATCATGGTCAACGTAGAAGACCTAAACCGCAAAGCTGGCGAAGACATAGCACGGCTGACTGGGGCCGAAGCAGGATTTGTCTGCAGCGGCGCGGCCGGTGGATTGGTCCTTCAAGCTGCGGCCTGCATTGCAGGGAAAGACCCGGTTAAGATGCGTCAGTTGCCCGACACCACGGGAATGAAAGACGAGTTCATAATCCAAAACATGCACCGCTTCCCCTACGAACAGGCTTACCGGGCCGGTGGGGCCAAGCTGGTGGAGATAGGCGATTCCAGGTACTCCCACCCTTGGGAACTAGAAGGCGCCATCGGGGTAAACACCGCTGCCGTGGCATTCCTCTGTGCCCCTATGACCAACCGCAGGGCCATCCCCCTGGCACAGGTCTGTGAGATCGCCCACAGCAAGGGCGTTCCCGTCGTCGTCGACGCCGCGTCCATGCTCCCGCCCCGTGAGAACCTCAAGAAATTCTTGGCTGATGGCGCCGATATGGTGTCGTTCAGTGGCGGAAAGGGTATTCGGGGCCCTCAGGGCACAGGTATCCTCTGTGGCCGCGCAGACCTCATAGAGGCCGCCGCGGCCCACGCAAATCCAGCGCAGTTCTTGGGCCGGCCGATGAAGGTCGCCAAAGAGGAAGTGGTAGGGCTGATTACCGCCTTGAATATGTTTCTGGAAGAAGATGAGGAAGTGGAGATGCGGGCCTACCGGGTGCTGGCCGAACAGGTGGTGGACGCACTCAGTGAAATACCAGGCCTTAAGATCACGCTAGAGCATGACAACCACGACTATCTGATCCCCCACGCGGTCATGAAATTTGGACCAGATTGGAATGGCCCCACCAGAGATGAGATCCTGAACGCCATGACGGAGGGCGAAACCCCTATCTATCTGCACTTCCTCGGACAACCCGACGAACTGGCGGTCGACCCGCTGAACCTAACCGAAGAGGAAAATGCACTAGTGATAAGGCGTTTGCGTGAAGAGCTGACCAGATAATGCGTATCCACTAGCAACCAAGTGAAGGAGAAATCATGGCCATCAAGATAGACCTAAGAGTACCCCCCTGTAAGCCCGTTCCTGAAGTCACAGCCTTTGTGCAGGAGTGCGAGGCAGCTGGTTTCAACGGCGTAGGGATGTTGGACTCCCAGATGCTGGAAAGGGACGTTTTCGTCTCCATGGCGCACGCACTGCTCAACACAAAGACCATCAACGTCGCGTCGGCCGTCACCAACCCAGTAACACGGCATCCCTCGGTGCTGGCATCTGCTGCACAGACGGTCTCTGAAGTTGCGCCGGGCCGTGCTCAGATCTGGATCGGGCGGGGTTATAGTTCCGCCAATGTCATCGGCATACCACCGGCAACTGTCCGGCAGATGCGCGACTCGGTCGTCATGATGAAAGACCTGATGGGCGGAGGCGAGTACGATTTTGGCGACACCACTAGCCGAATGAAGCACGGCGGAGGGGTGTCCACCCCGGTTTACATCGCTGCCACGGGACCCAGGGTAATGAAAGTTGCCGGTGAGGTCGCCGACGGCGCGCTTTTGATGACCGGAATCCACCCGAATCAGGTAGCCGAATCCCGAGAAATCATATTTGACGGCGCTAAGGCTGCAGGGAGAAATCCCGACGACATCGAGACGATCTACACCTGCACCACCATCATCCGAGACGACCTCCAAGAAGCCAGGGAGATAGCCCGGCCTTTGGCGGTCCAACGACTGATGGAACCAACCTACTCTCGCTGGCTCAAGGCCGCTGGTTTGGATTTCTCAGAATTTGAATTGCCACGTGGCCTCTGGGATCTCTACCCCGATGTCCCTCATGCTGAGGACTGGGAAAAAGCCAAAGAACTGTGCGCATTCCTACCCGACGACGCTCTAGCCCAACTGTGTGACACCATGGGTCTCATCGGCTCTCCAGAATACTGCGCAGAACGGATCAAGCAAGCAGAAGCCGCAGGCATGGAGCACCTCTATCTGATGACCGACCAAACCTACGAGTTCGCCACAGGCGAGTTGGCCGCCTTTAGAGACAAGATATTCCCGGCGTTGGCTAACTCCAAACAACTGTCGTAAGGTTGTTGAGACCAGGTCAATCAAACGCAAGGGCGGGTTACAAACCCGCCCTTTATTAATTGGTCAACAAGATTGTTGAAAGGAGAAAAATCGACGTGGCTGCACTCCTACTCTTGCTGTGACCGATGGAAACCTAATTGTTACCGTCCCCTTTTTTAGTCGATCATCGAGCGTCGCGCTCTCACTGAGCAAACTTGCGAACCCGGAATACCTCGGAAGAACACCTCATTTTGTCGCTGTTGCCCGAACCTGATAACCGTACAGAGATTAGGCTTAACCAGCCCATGATCCTTGTTTGTAAGGAGCTATATTTTGCTGATTAGTTGCGGCCAAAAGAATAGTGACAACATGCGTCGCGTTCGCTAACATAACCAAGGGATTTTGACACCGCTCAGAATCTCGGATTTCTGGTTATCTTGAAAACGTCTGGTAAACGTTAGGGGGTTCTACCTTGGCAGACCAGGCTCTTGATCAACTCTGTATAAACACCATCCGATTCCTAGCAGTAGATTCGGTCCAGAAAGCAAAATCCGGACACCCCGGCGCTCCGATGGGCCAAGCGCCAATGGCCTACGCCCTTTGGGATAGGTTCCTTTCCCACAACCCATCAGACCCGACCTGGCCAAATCGCGACCGCTTCGTGTTGTCTCCAGGCCACGCCTCAGCCCTGCTTTACTCGCTGCTCCACCTGACCGGTTACGACCTCCCATTGGACGAACTCAAGCAGTTCCGCCAGTGGGGCAGCAAAACCCCTGGCCATCCCGAATACGGCGTAACCCCCGGTGTAGAGGCCACTACCGGACCACTTGGCCAAGGCTTCGGAAACGCTGTCGGCATGGCTTTGGCCGAGCGTTGGCTAGCTAGCCGGTTTAACAAACCGGGCCATGAGATTATCGATCATCACACATACGCCATAGTCTCCGACGGCGATCTCCAAGAGGGCATTACTTCGGAAGCGGCGTCGATGGCAGGTACTCTTGGGCTTGGTAAGCTAGTGATGCTTTATGACGACAATGAGATTTCCATCGAGGGCAATACCGATATCACCTTCCGGGAAAACGTCGGACAGCGCTTCCACGCATACGGTTGGCACGTAATCAACAACATCGATGGGAATGACATGGAAGCAGTTTCGACCGCCATCGCCACGGCGAAAGCTGAGACGGAGAAGCCAACCCTGATCGTTTGCACCACAGTGATCGGTTACGGCAGCCCCAACAAAGCGGGGACAGCTTCGGCACACGGAGACCCTCTTGGCGATGATGAAGTGAGTCTAGCCAAAGAAAACCTGGAGTGGGAGCCTACCGAATCGTTCTTCGTGCCTCCTGAGGTTAGCGTTCACTTGGGACGGGCTTCCGAGGAAGGAAGGACCCGACAAGCCGACTGGAACTCTGCTTTTAGTGAATTCCGAGAGGCATTTCCCGAAGAGGCCCAACAACTTGACGACGCCCTGCAAGGACGCTTGCCCGCCGGCTGGGAAGATGCTCTGAATGGGATGTTCGAAAATTCCGACCCCATAGCAACTCGATCAGCCTCTGGCCAAGTAATGAACGCAATCTCCAAAGGCGTTCCTGCGTTCCTTGGCGGATCCGCAGACTTGGCACCGTCTACCAGGACTCACCTTAGCGACCGGGGTGACATTGGTGGTGGAAATTTCTCTGGCCACAACTTGCATTTTGGCGTTAGGGAGCATGCCATGGGGGCCGTAGCCAACGGTTTGGCATTGCACGGTGGGGCCATCCCTTACACCGCCACCTTCCTTGTTTTTTCAGACTACATGCGCCCCGCCATACGCTTGGGCGCACTGATGGGACAGCAAGTCATCTACGTGTTCTCTCACGACTCGATCGGCGTTGGTGAAGATGGCCCAACGCATCAGCCGATTGAGCACCTCATGTCTTTACGAGAGATACCTGGTTTGGTGGTAAGCCGGCCCGCCGATGCCACTGAAACTGTTGAGGCATGGCGCGCGGCGCTTACGCGCCAGGACGGCCCAACCGCTATGGCCTTCACCCGGCAGAATCTTCCGGTGCTGGACCGGTCCAAATTGCCATCAGCCGCCGGTGTTCTTAAGGGCGGTTACACCCTTTGGGAAAGCAGTGATTCTCCTCAAGTAGTGCTCATCGCGACGGGGTCCGAGGTACATATAGCCCTTGAAGCGGGGCAAACACTGGAACACGACGGGATTTCATCCAGGGTCGTATCTATGCCTTCATGGGAGGTCTTTGATGACCAACCAAAGGAATACCGAGACCTAGTCCTACCCCCTTCTCTTCGCGCGCGTGTTTCAGTGGAAGCTGGGACTACCAAGGGATGGGAACGGTACGTCGGCTTGGACGGCGCTTCCGTAGGCATGAACTCGTATGGCGCATCCGCTCCTGCTGGTATTCTCTACGAGAATTTTGGCATCACCGCGGAGGCGGTCGCCAGCGAGGCCCGTAGATTGGTCAACGGGAGAAGCTAACTCCAGCCCTCGATTCTTGCCAAGCTGCGGTGTCCATCTTGCTTGTGGATCAAGATTGGTTGGTTAGACTTTATCGTGATTTGCCTCGGATCAATCCCAGTCGTTTGTTTGGATACTCTAGACGCCGGCCAGCCGGCAGACTTCACCGATGAAGCCACCTTCGGCGGCACCCTACCATTGGTATTCAATTATTCCGGTTTGGACCAAATGCCTCGTTGTACCCTATCCGGAGGCTCACACCTATCCAACCACCTAAGAATGCGTACATCAACGAAAAATCAACTTGTTTATTTAGGGGATTAATGACTTGATTGACTGTTGGCCAATCGATGGTTTGATAGCAACAAGAACTGTTAACCATAAGGAAAGGAGTTGGATTCGTGGAACTGGGAATGATTGGCCTGGGGCGAATGGGCGGCAACATGGCCCAACGGTTGGTGATCGGCGGACACCGAGTAGTCACCTATGATCAGGATACCGATGCAGTCACGGCCAGCGCTGACTTTGGCGGAGAAGGAGCGGGATCCCTAGAAGACATGGTATCCCGCCTGGCGCTCCCGCGAGCGGTGTGGATCATGGTACCAGCCGGTCAACCCACTGAAGACATAATAGATGAGATTACTCAACTGCTCAGCCCCGGGGACGCTATCTTGGACGGAGGCAACGCCAACTATAAAGACACCATGCGCCGAGGCGAGAAACTAGCAGCACAAGCTATCGATTTCATTGACGTCGGCACCAGTGGCGGCATATGGGGCTTGACCGAGGGCTATTCTCTGATGGTTGGCGGCGATGAAACGGCAGTTAAGCGCCTAGAGCCCATCTTCCACACCCTGGCCCCTGCGCCTGACAAGGGGTATAGCCGTGTCGGACCGATTGGAGCAGGCCACTTCACCAAGATGGTCCATAACGGGGTGGAATACGGCCTTATGCAAGCCTATGCAGAGGGATTTGAATTACTGGCCGCCAAAGAGGATTTCAACTTCGACTTGCCGGCCATCGCCCAAACGTGGTCTCACGGCAGCGTGGTCCGTTCTTGGCTGCTCGACCTGGCTGCTGACGCCCTGAAAGAAGACCCCGAATTAGAGTCTCTGGAATCATATGTGGACGACTCCGGGGAAGGCCGTTGGGCCGTTCAGGAATCGGTAGATCTGGCCGTCCCTATACCTGTTATCACTATGTCGCTTCAAGCCAGGTTCCGCTCGCGGCAAAACCAACCTTTTGGCGGTCGCCTGTTGGCGGCTTTGAGGAACCAATTCGGCGGGCATTCCGTCCGCAAGTCCGGATAACATCCATGGTCTCAGCCAGACGATGCCATTGGACGCGAAAGCACCGAATAAGCAGATAGAATCTTCGGAAAATATGGGTGGCGTTGGCGGCAGGCTAATGCACCAAACTGAAGATTCGAGGAGTAATAATCATTGACATATAAACCGATACACGACTACGGCCTTATCGGAGACATGCACGGTTCAGCCCTTGTTGGGGCCGATGGCTCCATTGACTGGTGTTGCATCCCCAGATTCGATTCAGCAGCATTCCTGAGCCGCATACTCGACTCCACTAAAGGCGGCTACTTCAAACTCTGGCCTACCGGTGTCGCCAGGTCAAGCCGGCGCTATTTACCAAACACCAACATCCTGGAGACTAGCTTCACGACTGGAACCGGTTCGGGTTTTCTGTTGGACTTCATGCCTGTCCACCGCTATTCATCGCTCCCCCGAAACCCCTTGGAAAACACGGGCTTCCAAGGGGTTGTCCGCATCCTTCAATGCACTCAGGGCCGACTGGACTTCGAGATGGAATGCTGCCCAAGGTTTGATTATGGGCCAATCGTACCTT
>JAKUNK010000021.1:0-53535 GCA_022451945.1 Dehalococcoidia bacterium
CAGTTTGTCAGTTGGGCTGGTACCGCTACGTCGCGGGTAGTTCACATCTCCCTTAACTCCGGAGATCACCTCAAATGTTATCAATGCTTCAAAGGTTCGAGATCGCTACTGCGGACGGTTCCACACGGGAATTTTGTGTAACCAACCGGCTGCTGTCGTGTGAGAGCCGTGTGCCTTAAAGCAGCCTTCAACGAGCAGAGTTATGATTATCGTCGACAGGCCTACAGGAAGGCGCCTAGCGGCAGTTGAAGAGAAGCCGGAAGGCCACCGTGAGGTCGGCCCACCATAGATAGAGCAGGCCTGACGTTGGAAGCGGTCTAGGCCTGGGTCAACTCTTTGAGCGCGGCGGTCAGCGCCGGAAGAACGGTCTCCCAGTCTCCGACCACACCGTAGCGTGCCTCTTTGAAAATGTTCGCCTCTGCGTCTTTATTGATAGCCACGATGACCTTGGCACCGGAACACCCTGCCATGTGCTGACTGGCACCGGAAATGGCGACCATGATGTAGAGATCAGGGGTGATGGTCTTTCCGGTCAACCCCACCTGATAACTGGATGGCACCCAGCCGGAGTCGACTGCAGCGCGGGAGGCGCCGACAGTTCCGCCCACGACCTTGGCCAGTTCTTCGAGATGAGCGAAAGGTTCCGGTCCGCCCAGGCCGCGTCCGCCGGAAATAACGATGTGGGCGTCTTCCAGCTTCACGCCTTCAGCCTCTTCAATGACCGTGTCTACGACCTGGGTCAAGGCCAATGATGCGTCCAGTTCCACAGGGAAAGACACGACTTCGCCCTGGCGGGAGGGGTCAGCCTCGGTGGGCTCGTATGCTTTGGGGCGGATGGCGGCGATTTGCGGCGTCTGGTCACATCTCACGACGGCGATGGCATTGCCACCGTATACAGGCCTGTTGGCCAGCAGCTTCTTCTCGCCGGGATCCACGGAAATTTCGAGACAATCCTGTGCCAGTCCAACGCCCAATCGGAATGCCAAACGCGGGGCCAATTCACGGCCTTCATTGGTACGAGCTATCAGTATTACTCGGGGGCCGGTCTCTTTGCACAGGGCCTCCAGGGCGCTCAGTTGGAGGTCTACCTGGTATTCGGCCAGCAGCGGGTGGTTCACGGCAAACACTTTCTGTGCGCCGTGGGCGATGGCCTGTTGGGCCGCGGCGTCGAGTGTGTCCCCCAACAAGGCGACTGACAGGTCCTCTCCTAGGTCAGTGGCGACTATCTGACCAGCGGCAAGCAACTCGGCAGTTGTGCTGCCCAATTCTCCGCCAGTGGCGTCGCCAAGTATCAGTACTCCGGTGCCATCAGCCATCACGGCCTCCCGTGCTTTTGGAATAATCCTAACATCGCTTTAAGGCGGTTAGGTTCAAGACAGATTTGAGGTTCTAAATGACCTTATCTTCCCGTAGCTTCATGGCCAGAAGCCGGCCTGAGTCGGCCGGGCTATCGCCTTCGATGATTTCGCAGTCCTGGTCGCTGACCGGCACAAAAAGGTCTCGCAACGTGATACGGGAATCGGATTGCGACGAATCCAGGCCTAAGTCGGCAGCGCTCCAGATGGTAGGTTTCTTCCTAGTGGCGGCCATTATGCCCCGCAGGGTCGGATACCTGGGTTGGCCGAGTTCGTTACTCACCGTAACCAGTGCCGGCATGGGTGCTTCCACTACTTCGTAGCCGTCGGCTATGATTCGCTCGACGCGGACCTTGCCATCAACTATGTCTACCCGCTTGCCCAGGGATATGCAAGAAATTCCCAGGATCTCAGCTACGCCAAGTGGTACCTGTGCGTTGTCCCAGTCAGATGCCTGACGGCCGCATATGATGAGGTCGAACCCGTCCAATTTGCGTACCGCGGCGGCCAGTAACTGGGCCGTCAGGAAGCTGTCTATGGTATTTTCAAAGGCGTCGTCTTGGAGAAGGACTAGCTCGTCGGCGCCCATTGATAGAGGTTTCTTCATAACGTCCAGAGCGAACTCTGTACCCGTGGAGATTACAGTAACCGACGCCTCTTGGGCGTCCTTTATCAAAAGGGCGGCTTCCACGGCGTTTTCATCGAAGCCGTTGACCACCGGAGGGATGTTGGGCGGAGGCACAACCTTCTTGGAATTATCGTCGATCCGGAACGCCGCCATGGGCATCTCAGGGTCTATAACTTGTTTTGCCAGAACGCCTATTTTGACGGCCATGATTCTCCTAGCGGCAAACGGCTATATGGTGGCCGTAAACGAGTCTGCGGCAGCCTTGTGAAAGATATCACCAAGCATAACCAGTGTCAATTAATGCCGAGACTGGCCAGGCAGGTGTAAACCCCAATTCTTACTCGGCTGGGTGCTATAATTTAGGGAGCTTGGATTGAGGTCCTATTCCACATGAACACTGCTAAAACATTCTTTTTAATGATGGTTATGTCGGCGTTGCTACTGATGGTGGGCGCTTTGCTTGGTGGCATCGGAGGAATCATATTCGCCCTCATCATCGCTATCGTCATGAATTTCAGCGCTTACTGGTTCTCTGACCGCATAGCGCTGAAGATGGCCCATGCAACGGAGATAACCGAAGACGAGGACCCCGAGCTATACAGCATCGTCAGGGAGCAGGCTTCCTTAGCGGGGCTTCCGATGCCCAAGGTGTTCCGGATTGAGTCCGATTCCCCCAACGCGTTTGCCACCGGACGTAACCCTGACCATGCCACGGTTGCCGTTACCACTGGCATTGAAAGAATCCTGAACCGAAATGAGTTGGCTGGAGTGTTGGCCCATGAGATGGCCCATGTTGGCAACAAGGACACATTGATCATGGCCATGGTTGCCACGGTCGCGGGTGCGATATCAATGCTGGCCATGTTCGCCCAGATATCAGCCATGTTCGGTGGGATGGGTGGCCGAGACCGTGACAACAACTTCATTGGACTGATAATCGTGGCCATCGTTATGCCCATAGCAGCCGGGATGGTCCGGGCTGCTATATCCAGGACTAGAGAATTCCAGGCGGACGCGACCGGAGCCCATACTTCGGGAGACCCGTTGGCCTTGGCCAGCGCACTCCAGAAATTGGAGTCAGCTTCCCAGGCCCGGCCGATGAAGGTCGCAGAAGGAGCGTCTCACCTGTTCATCGTAAATCCCCTGAGCGGCGCCAGCATGTCTCGGATGTTTTCAACTCATCCACCGATGGAAGAACGGATTAGGCGGCTTCAGAGTATCAGACCGAATTATTGACCTATCCTTGAAAAGGAACCTTGAAAGGCCTGACGCGATACTGCGGCAGGCCTTTTTATTTTATTTGGTAGGCCATAAAAAGGCGCGGTTCGATGGATTTCTGATGCTAGAATTGGCGAAAATACCCAGCATTAGTTATGGGAATTTTGGGTTTGAGATTCAACAATCGGCATTGGCTGGCCTAAATATGGGTTGTCTTTTCCCTTTATTCCGAGCCGGAGCAGGCCTTGTGCTTGCTGTGGTTATATTTGTTGGTTTCGGACTTTCACTCATACTGGGTAACTTTTCCGATAAGCTTTTGAGTCCCGACTTCTACAAAGACACCATCGCCGCTGAAGACACGTACGACCGCATCTACGATGAGGTGCTGGTTGACGAGAGACTGAAGGATAAGACAGCGGAGTTACTGGGCGGCATCAAGGTTGTGAGTCATCAGGAGGTTGTAGACTTGCTAAGAGAGATTATCCCTCCCGCATATATCCAGGAGCAGGTAGAGGGTTCCATCGACCGGACTGTCGACTACATCAATGAAGATTTGGACTATCTTGACGCTTATGTGGACCTGACCAAACCGTTGGAAAACGTGAAGCCGGTTATGTTCGCATATCTGGACCATAAGATCGAAGGGCTTGAGGTGGTAGACCCAGGCAACATCAATTGTTCTGTTGACGGTTTAACTGATCCGAAGCTATCTGACCTCGTCGACGATTATGTGACCGATTTCACGTCTATTGCCAACGGCGGAGTGCCAGTAGCTGTACCGTCCTTAGGCGCATTGTCACCACTCTGTCGACGATTACTGTTCACAGGGGTTTATGACCAACTGCTGGACTCAACGGACCTGCCTTCAGAAGTCAGTGAGTCTTTTAGAGACCGACGGGAACGATTGAGAGGCTCTTTTGAGTCTGGTGACACGTTGGGTATGCTGAAGATTGCTTCCCGATTGTTGACAGAGTCGCTGATTGACGAGGCTACCGCACAGGTTCGCCGAGACCTGAAAGATGGAGACCGATTCGACCTGATCCGACAGCTGGGTGAATGGGACGATTCTTCTTCTGAAGCCCAGATCAGGAACGATATTTCCTATGGGAGAGACTGGATATCCAAGGCCCGCAATTTCGGCGATGTGGCTACGGTTCCCATGGTGTTTGGTGGGGCGATTCTGATGGGTTTGGTTTTCTTACCCGTTCTTTCTAGCATGCTGCGATGGCCGGGAATAGCATTGTCGATCACGGGATTGTTCTTTTTCGTCGTCGGTAAAATAGCGGAAAGCAAAGTCCCAGGCAGGCTGGTAGACGTTGTAGAGACTGGTGCGAACAAGTTCTCCGATGTCCCGCTATCGGTAACCAACCTGAGTGGAGACATCTTTATCTCTTTCGGGTCCCAGTTGACGAGTGGTCTGGCCGGACCGTCGTTGAGCCTGCTGGTGCTGGGCGCAATTCTTATTGGTGCGTCGTTCTTGCCTGTAGCTATTAAACGTTTTATACCCTTCGTGAATTAAACGAACAGCCATTATTCTGGAGGAAACCGGAACCCGCTGCACCCGACTAACAGAAATGAAAGAGGGTAGGATAATTCCCGCTCTCCTTATTGACCTAATTAATTTTCGACCAACCTTAGAACAGCGCTATTGGACTCACCGGAGACCCGGTCACGTTGCGGAGTCGGAGCGGGGCCAAAGTAAGCATGAATTCGTAACGGTTACGCTGAGCGCAAGCCTCGGCCAGTTCCTCAAGGTTGGCGTTGTCTATGAGCCAGAGTCCTAGGGTAACCAAACACATGGTGTGAAGTGGGGAACCGATTGTGCTGTAATGGGATGGCCGGAAGTCATTGGAGGTGTCAGTGCCTAGCATCGCGACCCCTCGTTCCTTGAACAGTGGGGTGCAGGCTACCTGGCAAGCGGTCATGGGCTCACCAGCCTTGGCCGGAGGGCTGTCTAAGCGCATCTTGTAGTTGCCGGTGCGGACCAGGAGAATGTCTCCTTCTTCGATCTTGACGCCCTGGGCTTCTTCGGCTTCCAAGAGGTCAATCGGCATCACCGGGTCATTGGGATCTAGGTAGTCCACTCCACGGAGCTTCGGCAGATCCAGTAATACGCCCTTGGTGACGATTCCCGAATAGGCGGCCTCGATGGAGTGGGTCTGGGCGCCTTCTCGTGACGTGATCATCTGGGCTGGTTTTCCGTTGTAGAGGTGCCCTTTCCAAGAGTAGTGAGACATCGCGTCTATGTGAGTGATGCTCTGGCCGTGGAACACCATGCCTATGAATTCGGCTGCGCCGCGGCGGTTATATTGGCGTTCGACAGAGTCCTCGTTCCGGCCTTCGCCGCTGTCCACCATGAATCGCTGGACCTGGAAGGTGACATCGGCGTTCATGTCGGTGCTGATGGGGCGGGCGCAGCTAACAGGGATGCCGTCTTGCACCAGTGCTGCCGCCTGTTGCCGTTTAGTCGGTGTGATCAGGTTGAGACAGCCGAGTTGGTCGTCTTCGCCCCAGCGGCCCCAGTTGCTGAGGGATTCCATCCAACCTAGCACCTCGGGTTCCTCCGGTATCTCCCTGGAAGTAGCTTGCGCCATACGTATGCCTCCTACTTGTATTGAGGTCGTACAATTCTACAACGGTGACAGCTGTGTTCAACGGTCCGGCTGGAGAGCTACAGTTTTGACCCGATGAAGTCGGGAGCGCCATTCAAAAAATCTTTAACGCCGACAGGCCTTTTACCTTCCAACTGGATTGTCTTCAGACCCAGGAAGCCCTCGGAAGTTGCTACAACTGCCGGGATCTCAGGGTCATCGGTCTGGAACACCGTTCCGGGCTCCCATTTGCTAGAGTCGACCCCGTGGTAAGAGACATCGACGAGTTTCAGGTTACTCCCGTTCCAGCTGGTGTATAGGCCGGGCCATGAGGTGAAGGCCCTAGCCCGCCGTTCCAACTCGTCTGCCGTAAGTGTCCAGTCGACAAGGCCGTCGGCCCGCTCCAACTTCCTGCTAATACTTGCCAGGGATTCGTCTTGGGCTTCTGATTGAATCTCCCCTGATTTCCATTTAGGGAGGGTCTCTTCCAGCAATTTACCGCCCAGCTCGAAGAGCGCCTTGGTCAGGTCTTCGGTATTCTCGTCGCCTTGCAGAAAGAACTCATGCTGCGCGATGAGCGGGCCGGTGTCCATCCCTTCGTCCAGCAGCATGATGGTAACTCCGGTAACTCCATCCCGGTTCAGGATAGTTGTGGCTACCGGGGATGGGCCCCGGTGTCGAGGTAGCAAGGACGGATGAATGTTGAGGCAACCCAGACCGGGAAGATCGAGTACCGGTTTGGGAAGCAGCTTTCCGTAAGCAGCGACGATTATGGCGTCGGGCTGCAGCGCAGCCAATTCCATCTGCGCTTCGTCCGAACGAAAACTAGCGGGTTGTATGACCGGAAGTCCTTGTTCTACGGCATAGTTCTTAACAGGAGACGACTGGGCTTTGCGTCCCCGGCCTGATGGTCGGTCGGGTGGAGTGTAGACCGCCACCACTTCGGAGTCACCCAGGCTGATTAAACCGGCGAGCACAGGTACGGCAAATGTGGGAGTGCCCATAAAGACCAGGCGCATGGAGTCAAAAACCTTCGGGCTAGTACTTGCAAATTCGGGCGTCAGCACAGTGGACAAACATCGCCTCCACATAGCCAAAACGCCTTGACACTCAAAAATAGGTGTTGCTAAAATACCTTAACCGCTGTGCGGGAATAAATGAAGGAGGTGAAGGCTTATGGATGATAGTTTAATACGCAGGGGCGATGGTAGGCATCAGTCTGGACACGACGAGGTGATTGTTTCGTAGCGAATAGCTCGAAATAGAGAACCCGTACGTCGGGCCCAGGCCAATGTCTACCATCGCCCCTTGACCCCGGATTGTACCCAGTAGGGCGAATAAGCAACCCAGAGTTGGCCGGGTCCGATTTTTTTGCCCGGTAATTCTGCCGGTTTTTAAATTCTGGGAAGTGGGTATTCTGCTTTAGATACGAATGCAAATAGACTACCGGCACATGAAACACAGGTAGCGCTTGTTTGACATCGAATTAGCCTAGCCGTAAAATCGCGAGGCACGGAGCCGCGGTGACGGCATCCAGAGGAATAGAATTTAGATGATTCGGATTCGGCTTGCTAGGGTCGGCAAAAAAGGCCGACCTTCCTACAGAATAGTGGTTGCGGATGTGGCCGCGCCCAGGGACGGTTCCTATCTAGAATGGATTGGAAACTACGACCCTATGGCAGACCCCCCGACAGTTACCCTGAAGAACGAACGAGCATCCCATTGGCTCAGCATGGGCGCTGTACCCTCTGACGCCGTGGCCAGGATTATGGACCGGAACGGTCTGATGGAGCGCAACCATACCTTCAAGACGGCCACCAAGAAATCGGGCGAGGAAGAAAGCGGTGGCGGAGCCCCGGCAGCAGTAGCAGTCCCGGCCACTAATACGGCCGTGGACGACGCACCGTCTGAAGAAGAGCCTGCCGCCGAAGAACCTGCCGCTGATGAATCTTCCGCCGAAGAAGAGGCCACTGAATAATAGCCTCGTAGCATCGCCGGACTTTCCGAGGGCTTGAACACCCAGTAAAACAGTCTATGAAAGAATTGATTGAGTATATCGCCCGGTCTTTGGCCAGCGATCCCGACGCGGTTGTAGTTACCGAATCCGTGGAGGATGGCCGTACCGTCTTCCGCCTCCAAGTTGCTGATGAAGATAAGGGCAAGGTTATTGGCCGCCAAGGCCGCGTTGCCCAGGCCATGCGGGTCCTCCTCCGTGTGGCGGCAGTGAAAGACGACTCTCAAGCCGTCCTGGAAATCGTATAACTCCCTCCTCTTTTCTGCTTGGCCTTTTGTCGCGTCTGGAATCCAGGCATGTCTGATTCACTCTCTTCGCCAGAACAACCACCATCTGAGGGCCTCGTTGCCGTCGGTAGGATTCTGGGCGCTCACGGACGGGACGGAGAGATTCGAGTGAGGTCGACCAGCAACGTTCCAGACCGGTTCGATGAAGGCCAATCTTTGAAATTGTCGAAAGATGGGTCTACGCCCGGTGGACTGACGGTCCGGATAGTTAGCAGTCGCACTACCATCACCAGAGGCAGAGAGGAACTGATCCTACTCTTCCGTGGATTTCGGGATCGAGATCAGGCCATTCGATTGACCGGGCAATGGCTTTGTGTGGCCCAATCGGACATTCCAGATGCTAAAGAGGGTGAGTATTTCCACTTTCAACTAATCGGACTGAACGTCTGGACGGTGAGTGGCGACGAGCTAGGGGAAATCACCGAGATACTGGAGACTGGCAGCAACGACGTGTACGTGGTTGCTGGCGCTGAAGGTGAAGTTCTAGTGCCCGCACTGGGCCATGTTGTCATAGATATTGACGTCCTTGGCGGCTTGATGACCGTTGATTTACCTGAAGGCCTGCGCTGAAACCGCTTTGACCCTAGCTTTGGGCTAATGCTAGAATCGGTACTAGAAAGACTCCTCTTAAACAATCACTTGCGGGGATGGCTGGTTGGCTTGAAAGCTGTGTCCCCTGGAGGCAAGAATTATGTCCGGTCACTCTAAATGGTCGACTATCAAGCATCAGAAGGGCGCAGCAGATGCGAAGCGTGGTGTCCTATTCACAAAGATTAGCCGTGAATTGACCGTTGCCGTTAAGAATGGTGGTGGCTCCGACCCGGACATGAATTTCCACCTTCGGTTGGTTCTGGAAAAGGCTAAGGCGGCCAACATGCCGCAGGACAGCATCGGCCGGGCACTGAAGCGTGGCACTGGTGAAGGTGTCGACGGCGAAGTGTTGGAAGAAATCACCTATGAAGGCTATGGTCCAGGGGGCGGCGCGATTCTCCTTCAGGCACTGACGACCAACCGAAACAGAACGGCCTCGGACGTGCGTTCCGCGTTCAGCCGAGGCGGTGGCAACCTTGGTGAGAGCGGCTGTGTGGCTTGGAACTTCGACCATCTGGGCGTTATCGGCATGGAGATGAAAGATGAAGATCGGGGTGAAGAGCTGGGTTTGATTGCCATCGATGCCGGCGCAGATGACGTGAAATTGGAAGACGAATTCCTGGAAATATTCACGGCCATCGACCAGCTGCAGAATGTGCAGAAGGTGCTAGAGGGCGAGGGCGTACCCCCAGAAGCGGCTCAGCTATCTATGGTTCCCAAGACGACCATATCTTTGGACGACAAACAAGCTGAGCAGACTTTGCGCCTGCTGGACACCCTAGAGGATTTAGACGACGTCCAGAAGGCTTACACCAACGCGGACTTCCCCCCTGAAGTCTTAGAACGCTACCAGACTGATGCGTAGGGATTATGTCCTTTTCTTCGGCTCTCGTGGGAATGCTAGGATGAAGGCCGACGTCGTTATATAAACTTGCTGTCGTAGTCTTAAAATCCCTGGCTAATAGCAGAAACGGGCGGTGTGATGGGAATACTGGGCATTGACCCTGGGACCTTGAAGATGGGCTATGCGGTGATTGGGGAAGGCCTTAATCCTAGTGCCGACGATTACGGCGTCATCTCTTTACCCAGTAAGATGCCCTTGGAACAGCGCCTCTACCAGCTTCATACACATATATTGAACATCATCGCCCTCTTCCATCCAACTGCGGTTGCCGTTGAACAACCATTTTTGGGCCGGGGTGAAAAAAGCTTTCCAGCCTCTTCATTGGCCATCGGCCAGGCCCAAGCCGTGGTATTCATCGGAGCAGCGAGCCAGGGCATACCCATATTTAAATATGCTCCGGCCCAGGTTAAGAGCGCCGTGGCCGATTACGGAAACGCGACTAAGGAACAGATGCGTCAGATAGTGGCCGCTACCTTAGGGTTGAACGAAATCCCGGAATCCGACGCCGCAGACGCCCTCGCCGTGGGACTTTGTCATCGGCTCCAGAACCAATCCGATGTGGCCATGGACCGCATCATTCCCCCAGGACAGGAACGCTGAATCGATTCCATTTAGGTGTATAGATGATAGTAGGCGTGCATGGGACCCTCGAGACGACCGGTCCTGACTGGGTGAATGTTCGAGTAGGCGGTGTGACCCTACAGGTGTCCGTACCAGCAAACACCGTTTTTAGCCTTGGCGGCCAAGGCTCACCTGTTTCCCTTCACACGCATCTCCGCATACGAGATGAAGAACCGGTGTTATATGGCTTTATTGATGCCGCAGCCCTTGGCCTGTTTAGCATGCTAACGGCCGTTTCGGGGGTGGGACCAAGGATGGCTTTAGCTTTGCTCTCTAGCCTCGAACCTGCTCGCTTACAGAACGCTATAGTGACTGGAGACATAGCGTCCTTGTCATCCGCGCAAGGTGTGGGCAATCGGACCGCCAGTCGCATAGTTCTGGAGCTCAAGGGTAAGCTTGAGGATGCCGAGTTTGCCGATATTGGTGGGATGTCAGAGGATGCGGACAGCCAAGTCATCGCCGCACTCACTGCCTTGGGCTATTCCCTCTCCGAAGCCAGAGCAGCCGCTGGAGCCCCAGCAGTAACGGCTGAAGCCGAAGTAGACGACCGCATCCGCGTCGCCCTGCAGCAATTCGCCACCCGCAGTTGACCTAACTTCATAGAATCAATTGCTCAGACGATTCTTAGTGGGTGAATTATGGAGTCTGAAAGGCGGGACTAGTTCCTACTGGTCTAGGTTAGGGATTTGAAATCGGCAATACAACATTCGGCACCTATATTGGCCCAAGAACTATGTGGATCTTTATATCGGATCGACGGCGGGAGAACCCAGGTATCGTGAAGCGTTAGGCTAGGATTCCATATGCGACATCCCGGACGTGCGGCAATCCTATCTCCCTTATATAATGATTTGGCAATCACCTGATCAGTCACCATGAGGAACTCGTTAGACAATGGCTACCTCCGCCCGTGGCAAGAAATGGGCCGATGCAGGCGATGAGATCCAGAAGGTCTGGAACTCGGACATAAAACCCGAGGACCGGAAGTTCGAGCTTGTTGCTGACTTCGAGATGACCGGGGACCAACCAGCCGCCGTAGCACGCCTCGCGGAGGGCGTGGAGAATGGCGCTGACCGCCAGACCATGTTGGGTGTGACGGGCTCAGGCAAGACCTTCACCATGGCCAACATCGTTCAGCAGGTACAGCGTCCAACGCTGGTTATGGCCCACAACAAGACCCTGGCCGCCCAGTTAGCGTCCGAATTCAAGGAATTCTTCCCTCACAACGCGGTAGAATACTTCGTTTCCTACTACGACTATTACCAGCCGGAAGCCTACGTTCCACAGTCAGACACCTACATAGAAAAGGACTCCAGCGTCAACGAGGAACTGGACAAACTTCGGCTGTCGTCCACCACGTCGCTACTCACACGGCGCGATGTCTTGATCGTGGCTTCGGTGTCTTGTATCTACGGTCTTGGTGACCCCAACGATTATTTCAACTTGGTGGCCCAGGTGAAAGTCGGTGAGACTCGTAACCGCAGCCAGTTAGTGCGCCAACTGGTGGATATGCAGTACGAGCGTAACGACCTAGACCTGGCTCGCGCCAAATTTCGCATTCGTGGCGACACCCTAGAACTGGTGCCGGCCTATGAAGAAGCAGCAGTCCGGATACAGTTCTTCGGGGACGAGGTGGAACGAATCGTCCAGGTTGACCCACTCACTGGAGAGGTGCTGGCGGACTTACCCCAAGTTTCCATCTACCCTGCCAATCATTTCGTAACATCTAAAGAGAAGCTGGAGCTAGCCGTCAACGGAATTCGTGAAGAACTTGTTATGCGCCTCATAGAACTGAAGGGCGCCGGTAAGATACTGGAAGCCGCTCGTTTGGAGAGCCGCACCCAATACGACTTGGAGATGCTTCAGGAGACCGGTTTCTGTTCTGGCGTGGAGAACTACGCCAGGCACCTGTCCCAGCGCCCCGCTGGCAGTGCACCATGGACGCTCTTGGATTACTTCCCAGACGACTATCTGATGTTTGTGGACGAGTCGCACATGACTCTTCCTCAGGTCAGGGGCATGTACCGTGGCGACATATCCCGCAAGTCCACGCTGGTGGACTTTGGATTCCGGTTACCGTCAGCCCTGGACAATCGACCATTGAACTTCGAAGAGTACCAAGAGCACATCAATCAAGTGGTCTATGTATCCGCCACTCCCGGCCGATACGAACTGGAACAGAGCAGGTCGGTTGTGCAGCAGGTCATCCGACCTACAGGGTTGTTAGATCCTACTGTTGAAGTCAAACCCACCGAGGGTCAGATAGACGACCTTTTACAGGAGATCAAAGACCGAATAGAGAAAGCCGAACGTGTATTGGTTACGACACTGACCAAGCGTATGGCTGAAGAGTTGGCCGATTATCTGTCGGAGATGGGCATCCGCAACACCTACCTGCACTCAGATATTCAGACTTTAGACCGAATCGAAATACTGCGGGACCTTCGGATGGGCGTCTATGACGTTATCGTGGGTATCAACCTGCTTCGGGAAGGTCTTGACCTGCCTGAAGTGAGTTTGGTGGCTATCCTGGACGCCGACAAAGAGGGCTACCTGCGATCCGAGACTTCCATGGTCCAGACCATCGGACGGGCGGCTCGCCACTCTAGCGGCCACGTCATAATGTACGCAGACCGCATGACCGACTCCATGCAGCAGGCCATAAACGAGACCAACCGGCGGCGGACCATTCAGGCCGACCACAATAAACAGCATGGCATCGAGCCTACCAGCATCCAGAAAGAGGTCCACGACATCACCGAGGGCATCAAAGGAATCGCCGAGAACCGCACGAGATACAACGTGGTGCGGAAGGAGATGTCCCGAACTGACATGTTCAAAGTGGTCAAGGACCTGGAAGTTCAAATGAAGGAATCGGCTAAGGGCCTTCAGTTTGAGAAAGCTGCCCAGTTCCGCGACGAGATCTTCGAGCTCCGCCGCCTGCTAGCCTTGGAAGAAAAGATAATCGGCCCTGGCAATCTCATTCCTGAAGACATCGCTGCCCTGGAAGAAGAGATGACGTAAGTATTTTCGTCAGTCAAGTGTACTGGCGCTCCGAGTCGGTATCTGAGGAATGATAATTGCCGCACACCACCGGATATCATGCGATTAGATAAGAGTGGCATTACCCTAGGTGTACATAACTACTCTGAGATATCCCACGCTAAGTAGTTGCACACCGCCTTTCCCATTATCAGTTCTTTGTCGGGCTCGGAGAGCCATGGAAGTTCCTCGGTGAACATGGTCACGCACTGCTTCCACGAGCAGGGCATACGAGTTATGTCGGTGCCCCAGAACATGCGCTCTGGGCCGAACGAGTCGAAGATTTGGTGCAAGTAGTCGTGGATGCTACTGAAGGGATAGGGTCCGCTGGAATAACTGGGCGCGCCGGTGGCTTTGATGGCAACATTGGGGAATTTGGCTAGGTCAAGCATCTCTGGCAGTGTCGCGAAGCACTCGGCGTCCGTGCTACCACCGATCCGGCCTAGATGGTCCACGATCAATTTCAGATTGGGATGCTTCTCCGCGATGGGAGCGACCATAGACATGTAGTTGGAAGCCATCAGCGCCACAGGAATGCCTAATCGTTCTGCTTCCGGCCAGATCCAGTCCATTGTGCCATCAGTGGGCCAGGTGGCTTGGTGGGGTTGGGTAAAGCTGAACCGGAAACCAAGCATGCCCGGTTGAGTAAGCCAGCCGTCGACCTGAGATTTTGCTTCTGGCTTGTCCAGTGGAATTTTCCCTAGGATGGATAGCCGGTTCGGGTGCGCATGCGCGGCTTCAAGGGCCAGGTTGTCAGAGTCTGGATCCCAACTTGGAGGGTGGATGATGGCTGCGTTGATGCCAGCCTCTTCCATCTCTTTCAATAGGTCATCGGCCAAGAAATCCGGAATCTGACGGTGGCCAGGATTAGCTGGGACGTGCCCCTGCCAGAGGTGTACCTGGGCATCTACGATCAGCATTTCCCCTCTCCTAGGGTTGAGTGTGGGTGGTTATCGATAGCTTTTAATGGATTGTTATTCTGATGTGGCTGCACAACAATTTCATTGCAATGGTTAAAACTAATTGGTCTGAAGCAATAAGACTTTTCTTCTTCGGAAGATTCGGGGTGACAGCGTTGCGGGCGTTAGCTTTGCCTTGTACCGACTGCCCGTTGTAGCCGGGCTAGCAGGGCGCCGTTCTCATCGGCCGAGAAGTTGTCCACAGTTGGGACAGCGTCTCCTGTGGTTCCGTCTACCACTCCCGACTCTATCATGCCGTGGAGCATGGCGGTCTCGGACTCCACTGAAGGCAGCAGGTTCTTGTTTGTGATTTTGGATAGAGCTGCTACCAATCCGTATCCGCCCCAGTTGGATACGCTGGCGATCACTAACCGGTCTACCTGGTTCACGGCTGGGTAATCAGGCAAAGAGTCAACAGTAGGTATAACCTCGGCCAGGTTGCCCATGCCTATCTCATTCCCTCCATCGCCTATGCCTACCGATGGAATGTCCGAGTCAAACAAGTAGTCCAGCCGGGCGGTATGCGCCGAGATATCGACATACCGCATATTTAGATAAGTGTCTTCCCTAGTCCGGCCACAGCGTTCGATGGATATCAAGAGCGATGGCTTCACCTGATCCAAGATTGTCTTGGCGTACTTCTTGCTGGCGACCACGTTGTCGATGGGAAAATCGATCACGTCAGAGCCGTTGGCGTAGCGCTGGAGCACCGGGGTGGTGTACGAGTCGCTGACGTAGGTGATGGTGCGCCCGAGATGTTTAAGTGCCTCTCCGATGGCTAACGCTCCCGGAGGGCCGTCCGTTTCAGGTTTCCCAGCCATCACCACATAAAACCCAGTGACGATTATCACGTGACCAGGGTGATCCATTATGAACTGGGCAGCCTGGGAACAGTAGTCGTCGGGAAGATGTGGCCGCAAAGCCAACATCCCTCGCTTGTCCTGGTCCAGGATAATATCTTCGATCGTCTCGCCCAAACCCGCTCCTGAAATAAGCTGATTACTCCGATTAATCTGGACTACAGAACCGCGTAATCGGCGTCGCGTTGGTCGGTGATGAACATCCGGCCGGGGGCGTGGGTAATCATCAACGGTGGTTTGCAATTGAGGGCCACCGCCTGCGGTGTCACGCCGCAGGCCCAAAACACCGGCTCTTCATCGTCCTTGATCTCCACAGAGTCTCCAAAATCAGGCTGGTCGATATCGTTGATCCCGATGTCATGGGGAGTGCCGATATGGACCGGAGCTCCGTGAGTGGCAGGGAACCGGGAGGTCACCTGTACGGCTCGCACAACTTGGTCGCGCTTGACCGGCCGCATGCTCACCACCATGGGCCCGGAGAAGATTCCCGCTGGGGTGGTGGCGATGTTGGTAATGTACATTGCCACGTTGTTGCCGGTTTGCTGGTGCCGCAGAGGGATGCCTGCGTCCACCATGGCCGCCTCGAATGAGAAGCTGCAACCCAGAAGAAACGAGACCAGGTCATCGCGCCAATAATCTTCTATGGTGTCCACTTCTGCCGTGAATTGGCCGTTCTCGTAGATGCGGTAGCCGGAGGCGTCGGTTCTGATGTCGGCACCAGGTGAGGTGATCACAGGTTCGGTTCTGCCCGGCTCAATCACTTCCAGCAATGGACAGGGCTTGGGGTTGCGTTGGCAGAACAGCAAGAAATCAAAGGCTAGTTCTTTGGGTAGAATGGCCAGGTTGGCTTGGACGTGACCGGGCGCCACTCCCGAAGTTACCCCTCGCCACGTGTTCGAGCGTATCTGCCTGCGGACCTCCTGGGGTGAACCGGCAATCGTCTGGGTGCTCATAATTCCACTTCCTAACGGCAGTGAATTTTCCGGGCTGCTCCGTGACGCCATGATAGTTGCGCTCCTGTTACACGTCAATCGCAGGCCGGGGACCATTTGGTGCACATAACATTTAGCAGCCGGTCTCCAGCTGTTTGATATACTTCTGGAGAACGCAGAGACCCGGAAAGGTTTGGGCCGGACCCTTGTACCACTTATTCCTAATGGTCAATCATGGGGGCGCACCGAGTGTGTTGGCGGACACCGTTGACCGCGCTGGTATGTCCTGCCAGGTAGGCATCGAATTAGACCAACTAGATGGGAGTGGCGTTACCTCACCTGACGCCGTCCTGTTGGATATGGCGTTGCTCGAACAGCTGGACGCCCGCCGGATGATTGAGGAATGTCATGATCGAAAACTCCCTGTCCTGGCCGCTGTGCCCAGGGAAGTCATCAGTGCCTACGACCCGTCTTTGAACCCTGACGAGATGCTGGTCAGTCCTGTCTCTGAAGCCGAACTGACCGTCCGCGTTGGGCAGGCCATCTTCCGGGTTAGCGGTCCTTCCGGACGCAAGTTGCTCAAGGTAGGCGATCTATCCATCGACCAAGAGCGCTACGAGGTTACCGTGGGTGGACGCCGGGTGGCTTTGACATATAAGGAGTTTCAGCTACTGGTCTTGCTGGCCTCCAACCCCGGCCGCGCCTACACCAGAGAAGCTCTGCTTAGCCAGATATGGGGTTATGATTACCTTGGTGGTACCCGCACGGTCGACGTCCACATACGGCGCTTGCGCTCCAAGGTTGAGTCACCTGGCCACGCGTTCGTCGAGACTATCTGGAACGTGGGCTATAGGTTCTCAGCGCCCACTTAGGGTACTGCGGCCACTATCGCGTACTTCGTCTGTTCTTAACCTCCCTCAAGGTGCCCCTGTCGGACTTTTTAGGTTAATAGATTCTCACCAAAAGTATGGCTTATGCGGATCTGTTGGTAGGCTAAGTGGGAGCAAAACGAGGGAATGGCCGTACAAACCTAAACTCGTTTGCCAAAGCAACCAAGGTCGGCTAGCATAATTAATTGCTTGGTTTTGAAAACAGAATCTGAAGACGTTGGGACGGGCTAAGGATAATATCCATGACTATCTATAATTTTGCGGCCGGGCCGGCCATATTGCCTACTGAGGTGCTCCGGCAGGCCCAGGGGGATCTGGTCTCCTGGCCGAATGTCGGGTTATCCTTGTTGGAGATGAGCCACCGATCGAAGACAGTAGTGGATATGATCGATGCCGCCGAAGCCGATATACGCAGCCTAGCTGGCATACCTGGCAACTACCGGATACTTTTTCTACAGGGCGGCGCTTCACTACAGTTCTCTATGGTTCCCATGAACCTGTTGACTGAGAACGGTAAGGCGGATCACGTAGTCACTGGTAATTTCGCCAAACTTGCCCTGCAAGACGCCCAGAAGGTTGGCAACGTCCGCGTAGCCGGAACTACGGAGACCAGCAACTTCGATAGAGTTCCCGACCAAGAAGACCTCGACCTTGACCCTGAGGCCGACTACGTACATTTTACCGGGAACAACACCATCTACGGGACTGAGTGGGCCGAGGAACCGGACACAGGTGCCGTCCCTTTGGTAGGAGACCTCTCGTCCAACATATTCAGTAAACCGATCGACATCACCAAGTACGGTCTGATCTATGCCGGGGCGCAGAAGAACCTGGGCGCGGCTGGAGTGACGATGGTGATAATCCGTGATGACCTGGTGTTGCGAAGTCCCGATAGTCTCCCGGCTATGCTCAGTTATGCGGTCCATGCTAAGGGTAATTCAGCCTACAACACACCGCCAGTGTTCTCGGTATATATCCTGGGATTGGTAGTTAAATGGCTAGCACAACAGGGCGGTCTAGAGCATATGGAACACCAGAATCAGGATAAGGCCAAAGTGCTCTATGACCAGCTTGACTCGTCAGAGTTCTTCACCGGCCACGCCCAACCCGGCCATAGGTCACCCATGAACGTGACCTTCCGCCTGCCCTCAGCCGAGTTGGAGAGCCAGTTCACAACCGAGTCCGCCGCAGAAGGAATGGTTGAACTCAAGGGCCACCGGTCAGTGGGCGGAATACGGGCGTCCATCTACAACGCATTCCCCAAAGAGGGGGTCGAAGCGCTAGTGGCGTTCATGAAAGAGTTCGAGCGAACCAACGGCTAACCAACGACAGACACCATATTCGGAGCCAAGCATGACCACACTAACACTCGCATCAGGCGCAACAATCGAGATCGATGAAGAACTGTATATGTTCGTGAAGAAAGAAGTGGTTCCGGGTACTGGCAAGTCGGCCGATGAAGTGTTCAGCCTGCTAGGCGAATTAGTGGTTCAGTTCGACCCCAAGAACCAGGAACTTTTAGAGAAACGGATAGCCCGACAGGCGAAGATCGACGAGTACTACGTGGCCAAGCGAAAGGCGGGTTGGGAACCGACCGAAGGTTCAGCTGCTAAGGACTCTGCTGAAATTGGCCAATTCCTCGTAGAACAAGGTTACCTAGGGCCGGAAATCGACGTAGACGTCCAGATGACAACCCCCGAGCTGGACTTCGAGATGTCCCAGAATGGCCCAGAACTAGTCACGCCTGTGAACATCGCCAGCATGGCAGTAGGAGGCGCAAACGCCCGGTGGGGCAGCCTTTACGACGCTTATTTCCTTAGTGACATACATCCCGAAATCGATCGCGATTCCAACCGAGCTGAGCGTCTTCAGATGGTTGTTGACAGGACCAACGAATATCTGGACGGCAATGTGGCCCAATGGGAAGGCGACCGAAGTTTCAACGATCTCAAGTCTTACTCTGTGCGCCAAACTGGCGCCGGTTTTGCCCTCGTAGGCCACTCCTCCGACGGAAACGAAGTTGGTTTGCGGGAACCAGCGAGGTTTATTGGATTTAATCAAGAGGGTGGCCAGCTGATCGAGTTTTTTTTGGAAGACAATGGGCTCAAAATCCAGTTTCAACTTTACGAAGACGGCTCGGTTAACCCTGAAAACGGCCAGTTCAAAGACTTGATCGTAGAATCAGCTGTAACGAACATTGTCGATTTTGAAGACGCGGTGGCCATAGTCGATGCCGAGGACATGGTCTTAGCATTGCGAAACTACTTAGGGCTGATTAAAGGTGATATCGAAGCTTCCAGTTCCAGAGGCGCGCTGAAGGTCATCAACCAAGACATCAATTTCACTGGCGCCGATGGGTCCGCCCAGACGGTGAAAGGCACCAGTCTGATGTCGGTGCGCAACGTCTCACTGCACATGTACACTGATATGATCACAGTGGACGGCAAAGAGATTTCCGAACGCATGCTGGGCGTGTTGCTGACTACACTGATCGCCACCGCTCACGACAAGGGATCAGATGTCAGAGGCCCTAACAGCAGAAAGGGGTACGTTTACCAGGTCACTCCTAAGCTTCAGACCGCTGAAGAAGTGGCCGAGCAGGTGCGTTTCTTCGAAGCCGTGGAAGAAAGATTAGGTCTGACTAAGAACACAATGCTCATTGGCATCATGAACGAAGAATTGGGCATGACCCTCCAGTTGGCGGAAGCTCTGCAGTCAGCCCGGAGCCGGGTGTTCTTCACTAACACTGGATTCTTGGACCGTACTGGTTCCCAGATCAGGGTTCAGACCCATGCTGGCCCTGTTGATGCTCGAGACGACCTGACCAAAGCAGTCTTCAACACCAGCTACGAAATGCACAACGTGGATGTGAGCTTGCGAGCCGGCGTCCACAATCAGGGGAAGATCGGCAAGGGTATGCAGGTCAAGAACCGCGCTATGGCCGAGATGATGGAGATCAAGATCAACCACCCGATGAGTGGCGGGAACACTGCCTGGGTGCCCGCACCGAATCCAAGCCATCTCCATTCCATGCACTATCACATGATAGATGTGGGCCAGGTGCAGCGGACCATGGAGGACTCCCCGTCACCAAGTATCTCTAGGCAAGATCTACTTAATTTTCCGGTTTTGGACGGCAATAAAGTGGCTGCTCAGACGGCCAAAGAGGAGCTACTGTTGAGCTATGCTCACAGCATGGTCGCCTATGTGGAACCGTGGGTGCACCGGGGAATCGGTTGCAGCGGCGTTCCCAACTTCAGTCAGATCGAAGAGATGAAAGACCGGGCCACCGAGCGGATAGACGGCGCAATCATAGCCAACTGGAAGCTCCATGGTGTGGTCACTCAGACGGAGATTGAAGAGGCCGTGATCAAAGCCACCAATATTCTGGATCAACAGAACCAAGGCCAGCCAGGCTACGATCCGATGACAGACACTCAGGAAAAGATGTCTGGGCTGCTCCAGGAACCGGCGGTAGCCGCAGTGCTGCAGATCATCGATGATGCCCTGTCGTCTCCCAGCGCCTACGTGGAACCGGCGCTTTTCCGGTACCGCAAGATGGTCAAAGCTGCCGCTAAGTAATCAGGTGACGGCGCTGGCCTGGTCTACGAACCTAGCTACTTGGGCCGCGATAGCCGCGTGGTCCGGGGATTTCAACTCAGGGTCGTCTTCGATGAGACGAGCGGCTTCACCCCTGGCCATATCCAGCAACTCGCGGTCCGTGATGTGGGCCATCCGTAGGCTGGGTAAACCACTCTGACGAGTTCCAAAGAAATCGCCCGGTCCCCTTAGTTCCAAGTCGACTTCCGCCAACTGGAAGCCGTCGTGTATCCGCGCCAAGGCTGATAGCCGCTCCTTGGCTGTCTCCGATGCCGAGTCTGACATCAGTATGCAATAACCCTTGTGCTCGCCGCGGCCGACCCGCCCACGGAACTGGTGCAGCTGCGCCAAGCCGAACCGGTCGGCTCCGTCAATCATCATCACAGTGGCGTTGGCGACATCTATTCCCACCTCCACCACTGGGGTGGAGACTAAGATATCCAACTCGCCGTTCCGGAATTGACGCATCACTTTGTCCTTCTCTTTGCTGACCATCCGGCCATGGAGCAGACCCAGTGACAGATCTGGAAATACGTCCATTGAGAGGCGTTGATATTCTTCTGTAGCGGCTTTAGATTCTATCGCCTCAGACTCATCCACTAGCGGGCAGACCACGAACGCCTGCCTGCCTTCTTCCACTTGCTTGCGGATGAACCCGTAAGCTGTGTCCCTGTCTTCAGGCTCCAGCAACCTGGTGGCGACTTCCTGACGGCCAGCGGGCATTTCGTCGATGGTGGAGATGTCCAAGTCGCCGAAAAGGGTCAATGACAAAGTCCTGGGAATGGGTGTGGCCGACATGATTAGCGTGTGCGGGTTCTCCTGTCCTCGGTTTTGGAGTGCAGAGCGCTGCATGACGCCGAACCGGTGCTGCTCGTCGGCCACCGCCAGAGCCAGCTTGGGCAGAGATATCCCTTCTTGGATCAGCGCTTGGGTTCCTACCAATATATCCAGTGTTCCGTCTGCAGCCATCTTGGTTAACTCGCGTTTAACGGAAGCCCGGGAGCTGCCGGTCAGGAGGCCGATGGATACCGGCCGGTCCATATGCTCGAGGTATACCGAAATCAGGTGGGGTTCCTGTACTGGTCGAGCCAGCCCGCTGAGCAGGTTGCTGATGCTCGAGAAATGTTGCTCCGCTAAAACCTCGGTTGGCACCATCATCGCCCCTTGATGACCGGCAGCGGCAACGGAGAGCAAGGCTGAAAGGGCGACCACGGTCTTTCCGCTGCCCACCTCTCCTTGTAGCAATCGGCTCATGGGTGGGGTGCCCCGGTGTAAGTCTGACTCAATCTCTTGGATGCAACGGGTCTGTGCCTTGGTCAGCGGAAAGGGCAACGCCTGGTAAAAGCTGTTAATCACGGTGTCCAGAGGCACGACCTCTATACCATTCAGATTGTCGTGTTGCATCTGTCTACGGGCCAGCACCGCTAGCTGGAGGGTGAATAATTCATCGAAAGCCAGACGCCGACGGGCCAGCTCCCAGGTTTCTATCTTCTTTGGGTAGTGGGCCTGGTACACTGCGTCTAGCAGCGGCATCAATTTTGTGCGGGAGAGGATGTCGTCCGGCAGCGCGTCTTCCAGTCCGCCCAGCCAGTTTTGCACTGCCTGCCAGGTTAGCCGGCGCATGTTTCGGCGAGTCAGACCTTCCGTCAGAGGATAGACTGGCACAAGCCGTCCGGTGTGGACGCCTGAACCGGGGGTTTCCAGCACCTCGTGCTCGGGATTCTCAAAAACGAGTTGCCCTCGGAAAACTGAAGCCTTGCCGCTGATCGCGATCTGGCTACCGGGTTTGAGAGACCGGGCCAGGTATCTCTGGCCGAACCAAATCACCCTGAGATTGCCAGTCTCATCGCTTAGAACGGCTTCAGTATCGCGCCTGCCCCCTCTGGGTCCTTTGGCCACTTCCCGGGCTTCCCAGATAGTGGCGACGACCGTGCATTCTTCACCTGGTGATAGATCGACAATCTTCATCGCAGTGGAGAAATCTTCATGCCGACGGGGGAACAGGTAGAGGAGGTCGCGGACGGTTTCGACATCCAACCGCTTGAGCCGGGCGCTCAACTTGGTGTCCACTCCGCGCAGGCGGTCCACCGGCGCATCGACTGTAACCTCGGAAGGGGGGGATTTGTACGCGGGCTTTTTCCCCGGAGCGGTTTTTCTAGTAGTAGATTTCTCTTTATGTGGCTTTGCGACCTGTCGAGGGGTCATCCTGAGGTCCGGTTCTCCGCTCAAGGCTTCCCGCCATCGAGCGACCCACTGAGCTCGCAATTTCTCGGACATAGAGTCATAGGGCTTTTTCAGCAGGAAGCTCTCATCGTTGACAGCCTGGCCGGCCATCTCATCGGCCCAACGGGCAACGAACTTGTCGAGCCCGCCCATCACGGCTTTGTTGTCAAAGCCTCGGGACTCTTCCAGATTGAGGATGTTCTGAAAAGCGGCTACCCACGAGGGCGCCCCAGTCTGTTGAACTGCCATCAGGCGATTACCTTAACACTCTGCATGACCTCTGTTAGAGCCGGGATATGTTTCACTTTAATCATTTCTGCATCCTTACAATGCGTCAAGCTTCAAGTGACATAAAGTGAGCCATCTCAGGCCTCTTGGGTAACGGCTACGCCTAGGGCATCAGGTCCGATGTAGGTACCTAAAGTTGATCCGAACCGTGATTCAATGATTTGGTCCGCCGGTAAGATTCCTGTCAATCCTTGTTTCAATTCAACCATCCGGTCTGGGTCTGTGCTGTAGATCACGGCCAGCCGCCTGACTGGGGCCAGTTCCTGAGCCAACTCCACCAACCGACTCATGGCTCGCTCCCGGTTGCGGGGGCGTTCCACTGGATGGGCTTCGCCGTCTTGCAGCCGTAGTATCGGCTTCACATGGAGAACGGATCCCATGAACGCTCTGGCTTTGCCGATACGCCCGCCCTTCTGTAGATACTCTAAGGTATCCAGTGCGAATAGGCCGTGGTGGAGGCCCAGCCTCTGCCGTATCTGGCCGGCGATATCGTGGACGCTCCCACCCTTTGATGCCATGATTGCTGCATCCAATACCGCCAATCCCAGAGGGATGGACGCAAGTTGAGAGTCGATAATTTCAACTGCGCTGCCATCGTCCAATGAAGCTTTGGCCTGCTGTGCGGAGTTCAATGTGCCGCTCAGTTTACTGGAGACGTGTATGGATATAATCTGGTCCCCCTGGCCTACCAATTCTCGGTAAACCGTTTGGAAGTCGGAAGGAGTTGGTTGAGCAGTGGTTGGTGTTCGGCCGTCAGCCAGTAGTCGGCGGTAGAAATCGTCAGCCTGTATCTCCAATCCGTCCTTGAATGTCTGATCGTCCACGACCACGTAGCATGGCAAGACGCTGATTCCGTATTGTTCGATAAGTCCCGAGGGTAGGTCGCACGAGCTATCGGTGACTATGCGTATCGTCATTTGGCCCTTCTATGTCTGAGTCGAGTCTTACTCTACTGATGCCAGGTACTGGTGATAGGGCTGTCCGCCTTCGATGATGTCAACCTGGATTCCAGGGAACTCCGTTTCCAGTTCGGCAGCTAACGACGCTGTATCGGAAGGAGTCCTATCCACCCCGGAGTATACGGTGACGATCGCATCGCTGCTTAAACCGGCAAGGCTAAGGGTTGACCGGAGTGCGACCTCAGGTATGTCTTCAACTGTGGTAAGTTCGCCATCTAAGATTCCGATGTACTGGCCTTCGGCAACTCCCAGCCCATTGATGTTCACCTCTCTGGTTGCAGTGGTTACTTCTACTGACACAACCTTAGAAATTGCAGATGACATCGATTCGACGTTCTCTTGCCAGGGCCCTTCAGGATTGAAGGCCAGAAGCGCTGTGACTCCTTGAGGAAGGCTTTTGGTTGGGACAACGTGGATCGACGGGTCAGCGTCGGCTGCCTGTTCCGCGGCCAATATGATGTTGTTGTTGTTTGGTAGGATAATAACGTCCTTCGCTCCTGTTGCACGTGCGGCGTCCAATATCTGCTGGACGCTGGGATTCATGGTCTGACCGCCCGCGATTACTCCGGCGCAACCAGAATCGCGGAAAAGGTGAGCCAGCCCTTGCCCCTGCGCCACAGGAAGCAATGCCAATGCGAGTCCTTCGGAATTGGATGCATGCCCGTTGTTGGCGAACTGTTCGTTCTGGCTGTCCATGTTCTCGATCTTCAGATGGGAAACAGAACCGGATAACTCTGCATATCTGATCGCGGGCGCTGGGTCTTCGACGTGGATATGGACCCGCACGTACTTTTGGTCACCGACTACCACGGTGGATAACGCGGTCTCCTGGAAATGATTGCGGATTTGCTCCAAGTCCAATGGTTTTCCGTTCACGCTGCTTATGATCAATTGAGTGCAGAACCCCCATTCTTCACCCGTAGTCCCGTCCAAGTACTCAGGTCTTATGGAACCGACGTGGCGGACCGCTCCCTGAAAACGGGACAATTCAGACAGGTCTAGCGTCGAGCCGGAGATGCACCGGAGGATACTGCCTATGAGAATCACGACGCCAAAGCCTCCTGCGTCCACGACACCGGATTCTTGCAGAACCGGTAATTGTTCGGGAGTGCGTTCCAACGCCTCTTGAGAGGCTATGTAGGCAGTTTCCCAGAGTCCAAGCAGATCCTTGTCCTCGCCTTGTATCGCTTCGGAAGCCTTTCTGAAGACCGTCAGCATGGTGCCTTCGACCGGGTTGACCACCGAGTGGTATGCCCCGTTGGAAGCCAGCTTGAAAGCCCACGGCAGGTCTTCAGTTGTCAGGAATTCCTTGCCAACTAACGCATCCGAAAAACCTTTGAAAAATTGCGAGAGAATGACGCCGCTGTTGCCACGAGCGCCGAAGAAAGCTCCTTGAGCGAGAGAGGAAGAGACTGATGCAACACTGTGTTCTTGGCAATCAGGGCACTCTCTGGTCGCCACTTCCATAGCTGCCTGCATGGTCAGAAGCATGTTGGTGCCGGTATCCCCGTCTGGAACGGGGAACACGTTGAGGGCGTTCACAGCGTCCCGGAATTCCTCCAGCCGGTCGGTAGCCGTGGAGAAAGCCGTCTTGAGTTCTTGTCCCCGTAGTCGGTCCATGATATAGCTCATCGCCGCTGCCCCGGCAGTCAGTTCAAGACTAAACTTGGGGTCAACCTCTATTGCTGAGAGGTCGTGGATCGGGGCCGAAAGCTTTTAACCTAAATTATATATCAACCTTTCTAAAGCAATCGAATCTCATGATACGGATTTGGGCATTGATAACTAGTCGCAGGACCCGTCTGCTCAGGCAGGATTGGGCACGAAATTCCTTGACAGGTTCAAAGGGCTCCCGTAGTATTGATTGCCGAGGATTATATGGATTACGCTGTATTTAAAACAGGCGGGAAACAATACCGGGTTAAGCCCGGCGACACATTGGATGTTGAACTCCTGCCCGACGAAGTGGACTCAGTAGCTGAGTTTGGTGAAGTATTAGCCCTCTCCGATGGTGGAGAGGTCACGATTGGCGCACCCCTAGTCGAGGGGGCCAAGGTCACAGCCCAGGTTCTGTCCCATTACAAAGACCGCAAGCTGATGGTCTTCAAATACAAGGCCAAGAACCGCTACCGCAGAAAGCGCGGACACCGGCAGACCTACACTCGCTTGCGGATTCGAGACATCGAATTGAGTAAACCCCGTGCCTCCAGGCAACGGGTAGCAGCGACTGCGGTCGACGCTGAAGGCGGAGAAGGGAACAACTAATGGCTCACAAGAAAGCCGGCGGTAGCACCAATAATGGCCGAGATAGCAATGCAAAGCGGCTTGGGGTAAAGCGGTACGGCGGGGAGAAAGTCACCAGCGGCTGCATAATTGTCCGACAACGAGGTACCCGCATCAAGCCAGGTACCAACGTCGGGCTGGGTAAAGACTACACCATCTTCGCGACTGTTGACGGCGAAGTGAAGTTTGAATGGGCAGCCAAGGGGCGCCGACGGGTTAGTGTCTACCCAGTGGAGGCCGCCTAGTTGCGGCCAAGTTCTAGAGGGATATTTAAGAAATGAAAGCAGAGATTCACCCTTATTTTTACAATTCAACAGTGACGTGTTCCTGTGGTAACGTGTTCAATACCGGTGCCACCAAACCCGCCCTTCGCGTTGAGGTGTGCAGTAAGTGCCACCCTTTCTACACTGGTGAGCAGCGCGTCGTTGACACCCAAGGCCGCATCGAGCGCATGAAGCGCCGCTACAATCTGGGATAGTCTCTCCCGTCCGCGACGTAACCATCCGTTGCCTCGTTAGAAAAAGAGTATCGGGAAATCGAGGGCCGCCAGCCCTCGATTTTTCATTTAGGCCGCGAACAGGTTTAAAACTCAGAACAAGCATCTAAGTCATTAGGGGACTTAAATTGGCAGACCAGACGCCACACATGTACGGCGGACAAGCCGTGATCGAAGGAGTGATGATTCGGGGCCGTGATAACTTCGGTCTCGCGGTCCGGCGGGAAGATGGCTCCATCGAACGGCACCAAGAGCCGCTAAGTTCGCTCTACAACGGGCGCCCGCGACGGTGGCCCTTAGTTCGCGGTTTTCTCACCCTGCTGGAGACCATGCTCTTGGGTATAAAAGCTCTTCAGCTCTCCGCCAACATGGCCGCCATGGACCGTGATCCAGATACGGAAGAGGGAATTCCGGGATGGGTGATGGCCTCCACATTAGGAGTCTCGTTGGTATTCGGAATCGGACTCTTCTTCATCACGCCGCTGCTCATCGCTTGGGCATTAAACCCGGTTCTGAATTCAGACCTACTCAGCGAGATTGTCGAAGGCGTTATCCGGTTGCTTTTCTTGTTGGGGTATATCAGCGCCATAAGTTTGCTTCGGGACGTTAAACGGGTCTTCGCCTACCACGGCGCGGAACACATGACCGTGCATGCCCTGGAGGCCGGCTTGCCACTGACCGTTGAAAACGTGCGGAAGTTTGGCACTCCTCATGCCCGATGTGGAACGGCCTTTTTACTAACCGTGGTCGTGGTTTCGGTGGTGGTGTTTGCTTTGCTCCTGGGGCCTCCTCTGGAATGGCGGATCGCTTCCCGAATCCTTCTTCTTCCTGTAATTGCGGCAGTGAGTTATGAGTTCCTCCGGTTCAGTGGAAGCCATCAAGACGCTTGGTTCGGGAAGATGATTGCCCAGCCGGGTCTTTGGCTACAGAAATTGACGACCAGGCAGCCGGATGACGCGCAGATTGAAGTGGCAATTCAGGCCATGGAGACAGCTATCGCTGCAGATGCCGGCGAGACCATCCCTAGGCGTTCGATTGAGTCTGGGAGCCAAGGGTCGCCGGAGATGGAGGAAACGCCCGAAAGCGTTTCTTAGCGGTAGACTATGAGCCTGGTTGAACCGGCAGTCGGCAAACCGAGGGTGACGGGTTATTTTACTCGCCTTCTAGTTATCCTCCGCCAGCCAGGTTTCCGCTGGTTCTGGTTGGGTAGCTCCACCCAGTCGGTCGCCCAGGCTACCCAGTTCCTCGCCATTGGCTGGTTGGTGCTGGAAGTAACCGGTTCATCCGCACAATTGGGCTTGGTCATCTTTCTATATGGGGTTCCAAACGTAGCATTCCTAATCATCGCTGGTGTGATCGCCGATCGGTTCGACCGTCGCTACGTGCTAATCATCACTCAAGCTGGAGTAGCCGGACTGATTGCCGCTCTGGCAATCCTAACCCTAGCCGACGCCATTGCTATATGGCATGTGTATGCTGTAGCAGCCTTGCTGGGCGTAGTCCAGTCATTGAATATGCCGGCTCGAATGACGATGGTTTCTGACCTAGTAGACCAGGCGTCATTGTTAGACGCCATCGCGATGCAGAACGCTGCCGTCCACGCAGGCCGTATAGCAGGTCCACCGATAGCGGGGGTGATCATCGAGGTCTGGGGCTTATCAGAAAGCCTTCTGGCCATCGCGGGCTGCTATGTCGTGAGCATGGCCTGTGTGGCTAAAATCGGGCGCACCAGCCAACTGATGACAGTGGTATCCCAGTCGGTCTTCAGGAATTTTGCGGAAGGACTCTCCTACATCAAGAATAATCCTGTGGTGCTCACGGTTATCGTCATTACCTGTTCATTCGGTGGCTTTGGCATGTCACATCTGCAGATACTTCCAGCCATGGCCAAAGAGACTCTAGGGGCTGGCGCGGCCGGAGTTGGACTGCTATATCTGGCGTCAGGCATCGGCTCTCTAATCGGCAATATATTCCTGCCTTTGCTGGGCACAAACACCATCTACCGCTCCATGCTGATCAGTGTAGGGCTGTTCGCCACGTTCCTGATCGCCTTTGCGTGGTGTGACTGGTTCTGGCTCTCGTGGGGGTTGTTCCTATTGGTGGGAGCTTTCGGCCTTGGAGCTGTTTGGCCGTTCTCCTCCACGATGGTCCAGTTAGAATCGCCTTCAGAAGTGCGTGGCAGGGTGATGGGAGTGCTTCAGTTCACACCGGGCTTCCACTTTCTTGGAGCATTCCCCTTGGCCCTGGCAGCCGGCGTGTGGAGTTGGGGTGTCGCCATGACCGGAGCTGCCGCCGCCACGGCTTTAGTTGCTGTCTGGTTCGGCGTGATCCGCAAGGGCTCGCCCAGCTTAAGTGGCACAGCATCCGATTCAAAGTAGCTGCATCAGGCGCAAGAACCGCTAGTTCTATATGGATGCAAGTTTTAATATGTCTGGCCGATGAGGATCAATGTCTCAGATGCTGGTTGGCCAGGGTGAAGGTGTTGTGTTCTTAGTAAGAGAACTGCATTGGCGGGGACTGGCGGGATATAAATCCTACGCTTAATAATGGAACGATTTTGGACAATTTAGCTCAGGTTCCAGCGAGGGTCCTGTGCTACCTGTTCCTGAAGATAGGGGACAATCCAGTCCTTGACCTCATCGGCTATGTAAAAAGTGGGCTTCACCAGTTCGCTCTCATCCTGGATCAGACCTTCTTGTTTAGCGATGACCGCGACCTCGGTGCCGGGCATCACACTTACGCCGATCCGCAAACTGGCCATTGCTGGGTTTATTCTCCGCAGGAAGTCCAACTTGTTTTCCACGCTCTCTCTGGTCTCGCCGGGCTCACCGAACTGCTTCCCGATGTTGTAGTGTAAACCGCCGTCATCACACATCTGGCAGATCTCGGCTAACGCCTGGTTCTCCTCGACCATGCTGCCCATGTCGCCTGGGTTGCCACTTCGGTTGACCATCATCACCAGGCCGCAGCCGGCGTCCTTCATCAATCCGATGAGCTCAGTGTCACAGTTGAACGGGGCGAGGCAGGTGTTCCAGCGGATGTTGACGTCGGACTCGATCAACTGGCTACAGAGTGATTTGGCGTGGTCCAGGGGAAGGTTGAACCCATTATCGACGAAGAACACCTTTTTCATCCCATAGCGTTTCTTCATTGTTTTGACCTCGGTGACCACCTCGTCGATGGGCCGAATCACACGCCAGCCAGACTCGTCAATCTGGGCCTCCGATGCGTTGGCCGGATAGTAGAAGCCACCTAGTTTCGTCAGGATGCCGATGCCAAAGCCGGCTTTGTTGTAGCGCTCCATATCCAAGTCTTCCAAACGCGGTGGTTTGGCGAATTCAGAAGTGCAATAGCCTTCATTCTGCATGGTCTGGCCGTTTGTTTTGTAGACCAGACCTGGCAGGTCTAAATAGCTTGGTTCGCCGTCAGCTAGACGGTTGGCCAGAGTGGCAAACGTTTCGCCTGCGTCGCCAGCCAAGCCGATGTCGGCTCCCAGAAGGTCTAGAATCTCTGACGGCATGATGCTGAAGGCCGGACCGCCGCAGACGATTATGGCGTCGCTTATTAAGCGGATGCGGTCTATTACCTCTTTGCTGATGGGCAGCGCCCAGATAGTGTTCATATAACTATGATTGCTCAAATTCCGGACAGATAGTCCTACCATCTGCGGCTGGAACTCTTTGACCACGGATTCTACCTCGGCGAGGTGGTCGTCGGAAAACATGAGGTCAAGCACCCTAATTTCATGGCGTTCGTGGTCCAGGTGCCCGGCGATGTAGGCAAGGCCAATAGGCATCGGCTGGGCATTCAGCCTGCTTTGGAGCCTGTCGTGGCGGTTGGTGGCGATGAGTAGGATGCGCATATAGTACTCCTCGGATTGAAGGTCCACTCTGGACCGGACGTGGCCAGGCAATTATCCACCACACCTAGCCGAATTACAAAGGGTCGAAATAGCTTTGATCTGCACTAGGTGAGAAGTGGGTAGTTACGGGTTGCAAATTCATTGACAAATAGAGCTTATTATATTAGGGTTGCGGCATCCTTGCTAGGCTCGATTCGGCTAACTTTTGGTGGTGATATGGTTACGACTATTAATGATGACATGTTCACTGCGGACGTAATCCAAGATCCTTACCGTTACTACGGAAGGATTAGAGATGAAGACCCGGTTCATTGGAATGAGCTATACGAACTATGGGTGATAACGAGGCACGATGATCTAGTGTGGCTGACTCGCAACCACGAGCAGTTCTCGAGTGACGTGTTCCTCAATGACCCCCGGCCGGCTTATCCGGCAATCTACGAGTCAGACACTGAACTATATGATTTCGTGCGAAACTACCAGGGTAAACAATTCATACAGTATGATCGCCCGGATCATTTGGAAATGCGGAAAGTCGTTCACACCTACTTCTCGCCTAAGTCCATGGAAGAATGGCGTCCTCTGGTTAAATCTGCCATTGCGGAACTTCTGGATGCTGCCGAAGCCAGAGGTGACGGAGTGGATTTGATGCGGGACTTAGCGGTCCCTCTGCCCGTGCTTGTCATCGCTGAGATGATGGGTGTGCCCGAAGAGGAGAGACCCCACATCCGGATGTTGGCGGAGAAGCTGCTCAATATCGGCCGGGGTGAACCCGATCGGATGCGTCCGCTGACAGAAGGAATGCAGGGGATGTTGGACTACGTTAACCCCTTGGTTGACGAACGTATGGACAACCCCAAGGACGATTTCATATCGGTGCTGGCCGGAGGAGAGAAATCGGGTGTCTTTACTCGCGAACAGGTGTTGGTCAACACAGGGTTGTTGCTGTTAGCCGGTCACGAGACCACCATCAACCTGATCTGTAACGGCACTACGGCCTTCATGAACAATCGCGACCAATGGGATCTTCTGAAGACCGATCCCCAAGGCATGATGGTTCGTGCCACCGAAGAAGCTCTGCGCTACGACTCTCCAGTGAAGTCGATTCAACGCATCGCATCAGAGGACGTTGAGATGCGCGGGAAGCAAATCAAGAAGGACGACCGTATCCGGTGGTTTATATCCTCGGCAAATCGTGACCCGAACAAATTCGAAAACCCGAACACTATGGACATCACTCGTTGGCCGAATCCGCACGTGGCCTTTGGCGCCGGTGTCCACCACTGCTTAGGCGCAACTATTGCGAGGGTTGAAGGCCAGGAAATCTTTAGTGCGCTGGCAGAGCGGTATCCCAACCTAGAGTTGAAGAGCCCTCAGACTGAGTATCAGTCGAGCATCACTTTCCGCTCCGTAAAGGAACTTCCTGTTTCTCTCGGCTAAACAGTGGGCCACTCCCGGATATTGGACGCTAAACCGGCCCCCGGGGAGATTGACTCCGGGGGCCGGTTTACATATCGTGATAACGTCTAGGTGGATGGACTAAACTCGGGCGGAGGAAGACGTGTTGAGGATGGGTCGAGGCTTCGGGCTAGGCTCTCAGGACGATAAACCCTCTGATATCGGCCAGCCTGATAGCTCTTCGCGCATAGTTTGCAGGCGAGCGATTTCTGTGTGGCTTCTGCCATGATTGGCCCACCAACGGTACGGAGGATAGGGGAAGTAGTGGAGTCCACGTCCACGTCGTTTGTGGCCCAGTGCTACCGGCTGGAGAGTGCTCCGGCGTTAGGCGGCTTAGTACGCACCGATTCCCCCGATATCTATGGGGTGGTCGGCGGCGTCACTACCGAGCCGTTGGACTCGGCCAGGCCAGTTCTGGCTCGTGGAGAAGACGCCGACACCGAAGAGGATGTGATCCGGGACAATCCCCAGTTGGCCCGGTTGCTCACTTCCAGGTTCCAGGTGTTCATTGCTGGTCATGTTGAAGACGGGGTCACTCACCAATACCTTCCACCAAGGCCACCAAGAGTCCATTCTTTCGTCTACGCATGCGACCTGGAAGAAGTATCTCGCTTCACCTCCAGACTTGACCTATTGCACCTGCTACTAAATTCAGGTGTGTCATATTCTGATGAGATAGTCGGTGCTTGTATCAGACAGGCGGCTTCCTCTCACGGTCAGCCTTCCGACTTCTTAGCTTTGGCTTCCCGAACTCTGGTCGTTGAATTATCAACCGACGTTGCCAGGCTGAACTCAATCCTTCAGAGGATTTCGCCGTGACTCAAGCGCACGATAATGACAGCATGATTGACGGCCGGATAGATTCTGTTCCTGGGCTGCCCTTGGGCATGGTTATCGAGGGTTCAGTGGCCAATGGCGTTGAGGTAAAGCTCGACCCCGGAGTGTCGGTGGAGCAGATCAAGGTCGGCACATTCGTGACGTTGCAGGGTGCTAATAACCGGTTTTTCGGAGTCGTCACGGACGTGGGCCTTGGCAGTACCGACCCTCGAATGAAGTTCACACCGCTTTCCGCAGACGACCCGTTCGTGATCCAGGCACTGCAGGGGATTGTCGCGTTTGGCACGGTATCGGTGCTGCCTCAATTGACGATGCCTGATGTGGTGGGCGATGAGCAAGAACCTGCACCCGCTAAGAGTATACCCGCCCACTTCTCTCGGGCGTTCACTGCCTCCCAAGAGGACGTCGAGACGGTATTCGGCAGCGAAGAAGATGGTAACTTTTGGATTGGCAGCCCTTTGGATATGGAGACCAAACTGTGCCTGGACTTGGGAGAATTGGTCAAACGGTCCATGGGAGTATTCGGTAAGAGTGGTACCGGCAAGACATTTCTTACCAGGTTGCTGCTGACCGGAATACTTCAAAACGGCGACGCCTCGTCGCTGATATTTGATATGCATAGCGAATACGGATGGCAGGGCCAGGACACTGATAAAGGGGTGAATGTTAAGGGACTTAAACAGCTCTTCGGTGCAAAGGTCTCAACTTTTACTTTGGACGAGGAGCACTCTCGTCGCCGGGGCTTGTCCACTGACGAAACGGTACACCTGGGTTTCAACCACGTTGAGCCCGAGGACGTGGAACTGCTTAGGGAGTCACTGAACCTGTCAGATGTCGCGGCCTCCGCTGCCTACAACCTGCGGGAGAAGTACGGCGAAGAAAGCTGGCTCAAGGAATTCTTAAACGCCGGCAAGGGTGGTTCGCTGTTAGAGCTGGCCGAGGAATTGCAGATAAATGCCGGGGCACTAAGGGCCCTCTATAATCGTATGGGTCGGTTCACCCGCCACGGGTTCATGGTCGAACACAGCCGGACGGACACCGCCGCCCAAATGATAGAACACCTGGAGAGAGGGCAGCACGTGGTCCTGGAGTTCGGTCGCTACGGCGATGATGAAGCGGCTTATATCCTGGTCAGTAACCTCCTCACCCGCCGGATCCACCGCAAGTACGTTGAGGCCAAGGAATCGGCCATGGGCGGATCTGGGAAAGAGCCGCGCCCCTTGGTAATAGTCATTGAAGAGGCCCACAAGTTCCTGAACACTAGTGTTGCCTCCCAGACGATCTTTGGAATTATTGCCAGAGAGCTTAGGAAGTACAACGTCACATTGATGGTCATTGACCAGCGGCCTAGCGGCATCGACCCTGAAGTGTTGAGCCAAGTGGGCACCCGTTTCAGTTGCCTATTGGACAACGAACGTGATATCGACGCCGTGCTATCGGGCACTTCCGGCAGTCGGGCGCTCCGTTCTGTGCTGTCCCGACTTGAAGCTAAACAACAGGCCCTGGTATTCGGCCACGCGCTGCCCTTGCCTGTGGTGGTCCGCATCCGCGAATACGGACCTAAGTTCTACGAGACGCTCCAAGGCGGCGGCGATTCCGAAGATGAACGAAAGCGCAAGGTAGACGAGCTGTTCGCGGACTAGATCAGATATCATATTTCGGCTGCGAATACGGTTCGTGAGGAACCCGTCTAACGACCGTGCGAGTTGATGGCCAATGTTTCCCAAGGTATGAACTTGGCCGATGCGCCCCCTTCGACGTGCTGTTCTCGGGCATTATCAGTAATTACAACTTATTTATTAGATGCTTCGGCGAGGGAAGGGCCGCAAAATAAAACTCACTAACACACCGACAACTAGAAAAAGGGACTGTCCTTTTTGGCTACATGCTAGAGAGGCAATGTCTCTTGCTTTAGTTCTCCTGCCAGACCGTCCTGTAAGAGGTCCAGCATTGGGAAATCCCATTCGGTGACAAATGTGATGGCTGTACCATCGCGTCCCATGCGCGCCGTTCTGCCGATTCGGTGGACATACTCTTCCAGGTTTTGGGGCATGTCGTAGTTGACGACGTGGGAGATCTGCGGAATATCCAGTCCTCGGGCAGCCACATTTGTGGCCACAAGCACCTTACGCTCTCCGGCGTGAAAGGACCGCATCGCAGCGTTTCGTTCGGACTGCAACAATCCACCGTGTATCCCAGCGGCTGCGATGCCCTGACGTTGTAGCGCCTGGGCCAGATTGTCTACGCCGACCTTGGTCTTCCGGAACACGAGGACCTTCCCTCCGTTCATCTGTGTTTTTAGTAGCCGAACGCACGCATGCACTCGGTCCTGCTCCAACACTTCGAAGTACACCTGTCGTACGTCGGGGGCTGTCTCAATCTCATTCCCTATCTGTATCCAGACCGGTGACCGCATATGCCGGCCGACGATTCGCCGTATAGGGGAGGGCATTGTTGCAGAGAAGAGGGCGGTCTGTCGGTGTCTGGGCGTACGGCCCAGAATCCGCTCAATATCCGGTAGGAAGCCGATGTCTAACATCTCGTCGGCCTCGTCCAATATGACCGTACGAACAGCTTCTAGCCGTAGAGTACCTTTGCCAAGGTGATCAAGCACACGGCCGGGAGTACCCACAACTATATGAGTCCTACGCTTGAGCGCTGCAATCTGCTTGGAGATTGGCTGACCTCCGTAGCAGGCGACCACCCCTAGCCGACGAAATTGGGCCAGACGAACAATTTCGTCCCGTACTTGCATCGCCAGCTCTCGGGTCGGGACCAGTATCAGGCCCTGGATGCAAACTTCGGAAGGGTTTGTCAGGTCCACCAAAGGAATCCCGAAAGCGGCAGTTTTCCCTGTGCCAGTATGGGCTTGACCCACCACATCATTGCCAGCTAAAAGCGGGCCAATGCATTCAGATTGGATGCGAGTAGGTTCCTCATAGGCAATCGCCTTGAGGGCGAGAGCAACCTCGCGACTAACTTTATGAGTGCCAAACCAATAATGGGATGCCTTATCAAGCAGTGGCCTGTTTGGCCGTGCATTATTTCGGCGAGTAGCTAAAGGAGGAGATTGCACAACTTGAGGTGGAGGAGCCGAAGATACCTGAGGGGGTTGCTCAACTTCGGGTAGAGACAGGGAGTCTCGATCCTTACGCCAAGGAAGGCGACGCCACCACCGTGGCAGGCGATTAAGAGGCGATTCCGCTTGTGATGTGGGTTCAGTGTTGCGTCGTTTAAATATGAGGCTATTTCTCTTATGTTCTCAGTCCAGTATGTTGTCAACCATTAGATTATAACGAAACCGCTCGTCACTTTTCCAATGAATTTGAGTCGGCTTCTCAAGGGTGTCTGCCAGGCAGGCCCAGGCCACGAAGAGATCGCCGAATGCGTCAGCCATCGTTGGGGTCGTGTTTGGAGTTCGACTCGTAGGTGGCTCAACCACAAAATAATCTAGGCTATTCTGGACATCTGGCCGGTTCATTTGCTGATCGGAAGTATGGCAATGCTTGATACTAATATGGACGCCGGTGGCGTTTGTTTAACCCAGGCAGAGCGGAAGTTGTCATATTCCCCGCATAGCCCAATGACCTGCCAGGTCGATTCACCAGAACCACCGCTAGAACTCCAACACAACAGTTTGCTTTCCGCATACGAATGCGGGGAAACCTTCCCGGCAAGGCTGCTGGGGACGGAGAATTAGGAACGGCCTTGGGGTTTGGGTTCTCTCAGGATGGGGCAGGTGCTTACGCAACAGGACCATAGTCGGGTGGAACCTACTCCATGTGCTCTGGGTAGTCCATGGAGATGTGGCCCTGTGCTTCCAGTTTGTCGTAATCTGAATCTGAGTATCCGAGAACCGATTTATAGACGTACTCGTTGTCCTCGCCCAGTCGCACAGGGCCACGGAGGATGTCGAGCGGCGTTTGGGACATCGTGTAGGGTGCGCGGGGATAAAGATGAGTACCAGTGTCCTCTTGGGCAGCTTCTTGGAACATCCCTCGTTCTGTCAAATGTGGGTCGTCATAGGAGTCTTGTTGGTTCATTACCGGGCCGGAGGCGATTCCTGCTTCCTGAAGCACTTTCATCACCTCAAAGTTGTCCATCTGTAAGGTCCACAGGCTGATGTGGGAGTCGATTTCATCATGATGCTCCCAGCGGCCGAGGGAATGGGCGAATCTCGAATCTGAAGCCCATTCAGGGTCTCCCAACACCTGAGAGAATGACCACCATTCCTGGTCGTCGCGTATGGTGATGCAGACCCATCGGTCTTTGCCCTGGCACTGATAACAGCCTTGGATGGCGGTCGGGTGCCGATTACCAGTGGTGGAAGAGTTCCTTTCGTTCATGGTGTAGTCCATGAAGAACTGGCCCATCATTGGCATGGCGTCCTCCGCCTGCCCTAACTCGATGTACTGACCTTTGCCTGTTCTGCGACGGTGATGAAGAGCAGCCAGCACCGCGAACGCACCGTGGCTTCCTCCAGCGGCATCCGCCATGTAAACCGGCGTGGTTCCCGAAGCGTCCATATCTGTATAGCCGCGCAAAAGGGTATGGCCAATGACGCCTTCTAGGTGGACTCCAAAGGCCCGGAAGTCTCGGTACGGCCCGGTGGTCCCGTATGCCGGCATCCGAAGCATGATGATGTCTTTCTTCAACTCCTTGAGCATCTGGTAGTCGATCTTCAGTTCATCCATGCGCGCCACCACGTTGTTCTCCACGAAGATGTCGCTGACCTTGACCAAATCTTTGAAAATCTTCATGGCAACGGGCTGCGAGAGGTCAAGTGTCATACTGCGTTTATTTCGTGCGTGTACATTGAATATGGGGAACCGGTTCCAGGGCCTGTCGCCTGGCTGCCGGTCAGGGTAACCACCCATGAACAAAGGTTGATTCTGGAGTTGGGTTTCTGTGGGATGAGCCCGGACACCCCTGGTCAGAGGCGCAAACGTGGCCAACGACTCTACTCGTATGACTTCTGCACCCATATCGGCCAGAAATGATGTGCAATACGGGCCGGCCCAGACCACGGTCATCTCAAGGACACGTATCCCTTCCAGCGGTAGTTTGCTCATATGACACCCTGGGTCCGAAGGCGCGCAACGTCGCTACTTCCGTAACCTAGCTCTTCCAGAATTTCCTGGTTGTGCTGGCCTAGCAGCGGGGCCGGTCGCCGCACATCCCAAGGTGATTCGCTCATGACGAAGGGACGGCCAGGATATTTCAAACTCCCTGTAGCGGGATGGTCGACCTGGGCGAAGGCGCCTCGGGCGTTGAAATGCTTGTCGTTAGATAGGTCTTCCATGGTGTTCAACGGCCCACTGAGCACGCCTGATTCTTGGGCAATACGCCATGCTTCGCGCTTGCCGTGCTGTAAGGTCCATGATAGGAAATGAGCTTCGAATTCTCCTTTGAGTTCGGGGTCCGTTTGCGACTCGGGCTGATACCATCGGGGATGGAGGAGTTCCGGCGGGTCTCCGAGCATCTGGACGACTCTGGGGAAGTAGATTAGGCCTCCTGTGACCTCGAGGTAGCCGTCCTTGCATGGGTAAACGCCGATGGGATAGCCTGAAGCTCCAAGTGGTGCTCTGACACTGTTCTCTCCGGTGTACTGGTAGGCAATCAATGCGCTCATCCGGCGGTCTATGGACCCTACTTGGGTTTCCATGATGGACACGTCCACTAATTGCCCTGTGCCGTCATCTTGGGACAGAAACAAAGCTCCGGCGCTGCCCACGGCGGCCACCGAGCCTGCCTGATACAGGACAATGTTGGCTCCTAGCTTGATTGGCTCCCGGTCATCCAGGCCTGTGGAGTTCATTTCTCCGCCCATGCCGTAGACCAAAAGGTCAGAGGATTTGTAGTCACGGTAAGGGCCGCTTTGGCCGAAGTTACTGATGGAGGTCATGACTAGCTTAGGATTCAGCGCCTGCAATGCTTCAAGGCCAAGTCCCAAACGGCCCATCACGCCCGGCCGGAAATTCTCGACAATCAGGTCGGCATCCATGGAAAGGCCTATCGCGATTTTCTTCCCGGCACTGCTTTTTAGGTCTAGGGTGATTGATCGTTTGTTGGTGTTCAGGTGAAGGAAGAGTCCGCTTTTTTCGGGGTGAGGGATATCGCCAGGGAAAGGGCCCATGGCCCTGGCTGAGTCACCAACACCAGGACGCTCCACCTTGATCACGTCAGCGCCGTAGTCGGCCAGAAGTTTGGTGCAATATGGCCCGGCCACATGCGTTGTGAAGTCCAGCACTTTGATGTGAGACAACGCGCCGCCAACCATTACAGTGTCCTGCCTCGCGGGCTTATGCCAAACATCGAACGGGCTTCCCGCCGTTCAGCGTGACCATGTCTGACACGATAGGCGCCAAGTCCAAGACGGTGCCCGCAGGTTCCCGGCGGAGTTCCGAGTATGCCCGGTGCAGGTTGCCTGCCAACCGTTCGGAGTCGTGCCAGCCGGCGAACTGGCCCAAGTCCGTCTGGCGAGCGGCGTCCAGGGGACTTGACCCTGCTTCGAAAGCTTCTTGTGCAGTCTCTTGGATAAAGGTGAGGTAGGCCTCGGTGCCGTCCATGACCTCAGGGCCGCAAACCGAGCCATGTCCTGGAATGATCGTTTCCGCGCCCAGTTCCCGTAACCGCTTCAGCGCTTGCAGAGACCCAGACACTGAGCCCATAGCCACGAAAGGTGTGCCTTGGTTGAAGATCAGATCTCCGGCGAACAACAGTTTTCGTTCCGGCAGCCAGGCGACAATATCGTTGGTGGTGTGGGCCGGACCCATGAAGATTAGTTCGACCTTGAGGTCGTCCACATGCAGTTCTAGGCGGTCATTGAAAGTAATGAATGGTGGCGCTAATTCCAAGTCACCCCATGCTACATCAGGGAACAGCGGATGTAAGGCCTGGAGACCCGTGTCGATGACAGTTTGGCGGCAGAGTTCGTGTCCGACGATGACGGCGCCTGTGACCAGGTAGTTCCCATGAGTGTGGTCGCCGTGGTGGTGGGTGTTTACCAGAGTCTTCATGGGCAGCGAAGACGTGCTACGAATGTCATCCAGATAGGCCCTCGTACGCGCTTCGGTGAAGCAGGTGTCGATTAATGTGAGTGAGTCCCGGCCCTTGATGAACCCGGCGTTATTCAGCCCCCAGCTACCGTCGAGTTGGACGTAGGCGTATATGCCCGGGCTGATCTCTTCCAACGTTGGCGGCGGTAATTGTGCTGCGTGATGGTTGTCGGCTGTGGTCATCCACTAGTCCTTGTGGGTTATGGTTTGATTCAGAGTCGAGATGGAACAAATATAGGGGTCGTTAACGTGGCGGTCAACTAGGCTTTAGCCCCTTCTTATAAGGTTGGAGGCACGGATATAATTGCACCAACCCAGAACCTAACTACGAGGAGACCCCCATGTTTACCATCGCTCCATACGGCTCTTGGCAGTCGCCTATTACCATTGACCTCGTAGTGGCTGGGGCCATTGGTTTGGGCCAGATTGCCTTGGATGGTGAAGATATCTACTGGGTGGAGATGCGGCCTTCGGAGGGCGGTCGTATGGTGGTGGTGAAGTGTGATACCGCTGGTAAGGTCACCGACATCACGCCGGAGCCATTCAGCGCCCGCACTAGAGTCCACGAGTACGGCGGGGGCGAGTACATGGTTCATGAGGCAGTGGTCTACTTCTCCAATTTTTCCGACCAACGGATTTACCGGCAGGACGACGGCGGCGAACCCCAACCAATCACGCCCGAGGCCGACGTGCGCTACGCAGACGGCTGCTTCGACTCCACACGTAACCGCATTATTTGCGTCCGAGAGGACCACACAGGAGAAGGGGAGGCGGTAAATTCCATCGTAGCAGTTGATGCCACTGGTGAAGGCGAACCGGAGGTCTTATACCAGGGGTCTGATTTCTGCTCCAATCCGCGGATCAGCCCTGACGGTTCCGTTCTGTGCTGGTTGATATGGGACCACCCAAACATGCCTTGGGACGGTACAGAACTATGGACGGGTCGCTTCGATAGCCAAGGTCGAATAGGCGAGCCTCAACTGGTGGCTGGAGGCAAGGCAGAGTCTATATTCCAGCCCGAGTGGTCGCCTGATGGTGCCCTCCATTTCATATCAGACCGGAGCGGCTGGTGGAACCTGTACCGCTATGAAGATGGCCATGCCAGGCAGTTGACGACCAAGAACGCTGAGTTCGGAAAGCCTCAGTGGGTATTGGGGATCGGTTCTTATTCCTTCGCTTCTGAAGATTTGATTGCCTGCAGTTATGCCGAGGGAGGCGAGTGGAAGATTGCTATGCTCCACGTCGAATCTGGGATGCTGCTGGCAATCGAGACGCCTTTTTCAGAGATGGGCCGAGGCGATATCAAAGCTGGTGACGGTAAGATTGTGTTCGTCGGTGGCGCACCGTCTCTGCCGCTAACATTGGTCCAGTTTGACCTGGCTAGCAGCAGATGGTGGGAACTGAGGAAGTCTCACGAACTTGAAATTGACCCTGCCTATCTGTCGGCGGCCCAGCCGGTCGAGTTTCCCACCGAAGATGGTAAGACAGCACACGCCTTCTACTACCCTCCCCTCAACAGTGACTTTCAAGCTCCGGCGGGAGAAAAGCCGCCGCTACTGGTCAAGAGCCACGGCGGACCTACGGGAGCTGCTAGCACTGCTCTGAACCTTGGGTATCAGTACTGGACCAGCCGCGGGATAGGTGTTCTGGACGTTAATTACGGTGGGAGTACCGGCTATGGCCGGGAGTACCGGGAAAGGCTGAATAAGACTTGGGGAATCGTTGACGTTGACGACTGTGCCAATGCTGCCAGGCATCTGGTTTTGAATGGTGAAGCTGACGGTAACCGGTTGGCTATCGACGGCGGCAGCGCGGGTGGGTACACCACCTTAGCGGCCCTCACCTTTAAAGAGCTCTTCAAGGCTGGGGCCAGCCTCTATGGAGTGAGTGATCTGGAAGCGCTGGTCAAAGAGACTCATAAATTTGAGTCCCGTTATCTAGACGGGCTGGTGGGTCCTTATCCGGAGCGTCAGGACCTGTATGCGGAGCGCTCCCCGATAAAACACACGGACCTTTTGTCCTGTCCTTTGATACTGTTTCAGGGTCTGGAGGACCAGATAGTGCCGCCCAATCAGGCCGAAATGATGTTCGATGCTGTTAGGGCAAAGGGAATCCCCACGGCCTACCTCTCATTTGAGGGTGAGCAGCACGGATTCCGGAGGTCTGAGAATATCAAGAGAGTTTTGGAGGCTGAGCTGTACTTTTATTCCAAGATATTTGGCTTCGACCTTGCTGACGAAATCATGCCGGTGGACATTGCGAATCTGCCTTAACAGTACCTCTCTGCTCGAACTTAAGCCTGATTATTGGGCCAGGCCTTAACTCTGGTGGTCACGGCGGTTGGCGCAGTTAGGGCACCAGCCGTAGAAGTCGACACGTTGGCCGGTGAACTGGAACTCAGACGAATTCTCAAGCCGTTCCCGTAAGTTGGCAACCATGCTCTGGCCAACGTCGGCATCATGGACACTACCGCAGCCGACACAAACCAGGTTGGCGTGGGGAGAGAGATTGGCGTCGTACCGTGATTGCTTCTGGAAAGGCAACTCTCTCACAATGCCGATTTGCTCCAACACAGTTAGCGTGGAATAGACCGTGGCCAGAGTCACGTACGGAAAGAACTCTTTAACTCGCCCGAAAATCTCCTTCACCGAAGGGTGATCTCCTGAGTTCACTACGACTTCCGCGATGGCCAACCGCTGCGGTGTAAGTCTGATCCCCAGGGTCTTTAGCCGGGCGCCTAATTCATCCTGACTAGTCAAGATATCGCTGCCTATAAAAAGTTAGTCGCAAGAGACAGGACAAAGTCCCCTGCCATAATCCACGGACATCTGAAAGCTGATTAATTTGCCTAAAGACGTCCACCACCTCTGAATATCGGCTCCTGCCGTCGGAAGACTTGGATGCGGTTGCGGCAGGATTCAACTACGAACACTCGATTCTCGTCGTCAACCGTCACGGCCACCGGCCCCCAGAAGTCGCGCTCGCGTTCCAGTCCTTGGGCGATCTCTCGTAGTTCCCACATCTCGGAATTTCCGTCCAACTTATCCTTGCCCCATTTGGACATGGTGCCTTCACCGGTCGTCAAGGTGACGAACTTCCCGGCGGGATCGAACATCTGCATGCGCTCGTTGCCCCAGTCGGCCACGTAAATCATCCCAGAATTATCGACTGCCACGTCCGTGGGCCGGTTCAATTCGCCAGGTCCACTTCCTGAAGTGCCAAGGGCCATCAGGAAGTCGCCGTCTTTGGTGAACTTCTGGATGCGGTCGTTTCGCCAGTCGGCCACGTAAATGTTGCCGTCCACGTCCAGGTCTATGCCCCAAGGTAGGTTGAATTCACCGTTGCCGGTACCTTGGGAACCGAAGGAGGAGATGAACTTGCCCTCCTTGGTGAGCTTCTGAACGCGGTTATTCTGGCTGTCCACCATAATCATGTTGTCGTCGGAGTCGAAGGCCATTCCGGAAGGCTTATTGATATCCCCATCCCCACTACCCTCGGTGCCCCATTTACCGATCCACTCCCCGTCTTTGTTGAAGATGGAGATGCGGTTCAGCCACTCGTCGGCCACATAGACGTTCCCGTCTTTGTCCAGAGCCACGCTTGTGGGCCAGATGAGTGAGCCATCTTCGGTGACGATGTCGGTAACGCCAGCAGTGTGGACGCCTCGGGCAAATTCACCGATGTATTCTTCATCCACAGTGCATATTGTCACCCGTTTGCCGTCTGGCCGGTACTCATAAGACCGGTTAACGACGTACATTAGGTCGTCGTCGCCTCTGGCTATGGCTACAGGATTGCGGAAACCGGGGCCGGCGAACTCGCCGCGCCCCAAGCTGTGACTGTATTGAAGGGATACTCCCAGCGCTTCAGTAGTCATCGTTACCTCGTTTAGTCGTCGAGTTGTTTGTTTAGATGAACGCCATCTGTTCAAAATTACCGCCCACCACTGGCTGGGCGTCGATGCCGATCCATTTTTCTAACAGAGTGGAATAAAGGCCGCGGAAGTCATTGTTGAAGTGGAGATCGCCTTCCAGTAACTTGCTCTCTTCCAACGAAGGGTACTCACCATAGACCCCGCCCTCAACGTTGTCGCCGATAACGAAGGCAATCCCACCAGATCCGTGGTCGGTTCCGGAACCGTTGTCGTGGACGCGGCGGCCGAACTCTGTGAAGACCAAGAGAGTCATGTTGTCGGAGGCGTTATTCTCAATAAGGTCGGCCTGGAAGTCACGGACCGCAGTGGAAACCTCTGTCCAGAGGGCAGAATGTCCGACCATCTGACCGGCGTGGGTGTCGAAGCTGTTATATGGGGCCGTCGTGTATAGGAAGCGGGTTCCGAACCCAGCTATGTGGGTCTGTGCGATGTTCCTCATGTACTGGGCCACAGAGTTACTCCCATACTCGATACTGGAAGAGTATTTCTCCGGCGCGGTGCTGAGGATGTCGGCGCCCTTTAACGCGTCCATACCAGTGTGGGACAGGTAGTCCATCACCTGGCCACGTCCCATGGCTGGTGAATACATTCGTGAGAAGATATCCAAGGCTTCGTCCCTCTGTTCTTCCTCTATGCCTGTGAGGACACCATAGGTCTCTAGGTTGCCAACGGATGCCACCGGCACTCCTGGCGCCGCCAGCGAGCGTGGGAGGCCTCGTCCGAAGTTCACTCCGGTGAGAACGTTCTCTCCCTTGGGGTCGATATCACGGATGGCGCGGCCCAACCAGCCCTCATCGCCTACCTTGTCTGGCTCACAGGTGTGCCAGATGTCCATAGACCGGAAATGAGAGCGGTTAGGATTGGGATAGCCCACGCCCAGAATGATCGCCACTTTGCCTTGGTCGTAGAGCTCTTTGATGGGCCTCAAGGCCGGGTTGAAACCGATGTTGTCGTCAATCTTCAAAACTTGGTCTTCGGAAACTCTGACCGAGGGTCGGTTGTCGGCATACAGTGGATTGGAATAGGGAACTACGGTATTAAGGGCGTCGTTGCCGCCCGAGAGCTGCAAGACTGCTAGGACTGAGTCTTTCTTCGTTGAGGTCATTTATCGCTATCTCCTAGGTCCTGATCGGAGTAGATTCTCTCTCTAGAAATAAAACGGACTATATCCGCGACTAGGCGAATTGGTACTCTTGGGTGGCCACGATGAGCTGCAAAGTCTGGGCGACTTGGCTGCCATAGGCATCCGTACCAGGCTTCAGGTCGCCGGACCTTGCAATGTGCTCCACTAGGTAGGAGTGGGTCTCCTCCGGCAAGGCGTAGGCCCCAACCATGTCAAGGCAGCGCTCAACCAGGACAGACGGCTCGCTGACGTCTTCTGAACCTAGTCGGTTGATGATGGCCTTCACTCCGGGCAGGTCGACGTTCCCCATCTGGTCGGCCGTGAAGTTGATGCGTTCCACCAAAGTACCGCTGTCGATCCACTCTTGGCCGGTGTGCCAGCCCTCTACCGTAGGCGGGTTCATTAGATCCTGGCCCATGTAGCGAATCTCCATGGCTATGGGATGCAGACCGGGCTTGGGACTTGTGAAGTCCTGAACCAGGCGCATAGTGCCGGCCACGGTTTCCGCCGGGCTCTTGACCTTCTCAAACCGAGCTTCCTTGAACCAACTGGAGTTGAACAAAACCCGCAGCATCGCGGTCAGGTTGTAGCCCGACTCGAAATATGTGTCTTCTAGCTCTTTGATGGCGGCCATGTCTTTCGGGGGAGTGCCTTGCCAGGCAGGAACTTGAACGTCGTCTGCGACGAAGAAATTGTACAGATGCCGGGCGATGAACCGTCCGGCCGAAGGCTGTTTGACGATGATATCGATGATATCGTCACCGTCGAAGTTGCCAGTCTCGCCCTGGAACGTCTTCTCGCCGTAATCGTGGTCGGCAGCGTTGAAGGCGAACTGGGATGGATGGCGTCCATAAGGGTAGCGGGGAATGGCGTTAGCGATGGTCCAACCGGTGAAGGCCCGGGCGCATTCCTTGACGTCTTCTTCGGTGTAGTTGGCCTGGCCGTCCATACCGACGCCCATGGCGAACAACTCCAAGAGTTCTCGTCCAAAGTTCTCGTTTATGGCGTCCTTGTGGCTCATGCAGTTGTCCAGATAGAACACCATGGCCGGGTCGATAGAAAGAGCCAGCAACAATTCAGGGAAGCGGCCCATCCCTTTCTCGCGAAACATGTCTAGCTGGGACTGGATTTGGGCGCCGTGCTCACATTTGGAGTTGCCGACGCAGAAGATGCCGTGCCAGAAAAGAGTCATCTTCTCCTGTAAAGGGCGCTTTGTGTTTATCATCCGGTAGGTGAGATACGCCTGATTGACCTCCAGAGCGTTCATCTCTTTCCAGTCGATGAAATAGCGCTCCAGCAGATCCATCTCCAGGTCAGGCTGCTCCATTGGACTGAGTAGTTCATCCACCGTGGCCTCATAGCCTCTGGCGGCGTATTGTTCCAATTCTTCAAAGGTGGCGCCAAAACCGGCGCGGCGCATCAGGTGAGCCATCAGCTCGATATCAGGAGTGGCCATCGGTATGTCTCCTTACGCTTGTTTGGGGATATCTAACAAACCAGCTAGCGCTGTAATAGCGGCTAGATTATATTCATTCTAATATTAGACTGTCTATAGGCTAGGGCCTAAAGGTACTGTCCGATGCCTTATGTTCAGCAGACTGAAATCTCTCGGTGCCATTTCAGCATCATGCTGAACTTCAGATCTGTTGGTACAGCCGACTTTAGTAGTTGGTGTGTATCTAGGCTTTCACCTGGATGACGAAAAAGCGCTAGAGTCCATATGCGCGAATAGGAGAGGCCCTTAGTTTTAGCTTTGCTGGCCACCAGACCGGCGGCGGTGTTGTCGGAGAGTTCAATCGTCCTGAATCACGGGAATGCCTGCGGCTTCAGCTTTGGCAGCCCACTCAGGATTTATAACCCCGTCCTGCATCCAGATATATTTGACGCCTATTTCTATAGCTTCCTCGATCACAGTGGGCACAAGCTCTGACCGACGGAAGACGTTGACCATGTCGATGGGTTCAGGGACAGACTTCAGGTCGGGGTAACTCTTTTCACCAAGCACTTCCTCGACCATGGGATTGACCGGGATAATCCGGTAGCCCTGCTGTTGCATATACTGTGTAACCCGGTAGCTCGTCCGTTCCGGGTCTCCGGATAGACCGACAACCGCGATGGTCTTGCTGTTTTTTAGCTGTTCGTCAACCAGGTCCATTGAGGCCTCCCGTTAGTTCCAATTCTTGGCTGAGATGTACTTGAAGGCCGCGACGGCAGCCGTTGCTCCGTCACCGGCTGCTGATATCAATTGTGATGAGGAGTTCTGCCTCAGGTCTCCCACTGCGTAAACTCCGGGCACCTCAGTCTCCATCGAGACATTGGTTGGGATGTGGCCGGCGTTGTCGGTCTTCAAAAGGCTATCGACCAACCCTGAGTTGGGCTCAAGGCCCACGTAGACGAACAACCCGGACAATTCTACGACGTTTTCCATGTTGGTTAGGGTGTTCCGCAACCGCAGGCCCGAGACGGTGTCGGCGCCCACAATTTCTTCAATCACGGTGTTCCAAACCACCTCGATCTTGCGGTTTTCGGTCATTCGGTCGACCAAGGACTTTTGGGCTTTAAGTTCATCGCGGCGATGGATCAAGAGAACACGCTCGCAATACTCGGCTAGGGTCAGAGCCTCGTCTACAGCCGAATCTCCGCCGCCCACCACGGCCACTACCTGGTTCATGTAGAGCGGGCCGTCGCAAGTGGCGCATTGGGAGACGCCTCTGCCAAAGTACTCCTCTTCGCCAGCGATGCCCAGTTGCCTAAGGGTAGAACCGGCGGCGATTATTACCGTCTTGGTCCTGATGTCTCCGGCGTCGCTTGCCACTAGCCGGTAGTCGCCATCCTTGGCTATCTTGGTAGTCTCACCCATGATGAAGTCAGCCCCGGCGTTCATCGCCTGCTCTTGCACTGCGGGCCCAAGCTCAGCACCGGAAATACCTTCCGGAAAACCTGGGAAGTTGTCGATCTTCTCTATGTTGATGATGGAGGCGCCGCCCATCATCCGTTCCACGATGCCTGTCTTCATTCCATAGTTGCCAGCGTACAAGGCGGCGGTCATGCCGGCCAAGCCTCCGCCAACTATCAAAACGTCATAGTTATCCGCCAAAAGGGGTACCTCCAAGGGTGTTGGGTGCGGACTCTGCTGGTTGGCGCCAGTCACGACACAGGCGTGCCCACGTAGTCCTCACTTGTTATCGTAACTATAGGTTGACGCCAAAATCGTGTCAACATAATCTGAACCCGGTTGCGGCCACCCGTGCAACCTCATAGACTTGAACCCTCATCTATAAACCTAACAGGTGCTGTTGATGCCCGTTAAAGATTCGCTCGGCGCACACGAAATCCACACAGAGTCCAATGTGATGGTTTCTATGAGGGATGGCGTTCGGTTGGCCTCAGACATCTACCGACCTGCTAAATCAGGCGTCGCGTTGGACCAGGCATTTCCTGTGCTGCTCCAGCGCACTCCTTACAACAAAACCAGGGAAGACTTGGTACTGGAGGCGAAGTTCTTCGCATCTCACGGTTACGTGACCGTGTTGCAGGACTGCCGGGCCCGTTACGAGTCTGAAGGCGGGTTCACTAAGTACACTGATGAGGGCGAAGACGGTTTTGACACTATGGCCTGGCTGGCGGGACAACCCTGGCACGGTGGCAAAGTCGGCACATACGGCCTGTCCTACGCAGCTCATGCCCAAGCGGCAGCAGCTTCATTGAATCCGCCAAATTTAGGCTGCATGTGGCTGGATTCCGGCGGATTCTCTAACGCTTTCTTAAATGCCTGCCGTAACGGAGGGGCTTTTGAACTCCGACAACTCACCTGGGCCTACAAAGAAGCGATGGAAAGCCGCGAGGCGTACGCCCAGCCAGAAACAGTCAAGGCAGCGATAGAGTCTCAGGACATCTTCGGCTGGTTCAAGAGGCTACCGTGGAAGAAGGGACACTCACCGCTCCAGTGGACCCCGGATTACGAAGACTACTTGTTGGACATCTGGGAACGAGAGAATCTCGACGACTACTGGAAGCAGATTGGCCTTTGCGCCGAGGAATATTACGAGGTGTTCTCCGACGTTCCTCAGGTACACATGAGCGCTTGGTACGACCCATATTCCAGGACGGCTACCGACAATTACCAAATGCTGTCCTCGTCAAAGAAAGGGCCGGTTACTTTGCTGATGGGACCCTGGACCCACGGCGCACGCTCAGTCACTTATTCCGGAGACGCTGACTTCGGACAAGCAGCCGTCTTAGATGGCAACCTTGCTATCGATTTTAACCATCTACGGTTGCGCTTTTTTGACCGTTGGCTCAAGGGTACGGGCAACGGACTGGAAAACGAGCCGCCCGTTAAACTGTTCGTCATGGGTGGTGGCTCCGGGCGCAAAAACCCCCAGCATCGGCTGGACCATGGTGGTCAATGGCGCAGTGAGAGTGATTGGCCACTGGCGCGCGCTCAAGAAACGCCGTTTTATCTGATTCCTGGCGGCGCACTCTCTGGGTATGCTCCTACTGGTTTAAATCCGCCTTCCACGTATTTATTTGATCCCGAACACCCAGTGCCGACGGTTGGAGGAAACATTTCATCCGGACAACCAGTTATGGCGGCTGGCGGCTTTGATCAAAGAGAGTCTGAAGAGTTTTTCGGCTCGGAAGAACCTTACCTGCCATTGGCGTCGCGGCCGGATGTATTGGTATTCCAGACCGAGTTGCTGGATGAGGACACGGAGATTACTGGCCCTATTTCGGTGCAATTGTGGATATCGTCAAGCGCCGTGGATACCGACTTCACAGCCAAATTGATTGACGTTTACCCGGCGTCCGCCGATTATCCGGAAGGATACTCTCTTAATTTGACCGACGGCATCCTACGGGCAAAGTTCAGAGATTCTTGGGAGAGGCCGGAATCGATGGTGCCTAGAAAGGTTTACCAGATTGAAGTTGCACTGCTGCCTATCTCAAATCTTTTCGTGAAGGGGCACCGGATCAGGCTGGATATCTCTTCCAGTAATTTCCCCAGGTTTGACGTGAACGGCAACACCGGAGAGAATCCCGCCACATCGGCAATCAGGTTGACGGCCCTGAACAGCGTCTACCACGAGGAAGGCCGGCCTTCCCACGTCCTGCTGCCGGTGGTGTCAGGCGTTTGAACAGACAACGCCTGTGTAAAGGTCATGCTGAGGAGTGCTGTAGGCCGACGAAACGTCCCGTTTCGACTCGACATGATTTAACCAAAGCGATAAGGCCCGTCGTTGCATTTGGGGTGACACAAATTGGAACGTCAATGAGTAGATAGCCAATAGCGCGGGTGTCCCCTGTCCCTCTCAAAGGGTAGGTTCGATTCAACAAAATAGAGACTATAGAGGTGTTTAGAGATGGGCCTGTTTTTAGAGCATTCTAAGCTATCGATCGGGATGCCCTATCTAATCAACTGTTGATTAGCGTAGCCACGTAGTAATCCGAGTTGAGGTTTAAAGAGGTCTGGAACTTGAGTCCGCTGTCGGTCGCAATCTGCCTGAGTTGGTCGATGGTGATGCGTACTTCTTGCGGCGGACCGGACTCGGTATCGTGGGGTTGCCATTCTATAATGAAACACCAGCCGCCGGGCTTCAGCATCTCCTTGGCTGCACTCAAAAAGCGCACACGGTCTTCAGGGTGATGGAGAGTCACCGCGATAAATATACCGTCCATGGTGGCTGGAGCCACCGGGAATTCATAGTCGTCGCATTTGATTATTTCGACGTTGCCCAGCCGGACTTCATCTAGCCTCGATCTACAGGCTTCTAGCATTTCATCCGAGGTGTCTAACGCAATCACCTTTCCATTAATAACGAATTTGGCCAAAGGGAGGGTGAAATAACCGGGACCACAGCCGATGTCGGCTACGCTGTCCCTCGGCGTGAGGGGACAATGACTTAACACGCGAAACGTGTCCAACATAGCCGTACGTTCGGGCCGCAGTAAACGCTCAACAGAGCTAGGCATCTCTGGATGGCCTGAATCTGTGGACATAGAAATCTAAATCTCCATACTCGTGGCGGCTGTGTTGGGTTACTTTACAGGACTGGATTGGTAGCGGCAAATACAAACATAGAACTCCGTTGACACCCCTTTGAACCCACCGTACACTACCCGCTGCATTTTGCCCCCTGGCCTAAAGACCTTGAGGGTTTTGACCCTCCAGCAGACATAATCTGTTAAAATTTTACCTGTCCCTCCGTTATTTAAACGCCTCTCAGGAGATACCTAATGTCCGTCCTTTTTGACGAAGATCCCGATGTAGCCCGAGCTTTAGAGCTAGAAGATAAGCGCCAACGGGAATGCATCGTCCTGATCGCCTCTGAGAACTACGCCAGCAAGGCAGTCCTCGAACCAGGTGCCAGCGTTATAAGCAACAAATACGCTGAGGGTTATCCCGGCCGGCGTTACTATGGCGGGTGTGAATATTCCGATGTTGTAGAGAGCTTGGCCATCGAACGAGTCAAAGAATTGTTCGGAGCCCAGCACGCCAACGTCCAGCCCCACAGCGGCGCACAAGCCAATATGGCAGCTTACTTCGCCGTTCTTGAACCTGGTGACACTGTTCTTGGGATGCAGCTGGATCACGGAGGACACCTGACCCACGGCGCCAGTGTTAACTTTTCCGGCAAGGTCTACAACTTCATACCCTACGGCCTCGATAAGGATACCGAGACCATCAACTACGATGAAGTTGAGCGCTTAGCCAAGGAACACAAACCCAAATTGATTGTGGCTGGCTGCAGCGCCTATCCCCGTGTGTTGGACTTCGTCCGTTTTAAGGAGATTGCCGACAGCGTTGACGCTCTGCTCATGGTGGATATGGCCCATATAGCCGGTCTGATTGCAGGCGGGGCCCACCCATCCCCATTTCCCTACGCCAACATCGTGACGTCAACCACCCAGAAGAGTCTACGCGGCCCTAGAGGTGGATTCATTCTTTGCGACGAAGACCTGGCGCGGAAAGTGGATTTCGCTGTTTTCCCGTTCACCCAAGGAGGGCCCTTGATGCAAGCCATCGCTGGTAAGGCGGTTTGTTTTGGACAGGCCCTCAAACCCGAATTCTCCCGTTACGCTCACCAGGTGGTAGCAAATTGCAAAGTCTTGGCGTCTGAATTATCCGAGGCAGGGATGCGGTTGGTCTCGGGAGGAACTGACAACCACATGGTTTTGGTGGACGTAACTCCCTTAGGTATTACCGGCCAGCAGGCGGAACAAACGCTAGAGTCGGTGGGAATCATTGCCAACAAGAACGCCATCCCATTCGACCCACAGCCACCCAGAGTCACTAGCGGACTGCGCTTGGGCACGCCAGCCATCACCAGCCGGGGAATGACTGAGACCGAGGTAAAGCAGGTGGCGGGCATGCTGACGAGGGTGCTTTTAGACTTGGAAGACAAGGAAACCCACGCCAAAGTATTGATTGAGGTTAAGGAACTAACATCCAAGTTTGAAGTCCCAGGCATCGATAACTGAAAGATGACTGGTTGAGCGAGGCGAGGCTCGATGCTATAATCACAGCTATTGTGTAACGCTGCGTCTAACCCTGCAATGCGCAGTGACTTTTTGTGTAATTAACCAAGGGGTACCGTTTGCGCCATTACGAACTAGTAGTCGTCCTCAGCCCGATGCTAAACCAAGAACAGCTCACCGAGACTTGGAGCAAGATCAAGGGTTTCATAACCACTCGCAACGCAGAGATAAGTCATGAAGAACAGTGGGGAACACGCCGCTTGGCTTACCCAATACGCAAAGGTCAGCACCGGTTTTTAGAGGGCAGCTACCACCTGACCCGGTTCGCAACAGAGCGGGCCTTCAACATAGAGCTTGAGAATTTCCTGAAAGTGGATGACGAAATCCTCCGCTCTCTCGTTACCACGACCTTGCCGGAAGAGGAACTTGCCGCTCAGGCCGCCGCTGCAGCCCGGGCCATCCGAACTCCTCCGCCGCGGCCTGCGCCTGTTGGTCCAGATGGCCAGCCTCTGCCTGCAGAGGGAGCTGCTCCAGCGGTAGATTCGCCAACAGAATCACCTGTGCCGGAAACCCTGGCTGCGGAAGAAGCTTCGGCTGCTGATGAGCCAGTTATCGACTCTTCGGAAGAGGCCCTCGAGGCAGCTGCTGAACCCGAACCAGCCGCTGAAGAGTTGGAAGTAAGCGAACCTGCTGCCGCAGGCAACGGCAGCTCTGAAGAGGCACCCCATGAACCGGTCTCTGCGGACGAAGCTAGTCCGGAGGAGAGCGAGGAGTAGATAGGGAGGACGACGTGAATAAGATCATTGTTATCGGGCATCTGGGTAGGGATCCTGAGATGCGCTACACGCCCAATGGTCAAGCGGTAACCTCGTTCAGCGTGGCATCCAGCCGCCGGTACACCACCAGCGGAGGGGAACAGAGAGAAGAAACAGAGTGGTTCAATGTTAGCGCCTGGGGAAAGCTGGGCGAAACGTGTAACCAATACCTGACAAAAGGCCAGCAGGTTTACATCGAAGGCCGGATGAGTAGTCGCACTTATGAAG
>JAKUNK010000022.1:0-51127 GCA_022451945.1 Dehalococcoidia bacterium
CCGACTTCGGTATCTCAATGCTCCAACTGTCTAGAGTGTTGCGAGAGAATAATGTCACTTTACCGGGAGGCTCCATAACGCAAGGATCACAAACGTTTCCGATCAGGACCACAAATTCTTACAATTCGTTGGAACAACTGCAGAACTTACCTATCGGTCTAACTTCTTTTCAGCCCAGCCTGGACAATCCTGAAAACCAGGTTTTGCTGTCTGACATAGCGGAGATAACACTCGGGATGGGGACTGGGAGCAGTGTATCGCGAACTAACGGTAGTCCTAGCATCGGTGTTTCCGTACTCAAAGACCCCGAGGCGAACACCGTGGACGTTACAAACCGTGTGTTAGAGAGTTTGGCATCACTGAATGGCTTGCCAACTGACATCGAGATTGTGACGATCACCAACGATGGCCCAGAGATTCAATCCCAGCTGGACCATTTGTTAAGGGAGGCTTTAGTGGGGTTCCTCTTCGCTATTGGCGTTGTATTCATGTTCCTTATCACTATTCGCCCAAACCTTCTAAAAGGTGTGCAACTCACTCTTAGACCTACTTTGGTCATCGGACTGTCGATCCCACTCAGTATCCTTACTGGGATACTGCTTATGGGAACCCAAGGTATGAGTTTAAATATGATGACGTTAGGTGGCCTTGCCATCTCTGTCGGGAGAGTAGTAGATGATAGTATCGTGGTCTTGGAAAATGTTTACCGGCACATCCAACGGGGTGAAGACCGATTTCAGGCTGCGCTAGAAGCAACCAGAGAAGTAGCTCCGGCCATATTTGCTTCTACTCTAACTACAATAGCTGTTTTCGTTCCGCTGGCCTTTATCCAAGGACTTGTAGGTTCTTTCTTCTTACCATTTGCTTTGACGGTATGCTTCGCATTGTCTGCTTCTTTCTTGGTTGCGCTCACTGCTGTACCTGTTCTAGGCGCATTGTTGCTCAGACCTAATGTATCGGACCCTGACAAAACTCTATCAATATCGGATATGACTGGAACATACACGACCAGTGATGACAGTCATAGTTGGACACAGAAGGTCTATAAACATGCGCTTGTTTGGTCCCTTCGCCACAAAGCCGTTACTTTGCTCGCATCCGCACTCCTCACAGTTGGGAGTTTGAGCCTAATCATTCTTATACCTGTTACTCTCTTTCCTTCAGGAGGCGAGCGGTTTGTATCGATAGATGTCCAGCTTCCCCCGGGGAGCTCAGTCGAAAAGATATTTGATCAAGTGGACGATGTGGAGAACGTCCTAGCAGGTTTACTAGATGAAGGCATTGCAGAAACTTACCAAACCACTGTCGGCAGTCTGAATAATCCGTTTAGTTCAGGTAGTAATAGCGGTAGACCAAGCAGCGCTAACATTCTGTTACGTCTCTCTGAGAATTCGCCAGCCGGTATGGCAGATATTCTCAGACGTGATCTCAGCGGAACCGGCAGAAGCGTCGTCGTTACTGAGATAGCGGACGGCCCTCCTCAGTCAGAATTGGAGGTAAAGGTAACCGGAGGTGATTACACTGCAATCTCAGGGGTGGCAGTCGATCTGGCCCGCGATTTCGAAAGTATTGAGGGAATTGTTAATGTCAGCAGCGACGTTTCTGAAGCTAGACCTGAGATTGTTATAGTGGTAAACCCAGTCGTCTCGGGGTTTCTTGGGCTAACTGCAACCAGTGTCGCGGCGCAGGTAAATCAGATTTTCGCAGGTCGACCAATTACTCAGATAGACCTAAACGGAGATTCTGTCGGAGTTGTCCTAAAATTATCTCAAGACGACTCCAGCAGCATCGATAAAGTCAAATCAATCATCATCACCGGTCCAAGCGGTTCAGCTAATTTGGGAGATCTGTCAGAGGTGTCGTTTAAACCCAGTCCGGTTTCCATAAGTCGGTTCGACGGCCAACGAGCTGCGAGTATCATTGGATCTATAACGGACAACGATACTCAGAAAATCGGTCAAAAAGTCCAGGCCAAGATTGATGCGATGAATCTGCCCCCGGGAGTTAAAGTTACTACCGGGGGAGTGTTCCAGCAGATAGCTGAAGGCTTTAGAGATATTTTCTCGGCTATGGCAATTGGTGTACTCCTAGTGTATCTCGTCATGATTATCAGCTTGGGTTCACTTAAAAGTCCATTTGTCATAATCACGAGCCTACCGTTGGCGCTTATTGGGGCTTTGATAGCACTTGCAATTACCGGCCGTACATTAGGGCTCCCTGCAGCAATGGGTCTCCTTCTTTTGATAGGGATAGTGGTGACCAACGCGATTGTACTTATCGCTTTCGTTGAACAATTAAGAGAGCGCGGCTTGAATATCCATGATGCTTTGGTTCAAGGTGGTCTTGTTCGACTCAGACCCATTCTGATGACAGCTTTCACCACGAGTTTTGCGCTGATACCACTTGCAGTTTTCGCCTCTGACGAAGGTGGGATTATCGGAGCCGAGCTAGCTACTGTGGTAATTGGAGGTCTAGCAAGTTCCACCTTTTTGACACTAATCGTTGTGCCGGTGGTTTATACATTGGTTCATTCGAGCTTGCCAAGAGTTTTCCGAATAGTGAGGTCTAATTCAAGTTGAACCACGGATTTTAGGTCGTTATAGACGGTTAGTGCCTCCACAGATTATTCACGACCAACCTCTAATAATTCATAACTGCCCTACTGGCGTGGCTTAGGTGGATTCGACTCCCTCGCATTCTCGTCAGAACCTATCTAGACACGAATTAACCTAATCTCGTCCCATGAGAAAGCTTCCGCACTGCGATTGTCAGGAGTTTTTGCCCGGTCGTGGCCGGAAAAGTGGCTAAGATTTCGGGGCTGATCAATCGTTTGCCTTCGATTCGTTGGGTACCACGTCGGACGGGTTATCCTATCTTTCATCGAGACCATACTCGTACAGATTTATTGGTCCATAACAGTGATTAGGGGCGATTTGCGGTATGAGAGACCAACTCCACGGTTGTGTCAGGGGTCGCAACTACGACCGAACCATAAAGAGGTCAACGCTTCTTCCACAGTTCAACCAAGTTCAGAGCGTCTTCGTCTTCTACGCCCCACATCTCAAATTTGATTCGGATGGCATCATAGAGAGTAAGTTCGCCATGGTCTGCACTCGCATCACGGTAGGACTCCAAAGACACTTCCATCCATTCGAGGACTATGTTGTCTGTCCGAGCCAGACGTTCCACCATATTAACGGCGCAAGAAGAGATCCCTGAAAGGAACAACTCTCCCGAATACACCGCGTCGCCTCCTCCATCGTCAGAAACCCAATGATTGGTGCGGGCGTTACAGATGGCCCTCCCCTCGATTCCAGAGCTATTCGTACTCGCTGCGTAGGCTAATGTCAGATTAGCCATCCCTTCCTCCATTCGGCCTGTGAAATCAAATCGCAATCTAAGGCACTTTCAAATCCGTTTTTAATAAATTACTTCCCTAGATTAACTTAATCCTAATCGGAAAAAAGGCCGACTAACCTCTAATCTCCTTCGCCAAAGATGAAAGAAGCCCCTAATTCGAGGAGGCTTCTTTCATCTTTGGCGCCGGGCAAAAAAAGAGCGCCTTCAGTAATTTCTGAAAACGCTCCGCTATCGTAGCATGCGGGAAATTGTTTTGTCCAGGTTTTGTGCCTAAATTGCAATAATAGGCACACTGTTGCCAAAGGTGACATTCGTTTTCTCGGCTGTGAAAGGTTAACTAACGTCGTCCTGATTGGTATAAACCATGCCTAACGAGGCGTGGTCGTCATCAATCTCAAAACCCTGTGCTTGAAATTCAGCCAAGATTTCTTGGCTACCGCGATTGCGTTGTTCGTCTGTTGGCTTGGAAATACCATCTTCTGGGCATCTATAAATATCGGCATGTTCCACTACCCGGCTACGTAAACGGAAGTTTTCTTCTGAAGCATTTCCTTGGTCTCTTAATGCAAGGAATGCTTTGTGGGACGAATACCATATGCCAAGAATCTCATCCAAGGGCTGTGCGCCCATGGGTTGCCCATAAACCGGCATTCTCCAGAGAATTTTTCCTCCAACGAGTTCTAACAAGGAATCCAAGGCCTTCATGTAATCTTTGTAGGTAGCTCCATTTGGATATTCGCCTTCGGAATATTTGTTTAGGTTAACCATGAGAACAGGTTTATCGTTCCCGCTCAGGGCTATTTCTTCGATTTTGGCGAAGTCACGTGTCGGAATGAATTGGTTGGTTGCCATTGTCTGCGCTCCAGGTCGCCATCAGTTATCTGAGGACTATAGGCCGACCGTACTCAATCGTCGAACTCCAATATGCCAGTAATCACCTCCCGAAGTTCCCGGATGAATTCGGTGTTGCGAAAGAAGAAACTAACAGCCCATTCCAGTAGCGCCTCTAGAGACGCCGCCATCCCTGCGGCCGCCACGTTACCTGTCTCCAGCACCCAAGAGCCGAAGGGGCGCACCCAGAGAGTACGCCCGTCTATGTTGATGTGACAGACTCCAGACCGAAAGAGTGCATGCCCTATTCTGAGATTGAAATCCCCGGAAGTTGGCACTTCTCCAAAAGCCACCGGCGGTCATCATCTCCCAACATCTGGCTGATCTTGTCCCACACCTCCTGGTGGTATCCGCCAAGCCATGTTTTCTCTGATTCCGACATCTGATCCCAGTCGATTAGGGACGTGTCAAAGGGTATCAATGTCAAAGGATCCAAGCGCAGCCAACGCTTGCCGTCTGGATGGTCCGGCAATGTATCATCAGCAGTTACCAAATATAAATTTTCTAGGCGCACCCCTCCCCAACCTGCTTCGTAATATCCAGGTTCGTTGGAGACGATCATTCCGATTCTCATGGGTTCGTCCACACCCCTAGGAGCAATTCTCTGGGGCCCTTCATGGACGTTTAAGAATGCGCCGACGCCGTGGCCGGTGCCGTGACCATAATCTAATCCAGAGTTCCAGAGGTGGGTTCTAGCCAATGCGTCCAAAGCGATGCCGCCGGTGCCTTCTGGAAATCTCTGCATGGCTAGATTTATGTGACCGCGCAGGACTTTGGTGTACATCTGTTTCTGACGGTCTGAAGAGGTGCCAACGATAACGGTTCGAGTATCGTCGGTAGTACCGCCGAGCATCTGAACGCCTGAGTCGACAAGGAACAACTCACCGTCTGTTAGTAGAACGTCAGGGTCTGCATCACCATAATGGACTATCGCTCCATTGGCACCTGCAGCGGCAATGGTAGTGAAACTGAGATCGTAGAACCCATCTTCGCTAGCGTACTCTTCGTGCAGCAAAAGGCTGTAGTCAAGCTCACTTACCGTTTGACCGGAGGTTATTTTGTCTTCCAAGGCCTTGAAACTGCGGATCTTGGCGGCAGCCGAGTGACGGTGAGCCTCCCGGCTAGCGGCAATTTCAGCTTCGTTCTTGATTGCCTTGAACATCACCACGGGATTCGCCTTTTCGAGTACTTTCTGGCTGCTTTTCAGGAGCAGACGGGTGGCCACCGTCGTCCCGCTGGGATCCAGCCACACTGTTTCCAACGCCCTGGCACTGGCAAGTCCCATCGATTCGACATAGGCCTGGTAGGGTTGGAAGTCGACCAAAGAATCCAGAGCTTGCCGCAGCGCAGGGGGCGGGGCGGTGCGGGTGAAACACGTCGCTCTTTCCAAGTCGATGACCAGGTATGACTCGAACACCGGGTTGAACGCAATGTCACTGCCTCTTAAGTTGGTAACCCATGCGATTTCGTCTAATTTGGTCAATACCAACAGGCCGGCGCCAGCTTCATCCATCTCCTTACGAACATTCGAGAGCTTTTCAGCCACTCCGATTCCAGTAACAGCTTCATGCAAGGCATAAATGGTATTTGATGGTGGAAGCGGTTGATCTTCCCAGACAGCGTCAACCAGATTAGAATCGATCGGCACCATCTCAGACTCCGTCGAATGCAAGGCCGCCAAATAAGCAGAATGGGCTTGCACCGACAATAAAAACGGGTCGAACCCGACGCGGATACTACCTCGCTCTTTCTCCATCTCCGTCAGCCATTGGCTCGGCGTGTGCTCGCCACTCAAGCCGAGTTTGTGTACACGGAACTTACTCAGATCAACTTCTTCGTCAGCCTGGAGGTAGTAACGGGAATCCACGAACAGATGGTTGCCGCCGGGGCAGATGATCGCATCCCCGGCCGACCCCTTGAATCCGGTTATTGCCATGCGCCTGCGGGCATATTCAGGGACATATTCGTTCAGATGAGCGTCGGACGATGGAACCAAATAGGCGTCTATCCCGGCTTCTCTCATACGCCGGTGAAGTGCATCTATCCGGCTGGTTAGCTGATCAACCATGGCGAAACATCGATCCTTAGTGGAGATTCGTCCTAGACTTTTAATTTCATCTAGGGTCGGAGTACTTCTCCGTTGATTTAACTTGGCTATATCAACGTCATCTAGCCAAGTTTATATTAACGCATTTAAAAAGGGCATAACGACTATGAACACCGACTCCTGCAATCACATCCGTGATTCGGCGTACATCTCCAAAATTTATGGACGGGTCAAAGGGTTATACAGGTTAATCTATGTGACCACTCAAGAGCTACGGAAGGCGGAGAACTTCCCGACTATATCAATGGTAGGATGGGAAGAAATTCGCCGATTTCAGGGGGCACAGATGGCCGACAAAATACGTTTGGGTATCATAGGAGCCAATATCCACCGGGGATGGGCGCCAAGGGCACATTTGCCAGCAGTGGTGGCAAGCCCCGAGTTCGAGTTGACCGCTGTTTGCACCACCCGCCAAGAGAGCGCCGATGAGGCCAGGCAAAAATTTGGGGCGAGACTGGCGTTCGATGACTACCATGAGTTGATAGATCATCCTGACATAGACGCAGTAGCCGTTAGCCTGAGGGTCCCAGCGCACTATGAACCAACGATGGCAGCTCTTAACGCAGGGAAACACGTCTACACAGAGTGGCCTCTAGGGCGAACTACCGCCGAAGCGAAGGAGATGGCTGATTTGGCTCAGGCCAAAGGAGTCCGAAACATGGTTGGACTTCAAGCCCGTGCGAATCCGGGCATATTATTCGTGAAGGACTTGGTATCGTCTGGTTATGTTGGAGATGTGATGTCCTGTCACGTAAGCCGCATCAATGGCGGTGGCCTCGAGAGAACCTCGGACCGGAGCTGGCAACGAGATGTTGACCTCGGCGCTAACACGTTGACCATCGCTTGTGGGCATACGATTGACGCGTTACGTTTCGTGGTCGGCAACTTCAGCCATGTTTCTGCAATGGTGAGTAACCAATCTAAGGAATGGTTTGAGGTCGACACTCAGCAAACAGTTGAAGTCACCTCCCCAGATAACATCTTGGTCAGCGGAAAACTCGTAAACGGCGGGGTTGGCTCAGTACACGTAGCGAGCAATCCATGGGTTGGCAGCGGCTATCGAATGGAGATATACGGACGAGACGGGACATTGATCGTATCTTCAGAGGGATCTGCGAACACAAGCGCTGTTCGTATTCAGGGCGCAAAGGGGGGAAACACGCTGGAGGACCTAGAGGTACCGGGGAAATATAGGTTCGTGCTTGAAGGGATGCCCGAAGGAGATCCATACAACGTGGGGCAAATGTACTACCAGTTTGGCCGATCTATCTCGTCGGGTAACGACTGCCAGCCAGATTTCAACGAAGCCGTAGAGCTACATCGATTCATCGACGATATAAGGGAGTCTTCAGACCTCGGGAGAGAAATCGCGGTTGACACAAAATAAGCTTACCTTCAGTCACCGACCAACGTGCGTGGCTAAGTATCCAATACGCCTAATCGAGCAGACCTACAAAGGCTATGTATGAGCGCAACCAAAACCCTTTCCCAGTTTGTCGCTAGCACCCGCTACGATGAATTTGACGATTCTGTCGTAGAGGCTGCCAAGATTGCTATTCTAGATGGAGTTGCAAACATGTTGGCGGGCTCTACTCAAGAGCTAGCGAGTATAGTCGGTCGCTACGTCCAAGATATGGGTGGATCTACGCAATCGTCGGTAGCCGGATGGGGATTCAAAACCAACGCTCCGTCCGCCGCTTTCGCCAATGGAGTCTTTGGCCATTGCCTGGATTTCGAGATTCAAGGTTACCCTCCGACTCACGGTACGTCTTCTTGCCTACCCGCAGCGCTGGCTCTTGGAGAGGGAAGACCTACGAACGGCAAGGCAATCATAGAAGCATACGTCATAGGATGGGAGATTCAAGGGCGGCTGAGGGCCGCGTCCGCTGCCTTCTCGAATCCGGCCTATCACCCCCCGGGGTTGGTAGGACCCTTAGGTGGAGCCGTCGCTGGTGCGAAAGTTATTGGACTAGATGCGTGGCATATCCAGATGGCTATGGGCATCGCTGCGTCTCGTACGGGAGGGCTGACTGCCAATACCGGCACCATGGTTAAATCCACCCACACCGGAAACGCCGCCCGAATGGGAGCAGAGGCTGCCATCCTTGCCGCCGCAGGTTATACGAGCAGCGACTCGATCTTAGAGGCTCCCAACGGTTATTCGGATGCTCTCTTCGGTGGCAACATGGATTGGGAGATCCTAACAAATGGGCTAGGCGTATCCTACCGATTAATCGATCCCGGATTCGACATCAAGCGGTTCCCTGCCCAGGTTCACATGCAAAATCCTATCGAAGCCGTACTAAACCTCCTGGAATCGCATAGCCTTCGAGCCAATGACGTTGAAAATTTAACCGTCCACACAGGCGGGCGAGGGCATTCTGGGTCGCTACCTGCGAGCGGACTTGACGGAAAGTTCAGTATCGAATATTGCGCAGCAGCCGCACTATTGGATGGGAAAGTCGGCATCGAAACCTTCACCGACAACCGTCGATTTTCGCCGGATATGGAAGAGACATTAGGAAAGATTCAAGTGGAACCCAGTAACGAAGACTCAGCCGCCGTAAAAGTAACTGCGCTGCTGAAAGACGGACGCTCCGCAGAAGCAGAATGTCGAGGCTTCCGTGGGTCTGCCCGGAACCCTATGAGCCGAGGGGAACGCATGGACAAAGTTATCGACTGCGTAGGCCGTGTGCTGACCGACCAAGACTCTGATCGCTTGGTGAGTCTGATCGAAGACCTAGAAAATGTGGCTGACATTTCCGAAATAATGGATTTAATTAGACGACAACCAAGCGTTTAGGGCGGTTGATCAGCGTAGAGATTCATCAGTTCATACCTGGCTTTGGCCAGGCAAATGACCAATCCGAAAATACTCTCACGATAGGGAAATTCATGACTTTAGAAAAACCTTTGGACTACCAAGTCAGTACTGCCGACCGCCATATCATCTGTTCGCCCAACGCTATTTCCGGCATTGCCAACTCTCTCGAAAGATTGGGTGCAAAGCGGGCGCTAGTCGTTTGCGGTCCAACGATTCTTGAACATTCCAACGTAGTGCAGCGTGTGCAAAAGGCGTTGGGCGACCGCTGCATCGGGCTATATTCGGGCGTTGCTCCCCACGCTCCTGTTGAGATGCTGGAAGAAGCCGTCGCCACAGCTCGAGAACTTCATCCGGATGCCCTCATAGCCGTTGGAGGTGGCAGCACTAGTGACACCTGCAAAGGAATTGCCGTGCTCCTGGCGGAGGGCGGAGACATACTAGACTATGTGATTCGTTTCGAGCCGCCCGACCGGGTATTTATCCCGGAGACCCCTAACAAAAAGATTCCAATCATCGCGGTGCCAACAACATTTGGCGGAGCTGAGATAGGAAGCGGGGGCGGAGGCTTCACCAGCAAATCCCTTGGCCGCAAACTATTGCTGGCTGGCGATGGGACGACTCCGAAAATTGTGATAGTCGATGGCGAGGCCCTCGCGACCACGCCTATGAGCATATTGCTGTCCACCGGGATTGGTCAGTTGCGTATCGCGGTAGAGAGTGTATATTCCACTGACCACCATCCGGTTGGTGATGCCTTGGCGCTACATACAATCAAAATGCTGGTCGACTATCTCCCTCGCTGCTCCAGCCGAGAAATCGACTATCTCTTGCAAGCCAAGTCGGCAGCGTGCATGGTTATGATTGCTCGACCAGGTTTAGGATTGAACACCGCCACTGCACACCATGTGGGTGGTCTGTATAACGTCCCTCACGGGGAAGCAAATGCCATACTCCTTCCCCACACCATGCGTTTCAATCTGGACGATTCCGCCGACCGGCAAGCCCTCATTGCCCAGGCGATGGGCATAGACACATCCGGAATGACTGACCTGGACGCGGGAATGGCCGCAGCCGATGGCGTCGACAAGCTTTGTCGCACTCTTGGATTGCCGGAACGGTTAAGAGATGTAGGAGTCCCAGAGGACGGTCTTGAGCTGATCGCCGCTGCAACCTTACATGACCGGGGCCTCGCCACCAACCCCAAGCCCATCAGCGACGCTGGACCGATCATGTCAGTTTTGCGGGACTCATGGTAGCGGCTGAGTGGATCTGATCAGTTATTCGTTAGTCGACCTCATCGAATCCCCCTCCCTTTGAGAGGGCTTCTTGTTATCAAGAATTGGTGCCGAAGGTCAGAGTCAAACTGACACAGGGTCACCGTCACCGGTTTTTGATTTCGACGCGATTTGTGCAAATGAGTTTCGTTGTGAGATCTAGTAACTGATTGGTTGTCTGGTTGTGCTTACTTGTATGGTTTATCTAATCAAGGGCGTCTGCCAAACGAGCTAGACATACTGACAACTCCCGTAGTGCAGCTGCGACAGAGTGGTCCGTGTTCGGAGTTCGACTCTCCCCCGTCTCCACCAGGAACAGGATTCAGACGCCCAGACTCATTTTGAGTCTGGGCGTCTGGTTTATTTGGACAATTCCACCTTAGTTATAATTTAACGCGATGTCGTTGCTAGCACGAGGCTTTCTATATGCAATGGTGTGATGAAACTCCCTCTTTTGGGTTGTGTGCGATAATGCCGGCAATCCTGGGTAGGTTACCGAGCTGCCTAGTCGGCTTGTTACCGCGAAATGTTGTGAAGTTTTGGTGAGGACTTAAGACATGGCTTCTTTTTGGGAAACAGTTCCAGTTGACGGGCATGACATGGATGTTTATGTCACTGTGCCGGGCGGGCAAGGTCAAGGGCCGTTTCCGGCAGTCATAGTAAGCCAACATGGTGGCGGAGTGGACAAGTTCATACAAGAGATGTCTGACCGTCTGGCCGACGCTGGTTACGCGGCAGTAGCGCCAAATCTGTTCCATCGCTACACTGGCGAGATGTTAGCCGACCGCTCCGGACGAGTCCAGCATCTAAGCGACCCAGAGATTATGGCCGATATAAACGTCACTGTGGATTTCTTACAGTCCCATCCGGCCGTGAACAAAGACCGAATCGGTGTCACCGGATTCTGTATGGGCGGGCGCGTTACCTGGCTAGCTGCCGCTTCAAATCCTCATTTCAAAGCTATGGTCCCTTACTACGGAGGCAACATTAATGTGATTTGGGGCGCCGGAGGAAAATCACCCTTTGAGCTAGCAGAAGGGATCAAATGTCCCGTCCTTTTTCACTTTGGAGAAAAAGACATAAATCCTTCTGCAGAAGACATGGCTACGTTCGACGCAGAACTCACAAGACTTGGAGTAGAGCACACGTTCCATAGCTACACCGATGCGGATCATGCGTTCATGGACTACACGGCACAGCGACATAATGAGGCGGCTTTTGAGCTCTCTTGGCCTAGAACTTTGGAATTCTTCGATACCCATCTGAAAAACTAAGTGTCACCAGTATTCTCTATAAAAGCGAGACGTATCAAATGAATTACGACATTATCATCATTGGCGCTGGCTCCGCCGGTTGTGTATTGGCCAGCCGGCTTTCCGAAGATACTAGCAAGTCGATCCTTCTACTGGAAGCGGGACCGGATTACCCGGATTTCGAGATGTATCCTGATGACCTGAAATTCGGCTATGATCAAACCGCTTCGGCCGTAGACGCTCCACATAACTGGTCATTCCAAGGTAACACTACCTCGCTCCAAACCGAGCCCATGCCGGTGCCTCGCGGTAAAGTTGTTGGCGGATCCAGCGCGATCAATGGTCAAGTTTTGCTCAGGGGCATACCCGAGGATTACGACGGCTGGGCATCCTTAGGCAACGACCAGTGGGGTTTCACCGACGTGTTGCCGTATCTCCGCAAGTTGGAGACTGACACCGATATCCACGACGACTTCCACGGGACGGAAGGACCTATCCCAGTACGTCGGTTCAAGCAAGAGACGTGGCTACCAGCGCAGAATGCCTTTTACGCCGCTTGTCGGTCTGAAGGTCATCCCCATGATCCAGACATGAATCATCCTGAGTCTGGTGGGGTCGGCCCAATTCCAATGAACAATCCCAATGGCATACGTATGAGCACATCATTGACGTTCTTGGCGGCCGCCAGGCATCGACTAAATGTGACCATCAAGGCCAATGTCACCGTCCATAAGATTCTATTCGAGGGCAATAGAGCCATCGGCGCGCAGGTGGAAAGCGGCGGTGAAACCTTCATAGTTGAAGGCGAACAGATCATCCTGAGTTCCGGGGCCATAGGTTCACCCCAATTACTGATGCTCTCCGGGGTCGGCCCCGCCGACAAACTGAATCAACTCGGGATCCCAGTGATCTTGGACGCGCCAGGTGTTGGCCAGAACCTGCGTGATCATCCCAACATCCGAGTGCCGATCGAAGTAAACGATGACTTTCCGTTGAACCCGAGTGACCCTCGGTCTCAAGTTGCTTTGCGTTACACCGCGAATGGTTCAGACTTGAGGAACGATATTCAAATCATGGCGTCGTCTTTCTCGTCACCTATCTCTGGTGACCCATTGGAAGCTGAAGGGATAAGGTTCACCTGCATATTGGAGTTGGCATACGGTTCTGGGAATCTAACAATCACCTCGACAGATCCTAACGTACAACCGCAGTTGAACTACAATTACTTCCAAGACCCTAGGGACCTAACACGAATGAGAGAGGCCGTACGAAAATGTATCGGATTCTTAGAACATCCCGACTATACAGACATAGTTAAGAATGTCTTGGAGCCCTTGCCCTCTGACTTGGAGTCAGACGATGCGCTGGATGATTGGCTCAAGCGTTCTGTCACCACCTCTCAACACATCTCTGGCACCTGCAAGATGGGTCCGGACTCAGACCCAATGGCGGTGGTCGATCAGTACGGTAACGTAAAAGGGCTGGAAAACCTGAAGGTGGCGGATGCTTCCATAATGCCCAACTGCATCCGCGCTAACACCAATTGCACGACCATCATGATTGGAGAGCGTGTGGCTGAGTGGACCAGACAAAGTCAAACATAGATCAGACTGGCCGCCCTCAATCATTGGGGTAGTTGCTACTCCAGTCTCATAAAGCCTTGGATGGCCCTAGAAGCTGGGGTGCCAGTTACTGATTAATAGCAAGAACATTCCAAGTTAAATAGAGCCGAGACTGGTTACAACATCACCAGTACACGAATATCTAAAAGGTAAAACCGGTATTGTGGATGACGTCGAGACGGTAGGCCAGCGCATATAGCAGAACCGTGCTTCAAGCAAGCAAATCGATTATCACTAATTAGTGCTCCATTAATGGAGGTTTCATGGATTTCGGTTTATTTTTAGAATTTTCTGGCCATGAAGACGAAGACGAATCGAAAGTATTCCAACGTGGATTTGACATAATCGATGAAGCTGAAAGCCTTGGTATTGATTCGGTTTGGTTGCCGGAATACCACTTCATACCAGTAAGCGTACTTTCATCTCCTATCGCTGTCGCCAGTTCGATAGCTGCAAGAACGAAAAATATGCGTATCGGGTTTGGGGTCTATCTTCTCCCGCTGGCCAATCCTATAAGAGTCGCCGAAGAGGTTGCTACTCTTGATCACATAAGTAATGGCAGGGTTGAATTTGGGATCGGCCGTGGAACATTCCCAGAGCATCACGATGCATTTAATTCCCCGTTTCCGGAAAGTCGGACACGGTTTGATGAATATCTGGAAATAATCGTGAAAGCGTGGACCGAAGAAGAAGTGACTTTCAAAGGTGATCATTATAATTGCCAAAATATACGGGTGAAACCCAAGCCGATGCAGAGACCACATCCCCCCATTCGTGTCGGAGTAACATCTGCGGAGACCTTTAAGATCATTGGGCAGTTGGGCTACCCGATTTTTATCAACCCATCCAGAGCCTTCGCGCTTTCGGATTTGAGTCCCTATATCGAAGAATATTTGAAATCATGGAAAGAGGCAGGTCATCCAGGCGATGGAGAAGTGGGGTTGCGAGTCCCGATTTATGTTTCAGATACCGAAGAGAAGGCTTATAACGAACCCCGGGAGAGCGCACTCGCATCTATAACCTCGCTTGCTGAACGTGTGGCGGTCAGCGCTTCACGGGAAGGGACTAGCGGTGATTGGCAAGCCGAATCAGAATTACTTTCAAAGATGACATATGACGATTGGCTTAGGGATAAGGTTATTTACGGGACGCCTGACCGGGTTTCTGATCGTTTGGCACAGCTAATCGAGGAACTCCATCTTAAGCAAATCGTTTATGAGATCAACTTTGGTCGAAGGATCCCATACGAACTACAAACCAACTGCCTTAAGATGCTAGCGGAAAAAGTTTTGCCAAAGTTGAAATAAAGCTACAGTCGAACAACATCGATGGTAGATGCCTCTAACGGGCAGTTGACAGTCAATAGGCAAGTACCGGCAGAAGCAATCCTTAACGCCTTAAGCCTGGATCGGGGTGGCAGATTAATCATCGCTGCTGGCTTGGTGTCGGGTGCTCTTGCCTCGTACCGAATCAATGCCGATACCGGTGAACTCACTCCAACGGAGACGGAACCCGTGGACCACCGGCCAGCGGTGATGCTGATAACAAATCTCGGAAATCAGCATCAGCCCGGCTGGATGGAACAGGTAGTTACGGCCTTGCCACTGGATGTTCAACCCTGATTGGCTAGTCTTACACTATGTTGGTTTCTCTACACGGACAGGATTAATTTGTTAGAACGGCCTTAATGAAGAGATAAGCTCAAGAGATATCTAGAGCGAGATTTCCTCATGAGGAAGCACTTCGCTCACTCGTGCCTCTTCTATATATCTTTGAACATCAGCGGGAAGTAAGAACCTCTGCGCTTCGAGCTTTTTGGCCGCGCGTGTGACTTCCGTTACATACCCCCCTTGGTGTTTGTATCGCTCCTCCAGAGAGAGACGCGGATCGTGGGCTGCTGTGCGCTCTGCCTTGGTAGTCTTGAAGGGTATATGCTGACCGTCGAGTTCACCACCTTCACCTTCGCTAAAACCAGTCCGGCGTAAGGCCCAACCAGTAGTGGTAGCGACTGGCGCCGCCACCTCTGGCAAGCGGATGCCAGCCAGTTCGTTTCCGTCTTCATCTACTTTAGAAACGAAAATCGGATAGGACGGACGTTCAACGACCTCGGGTGGGTAGTTCGATATTATTCCATTATCTAGGCTGGCCCCGAAGTCCAGATGGTATCTAGTGGTGATTAGCCCGGTAAAGGTTACGCCCGGGATGTTAGGCCAGCCTAAATTGGCTTGAGGCACAAAGCCGGTTTGGGAACCAGGTCGTGAAACGGCAAAGGCCCCGCTGTCGGCGCTGCGTGGGACTCTACTTTCCGGTGGCACAATCCCCTGGCTAACCCAGTCGTCAAGGGCTATCAAGAGCGCCCGATGTACGGCAGTTGGGTCGACCGCATTGGTAAATTGTTGGCCCAGCATTCGATCGGTTATTTTCCCAACACGGTGAGATGCGCCTGACATCAGGTAAAATCTTACGTTTTCTGGATCCGGAAGATCGTTGCCACGGGTGTCGGTATGCAAGAGGGAACAAGCCTTGACCCAATATTCGTTGGCTGTATTGACCTCAAAGCGCTTGGGGCAGGTCTTGTTGGCCAAGCAGCGCTGACTACGCCCGGCGATCTTGCCGCTGATATGATCGACCAACACTTGATGGGCAAATGGGAAGACACTCTCCGGGTACAGATGGTTTTGGCGGTTGCGTTCGGTTTTTCCGGTCTGTGCGAAACGGTAGTTGATCTGGCTTCCGCTTCCGCCCCCGGCATGACTCAGAATTCCGTCGAAGACACGTTGATTGTTCATATCCCCGTTGAATCCAAGATTCTGGAAATCGTTCAATGCCCGTGAGGGTTGAGAGAAGGAATAGCTAAATGTGTATTCCACATGTCCACCGAGAGGATTGCTTTCAGCTGATGTCCCATTTCGCAAAAAGGACACGAAATCACGCGTTGCAGCTAAACCGATTCCTGCCACTTTGGGATTTTTGGCGGTATACGCGAACTCGTAAATATGACTCTTTAAGAACGGGGTTTTGATAGGCAGTAAGCAGATTGCAGAACCCTCGGATGACGTGTAGTCCCAGCCGTTCTCAGGCACCGCTGTTGGTTCGTCGTCAAGGCGGCCCCTCACGGTGAGACTCGCCTGAGACTTTTCGGTAGTCGCCGCTGGATACTCCAGTGCGCTTGTCATGGTTGAGCCGTTGTCGTGGGCGATGTATTCGTATGATGGACCGGTAATGGGCGTTCCGTCGTGAGTAGCTACGGGAACAGTGATTTTCATCGAGTCATATCCGGTTGATCCACAGTCCCATCCGTTGGAGACAACGGAGTAACCCAGATTCATTATGAAACCTGTTCCTGCATCTATGCTCGAAGTTGGGTCATTTGTTAGAGCGGCGTCGTTAAGCAATCCTACCCGCATCTCGCCGCGATTGTTGAAGTCAAAGAGTAAACGGTGGTTACCTCTGTTCAGATTGATTGGCTTCAGGATGAAGATATCCATGGAGTACTCGACCATGCCTCTGGCGTTGGTCGGCGCCAGTTTAATATCAGTAATTACCGCGTTTCGAGGATCCGATGGATCGAGCTCCCCATAGGCTATGCCCCGTAGTTTCTCGTATTGGCCGACCGAGCCAAACGACATCCCATCGAATGTAGGAGATTGAGACCGGTCTTGGTCGATGACGACGCGTGTTATACCCGGCTTGGCAACAGGCGACATTGTGAGTTCCGGGTCTCCCATGAACGTCCTTCGCAGGGGCAATGTCTTCGCAGACTTCCTCGGAATGTAGATTCTTGGTCGCTTAGCACGTGCTAGACATTTAGCTTATAGAGATTCGCGGTCGTTCGGTAGCAGCCTTCAATGAAAATAGGTCAGTGCTCTTTATCGGTTAAAGGCCGTTGGTGCCGGGTTATAGGTTCTAGGCAATGGCCGCGAACCGTCTCCGAACCTCAGCACACGTGGATTCAGGGAGTGGGCCTTTACCTGCGGCTGCGACATTCCTTCTTATGTGCTCCGGGTTCATAGAGCCGATGATGGTCGTGCTAAGACCAGGATGGCTAATGGTATATCTCAGTAGAAACTCAAACTGGTCCATCCCGTCCAGCAATTCGTCCAGGTTTGCTAGATCCCAATTTGCCCACAAGTCAGGATCCGCTAATCCATGCCCAGGTTCACCACGAGCTATACCTCCTCGGATTAAAGTGCCTACTCCGGATTGGCCTAATTGTGTAATGAGCGACTCGTGGGAACTGTCCAATGCCGAATATGGGAACTGGAATGCATCGAAAACTCCCATATCTACAAAATGGGTAACCGTTGGTAATACATCTGAGACCCCTATGAATCTAGTTTTACCGTCTCGTTTTAAGTCTAAAAGCGCCTGGACAGCTTCCTCTCTAGATTCGGGGGGCGGGCTCCCATGGAACTGGAGTATGTCCAGGTATTCGGTATTTAGACGCTTTAAGCTGAGCTCTACACCGTTGATGATATTTTCTCTAGTATAGAGGTGTCGAGGTGCATTTCCTGCTTCAACACCATCTGTATCTGCATTACAGCCACACTTCGAAGCCAAAAGAAATTCGTTACGGCGATGGGATATGAATCTTCCGATGAGGCCTTCGCTCTCACCGTAGTCGATGGAGGTGTCAATCAGATTGATTCCATGGTCTAACGCCACGTTCAACGTCGTTTCGGCTTGCACTGGGTCGACGGGGCGTCCTTTGGGAATGGGTGACTTGGGTCCACGCAATTCCATGGCTCCGAATCCAAGAACTGTTACATCTAAGTCGGTACTGCCAAGCTTTCGCGTTTCGATGTCCACAGTTGATCCCTCCGGTCACTACGAAATGTCCGATGCTCACACTCGTGGAACGAGCGAGAGATCAGACTATAACACGGTGTTTGACCAGAAACACGAATAGGCAAATCAAAGACAACGGCGAGCCTCGCGTTGAGCATTGACACGAAAATAGGCTCAACCTAACATAGGCCGCAGCGTCAGATAGACCGAGATCATCGCAATCTTGCTGCCGCCGATTATTCGGACAAATTCGGGATACCGCGACGAGTTGGGGCTAATTGAAACGGAGCACCACTCGAGTACACACAACTCACACAGTAAGCCTTCCGAACCCGTGGGACTTGATTAACCTATTGCTGGCTAGTCAAATGTGTTTATTGACCTATTCAAGGTTATGAGAAAAACTCTGCACGATTAGTGAAACGTTGGGGATGGGAAAGATCAAGTGGCTTCCACAGATTTCGACATAATTACGATAGGAGGAAGCTTGGCAGGCGCCTCGCTGGCCAAGGTTATCGAGGAGCATGGCCACGAGGCCGATGCCCTCCGTGCTCGGGTATTCCGGTTGTGCTGAGCTAGCCCCAACTCGCAGGCTCGATACTTTTGCCAGCGTACCAGAGCACTTGATCGATGAAGCCGTGCGCCAACGGTTTTTCGGAGAGGACCAGTGATATTCCAGCTTTCACCCCCAAAGCTTCGGCTATCACATTAGTTATATGAATAATCTCAAGGGTCAATCGCTTACCTGGTGGGTACTCCGGATCCTTCTGATCTAGTTAGGTACTAATAGTTTATATATGAAGAGGAATAGAAGTAAAAAACTTAATTATGGTTGGGTGATATTAGGCTTAATATTTGGGAATTTATTTGTTGAGGGAGGCGTTAGAAATACCCAGCCTGTACTTCTGCCTGCCTTAAGGCAGAACTTCGGCGGTAGTGCTGCTATGACCGCGGCGGTATTCTCGGCGTCGGGCATCGTTAGTGGATTTACGGCGCCAATAATAGGCAGAATTCTAGATCGAATTGGCCCTCGGTATATGTTCCCTATCGCTGGTACGGTCATATTGTTCGGGTGGTGGGCCAGTAGCTTCGCCAGCCATACATGGCAACTTTTTATTTTTTACAGCTTCATAGCCACTCTTGGTCATACGACCATAGGTTCCTTTTCTGGCACAGCGGTATTGGCCCCGTGGTTCCCTAAATCGAAAGGAGTAATGTTAGGACTTGCTGATTCTGGAAATCCGGCAGGGCAAGCTGTTATCACCCCTCTGGCTCAATACATTATTACCAATTTCGGTCTGAGAGCCGGTTTTCAGGTTGTGGGATTTGTTTTTTTCCTAATGACAGCTCCTTTGAATCTCTTACTGCAACGCGAACCCCCTTATCTCGACCCTGGCACAAACATTATGGACTCGCCTAGACCAAATACTAGCTATGACAGCCCATCTGAGATGGTCCCTGAAGTGAACTCGGATGACTCTGTCTCGCTCTCCGAGAGCCCGGGGGAATTCAATGCAATGAATGAACCCACCGTCTGGTTGCTTTTGATTTCCAGGTCTGCAGCATCGGTATCCCATCAAATGACCCATCTCCACATACTTGCCTTTTTCGTACTTGCTGGTTATGGAGAGATGCAAGCGGCTGGAGCTTTAGGATTAGCTGGTTTGATTGGGATAGTTGCCCGTCCCGGATTTGGGATCATGTCTGACCGGATTGGTCGGGAAACAGTCTTCACGATTGCTATGGGCATGACCTTCTTGGCGATCGTAGTCGTTATCTTGTTTACAGGTGGGGCTAATTTTTGGGCTTTGATGTTGTTCGTGGTTTTGTCGGGGTTAAGTGATGGGTTAAGCGGCCTGATATTGGGTGCTAAAGCTGCTGATATTTACCGTCCTGATGTATTAGGCAGGGTTATGGGTATGGTTGATGTAGGCCGTGGGATAGGGTGGGCTATTGGTGGTATATTTACCGGAATGATGTTTGATGTATATGGTGATTACACTTTGGCGTATTGGATAGCATCTTCTATCGCGTTGTTATCGATCGCTGCTGTTTGGGGTATTAAGTTGGTGCAACCCCAATCATAGTTATTTCACTGAGAGGATTGTCGAGTTCAGATTAAGATTGGCGGCCTCGAAAGCTTGATGGACGAATTTTAAGCCCTAGGGGTTTGTTACCAAACTGGTGCGTCGAGGACTGACTCGTCATCCACACGGCCACAACTAGAAAAGCCCCGTTCTCAAGAATCGGGGCTTTTTCGTGTCTGGATTCGTGGTGATTCGCCTTGGAGTTGAGCCGAGAACCTACCCACTAAGAATCCAGAGTTTTTATATATAGGCGAGCACAGCATCCCGCAGCAGGTTCGATTTTGAAGCTAATCGGCAAAATGCGCCTATTCGAACGATAAATTGGGGCCCGTTGCGCTTATCCAACCGGTGGATCTCACCGGGCTGGCGTATCCACATGGACTGGAATCTAGGAAGTAAAGGAAGCGTGACCATCAACAAGACTTCGAAATTAGACGACCTTCGGGCCCTAAGAATTGGCAATCCAATCGGCGATGCGTTCGCCAATCATTATGGTCGTCAAGTTGGTGTTGGCGCGAATGCAATCAGGCATGATTGACGCATCAGCCACCCGCAGCCCTTCGATTCCGTGGACTTTGCCGCGTTGGTCCACAACCGCCATCTGGTCATCCTCGGGACCCATCTTGCATGTTCCGGATAGGTGCTGTCCGATCCAAACATGATTCAGCATCCATTCATCAAGGGAGTCTTCGGATTCCAAGTCTTTCTCAGTTGGTTCGATTAGACTTTCTACGATGTTTTCAAATGACTGGTGTTTCAGGATTCCGATGCCGATCTGCACGGCTTCACGAAGTCGCTCACGGTCCCGTGGATGCTCCAAATAATGGCAATTAATGTCCGGTTGTACAGTGGGGTCAGTCGTGGTTAAGGTGATTTCACCTGAACCCTCGGCCAACTCCAACATACATGTCAAACGGATTCCTTCCTCGGCGTATGGATCGCCCCCTAAGGGAGTGGAGAAGGACGATGGAAATATCTGAATGTCGTTTCGGTCTTTCGAACCCGTGGCCGTATATCTGAGCAACGTTTGCATCCGGGGCGCATTGGGGTCTAGGGGGAAATCTTCTTTCGTCTTGGCGCGGATGGCTACTAACGGGTGATCGCGTAGGTTTTGACCAACTCCAGGTGTGTCTCTAACTACCTCTATTCCCTTAGCCGTGAGGTGCTCCGCTGATCCGACTCCAGATAACATTAGGATATGCGGCGAGGCGACTGCGCCTGCAGAGAGAACGATTTGATCCGATTCAATATTGAATATATCACCGCCACTTTCCGCTTCAACGCCTATAGCGCGATTGCCTTCAAACAAAATACGGCGCACTAACACATTGCCACGTATCGTTAAGTTGAGCCGGTGTCTGGCACCCGCTAAGAATGTTAATGAAGTACTCATACGGACGCCGTTGGGATTGTTCATCGGGAAGGGACCAACACCCCAGGAATCGGGATTGTTGTGGTCGTACGTCTCCGGATATCCAGCAGCGATACAAGCATCTTGGAATGCGTTTTGAGCAGGTAACCAAGTCTCACGCTTGTGACGACGTACTGGAATAGGGCCTTCATTTCCATGGAAATCGTCGCTAATGTCAGTGTCTGTTTCCAACTTCCTGAAGAAAGGCAGTACGTTTATGAAGCTCCATTCATCGTTGCCCCATGAAGCCCAATTGTCGTAGTCCTCCGGGACGCCGCGGAGAAATACTTGACCGTTTATAGCACTAGATCCGCCAACAACTTTACCGCGCGGGACGGCTATCGGGGGTTGGTTTGGTGTGGCAGTGCCAGTGAGTGACCAGTTGTGAGGCGCCCCCATCTCAGACGCCGTTGGCGCATAGCCGAACTTTAGGTCATCTGGGTAACTGTCAAAGTCCGGATAATCAGGTCCGGCTTCCAGTACCAGGACCGATAAGTTTGGGTTTTCGGACAGGCGTGCTGCTACAGTTCCGCCGGCAGAACCAGCTCCGATAACGATAACGTCGTACTTCATGTTTCCCTCTTTGGTATTGAGGATGTGGAGTTGCGGTCTAATAAAATGGACTGACCGGATGCCGCAGTTCCGAGAGTTTAATATTTATCTGATTTCGGGTCAACGATTCTAAGTTTTAACTCAATGCGCCTGGAACAGACATGTTTTTGGCTCTGTCGTCTTGAGAGTCAGTGTAAAATGTAAACTGCGTTGACGATGACTTGCGTACGTTTGTTTAAGGAGCCGACCGATCATCGAAAGGAATCAGACCTCTTCAATCGGACAGCATTGAGGCATATCAAGGAAGTGTTCATCTTTGTTCAGCCTATTCGGCCGGCACTTGTTCTCATAAACCCTGTTTGTGCCTAATTTGAGATCGGTATCCTAAGTTCGAGTGAGTCGCACTGGTCGTTGTTAGAATCTTTTAATCTCTCTAAGGAACTCGTTTATCGCTGCCGGAAGCCTTTCGTCCACTGATCGAACTGCAAACCTTATTAACTCTGGGTTTTCCATCGAATGAACGTCCGTTAACGTTAATAATCTTTCCTGACGTTCATCAAGATATTTCCCAGCGAGATATTCATTACTCACGTCCCCTTCTCCAAAGGCGTCTATTTCCCCAGACAGTAACTGGGACACAATCTCATCTTGAGAAGGTACGAGCGGGATTATAGTAGCCCCTAATGGCCTGTATCTGAGGTCGGCGTCTATATCGGCACTTGAGGTAGGGGTTACGACTATTGTTTTACCTTTGAAATCTTCGGGACCTCTAAGAATTTCAGAATCGGACCTTCGTATCAACAAAGATCTCCTTACAAGCAAGTAAGGGTCACTCCATACAGCGTTTCTCCCAAGTCGTCGATCTTCGTACTCCATCATTCCCGCAGCAGCTACATCGCAATCGCCGTCGCTAGGAGTCTCCCACAGGCCAGGAAAGCCTCTCTTAATAATCTTTATCCTAAGGTCTGTTTTCGCTGCAAATTCCCTAAGTAGGCTAATGTCAGTACCGACGATGTCTCCTCTATCTTCGTACGAAAACGGTGCGAACTCCGTGTAGGTACAGATTGTAAGGACCCCTTCCGATAGTGTTGTAAACGCGAGGTCGCTTTCGGACATGATTCTTGCCACCTAAGGTAAGAGTTGGACCTATACTTCAATCTCGGATTGTGGCTAGTTGGATGGTTCGGATTAACTCTTAGCGCTGGACAGGTTGATGCTGTTTCAGGAACCGGCGTGCGTGCTCTACGACTTCATCTATGTGCTCCTGAGTGTCTTTCCAGGGAAAGATGGTCGTCTCTGAGTTGGGAGCCAGGTCCGCTACTTCCATAGCAACTGCGTACGGATGGGCGGGTACGTTGTCGGGCGCTATCAGCATCGGCGTATGGACCGAGCGCACGTAATCGCGGGAAGCTGTGAAAACAAAGTCGGCCCTGTTCGTGTACATGCTGGTCAAGAAATCATGGACCATGCCCATGGTGAGATCGGGACGCTTCTCACATAGGGGCGGCCCCCAGCCTGTGATGTTGTTCTGGTAGAAAATGTCCGGGTGCTCAGGACTGAAACCGCTGGGTTGCATCAATGCGGCTGCGACGATACGTTCTGGGGCCACTCGCAGTAGATTATGAATCATCGGCCCCCCGATGCAGAACCCCATGACGAGGAATTCTTGGATGCCCAGGTGGTCCATCAGACCAAGTTGGTCACTTGAATGCGCGTCCCAAGGACGGTCGCTCTCAAGCGGGCCACTGGAATGACCAGGGTTTGCGTTGCGTAGGTCCAAGGTGATACATCGAAAGTCGTCTTTGTAGGTTTCCATCGGGTTGAAAGGCACAGATGTGTCAAGCAACGGTATCGATGCATTGAGCCCGCCACCCGGGATGATCAGTAGCGGGAAACCGGAGCCGATCTCTTCGTAATTGATTCGGACTGGTCCTTTTTCATAGATAGGCATGACGATATTAACTCCGTCGATTTAGGGTCAGGCTAAAAGGTGGGTTATCCCAAAGATTTAGGATTGATGGGTGTGGGCATTGCTTGCACCTCAGGAAGCACCTTTTCAGCGAAGAGCCGCAGGCTTTTTTCCGCTTTGTCCCTTGGCATTCCGCCGTACATCATGTGGATCACGACCTTTTCCATGCTGATGGTCTGTTGCAGGCTCTTGATCTTTTCGATGATCTCTTCTGGGGTGCCGATGGGCTGGGTCGCTCTTCGAGCGGCGAGCCTGGCCTCGGCCGGGCTTATATCGGCGTTTTGGCGCAAGAGGTATTCTTCGTAGCCACGAATACCTTCATATCCTGGATTGTTCCAATCGAAATAATGGTGTTGGGCAGCAACACCTTGGTTCTGGAAATAAACCCATCCCTCTTCGGCTTCTTCTGTAGTTTCAGCGCAGTACATCCATAGGAGGGTAGTAGGTTGGTCTGGTGGTAGGCTAAGGTCCTTCCGGATTCTGTTGAACCTTTGCACTTTGTCGATCATTTCATTAACGTCGTCACCGGCTACAAACATCTGGCCAAGGCCGTTTTCGGCGGCGAGTTTGGCTGACGCCTCCGTACTGAACGCCACTTTGATATTGTTGGTTAGTTCACCTTTGTGGCGGGCCTGGGGACGGATAGAGGTCGGTGGAATATCGTAAACGTCGCCTTGGAACTCGAATCGTTCGGCGCCGTCTGCAGCTCTGATAGCATTTATCACATCATAGAAATACTTGTGCGACTCATCCATCGGATAGCCGAGCGATGCGTATTCGTGTGGCGAAATACCGCGCCCGATGCCAAGGTGAAGGCGACGGCCCTTCAATAAGATGTCGAGCATGGATATCTCATGGGCCAGCCGTACTGGGTTCCACCATGGCGCAACTATCACCGCAGTTCCGACATCGACTCGCTCGGTTCGCCCCGCCCAATACGCAAGGTATTGCAATGGATTTGGCTGCATCGAGTAGGCGGAACCATAGTGTTCGGTAGCCCAGATCGAATCGAAGCCCAGCGGCTCGATTAGTTCTCCCATATAAAGGGTATTATCCATATGTTGGGAATCCGGAATTTCCGGTGGCCGGTCATAGTCTTCTGCCAACAGTCGTTCCCAGTCACCTTGGTTATAGCCGGTGACCATTACTCCGCAATGCATATGTGCTCTCCTCTGCCAGGGATTCGGTTTCGGGACTGATTCCCTTTATTCGGCGCCGTGCCAGTATAAAGGTTTTTATTTAATATACTACCGGCTATCCATCTGCCAATCAGACGTGCTACATTCCCGTTCCATCGTGCAAGTAGATTCTGACTCAAAATGTTCTTTTAAACCGGCGCTTGATTGAATGGAGGACTAAGTTGGATTACCTAGGACAGCCGCTGAAGCGATTTGAAGATGCCCGGCTGTTAACAGGGAACGGGTTATTCATTGACGACATTAAGCTGCAGGACATGCTCTATGCGGTAGTTGTGAGAAGTATCCATGCTCATGCCCGGATACGTTCGATAGATACATCTGGCGCGATTAGGTTGGCTGGCGTAGTGGATGTGCTTACAGGGCGAGACCTGAAAGGAGTGTTGTCGAACATACCGATTAGAGAGATGGGAGATCGCTCTGTAGATGAGTTCAATCCTCCAGGACACCCCGTTCTGGCTCAAGACAAAGTTTGCTACGTAGGCCAGCCGGTGGCCGTGGTGGTGGCAGATGATCCATATCTAGCCAGAGACGGAGCAGAATCGGTGATCGTCGAATACGATGTCCTCACTCCGGTCATCGTCCCAGAACAAGCTGCTAACCTAGAGACCCTGATAATTCATGCTGACATCGGAACTAATGTGGCGATTCGGTCCATACAGGAAGGTGGAGACATCGAGAGGGCTTTTACTGAAGCCGACCATGTCGTCCGTCAGAGATTCCAAATACAAAGGCTCGCCCCATCATCCATAGAAGGGAGAGGGGTCGTCGCCGACTATAACTCCAGCGAAGATTTTCTTACCGTTTGGGACTCTACGCAAGCGCCTCACCAAATTAAACGGTATTTAGCTCAATCTCTAGAAAGAGCAGAAGAGACCATTCGGGTGGCGTCTCCTGATGTAGGGGGTAGTTTTGGAATCAAAGACTGCATGTTCTCGGAAGATATCTTGATCCCGTTTCTCTCTCTGCGGCTGAAAAGGCCTGTCAAATGGATCGAAGAACGGCAGGAGAACTTACTTACTTATCACGGCAGAGGAATGAGCCTGGATTTGGAGGCCGCGGTCAAATCTAACGGAAGATTATTGGGCATAAAGGCAAGCATTGTTGCAGATATTGGCGCCTTTTTCTATTTCACTACCCCGTTTCCTTTGTTCAACGCAGCCCGACGCATCACTGGGCCTTACGATATCCCTGCCGTCAAGGCTGAAATCTTGGGTGTAATCACCAACAAAACGCCCACAGCAGCGTACAGAGGAACCGGAAGCCCAGAAGCTGCTTACGGTATAGAGCGGACGATGGACCTAATAGCTAAAGATCTAGGATTGGACCCGGTAGAGGTAAGGCGCAGGAATTACATACCTAAAGACGCGTTCCCTTATAGATCTTGCACCGGCAATATGTACGATTCAGGTGATTATGACCGAGTGCTGGACCGAGCCCTTGAGTTGGTGGAGTATCCCAGCTGGCGGGAACGAGTGCGGCAAAGAAAACCTGATGAACCGTTCATGGGTATAGGGCTAGCAACCTTTATCAAATCATCCGGAGCTGGCGGAGAGCACCGAACGGAAAGCGCTCGGGTAAAAATAGACTCTTCTGGCCAGGTTGATGTTTACACTGGGGTTTCTCCTCATGGGCAGGGTACAGAGACTACATTTGCCCAGATCACGGCAGATATCCTTGGAGTGGACCCTGGGAGGGTCCGGGTGTTCCACAGTGACAGTTCCATATTCCCTCATGGAATTGGCACTAGCGCTAGTCGGGGCCTGATCATCGGCGGCTCGGCCGTTCAAATAGCCCTAAAAGACGCGCATCAAAAATTGTCGCTTCTCGCATCCAATCAACTGTCCTGCTCCAAGGAGGACATCGTTTTTCAGGAAGGACGAGTACTCAACCGTTTCCAGCCGGACAAAAGCATAGACTTTGCTAAACTTACCGAAAGCGCATACGACCCAAATACGCTACCGCCGGGATTCGGTCCGGGCCTTGATTTCGAGCATGAATACACTTTGCCACAGAGTCCAGTCTCATTTGGGGCTCATGCGGTGGTCGTTGAGGTGGATCAAGAAACCTTCGGAGTGAAGATTCTTCGATATGTTGGAGTCCACGATTGCGGACAGATAATCAATCCGATGATCGTTGAAGGGCAGATACATGGAGGGATAGCCCAAGGGTTGGGTCAAGCCTTGTTTGAGCAGGTTGCGTACGACCAAGACGGGCAATTGCTAAGTGGCACTTTGATGGATTATGCGATTCCACGAGCGGTCGATATACCTGATCTGATCCTAGACACTGTTGACACTGTCTCACCGACAAATCCTTTGGGGGCGAAAGGTATCGGCTCGGTCTCGACAGTCCCCTCTCCTGTGGCTATAGCGAACGCGATCATGGACGCGATCGCTTCCACTGGGGTTCGCCATATCGACACGCCCTATACGAAGGAAAAACTATGGCGTAGTGTTCGAGACCTTAACCCTTCAAGCGGCTATGCCTCCCGATGACGCAACGAAAGGTTGGCGTTCAGCCTGCGGTTTTCTAGTTAGGCTTCTAGCTGATTGGCGACTGGCGAAAATCAAGACAATCTGGAGACGAATATGGTATCTCTCAGCCGACAACTGGCGCAGTGGGTAGTACGACTGCGGTATGACGACCTTCCTCCAGCTGTAGTAGACCGGGCAAAGGGTGTTACCCTGCACAGTCTTGCCTCTGTGCTCCTCGGCTCTCAAACATCCAGCGGCCAGCAAGCTGTGCAACTCATCATCGCAGAAGAAGATGGGGTGAAGAACGGCGCGACCATAATGGTTGATGGCACAACGGCGACCAAAGGCGGCGCAGCTTTCGCCAACGCTGAGATGGCGATGTCTGGCGGCAAACTGGATTCCTTCCAAATGCTCACCCATCCCGGTACCAGTATCCTACCGGGCGCGTTTGTGGGGGCGGAAACATCCGGAGCGTCAGGCCGTGAATTCCTCACTGGAGTCGTTGCCGGATACGAGGTCATGGAGCGGCTGGCGTCCGACTTCATCCCTACGGTGATGTCGCGCGGCTTTCATGCCGGACCTGTTTTCGGGATATTCGGCCCGGCTATTGCTGCCGCAAAGATGTTAGATCTGACCGAAGACGAAGTGAACAGCACCATCGCATTGTGCGTCCATCTAGCAGCGGGTAACCTGGAAGGGCCTCGAAACGGAGGTACCGCCCTGCGGGAGGGGGCTGCTGTGCGTAACGCCATGTTGGCAGTTGCCTTGGCGAAATCAGGGCATGTCGGCGGAGATACGACTCTTGAAGGCGACGCGGGCTTCTATCACGCCTACACCGGCAATAATAAAGGTCTATTGTCCCAGAGCTTTGTCGGGAAGACTCATACCAGTCTAGAAAAGATTACCGAGGGCCTGGGTCAAGACTGGATGTTCCTTGAAACTCTTTACCGTATCTACTCCACAGCCGGGTATAACATCGCCCATGTAGATGTCTCAGCGCAGCTCTGTATAGAACACGATATTAAATATGAGGACGTAGAGCGTGTCGAAGCTGTGGTGAACTGGATGGAGACCCAGTACCCCAGCCCGGTTTTCCCGAGTCGGATAGAGACCTCAGAGGCGCGTCCTGGCAGCACCCCTTACTACACCGCGTATGGCGTGGCCCAACGCGGATTCCCTGTTCTCCGGAGTCAGCAGATGGGCGTTGCCGACGGCGGCGGAGACCCACCAGAAGTCCTAGACTTGATGAAGCGGGTGAAGATTATCCCGTCGCATGAGATGACGCTCTTCGGTCCACGCATAACCGTGTTCACCAAAGATGGCAAGAGCTACACGAAACAGTCTACCGGCCGTGAGTTCATGTGGGACTTTGAGGAAGAGGCTCGTCGGATCCGAGGCGTTATCCCTGGTGTACCTATACCGGAGTCCCAGTTCGAGGAAATAATCGCGACCTGCCGAGATCTTGATAACGAACGCCAAGCCGACAAGCTCATCAAACTCACTACTAAGAATGGGTGACTGGTGCGCAGAAGTTCCTCGTTGGACAAGCGCGCCTGCCCGCTGTAGATTAATCCCCTGGGAAACTTCGCTTTTGGAGTCGAACTAATGTCAGCTACACAAACGGCCATAACCGCTCTTGAACGCAATTGGGGCATGGTGGATAAAGCTCTGGAAGATGCCGATGACGCGATGTTGGAAGGTCGTCTGAATGACGAATCCAACTCTATGGGCTGGCTCCTTTGGCATAAGACCAGGGTAGTTGACCGTTTCGTACATGCTTGGTGCCAAGAAGCTTCCCAACTGTGGATCAAGGACGGCTGGTATGAGAAATTCGGCTTGAGCGATGACGCCAACGAGACCGGACAAGGCTGGGATAAAGAACAAGTTGCCGCCTGGAAACTACCACCCAAAGAATCGCTTGTAGGTTACTACGAAGCCGTAAAAGCCGCTGCCACGGAATACATCGGGTCACTGTCCGCATCCGATATGGAACGCGAATTGAACATCCCTCCGCGGCCAATAGCTTCGATTGGAACACTCCTCGGGGTCCTGGTCTTCGACAATTGCGTTCATGGGGGGCAGATCGCCCACCTGAGGGGCTATTACAAAGGGATGGGCTGGTTCGTCTAGACCAGCCCGAGTGTTCCGGAGAAGGTAGAATGCGTGTAACTCGTCTCGTTGATGCTCCGATCATTAGCCCTGACCTACACCCGAGCATCGGGGACAACATCCAGGGCCCATCCTTGGTACGCGTACCCGACTGGATCGATTCACCCTTGGGCAAGTACTACCTCTATTTCGCAGACCACAAAGGCAGCTACATCCGGCTGGCGTATGCAGACGAACTAAGCGGACCTTGGAAGATTCACGTTCCTGGCAGTTTGCAGTTGTCCGACTCCCTCTTCCTCACCGAACCGCCTGATGCTCCACCCGAGGCGGTAAAGGAGATCAAGAGACAACGCCAGGCATTGCGAGGTCCCGATGTTTTGCCTCACAGCCTTCTGGAAGAACTGACCACCCCGCATATCGCCTCTCCTGACGTGCACGTCGACTCGAATAACAAGACGATCGTGATGTATTACCACGGTCTTGAAAGCCTGGGCCATCAAGTAACCCGCATGGCCACATCCCAAGACGGAATACGTTTCTCTGCCAGCCCTGAGGTCTTAAGTCAAAGTTATTTGAGGGCCTTCCGCCATGAGAACCAGGTCTTCGCGCTGGTCATGCCTGGCCAGATCTATAGATTTGAAGATGGCCTCCCTCCTCTTGATCAAGGCCCACTCCTGTTCAACAAGGACATGCGTCACGCAGCACTGTTGAAGCATGGAGACCTGTTGCGTGTGTTTTGGAGTCAGGTAGGTGATACTCCCGAGCGAATCCTGATGAGCACGATAGACCTTTCCGTGGACTGGCAAGAATGGCGGGACTCTGGGGCCGTGGAGGTCTTGCGTCCCGAGCGCCCGTGGGAAGGCGCCGATGCTCCGCTGGAACCGTCGGTGCGCAGCGTTGCATATGGCCACGTCAACCAATTGCGAGACCCAGCCATATATTCGGAGGAAGGGAAAACTTTTCTGCTCTACTCAGTGGCAGGGGAGAGCGGGATTGGGATAGCGGAACTGGAACTGTCATAATAAGGACTTACCTGATTACTTAAGGGAAGGAGCGTTTCCATGGATGTCGGATGTATGATGATTTTCTCGAGCTACGGTTGGGAAGGTGAAACGGACAGCCAGATGTGGGAGGAGGAACTTCGCCTGGCCCAGATAGCTGCGGATGTGGGGTTCGACTGCCTGTGGTCTGCCGAGCACCACTTCAACGACTATTCGTTCGTTCCTGATAATCTTCAGTTGATGACACACCTAGCCACCAAATACCCTGACATTGACGTGGGGACAGCCGCTGTGATCCTTCCTTGGCATGATCCACTTCGCGTGGCGGAACAGGCCGCCGTACTCGACATGCTGAGTAATGGCCGACTGCGATTAGGGTTCGGGCGAGGTTTGGCGAAACGTGAGTTTGATACCTTCCGCCTCAACATGGACGAGTCCCGCGAACGCTTTGACGAAGCCGCTCCTATGATCGTTGATGCGCTCGAAACGGGGTTCATCGAAGGGGATGGTAAATTTTACAAGCAGCCCCGAACCGAGATACGACCCCGGCCTCAGCACTCGTTTGATGGTCGCATATATGCAGTAGCCTCCAGCGAAGAGTCTGTTATGTCCGCCGCCAAACTAGGCGCGCACGTGGTGATGTTCGCTGATCGCCCTTGGGAGATGCGCATGCCCGGAATCGAGCGAGCCCGTTCACTGCACCGTGAGTTCCACGGAACGGAAGCGCCCAATGTGATGCTGACCGAGTTTGTCATTTGTAACACCGACCTCGCTCGAGCCGAGGAAGATGCACGGCAATACCAAGGTAAGTTTGTTGAGAGCAACTTCTACCACTACGAATTTCTAGGCGACCATTTCCAATCGGTGAAGGGCTACGACTCTTATCAACAGAAGGCCGAGATCGCACGCTCTACCGGTATGGAAGGGGCCGTTGATGGGTTCATGAAGGCGGCTAGTTGGGGAACTCCAGACAAGATTCTACGGGGACTTGAAGACCGCCGGAACCTTATAGGAGATTTCGAGTGGAACGTTTCTTTTCGCTTCGGAGGTACCCCTTATGACGTTGCGGAGAAAGGCCTGAAGCTTTTCGCTAAGGAAGTGCTACCTGTACTGAAATCCTGGAAGTAAGTCGATGGATACCTACCGAGACGGGTCACAACGATAGATCTCAACTAAAAAGAGGTGAGCGCCATGGCAACGCAGCCACTCACGATCGACGTACAAGTACACGCCTACGAGCGGAACCACCCGGGCCGGCCCTGGGCAGGGTTCCTGCAAGGCCCAGATCAGGTGACCGGCGACGACATGGTGGAGGCCATGGACAAGGTTGGTGTTGACGGTGCCATACTGATCTCTCCCTTCAGTCTTTACCAGTACGACGCCAGTTACGCCCTTGAGGTATACGCGAAACACCCCGGCCGCTTTGGCCTGGTTCGACCATTCGATTCCGACTCGGTATCCCCGGCCGATGATGTTGCGAATTGGGCTGCCACAACCGGCGTTGTAGGTGCCCGCGTAATGCTCACTGCTAAGGAGTACCAGGCTGATGACACAGGGTTGAATGCAATACTCGCCGGCGGCGCTAAAGCCGGCATTCCCATAAACGTGATGTGCTCTGGCAAACTTCCCTTGATGGCGGAACTGGCGCGTCGTAACCCGAACACCTCGATGATCATCGACCACGTGGGCTTAGCTCAGCCATTCCTGCCGCCAGCGCCTCCAGAACCTTTCGGTGATCTGGACAACGTGATTGCGCTGGCAGCGCTCGACAACGTGTCCATCAAGATTTCTGGAGCCGGGACTCTGTCTCATCAATCGTTCCCTTACCCGGACATCTGGGAACCACTAGGCAAGGTATTCAAGGCTTTCGGCTTGGATCGGTGCATGTGGGGTACAGATTGGACCCGCGCAGTGGAGCTGTTGAATTACGAGCAGGGTGTTGAAGCCTTCCGTGTCACGGATCAGCTCTCGGATGCAGAGCGGGCAACCCTTATGGGCGGCAGCCTGAATAAGATATATAAGTGGTCGCCTAGCAAGTAAGTCGCACAATCCGTAGCTATGTGCTTTCTGATTACTGGGAGGGCCGGCATAAATCGGGCTCCTTGTCGCGCTTGGAACCTTGGGGTTGCAAGCCGATTCGATTACCTGCTGTATCTTTAAGACGAGAACTGCTTAGGCGGCTTTGATGTAGGTCTTTTATGACCGGAATATCGCCACGGCGTCGGCTGCCTTGACGCCTTGTCCGGCAGGCAGGACCATGAGAGGGTTTATGTCGAGCTCGGCGAGACTACCTTCTAGCTGAGCTCCCAGTTGGGACACTCGGATCAACGTTTCAACCAGAGCGGCTGAGTCTGCAGCCGGACTACCCCGGAACCCCTCTAATAGTCGGGCGCCTTTTACCTCGGCGATCATTTCTAGGGCGTCACTTTTGTCTAATGGACAAAGGCGCAAGGCAACGTCGTTGTAGACTTCTACCATCACGCCCCCTGATCCGAAAAGTACGGTCGCTCCCAACTGCGAGTCGTAGCTAACTCCAACGATCACTTCAACAGCGTCGTTGACCATCTCCTGGACAGATATTCCGTTGAAGACGACTCCAACGCCGCTGGCGTTAGCCGCGTTGGCCGTTATGTCACCGAAAGCTTTACGTACAGCGTCGTCGTTGTTGATTCTCAATTTGACCAGACCGGCATCTGTCTTGTGGGGCAGGTTGGTCACATCTGCTTTCAAAGCCACCGGGTAGCCTATATCCCTAGCTACTGCGACCGCGTCGTCCACGTGGTTTACAAGCGATTCTCTGGTTACCGGAATACCCCACTCTGAAAGCAGGCCTTTGCTTTGGTGCTCGGAAAGAGCTATCCCGCTGGTGCCGCTCAGTCTATCAACGGCGGCTTGTTGGCTTGGAATCATGGTTGGGATTATAGGAAATTCACCTTGCCCTCGGTTCCTTAGCCAGTCGTGATAATCTAGCAGGCTGCGGATGCCGGTGGCCAACCGGTTGGGTGTGTAGAAGACCGGGATTCGGGCTTTTTTCAACATATCCAAGCCCGCAGTCTCTGCGCGGCTGCCGGTCCAGAGGAAGGCCAATGGCATCTCGGGGGCTAGGTCCCGTTGGGCGATGACCTGAGTGGCCTGTGCGTCTCCGCCGGAACTGGCAACAACCAGCGTCCCCATTACCGGGTCGTTGGCCATGAATTGCATGATGTCAGGGAAGGAGTCGCTATTGGCGAATCCGGTAACATCGGAAGGATTAGATGCCCAGCCGAATCCCTTTAGTACGTCATTGATTCCGTCACGGGCGCCATCGCTGAGCATGGGCAGCTCCAAGCCCACTTGGCCGCACATGTCGGCCGTGAGGGAGCTTATGCCTCCCGAGTGAGAAACCACCGCTAACCCTTTTGCGGCTGGAGGCGGTGCGTTGGCCAGAAGGTTGGAGACTTCAAGGAGCTCATCGTAGTCGGCTACCCGAATAACCCCGTATTGGGACAGAGCAGCGTCGTAGAGGGCGTCTAGGCCGGTGAGTGCGGCGGTATGAGACTGGGCAGCTTTGGAGCCCAGTTCCGAACGCCCGATCTTAATGATGACGATCGGCTTACCTCGTGCGGCCGCCAATTTTGCCACTTCGATAAATTTGCTGGCGTCTTTGAATCCCTCGACAAACCCGGCTATTACCTTTGTGTCGTCATCATCGAGCAGATAGCGCACGAAATCCGAGAAATCCAAGTCAGCCTCGTTTCCCGTGGATATGATGTAGCTGAGTCCTATTCCGCTGTCTATCGCCCGGTTCAAAAACGGACCAAAGGCGGAAGCGCCACTTTGGCAGACCAGCCCAACCGGTCCACCGAGACCCTCAGCTCCTCGGGAAGATGCGCTGACCCAGATATCGTCTTTCACATTAGCCAGGCCGAGGCAGTTGGGGCCGCTGATCCGGAGGCCTGACTCCCTGGCAAACGAGCCGATCTGAGCTTGAAGGTCCCGGCCCTCTGGTGTCCCACGTTCGGAGAAGCCCGCAGAAATGACGATTGCAGACCGGCTCCCTTTGTCACGGCTTTCTTTCAGCACATCCAGTACCTGCGCTGATGAAACCACCACACAGACCACGTCTGGTGTTTCCGGAAGGGAACTCACACTTGGATAACATTTGACGCCCTGCACTTCCTCGTAACGCGGGTTCACTGGGTAGATATTTACTCGGGCGGAGGCTTTCAATGATGCTGCCAGCATCCGGCCACCGTAGGCCATTCGAGGTGATGCCCCGACCACTGCGATTGAACGAGGGTTGAGCATATTGCCTATAGAGGATAGTTGGTCATCGCTCCAGGTAGTCACTTTCGGCTCCAGTAGGCTTAAATCAGGATTTCAAATCGGAGGCTACCACTCTTTAGCAAGAACTGCGAGCCCATGATTGGAATCGGATCGCCTACCCAAGAACATTGTTGACTGACTTAAATGGCCCTTTTACACTGCTACCAAAAGGCCTCACCTAAAGTAATCACGTGGCTTTTCGGGCTCAAAATACTTATGAGAAGGTCGATCTGGTCTAGTCAGAGTTTGCACAGGAGTAACGATGAAATTCGCACGGTTTGAGGTCAATGGCTGGCAAAGTTACGCTGTCGTCGAAGGCGACCAACTTAGAGTCATCCAAGGTGACCTATTTGGCCAGCATCACTTTACTGATGCCAGGTATCCGATCAGCAGCGTTAAGATTTTGCCGCCGACCCAGCCGACTAGTTTTTGGGCCGTAGGCCTTAACTACGCAGACCACGTGGCCCACCAGATTGAAAACCTGGACGCCGAGCGCATAGCCAGAGACGCTCAGACATTCCGGCCCTGGCAGAAAGGGGTCAGCTGCATCATCGGTCAAGGCGACACCGTGATATTGCCCACGGAATCGGATTACGTCCACTACGAGGGTGAACTAGTGATTGTTATCGGCAAACCCGCCAGGCGTATTACCCCCGAATCGGCTCCTGATTTTATCCTAGGCTACACCTGCGGGAATGACATCAGCAGCGAAGGTTCCTGGCACGACGACCCGTCCAATTGGCGGAAGAAGACCAGCGATACCTTTGGCCCTGTCGGACCATGGATCGAGACTGATCTCGATCCACAATCGGTGGATATCATCACCCGAATCAATGGTAAAGAGACAGACAGAGGCAATACCTCGGGCATGACATTTGGCTGCTATGAGACTGTCAGTCGGATTAGCCAGTTCGTGACCCTCCATCCCGGGGATTTGATCCTAACAGGAGCACCGGGCGCAGTGGACGCCTTGAACCCCGGCGATGTCGTTGACGTGGAGATTGCAGAGATCGGCTGTCTCAGAAACATCGTCGCCGCCGAGTGAACTTCCACTGGAACTTCAGGGAGGATCAACATGCGGTATCTCAAACCTGCCGTGTGCTAAAATCCCTTCGACCTAGGATGTATACAGGCTGCCAGCCAGCCTGATTAGACAGGAGTGATGTATGGCTTCTAACGTAGTGTTATCGAATGAAGAATTTAACGTCGTAGGCAGCAGACCCATCCGCCACGACGGCAATGACAAAGTTACTGGCCGGGCCCGCTACAGTGCTGATATGACTCTTCCAAGGATGCTGCATGGTAAAGTCCTGCGCAGTCCTCACGCCCATGCCAGGATTCTTTCCATCGACCCCAGCAAAGCGTTGGCCCTCTCGGGTGTGAAAGCAGTCGTCACTGCTGCGGACTTCGCTCAGCCTAGTGGGAAGATCACTGACTTGGGTGAGGGCGCCATGGCCAACCCCAAGTGGATCAGCAACAATTGCATGGCCAACGAAAAAGCGTTGTACAAAGGGCATGCGATAGCCGCTGTTGCAGCCACCAGTGTTCAAGAGGCCGAAGAGGCGCTGGCACTTATAGATGTGAAATATGAAGTCCTCCCGGCAGTGATGGACCTTGAGACCGCGATGAAAGATGACGCGGCTCTCCTACACGAAAGACTGGCCAACCCAGAGGACGCCAACGTCCGCCCTGGTGGTTTACTGGACGAAGATGACGCCGTGAAAGGCACTAACATCGCCAATCACTTCTTCTTTGAACTGGGTGACATCGACAAGGGATTCAAAGAGGCGGATATAGTTATCGAACGGGATTTCCGCACCTCCACCGTTCACCAAGGCTACATCGAACCCCACTCGGCGACCGCCATGTGGGGAGAAGACGGCAAGCTGACCATATGGGGCAGTAGCCAAGGACACTTCCAGATCCGTGATCTGACTAGCCTTGTGCTTGGTATCCCGGTTTCGCAGATCAAGGTCGTCCCCATGGAGATCGGTGGAGGGTTTGGAGGAAAAACCGTCATCTATCTAGAGCCGGTGGCCGCAGCTCTTTCCCAGAAAGCCCGCCGCCCGGTGAAAATCCAGATGGGCCGCGCGGAAGTTTTCGAAGCTACGGGCCCTACCTCTGGAAGTTCCATCCGCGTTAAGATTGGAGCCAATAAAGACGGATTGATTACCGCAGCTGACATCACCATGATCTATGAGGCTGGCGCATTCCCTGGTTCTCCGATCAATCAGGCTTGCCAGTGTGTTATGACCCCCTATGAGATTGCCAATGGACGTATCGAGGGGTACGACGTTGTGGTCAATCGCCCAAAGGCAGCAGCCTACCGTGCTCCTGGTGTGCCCGGAGCTTCCTTTGGAGCAGAGTCTGTCATTGACGAGATCTGCGAAAAACTAGGTATGGACCCCTTGGAATTCCGGACCAAGAACGGAGTTAAAGAAGGGAGCCGCCGCATACCAGGTCCGGTGCTGCAAGGTGTTGGTTATATGGAGACCTTGGCTGCGGCCATGGACACCGATCATTACAAGTCTCCTTTGGAGGGCCCAAACCGTGGTCGGGGCGTAGCGGCAGGCTTCTGGTTCAATGGTACAGGGCCGGCTTCGTCCTTCGCCAGTGTCAATGCTGATGGAACTGTGAGCTTGACCGAAGGATCACCTGACATCGGCGGAGGACGTGCATCCATGGCCATGCATGTGGCTGAGGTGCTCGGTATACCTGCTGAGGACGTTCATCCGTTCGTAGGTGACACCGATGCAGTGGGTTACACCTCCCTCACCGCTGGCAGCGGAGCAACATTCAAGTCCGGCTGGGCGGCTTATGAATCGGCCAACGACATCAAACAGCAGCTCATCCAGCGGGCCGCGCGTATATGGGAGGTTGAGGCTAACGATGTTGAATACGCCGGTGGTGTGGCCTCTCACAAGTCAGACCCAGAACTGAAATTGACCTTCAAACAGTTGGCTGCCCGGTTGAACGGCACTGGTGGCCCAGTGGTTGGCCGAGGTAACGTCAACCCATCAGGCGTTGGTAATGCGTTCGCTGTTCACATCGTAGACGTGGAAGTGGACCCGGAAACCGGCAAAGTCGATGTCCTCCGGTACACGGCACTCCAGGATGTCGGGAAGGCCATCCATCCTAGCTACGTCGAAGGACAGCTGCAGGGCGGTGTCGCCCAGGGCATCGGTTGGGCACTCAATGAAGAGTATGTTTACAATGACAACGGTGAGATGTCCAACTCTTCGTTCCTGGACTATCGAATGCCCACCAGCCTCGACCTGCCTATGATTGACACGGTCATCGTGGAGGTCGCCAACCCTGGTCACCCCTTCGGGGTCCGAGGTGTTGGCGAAGTGTGCATAGTGCCTCCGTTGGCGGCTGTGGCAAATGCCATCTACGGCGCGTCAGGCGTGCGCATGGAAGTGTTGCCTATGTCCCCAGGGAACGTCCTGGAGGCTCTCTGGGCCAAAGATGACAAATAGGGCTTAACCAGCTAAGCAAAGAGGCCTCCTTAGTCGACTACGGAGGCCTCTTTTTTGTGTGGAGTCGGGCATTGGCTGGTGGTCAGTCGGCTGCCTGGATTATCTCGTGCATAGTCACGGGATCGTGGATTGCAAGTCCTGCAAAGCAGGAAACACAGGCATAGAAACCGGCCGAGTAATGAATGACATCTCCCTGGTGATTGCCAGAAAACTTAGCGCGCGCTTGCCCTTTTACTACGGTTGGATCGTGGTGTTTGCCGCCGGCACAACCACATTCGCTAGGATGGCGCCGTCTACCACTACCCTGGCCGTATTTTTGTCGCCCATGGCCGACGAGTTTGGTTGGAGTCGGACACTGATCGCAGGCTCGGTTAGTTTGGGCGCGCTGTCGTCTATATTCATCTCTCCGGCGGTAGGCTGGGCGGTAGACCGTTACGGCGTGCGCTTGATCCTGGCTGGCAGCATGCTAGTACTGGGTGTGGCGATGGTTTCTCTTGCCTGGGCCACTGTGCCAATGTTTTTTTACATGGGTTTTGCCACCGGGCGTGTCATATTCCATGTCCCGGTACAGATAGGGACTGGCGCTCTGATCTCCCGCTGGTTCATTAGAAAGCGTGGCAGGGCCATCGGGATAATCTACTTGGCAGGGGCCGTTGGGGGGATAGTAACCGTCCAGATAGCCTCGTTGGCCATTTCTCATTGGAGTATAGGAGTAGCGTGGATATCTTTGGGGGTACTGGTACTGGCGGTAGCGGTACTGCCGTCGGCGCTATTGATAGTAGACCGGCCTGAGACCATCGGTCTCCAGCCTGACAACCAGCCATCGCAAAATTCTGGAGACAAAGCCGAACCGGAGGAAGACAGCCCCGACGAGACTGGCTGGAGCCCGCGTCAAGCCATGCGCACGCGAGCACTTTGGGTACTAACGGTAGTGGTTGGCGTGCTGTTCATGACCCAGGCGGGGATATCGGTCCATGTTGGTGCATTCTTCCTGGACCGGGGATTGAGCCTCACAGCAGCTGCAAACGCAATCACGATTAACGCCGCGGTGAACGCATTCGCTAGTCTCATGTGGGGGGCAATTATCGAGCGCACGACCGTACGCGCGGCAATGACAGGACTGATGCTTCTCAGCGCAACGTGTTCACTCTCCTTGTTGTCGGTCACATCCGAAGGGTCTGCTTTCGCGGTGGCCGCGCTCCTAGGGCTCGTAGCAGCTGGTGGAAACGTCATACCGCCCGTGGCCTTCGCATCTTACTTCGGACGGCGGTCGATCGGCAGTATACGGGGAATCAGTGAGACCGGAGTCCAGGTCGGTCAGACGATAGGAGCTCTTTTCTCAGGGCTGGTGTTCGACTTGAGCGAAAGCTACGCCGCTGCTTTCATAACTTTTGCGGCACTGGGTTTTGTGAGTGCTCTAGTGGTCAACTCTTCGAGGCCTCCCCTCCGAGCCGGCGAAACAAATTCTATCTTCCTAGAGCAACTATCAAGAAATGGTGATTAAACTAGCTAGAGCACTTTAAGTCACCGAATCCGCTCGCAATCCCTCGTGGACCAGCCGTGGTAGAACCTCGTCCCGGAAGTACGGGAAGTGCTCTAAGTAGTTGGTAAACCCCATGGCAAGGGCTGTTACACCGCCGTCGTATAGGCGCTTCATCAAGGAAACGATATCATCGGGGGCACCAACGATTGGCAACGCGCCGTTTCCGCCTGCCGCACGTATACGGGCTACCTGTAGTGCTTCTTCCGTTACACCGGGCTTTTTGAGACCCCGGCCTTCGATCAATATTTCAACCGCGTCCCAGTCGGCGTTTTCGATGGCGTAGTAGCGGTAGTATTCTTCCGCTTCTTGTTTAGTGGGCCTGCAGACCACGGCGACGTTCGAGAAGACTCCGATCTCTCGGTTATATCTAGAAGCCAGTTCCCGAAGGGCTGATACATTCCCTCGAACCTCTGAGATGCCGCCTCGGAGGTTTGTAAACATCATGTCTGCGTTGCGAGCGGCGAATTCCCTTCCACGGGGAGAATTGCCGGCGGCTACGATCATCGGTTTGCCCCCGCCGTAGGGCTTGGGGTAGATCTCGGTCTTTCGGACTTGGTAGAAATCACCTTCGTAGTCGAAAGGTTCGTCTTCTGTCCAGACCTTGGAGATAACATCGATCCATTCTTGGCCTTGGTCGTAACGATCGCCGTGCTGCGGGAGGTCCACACCTAACATGTCAAACTCGTCGTAGTTCCATCCACAGACGATATTCAAACCAAACCGTCCGTGACCGATATGATCGGCGGTTACCATCTGCTTGGCCGCGACTACTGGATTGAACAACGAGACGTGAACCGTACCGAAGGCCATCAAGTTAATTGTGCTCGCCAGAATCCCGGATGCCCACGTTAGCGTCTCAAAATTTGACGCGTTGTGGTCAGTAATCCCACCGTAGCCCTTCCACCGTCCTAGTGGCAGCATGAAGTCCAATCCGGATTGATCGGCCATCCTAGCTGCGCTCTGATTATTTTCCCAAGATGCTTCCCAGCGCTCGGGAACTGTTGTTACCGCCAGCCCACCGGAGCAGTTAACGCCAAAGAGACCGAGGCTTAGTTTGTTGTGGCCGAGGTGTTTCCTAGATTCCGCCGGACTGCCCGTCATTAGACATATCCTACGCCAGATTTAGCTATCACAAATGTGGACCGACAATCTTGCCTAGACCGCAGTGAGTTACTTCGTAGCTAGTTGAACATGGAGAGGTCTAGAATCTTTGCGCTCTTCCTGTCTGGCTCTAGCTCCATGACGGCCACCTGACCTAACCGGCGAATCTGTTTGGGAAGACTGGGACTGCCAGGGTTCACCATCAATATGCCTTGGAACTCCTCAACCACTGGGTAATGAGTGTGGCCAAATATGACGATATCCACGGCGTCGTGGAATATTGTTTCCAGGGCAGAAGAAAGGTTCGCGCCGGTAGGAAAGTGCTTAGACAAAGGAGTGTATTCAGTAACCTCTTGGGCCATGCCAGGGACCATTAGATCGTGGATCAAACCGATGGTATGACCTTCCAGTTCCAGAACACGGGACATATCAACCACTCGGGGGTCTTCCTGGAAATGGGCTCCGGCGCCTAGCTCAACGGCGTAGACCGGAGCGATCTTCTCCAACCAGTCGAGACAGGACGGCTGGTATATGTCACCGGCATGGATTATCACATCAACGCCTTCAAAAGCAGGTATTATCTCTGCAGGCGGTTCATCCCCGACGCTTGGGTTATGGGTATCCGAGATTACGCCGACTCGCATCGTGCGGACTCCTGACTGGTTCCTTAAATTGACACCGTAGGTATTCTACACTCATTCCCCTGCCGCCCTATTGGTACAATTATGGGTGGGATTGATCCAGATGAATCCAACAGGAGATTTACCGCATGTCTACACATCACGACCCTCCCCGGCCCTGTATGGCCATCGCTGAACATAACCTGACTTTGGAACAAGTCCAGGCGGCTATGAAGGCCATGATGGACGAAGCACAGGCCACGTCAGAGACGCCGGTCTGCATGGCTATCGTAGATGCATCCGGGAACATGGAAGCGTTCTCAAAGATGGACAACGCTCGTGTGTTCACTAGGCGGCATGCCGTGCGCAAGGCCTACACATCTGCCATTTTGGGCATCAACAGTGGGGATTGGGGTCAGAACATGTCCAATATCGGCCAGAGTGTTAGTGAAAACGGCGACCCAATGATTACCTACGAACAAGGCGGCGTCAGCATCATCAAAGACGGAGCCATCCTCGGCGGTATCGGCGTTGGAGGGATAAGAGGCCATAACGCTGACGAAGAGTTGGCCAAGATCGGCTTGGCGGCGATGGGACTCTAAGCGCCCGGGTTGGGTACGTCGCCGGTGATGCCCTGTTCTACCGGGGCATCGATCTCGCTTGCCGAGAGGCTCAACAAGCCGTTGAAGACCTGGTAGTTGTGCTCATCCAAACCCGTTGCCGTAACCGTCGTCTGCCGAGGGCTCTTGGACAGCATCCATGGAAGGGTAGTTTGCATGTAGCGACCAGCCTCCGGGTTGTCGACCATGTTCCAGAACACACGGGCTTCCAGGTGGGGGTCATTGATGGTCTCGCTGCCCTTCAGCACGGCTCCGGCAGGAACGCCGTCAGCTTGAAGCAGATACATGGCCTGGTAGCGGTCGCACTCCCCTGTCCAACCAGAGATGATTTCGTTCAAAGCTTCGTGGTTTTCGTAACCGTAGACATCTCCAGTGTTTCCGCTTGGAATTTTCTGGGAGCCACCACTAATCCAGTGTCGAGGAAACCCTTTGATATGAGCGAGGTCAGGCAGTTGATCGAGCCTTTCTCCTGACCAGATTTCTTATTCAGTACGCGGAAAGACGCCGTGTATGAAGTGAATTCGCTTCATACACGGCGTCTTTGTTGCCCATGAGTGTGGCCAGGAGACCACTTGAATCGCTTAGAGAGGGCCACCATGGAAACTGGCCACCTGCTTGCGGTAAACCTGCATGCGCTGGCGGGGAGTCTCTACAACAAATACCCGGCCTTCATCATCCACTTCCACTGCGATAGGCCCGTTGAAATGCTTCTCTCGTTCCATAAGACCTTGAGCCCTATCCCTGGCTCTCAGCATTCCCGGGTCCAACTCCAGCCGCTCCCGGCCCCACTTCGACAGAGTGGCGTCCCCGGTGAGTTCGGTGATGAAGCTGCCATCAGCGCCAAACACCTGGAGCCGGTCATTCTTGAAATCAGTAACGTATATGATTCCATCCTTGTCGACTGCGATACCACTCGGCCGGTTGAACTCTCCATCGCCTTTTCCGGAAGAACCGAACTTCATCAAGAAATTGCCTTCCCGGTCGAACTTCTGTATTCGGTCATTCCGCCAATCGGCTATAAACACGTCGCCGTTGTGGTCGATCTCTATGCCCCAGGGATAGCTGAATTCTCCATCCCCATTTCCTTCGCTGCCCCATGAGGAGATGAATTTTCCTTCTTTGGTGAATATCTGCACCCGGTGGTTCGCGCTATCTACCAGATAGAGACGATCTTCGGAATCGAAAGCCAATCCAGCGGGGCGGTTGATCTCGCCATCGCCATCTCCGAGTTTTCCCCACTTGTTGATACAAGCTCCGTTCTTGTCGAACACGGAGATCCGGTTGAGCCACTCATCGGACACGTAGGCGATACCACCTTTGTCCAAAGCGATTGACGTGGGCCACATGAAGCTGCCGTCGGGGGCGGATTCGTCTGCCTCTTCTGGCGGTACCTTGGTGCCGAACTCACGTACCAGTTCTTCGTCCATGTTTAATACGGTAACCCGTTTGCAGGGGAAGAACGCCGGCGTCTCAGAACCACGGCTTACCACGTACAAAAGGTTATCTTTGTCCCGGGTTATCGCCACCGGATAGAAGAACCCGTTCCCGCTCCGGTTTTCTTGCCGGCCAATGGTGTGGCTATATCCAAACGTTATTGGTGCAATCTCGGTGACCATTTTTCCTCACAATGGGCGCATCCGTCTCAGTTAGCCTAATGAAGTGGGCCGGCAGATGCCGGCCCGATTAGCAGCTTCAAGTTCGGTGCTTCTTGCCCGGTGTTTTTGTGAAATGTTACCTGATGAAGTCGAACTGCTCGTAGGTAGCGCCAAGAATGGGGTTGGCGTCCAAGCCCATCCATTGCTCCAGCAACGAAGCGTAGGTGCCCCGGAAGTCGTTGTTCCATTGCAGGTCGCCGGAGTCCAGCTTTTCCGGCTCCAGGGAAGGATACTCTCCGTAGAGGCCGCCCTTTACCGCATCGCCGATGACGAAGGCCACGCCTCCAGAACCGTGGTCGGTCCCCGAGCCGTTTTCCTGCACCCGCCGGCCGAACTCGGTGAATAGCAATATCACAACTTCTTCGTTGGCGTTGTGCTCTTTCAGGTCCTCGTAGAAATCGCTGATGGAGGTGGACACATCGGCCCACAACTTAGGGAGGGTGGTGGCCTGGTTGGCGTGGGTGTCGAAGGTGCCTGGATTTACGCCGGTGTAGAACACGCGGGTCCCGAAGTTGGCAAGGTGCACCTGAGCGACGCTCTTCATCCACTGGGCCAGCGGGCTGCCACCGTACTCCACGCTGGAGGAGTACATCTGGGGTGCCGTTTTGAGGATGTCAGCGCCTTTAAGGACGTCCAATCCAGTCTGGGAAAGGTAGTCGCTCACGGGGCCTGAGCCGATCAGTGGCGCGTACATGCGGGCGAAGATATCCAGGGCTTCACTCCGCTTTTCTGTGCTGTCGATCCCGGTCAGCACTCCGTAGTTGGTGATGTCGCCTACTGAGGCTACTGAGACGCCAGGGGCGGCCAGCGCACGAGGGAGGCCACGGCCGAAGTTCACGGCGGTCAGGATGTTCTCTTTGTTGGGGTCGATCTCGCGGACGGCCTTGCCCAACCAACCGTCGGGAGCCATTTTTTCGGGCTCGGCGGTATGCCAGATGTCCAGGGAGCGGAAATGCGAGCGGTTGGGGTTGGGATAGCCGATGCCCTGCAACACAGCAACCTTCCCCTGGTCGTACATATCCTTGATCTGGTCCATGCCTGGGTGGAAACCAACTTTGTCATCCACAGCCAGGACCTGGTCTGGGCCGAGCTGCAAGTTGGCCCGGTAGTCCACATAATGAGGGTCGCTGTACGGAGCAAAAGTGTTCAGGGCGTCGTAGGCCCCTGTCATTTGAAGTACTACCAAGACCGGGTCTTTCTTGTTGGAGGTCATCGTTTACTCCTCAGTAATTTGAGTTGTTGTCCCATGGCCCACCGGTTGGCAGACCCGAAACGCCGAGTTTTTTAGCTAGGCGTATAGATATTCCTTGGTTGCGACGATCATCTGCAGAGTCTCGCCGACTTGCTTCGGGAACTCCGGTGAATCGGTGTCCGAGACGCCGCAGTTTCGGGCGTGGTTCACTAACATTTGGTGGTTCTCATCTGTTAGTTCGTAGTGGCCAAGCAGCCGGAGGCAACCTTCAACCAGTCCCTCAGGCGTAGTGCTCGGTCCCTCAGCAGCAAGTCTCTGGACTATGTCCTGTATGCCAGGATAGCCAGCATCGCCAACGTAATCGGCGACGAAGTTGATTCGCCTAACCAGGGTACCACCGTCGATCCAGTCTCTGCCTGTATGCCAGCCTTCGACGGAGGGTGGATTCAGTATCTCCTGGCCCATGTGCTTCATCTCTTCGAAGATGGCTTCAAAGCCAGGCTTGGGGGTCGTCCAGTCGCCGGCTAAACGCAGAGTGCCAATCACGGTCTCGATCGGGCCTTTTATCCTGGCGAATCGGGCGTTCTTGAAGGCATCAGAGTTGAATAGGACCCGCAGCATGGAACGGATGTTGTAATCTGAGCGGAAATATTCGTCTTCCAGCATCTTTATGGTTTCGGGGTCCCTGGGTGGGGTTTCCATCCAGGTTGGGACTTGGGCTTCATCGGCTACGAAGAAGTCGTAGATGTGGCGCGAGATGAAACGCGCGGTGGCCGGTTGCTTGCAGAGGATATCAATGATGTCCTCGCCGTTGAAATTGCCGGTGTGGCCCAAGAAAGTCTTCTCTCCGTCGTCGTGGTCTTCGGGGTTGTAGACAAAGGTCGAGGTGTAGCGACCGTAGGGCTGCGGGGGAATGCCGTTGGCGAGGGTCCAGCCAGTGAAAGCCCGGGCGCACTCTTTAACGTCGTCCTCGGTGTAGTTGAATTCGCCGTCCATGCCCACGCCGAGCGAGAATAACTCCAGCAGTTCCCGGCCGTAGTTCTCGTTGATCGCGTCTTTGTGGCTCAGGCAGTTGTCCAAGAAGTAGACCATGGCCGGGTCTTTGGAGATCTCGATCAACAGGTCCTTGAAGCTGTCCAAGCCGCACCGGCGGAGCATTTCCCACTCTGCATGCGATGCGATCTGGCTTTGGTTCTTGCTGTCAGTGTGGCACAAGATGCCGTGCCAGAAGAGAATCATCTTCTCTTCCAACTGGCTCTTGGAATTGACCATCCGAAATGCTATGTATTCGGGTACACACCGGATGTGGTGGTTCCATTCAATGAAGGAACGCTCGGCTAGGTCCAGGTCCATGCCATGAGTATCTTCGGACGGATTGAGCAGTTCCTCTACCGTTTCTTCATATCCCTTGGCTGCGCGGGCTTCAAGCTCGTGGTATTGACAGCCGAATCCAGCGCGCCGCATCAAATGACCCATCAAAGCGACATCGTTTTCCGGCATCCCTATTACTCCTTGATATCGGCCTACCAATCGTTCCCGATTATGTTAGCACTTTGCATGGCGCTCATTCAAGCAGGTACTAGGCACGCGCTAGGCGTGAATGATTGGAATTCGGAGAAATTTCAAGTTGAGACTTTATACCTAGCCCTTGACTAATAGTATCTAACATCGTTTGAGGGCGATTCTTATTGTTAGCTATAATAGCGTGGCTTGTATCTGTTTTCTTCGTATCCGGTGACCGACAAATGAAAGAAATTAGTGCGAATAGATTAGACCTCTGGCGTCGGCGTATCTTAAACAATGGACTATCGAATGCCTGACTCTGTATTAGACGCTACCAAGAAAATAATACCTATGATCAAGGAAAATCTAGATCGTATCGATTCAGATTGTCAGTTGCCACCTGACCTTGCTAAAGCCATGAACGACGAAGGTTTATTCCGGTTGTACGTTCCTAAGGTCCTAGGAGGTCCCGAACTCGATCCAATTACGGCTTACCACGTCGTAGAGGAGATATCGAGAGCAGACGGCTCCGCAGGTTGGTGTTCTTTCAATGGGACCGCACTTACCTCAGCGGTCTCGCGGATTTCCGTTAAGGCCGCTAAAGAATTGTTCGGAGACCCGCCTGATGTCGGCGGTTCCGGGTCAGCTCGTTCCGGCGGGACCGCAAAGATTACTAAAGGAGGGTACCTAGTATCCGGTCGGTGGAACTATCTGAGTGGAGTTGACCACGCTAAGTGCTTGTTCTTGAACTGTGACGTGGTGGACGATAACGGACCAATCTTGGGGGCTAACGGCAGCCCCACCTACCGTGTCGCCGCCGTCCCTCTGGAAGCAGGGGAAATGATCGTTACGTGGAACACTATGGGAATGCGAGGAACGGCTAGTAACGACGCTGAGTTTTCCGATGTGTTCGTTCCAGAAAGCCATACCTACTCCCGGACCGAGCCAGGGTTCCATGATAATCCTCTTTACAACCCGCAGACGGCGATTCTCTGTAGCTGGACCCTAGCCTCGGCCAACGCCCTTGGAATGGCAAGAGGAGCCATGGATGCTTTTTTGAACCTTGCCACGGCGGGGAGCACCAATTCCCCGAGCAGGTTGTGCGACCGGGCCACAGTCCAAACGATCGTCGGAGAGTGCGAAGCGATAATTGGAGCCGGAAGGGCTTACGTGATGAGTGCTGTTGGAGAAATGTGGGATGCAATGGTCTCAAAGGATTCGGACATCATGGATAAAGCAGTTCATGTCCGCTTGGCCATTACCCATGGTATAAGGCAATCTGTTCAAGTGGTGGAAAAGCTGTTCTACGCTGCAGGCACCGGAGCGATCCACGAGTCGAATGGACTGGAGCGATTTTTCCGCGACCTGCACGTGAGCGGCCAGCACATATCTGGATTACATTCCAATTACGAGTTCGGCGGACAATCGTTACTGGGCGCGGAGATAACTGCAGCTACCTACAGCTAGCCGGTCCCAATAAAACCGCACCTTATTGGTCCAGGTAATTCAACCTACTCTATTTGATTTGGGATTTTAAGTATGCTGTTTCTCGTGATTAGTAACCCAGCTCCTACCCGCCCGTCGGAAGTCCGTGAGGCTCGTAGGGATTTCTGGCCGTGGGTGGACGATAAGTTGACTCGGGGCGTCGCTCGGGCTTTTTACCCTCGCACAGGCCGGGGCGCTGTGGCCATCCTGGACGTAGAATCTCATGAGGCTCTGCACCGACTTTTGAACGAATGGGCGGACGCAGTACCCGCCGAATTCTCGATTTACCCGTTGATGGAGCAGGACTCGATCAAAGCATTCTTGAATGAAGAACCTCAGTCCTGACTATCGGTTATTGTGTTGACCAGTGCAGGTCCCTGTGCTGTAATCCCCCATGCTCCACATCTATGGATGTAGATAAAATCCTCGCAGTTTGAGAGATAGATATGAAGCTGCTCACTTACGAAACGGACAAAGGCCCACGATGTGGGGTCCTGCAGGCAGAAAATATAGTAGACGTTACTGGCCTTGTGGGTTCCAACGGCCATACCATTCGAGACGTGCGGGGACTTTTGGAACTAGGAGATTCACCGATCGAACGCGTTCGGGAAGCTTTAGACAAGGACACCTCCGCCAGTAGACTGCCGCTGTCAGGAACTAAGCTGCTCTCTCCTATCGTACAACCGCCTACGGTCCGAGATTTCATCGTTTTTGAAGAGCATGCCAGTAGTCAGGGAACCAGAGAGCCCAACGAGGTCTGGTACCGGATGCCGGTGTTCTATTTCTCCAATCCATTGTGCATATATGGCCCGGATGCGGAGATTCCTTTCCCTTCGGCCTCTTCTCAGTTTGACTACGAATTGGAAATTGGCTGTGTCATAGGCAAAGAAGGCAGGGACGTCCCTGCGGCTGATGCAATGGACCACATAGCCGGTTTCACTTTATTCAATGATTGGAGTTCCCGCGATTTACAGGTGGATGAGATGGCCTTCGGCCTGGGGCCAGCCAAAGGTAAAGACACAGCGTCATCCATTGGACCGTGGCTCGTTACCACCGATGAGATGCTGCCTTACCTGAAAGACGGTCGGCTGGACCTGAGATGCCAGGTCCGAGTGAATGGCCAGGACTGGCTAAAGGATGGCTTGGCTAAAGACGCGTATTTTAGCTTCGCGGATATGATTGAACGCGCTTCGAAAGACAGTCGGATAGTACCAGGGGACATCATCGGCAGTGGGACGGTAGGAGGTGGCTCGATTCGCGAAGCTATCCGTAAGGGCTACGAGGGAGCGCGGTTCCTGGAACCTGGGGATGTTGTGGAACATGAGGTTGAGGTGATAGGAGTCTTGCGGGGTACCCTTGGCCCTAAGCCCGAGTTAGACCCTGTCTACCGGTTCCAGGTAAAAAACCCATCCCCGGTTCCGGAACCCGGCACCGCCAAAGATTACATCTACCAACGGTCGGCATAGCTGATAGCCTGCAACGGAGAAACGATTGGATATGGTGACTTACGACCAGGAATACAGATGCGAAGTCAGCGTAATGGAATTGGAGTACCAGGGCGGTTTAGCAGTCCGGGTTTACCAACCCGAGGGAGCCGGACCGTTTCCTGCACTATTGGATGTTCATGGAGGAGTTTGGACTAACGGCGACCGGACCGCCAATGAGGTAATGAACAGTGCGCTAGCTAAGAGCGGCATGGTTGTCGCAGCAGTGGACTTCCGTCAGCCGCCCAGTGACCCTTATCCTGCGCAGGTTGCCGATGTCAATCTCGCCACACGTTGGTTGAAGGCTAATGCTTCCCGTTTTAAAGCCGACCCGGACACCGTTGGCGGAATCGGTGGTTCTAGCGGTGGCCACACCGTTTTGTTGAGTGCGATGCGGCCTTATCATCCGGCCTACTGCAACATTGATTTCCCGGGCTCAGACGCTGATGCCACAATGAAGTATCTGCTCTTAGGATGGCCTATAGTAGCGCCTTATGAAAGGTATAAGTATGCCCAGGAAACGGGCAACGACCGTCTGGTTGGCCTATCTGAAGGGTATTTCGGAACCATAGAAGCAATGAAAGAAGGATCGCCCTACCAGATATTAAAAAGCGACGAGCAGTCGGAACTGCCGCCAACGTTGATAGTCCAGGGTACAGCAGACACGAATCTTCCAGTTCCGATAACGGAGCAGTTCGCCGTTGATTACCGATCAGCGGGCGGTGATATCGAGTTGAACTTGTTTCCAGGGATGCCACATTTATTCGGCAACACTCCCGGCCCTGAATCAGACCGGGCTATCGTCTTGATGAAGAATTTCGTGGCTAAGTGCCTTTCCTAAACGAGTTAACTTGAATGTACGGGCCTACTCGCCGGTCGCACCGGCGAGTAGGCCCGTACCGGCTCCTTGATGCCCTTGAGTTCCAAAATAAAAGCGACGCTACAGCACCGATTGCTGCGGGGCTTCGTCAAGGCGACCCGTAACGAAGCCATTCCAAGTGGTCCACGATACAGGTATCGGATAGTGTGGATTCCCACATGTTTTTGTTCGAGGTTGTTCGAATCTCGGGTAAATGAAACGCCGGACGCTGATTGACCTGATTCCATGCTTATTCCAACCGGCGGATCTTGGGCAGTCCGATGGCTGCGGCCAAGCTGATTCCGGCCAGCGCGGCTCCATTAACCAGCAACGCCCCCTGTGCGCCCAACGCCGCGCCCA
>JAKUNK010000023.1:0-49675 GCA_022451945.1 Dehalococcoidia bacterium
CCTTGGCTTCCAAGTCAGTCAGGGCGACAACCCGGTCTGCTATGTGCGACAGAAAGGCGTTGATGGGCTTGAGCCACCATTTGCTAGGCGGCAGCGTGTGGTATGACGGCGTGAAGACAATCCGGGCCCGCCCTCGGTACCAGAACCACGCCCAGATGTGGCCCCAAAACCAACCGTCACCCACGAAATGGATTACGTCTGGGCGGAATTCTTCCAGGTACTTCTTCAGGCGCAACGGTGAGAACCAAACTAACGGGACAGAATAGAACGGCAGAGACCGCCATGGAAATCCTGAAAGCCGGAAGATGGATATGCCTTCAGGTGTGGTCTCTCTGTCATCCCAGGTGGGTTGCGGCTTCCGGGGGAATGAATATTTCGTCGTGAGAACTCCGACAGCTTCAATAGCGTCGGACTGCATAATCTGGAATGATAACTGCTCTATCGCCCGTTCTATGCCCCCCAGGTAGGGCCGGAAATAAGGGGTCAGGAATAGGACACGCAGAGGTTTATCAGCCACCAGCGACCTCCAGCGCTCGGTTCCACACATCCCCAATCTGCGAAACCGAGACATCACAATATCCGTCGATATTGAACCGGTCACCGCCAGTATAGCCCAACTTCGTCATCGGGACGCCAAAGTCTTCAGCCAACGCCTCAAAAGCCTGCCAGTTTGCTTCCGGAAGAGAAACCACAACACGTGATTGGCGCTCTCCAAACAACGTCACATCCCACCGGTCATCAACCGAGAAATCTCCCTTGAAACCTATGCCGCCCTGAATCGAGCACTCGGCCAGGGCCACGGCCAGACCGCCTTCCGAACAGTCGTGGGCCGACGTTATAAGGCCTTTCTCTATAGCCTCCCGGCAGGCCCGCTGCACCCGTTTTTCCAGATGTATGTCTATTTTAGGGCTGCCCTCAACACGGCCGTGAATCCATTGCAGGTACTCGCTGCCAGCCAAGTCATGGGAATCCGCGCCGTTGATGCCCGCACCCAGCAGTCCCACTGCCAAATCCTCCTCGGTGAAGGCGGAGCGGGTCGCTTTACCAACGTTCTCCAGCAACCCCAGACCGCCAATGATAGGCGTAGGGAAGATGGCCTGTCCTCGGGACTCGTTATACAGGCTCACATTGCCGCTCACAACCGGCACTTCTAGCACCCGGCAGGCTTCGGCTATGCCACGAATACATTGTTCCAGTTGATGGTAAACATCAGAACGCTCGGGGCTGCCGAAATTCAAGCAATCAGTCATAGCCAATGGCAGAGCTCCCGAACAACTCAGGTTCCGACAAGCCTCGGCAACCACTATCATGCCGCCTTGGTACGGGTCCAACTGGCAAAGCCGGCCATTGCCATCGATGGTCAAAGCGATTGCTTTTTCCGTACCCTTCACCCGCAGCACCGCAGCGTCACTTCCAGGCCCCACCACAGTGTTTGTCTGCACCTGGTAGTCGAACTGCTGATAGACGCCTTTCTTGTTGGCGATGTTAGGCGCAGCTAGCAACTTCAGAAGTGTTTGTTCCGAGCCGTCCTGGGGAATCGGGACTGAATGTAAGTCCAACTGAAGCCGTTTGATATCTAACTCTGATTGTTTGCCTTCCAAGCGATATTGGGGGGCTTCGGATAAAGGTTCGATAGGCACGTCTGCCACTAACTCTGATCCGACCGCCACCTGAGCCATCTTGTCGGGGATGACTTGACCTATCTCACGGCAGGTAACGTCCCATTTATCCATAATCGCTTTGATCACAGGCGTGTTTTCCGGCCTTACGGCCAACAGCATGCGCTCCTGGGATTCCGAGAGCATGATTTCATACGCGCTCATACCTCGTTCACGCTGGTGCACCTGTGAGATATCCAATCGGATGCCCCGGCCGCCGCTAGCGGCTGACTCCACGGCCGCGCTGGTCAAGCCAGCCGCACCCAGGTCTTGAATCGCGTTCACCAGTCCCGTATCCAGCGCCTCGAGGCATGCCTCTATAAGGACTTTCTCCAAGAATGGGTTGCCGACTTGGACGGTAGGCCGGAGCTCTATCTCTTCTTCAAATGTCCTTGAAGCCAACCCAGAGGCTCCGTGAATACCGTCTCGCCCGGTTCCTGCACCTACCAGTAGCAGGACGTTATCGACCTCTCTGGCCGCCGACGTGGCGATATTATCGGTCTTTACCAAACCCACGCACATGGCATTGACTAGAGGGTTTTGGGAGTAGGAATCGTCGAAGCAGATCTCACCGCCCACATCAGGCACGCCGATACAATTCCCATACCACGATATGCCTGCGACTACGCCGTGGAAGAGGTGCCTGTTCTGAGGGTCATCCAAAGGGCCAAAGCGTAGTGAGTTGAGTAATGCAATGGGGCGGGCCCCCATCGCCAGTATGTCCCGCACGATGCCACCAACTCCGGTGGCCGCGCCTTGCAGCGGTTCTACAGCAGAAGGGTGGTTGTGGGACTCGACTTTGAAGACCACCGCCAAGCCGTCGCCAATGTCCACCGCACCAGCGTTCTCTGCGCCAGTCTGAGAAAGGACACGAGCAGACTTCTGACTAAACAAGCGCAACAACGGCTTAGAGTGCTTGTAGCCGCAGTGTTCGCTCCACAGGGCGCCGAACATGCCCAGTTCAACAGGGTTGGGTTCCCGGTCCAGGCGCTCTAGTATCAAGTCATACTCGGCTTGAGAGAGCGCAATCTCGTCCAATATTTCTTTGGTCACCGGCATATGCTGCTCAACACCCGCCCGTATTCACGTCTTTCAATTCACTTTTTTGCCCACTCTTCATGATGTATACACCGGTCACGCCGATTCGTCGATAGCCAAGGCATCACCTTCCTGAGGGTCTCCGCCAGACACCGGGATATCCGCCATGTTTCCGTGTTCATCTGATGGCCAGACTTGGCCGCCGGAAACATGAAGATAGTTGGCCCCAGACCCAAAGAAGTCATTCACCTGTTCCAGGTCAGTAGTGGTAATCAGGACTTGCTCATAACGCATCGACTTTTCCAGAAGCCGGTGACGGCGAACCGCATCGATCTCCGACAGCGCATCGTCGAAGAGCACCACTGGGCCTTCACCCCGCTCTGACGCCAGAAACTCAGCCTCCGCAAGCCTGAGCGTCAAAGCTAGAGTACGCGCTTGACCTCGAGACGCGAATATGGCCATGTCGGCACCATCTATCATCAGGATAAAATCGTCTCGGTGTGGCCCCACCGCCGTTACCGGCCGCACCCGTTCACGGTGGGATGCCGCCGCTAAAGCCTCCCTGAAGTTGCCCTCAACTTCATCCACGTCGCCCCCCAGGAGCACATTGGGCCGGTATTCAACCTCCAAGTCCTCGTCTGGGCCGCTCAGGTCCTCGTGGTGCCGTATGCAAGCCGGGGTCAGTTTCCTCATGGTCTCATGACGCCGCCACGTGATCCAGGCCCCTTCTCGGACCAACTCGTCATCCCAGAAGGCTAACTCATCTCCATCTGCTCGGCCATCTCGGAGGAGACGCAGTAGTTGATTGCGTTGTTGCACCACCTTGTTATACCGCTGCAGCCCTTTCAGATAAAGCGTGTCTGCCTGGGAGAGGAGGATGTCAAGAAACCGTCTCCGGCCCGAGGGTGCGCCTAGGACCAATTCAATATCTTCGGCACTGAAAAGCACCGCATTCACCTGACCGATCAGTTCGCCTGCTGTGCGCCTGAGGCGGTTGACTCGAATCTCTTTCCGGACATTGTAGCCCAGTCCGTTCCCTTCGAAATTGGAACGTTGGGTAGACTGATAGCCGACTATAACTCTTAGACGTTGGCCATCCTTCTCGATAGTCCCGTCCACCAGCGCTTGTTGCCCAGCATTGGCAGCCGAAAAGCTAACCAGCTCCCGCTCATTTTCAGCGCGGAAGGACCGGGCAATGCACAGGAGATAGACTGCCTCCAGCAAGGTAGTCTTGCCCTGAGCGTTCGGGCCGTAGTAGACCGTCACCCCACGAGGTAGGGCATGATCTAGGTGGGTCAGGTTGCGGAAATTAGTCAGTCGCAGGCGGGAGAGGTAAGCCAACCAGTCATTTTCCTCCCGTCAGAATAGAACCTAGGCAAACTGGGATGTGAGCAGACCAGATCGAGAGTTGAGCCTGTTAGTCTTGGTCCCTCAGCAACTGAATCTGTATCGCCAGTTCATCGGCCTCTGACTTTTCCCCAGCGGAAAGCCGAAAGCAGCGATCTATGTAGAGTTTGGCCAACTGTGAACTCTTGTCCGAGTTATCTTTGGCCACGTCTAGCAGGTCGTTCACCCTGAAGTTCTCGGGCAGATGGCGCGATAGCACGGTAATCTCAGAGCTGACCTCATCGACAGCTGCTTGATCCGAGCCGTCTACGGCGAACCTGAGCCTGCCCAGCAATTTCGATAACTCGCCCAGTTTATCGATTTCGCTCATGAAACTGAAAAGGACTTCATTCACATTCAGCGACTCGTCTGGTTCTAGTTCCGGTTCGGGTTCAATCTCAAGCTCTGGTTCTAAGGCTGGCTGAGCCCCAAGGGTCTCCCTGAGCTCTTCGCCGATGGCCGCGGCCGCGCCTTCGGCAGGGGAGCTGTTCATGGTCAATGCGTCAGAGCAAAGGCCGGAGTAAACCTGAACCGCCTCGGTAGCCGTCTCCATCATTCTAGCCAGATCAAAAGAGAACATACTCCCGCCATAAACTAGGTCATCCTCCCGCAGCTGGCTGAGCTTCTCCAATTCCGACAAAGAACTTAGAGCTTCAGGCACAGGGGGCATGGCAAAAGCAGAAAGATCGCTGAGGGGCATATTACCCAGATGTGAGGCCAAGAAAGGAGGGACGTATTTGGTCAGATCCGATTTTACCGGCAGGGTAACAACGTAGGTGGCATAAACCGTGTCCGGTTCTGTGTCCACTCGGAAGTAGAGTAGGGCATGCCCTTTGGGGTTCTGCGGGTCTCCCCTATCGAAACTCAAGTCCATATCAGTCACGCCTTTCCTGCGGTCATTACCGCTATTATAGGGCAAAGCAGACACCCAAGCCACGCGGTACTAACAAGCGTCCGCGTTGACTCCCCCAGTCATTCTTTGTATTGTAGACTTAGTGTGCCCAGAAGAGACGCCAAGGAGCCACCAGATGGCGGATACGGAATTAAAACTATTTGACTACGACCAGGCCGAGATCGGTGAAGAACTCGGCTCCTACGAATACACACTCACCCAAGAGATGGTGACCGCCTTTCGCACCTCCGTGGACGACCAAGACGCCCAATTTCCCACCCTGGGCGTCAAGCACGACGCCACCGCCTTCGCCATGGTCTACGACGACCCGATTGGGACAGTAAATGCCGGAAATGAGGTTGAGTTCTTCAATCCACCTATCGTGGGTAAGAAAATCAAGGTTCAGGGCCGCATCGCCGATAAATACCTACGCCGGGACAAGCCCTACATAGTCATTGAAGCAACTGCCACCGACGAGGACGGCCGCCTTTTGGAAAAGCTCAGCACCTACCAGTTGAAGAAACCTGACGAATTGGGGAAGAAATGGCATCCAGAACAGAAATAAAGCCAGGCCAGGGCATCCCTTCAGTCACCAAGTCCATCACAGAAGCCTCGATCCTTGGGTTCGAGTCCACCGGGATTTTGGACCGTGATAACATCCACAACAATCCCGAATTGGCCGCCAAGCGCCTTGGTACCACCTACACTCTGGCCTCAGGGCGAATGTCCATCACCTACGCCTCTGAATGCCTTCGCAAGTTCTTCGGGGCCGAGGCCTTCAACCACACTGGCACGGTCAACCTGAAATTCCTCAGGCCGGTGAAAGCTGGAGACACCATCACCGTTACCGGCGCCGTTAGTGCGACCGAACATATTGAAGGCGGCACCAAGGTCTCGGTAGACCTTTTCTGTGACAACCAAGACGGAAACCGCACTGCTATCGGCATAGGCACAGCGGTGATTGACTAACACACCAATACTTCCGGAGGACCAAATGGCAGGTTCAGAACACGGCAAAGTCGAAGCGGAGATTGTCTACTGCGTATCTTGAGGCTACTATCCTGTCGCCACGTGGATGGCGAATGAGTTCTTCCGGTCCGACGCACCCGGAGATGTGGCTATAAAGGTGACTCCCTCGGACAAAGGGCGTCTGGAGGTCTATCTGGACGGAGACAAGATCTTCGACCGCAAAGAAGCTGGGGCTTTCCCCGACTTGGGCAAGGTCAACGAACTGAAGATGGCCATAGCCGAGAAGATATTCGACGTGGAAGACGCCTAGGTCTTCAACATCCCCTAGAAACACGGGAAAACCGTTAATCCAATCAGCCTGGGCGTTGGTCCCAGGCTGAATTTTTGTGAACCAACCTATATCTGGAGTGTATTTTGGCTAACCCAGAACACGTGAAACTAGCCTCCAGCGGCCCAGACGCCCTAGATAGCTGGCGCGAGAATAATCCAGAAACTCAACTGGATCTTGAAGGGGCAGATCTAAGCGGCGTAAACCTGGCCGGCACCAAGATCCGTGACGCCAACTTAAAAGGTGCCAATCTAACCCACTCTCGCCTTTCCCGGGCAAATCTTGCGGGCGCTAATCTTTCAGGCGCAAACCTAACTGAATGCGACCTTGGCCAGGCAGGAATGGCGTCCTGCGACCTTACCTCTGCCAACCTCGTCAACGTGAACCTTTTCTGGACTGACATGAAGGGCGCCATCCTGAAAAACGCCGAGGTCACAAGCTGCCGCATGAACAGAGTCAGCCTTATTGGGGCGGACATATCCGGGGCCAACTTCAGTCAGTCCAACATGATCGAGGCCGACCTTAGGAACTCCGATATGACAAACGCCCGCTTCCATTCCTCCAACATGAACGGCGCGGATCTAAGCCGTGCAACTATGCCAGGAGCGGATTTCAATCTGGCAATGATTCGTGACTCCATGTGGATAGCCACTGACGTCCGCGGTGCAAGTTTCACCAACGCCAGCCTGCACCGGTCTGACTTCACTCTGGCCAAATGGGACGACACCACGACTTTCCCTGACAAGTTCGACCCTCAGGACACTGGCCCCAAGGACGTAAACGACTAAACCATTCGCGACGTTCAGCAAGCAGCGCCTATGCTAGAATTACCCCGCAATCAGACTCCGTTGATCGTTTAGGAGACTCCGTGGCCGTCCTTCAAATCGTGGGCAACCAATCTGGAGTAGGCAAGACCAGCTTGGCGTCAGCGTTGTTGGTTACAGCCAATAACGCAGGCAAGAAGGTAGCCTACTACAAGCCCTTTGCCGACGGACGCACGGCAGACCCCGATGTCGTGTTCATGTCTGATCTGTCTGAATCTCTGGGCTGTCCAGCAGTCCCCACCCCAGGCAACAAATCAGATTCAGGCAATCTTGGTCCAGTCAAAGCAGAGATTTCCAGGCTCGAGTCAGAAGCCGGAACGGTGGTCGTAGAGGGCCCCGATGGCCAAGCTCCTTATGCATTCGATTCCAAAGTCATCCTGGTTTACCAAGGTGCTTCGGATGCTGTCCTGGCATCAATCGCAACCGCAGGCCCCAACTTGGCCACTGTAATCATTAACGCGGTCCCCATCCATCGCCGTGACGAAGTTGCACGCGGCCTGACAGGGCAGTCTGTGCCAATAACTGTTCTTCCCGAAAGCCGAGGCATGCTGGCGGTGACTGTTGAGCAACTAGCAGAGCATCTAGGCGGTCAGTGGGTGCTGAGCACCGAAAATAGAAACTCTCCTGTAGAGCGGATCATGATTGGCGGCAACATCATGGACGCGGGGCCGACCTACTTCGATCGCTACCGTAACCAAGCTGTTATTACCCGAGTGGAGCGCCCTGACATCCAAATGGCTAGCATGTGTGAAAAAACTGTCTGCCTCGTCTTAACCGGACCTGGCGAACCCACCGAGTACATCAAAGCCGAAGCGTTGAAGCGAGAAATTCCTTTGATTCAGGTGCGAACCAACACTCATGATACAGCCGAGGCCCTGGCCGGATTGCTAGACCAAGCCGACGCACGCACCGCCGCCAAAGCCAATCATTTCGCTGATCTACTAGCAAGATACGCGACGGCTCAAATTCTTGACTGAGCAAGACTCTAGGCCATACAATAGCCCGGTCGGGTTGCCAGTGGAGATTATGCTTGAATCCAACTCCAACTAGCACTGCTGACCGACAGGGAGAAAGATATGCCCATCACCCAGAATGGCGTTGAACTCACGGTAGCAATCTCCGAAAAAGCCGCTGACAAGATTAAGTATTTCGCCGAGAAAGACGGAATCAACGAAAATGTCGGTATTCACGTAGCAGTCAAAGGCGGTGGTTGCTCCGGACTAACCTACGACCTGAAAATCACAGGTGAAACTGCTTTCTCCGAGACAGACAAGGTCGTTGAGCAACATGGTGTAAAAGTTGTCGTCGACAAAAAAAGTTACATCTACCTCGTCGGTACCGAGTTGGACTTCTCAGACGGTCTGAACGGCAAGGGCTTCGTCTTCGAGAATCCCAACGCCAAGAAAGCCTGCGGCTGTGGCACCTCATTTAGCGTATAATCCAGGCCGAACCCAACCAAACCATGCTATGGGATACCAAACGCCGCTTTCTAGAAAAGCGGCGTTTGGTCATTTAAGACCTAAGTCCCTCCTAGGAGCATCAGATGGCTCTAAAAACCGGAGCAGCTATATTCATCGAGCGGCACGGCCAACAACTGCCGGCTCTCTATTCGGATTTTGGCTCTGAATATGCCGCTGCCACCACTTCAGTCGGCATCCACGACGCCTCCTACATGGGGAGGTTGAAGGCTATCGGTGAAGACAGTCTAGACCTCCTGAACCGGATGTCTACTAACAAGGTTATCGACCTCGATATAGGCGAAGGGGCTGTAACCGTTCTAACCACAGACCGCGGCCGAATAGTAGATGTGTTGGGTGTGACAAATCAAGGTGATTTCGTGATTCTGTTGACAAGTCCCGGCCAGCAGCAACCCGTGATCGAGTGGCTAGACAAATACACCATCATGGAAGACCTAGTGATCAACGACATCTCTTCAGAGACTTCCATGCTGGCAGTGATTGGTCCCGACGCCGGCAAACTTATTGATCTAACTCCCAACCAACTCGCCCAGGATTCACTCACTATCCAATCCATAAATCTGGGCGGGATAGATGCCGTCGCTGTGGAACAACCGCTTGGTTCTCTATCTAGATATTGGCTGATCGTTGAGTTGAACAACGCTGCCAGACTATGGCAGTACCTCACAGAAAAGGGTGCCACGCCCCTAGGCGTCAACGCGATGGACGCAGTGCGAGTGAACTATGGCGTGCCAGAATACGGCCCAGAGTTAGGAGAGCCGTACAATCCATTGGAAGCGGGACTCATCGGCTCGGTGGACTTCACCAAGGGTTGCTACATAGGCCAAGAAGTGATCGCCAGACTAGATAGCTACAAAAAGGTGAAGCGGTATCTGGTATCTCTCAGCTTCGATGCAACCGCAACCGTTTCCTCGGGAGATGAACTGACGAAGGACGGCCAGGCGGTTGGTACGGTTACATCCGTTGCTCCAGAACCCTCAGGTGGGATATTAAAGGGCCTAGGCTACGTCAAAGCGGCCAATGCTGCCCCAGGCACGCGCTTAGAGGTTTCAGGCCAGGAAAACGCTTCAGCTGACATAATAACCATGGCTCAGCCCTTTGGACCGGCCAAAGGTTAATCTTCAGCCGCCTCTATTTTTCCCTCGGCCGTAGCTGCCAACAGCGTCGAAAAATCGTAGCCACGCCTCCGCATCTCTTCTGAACCACCTTCGTTCCGGTCCAAAACCGAGACCACTTTCACTACGGTACATCCTGCCTCTTCAGCTGCCTCTATGGCATGGAACAGAGATCCGCCGGTAGTGCAGACATCATCTACGATGGCGACGTTTATGCCCGATATCAGCGGCCCTTCGATGTTCTGCTTGGTTCCATGCGCCTTACTTTCTTTGCGCACGATGAATGCGGGGATCGACCCTCCGTTCAGGTGACTGGCCAGCGCCACAGCCGCAACCATTGGGTCTGCTCCCAACGTAGTGCCTCCTACAGCTTTAGCGCCTGCTTGTTCCAACAAAGGAAGTAATGCTTGAGATATCAGGTGAGCACCCTCCGGGTCCAGGCTCAGAAGTCGGCCATCGAAGTAATAGCTGCTTTTTTTGCCTGATGTGAGGGTGAAGTCGCCATATTTGATGGCGCCACGTTCCAGCGCCAAAGCCAATAACCGGTTCACTATTTTACTCAACTCACCGACCTCTCGTCCTCTGTTGTCAGATAAAGTCTCTGTTCACTGATATATTCAGCCACCGGTTTTGGCGTTTCTCCTGCTAGATTTTCACCAGCAGCAACCTTCCGCCTTAACTCAGTGGCACTAATGTCAATCAAAGGCGCATTTATGGTTAGCACTCGCCCCTCGGCTTCGGGCACCCTACAGTAGAAATCTGCCCAGTCGAATTGCTGCTCCCCGGGCCGGTCCGAAACTAGTATTTGGCACAGTTCCAACACTCGCACAGGGTCTTTCCATCTATCTAATTGCCCTAGAACATCCAGACCTAAGATAAAAAATAAGTTCGATGTTGACCCTAGCTTAGCGGTTAGTTGCGCCAGTGTGTCAACGGTATACGTAGGGCCTGGGCGGTGAGCTTCGAGGTCGCAAACTTTGAATCTTGGGTTGTCGGTGGTTGCCAAACGCACCATTTCGAGACGATCCAGCACTGAGGCCGCAGGTTCTGCCTGCTTGAGCCTGGGATGCCCTGCCGGTATGAACAAAACTCGATCCAGTGACGCCTGCTCTATAGCTGATTCTGCGATACTCAGATGGCCCAGGTGCACTGGATCGAAGGTACCCCCGAGAATGCCGACGTTCACGGGTACCGGCTGCTCAGAACCAAGCTAGTTCCACTTTGCCGAACCTAATCGTGTCTCCAGCTTCAATACCAGCGTCGATGAGCCGGTCGGCCAGGCCGGTCTTTCGCATCTCACGCCATAGTTGCAAGAGCACCCTCTGATCCCGAGTATCGGCCATGGCGGTCAGACGTTCCATCATCTCTGATTCCACCACATACACACCATACCGATCTCGGCGTACCGTCTCTGGACCAGACGACCGTTGGGGTCTGTGGCGCATCGGTTCAGGGACAGACTCTTCATCAACCTCGATCTTTGGCATCGCTGAAAGCACACCATATATGCTCCCCATAAGCGCATCGACACCTTCACCCGTAGCCGCCGAAATGAAATAGACGTTGGATTCTTTTTCACCAATCGCTTTTTGTAACCGCTCGGTCAACTCTTCTTGAGCTTCCCGAACTTCGGTAACGTCTAGTTTATTTACCACGACCAACTGCGGCTTCTCGGCCATCTCTGGGTTGAATTGCTCCAATTCTTGGTTAATCATTTGGTAGTCATGGACCAGGTCGTCAGACAGTCCGTCCAACATGTGAACATACAGCCTCGCCCGCTCAGCGTGCCTTAAAAACTCGTGTCCTAAGCCGATTCCATCGTGAGCACCTTCAAGCAAACCAGGGACTTCCATCATCACAAAGTCATTCTGGCCAACTTTCACAACACCCAATACTGGTTCCACCGTAGTGAATGGGTAATCGGCTATCTTCGCCTTAGCCGCTGAGCACATAGAGATTAAGGTTGATTTTCCAGCATTAGGTTTAGCCAACAATCCCACATCAGCTAAAAGCTTCAATTCTAAGAAAAGTACCGCTCTTTCGCCTTTCTCACCCCGCTGGGCCAATACCGGTTCCTGATTGGTCGGTGTCGCGAATCTTGTATTACCCCAACCTCCACGTCCTCCGACAGCGACCAACCGTGGAATAGAAGTTGTGATATCGTCTAGATATTCTTTGTCTCCGTCTTCATTCATACGGTAAACGACGGTTCCCATAGGCACAGGAATAAATCGGTCATTCCCGTTTCCGCCGCGCTTGTTCTTTCCTTTGCCATGACCGCCATGGACAACATATATAGTGCTGTTGAATTTTATATGTAACAGCGTATTGATGGATGAATCGCCTACTAGGTAAGCACTACCACCATCACCGCCATCTCCTCCGTTTGGACCGCCTTTAGGGCGATATTTTTCACGAAGGAAACTACTACAACCATTTCCACCGGACCCAGCGTTAATATTTAATCGAACAGTATCAATCATCAGATTTATTTGAATATAAATATAGTAGAAATAATAATGTGGTGGATATCGGGGATAGTTACGTGCGGGTGAGCCTAAAACTTAGTTGATTACAACTATTTTAACATGGAGAACTATCAGGTCACATTTGATGTATCGAAGATCAACTGTTGGTGATTGACGATTTTTGTGGTTCGATTTATTGGCTAATTTTAAAAAGTTGAAGTTGTCCTGAGGTTGCTCGAATCTGAGACGTTCAAGTCCACGTATGTGTGGTGATTGTCCACGATATGTAATGATATGTTGATTACTCCACGCTTCATGAGGAATGGGTTCATGTTGAGCTCCATTCTGGCTATTATCGCGTAGGATGATTAAGTCTGGGCGGCACCAGTTAAGGATTACCAACTTAGAGACGACAATAGGTAGAAACGGAGAGATAAGGTAATTGAACCGGATAGCGTGCATCAGTCCGAGCGGTGGCCTCTTCACTATGAATCCAGACGGCAGCGAACTCACTCAACTGACAGGTGATTTAGGGGCACGAGAGAGCTCTCCCAGCAGCGTACGACCTCAGCAGTTGAGGATGAATGAATATTACACTTGGCCAACCTGGTCATCCGATGGCAGAAGGTTGGCGGCATCACACGTAATTGTCGAAGAAAGTAGAACTGAGATAACGCTACAGGTTTTGGATGCCCGAACCGGCCATAGCAATATTGTATACGAGAACAATCAGGCAGGCTTGGTGGCAGACGGTGCTCCGCATTACATCTATTGGGCGCCAATCGGGGATCAGGTATCGTTCTTGGCCTCCACTTCAGAGGGACTGGCCTTATTTGTTTGGGATGGCACATCTGGTAGGCCAGCGGCTCAGATAAGTCTTGGCGCTCCGCTGTATTACCAGTGGTCCAAAGATGCCCAAGCGATGGCGCTGCACGTTGGATCTGAACTGATTTGGGCCAGCCCTCCAAGCGCAGTGCCTTCCCGGCAGTCTTTCCACACAGCTGGGAACTTCCGAGTCCCAGCTGTGTCTCCAGACGGGTCAACTCTGGCCTATGTCGACCGGACTATAGAAGGCACAGCGCTGTACGTCGCGCCTACCTCAGACTTGAGCCAAGCCAAACAGGTACTCGACTTAGGATGGTCGTCTTCGCTTATGTGGTCTCCTGATGGTACTCAGATCGCCGTAGCTGACCAGTCTATCTCGAGAACACAGCTTTTTGATCGATTGATGTTAGTGCCCGCGGATGGAGGCGCCCCAACGTCGTTAGTCTCAGCAGGGAGTTCTGATGATATTTGGGCATTTTTCTGGGCACCTACCAGCGAAAGGCTTGCCTGGGTCACTGTAAATGGGGCCAGCCAGGAGTTGGAGATGAGAGTCTCTTCTATCAATGGCGCGGAAATAAAGAATATCTTCGACTTTCGACCATCAGCAGAAGTCTTTATCATGATGAGTTTTTTTGATCAATACGGCCACTCTCATTCGCTTTGGTCGCCAGATGGGCAGTCTTTGGTCGTTGCCGGATCCAAAGGGGAAGCAGCGCGGAGAAGTAACGGGCGGACCCCAACCGGCGACCGTATTTACGTGTTAGATGCCAATGGGATAGAAGGACCTAAAGACCTAGGCCCGGGTGTCCTAGCTGTTTGGTCGTGGAATTAAAGGGTAAATTCCTGACCGTTGCGTTATTGACGGTTGGGCTGTTGGCTGCCTGCGGAACTGATCTCGCCACCGAAATTCCAGAAGACGAGGTGGAGGTCGACCCGGGGCCGGTTCTGGAACAAGCAGTGACGCAGCTGCTAGCATTGGAGTCGGCGTCTTTCAGGCTTAACCACCTGAAAGGTAGTACGGCCTTGGTACCTGGCGTGTCGATGACAATGGTATCGGGCGAGATTTCCATCCCAGACCGATTTAGTGTCACGGTGGAGGCTCGATCAGAATTTCCAAAGTCCTACCTCGAGATCAGCATCGTAACGATCGAAAACACGGCCTACATGACCAACATATTCGGTGGCGGCTGGAACCAGATCTCACCGGATTCTTTGCCGTTTAATCTTCTCAGACTGGGCCAGACGCTGGCGGGGATAGTGGATGCTATGCAATCACCTCGAGTGCTCGGTGAAGAACGCCTGAATGGTATTGATACGCTATATATCAACGGAATGATCGACTCTCAAGACTTAGCGCAATTGGTACCTGGTGCTGGAGAGGGCTTTCCTGTAGGTCTTGAACTTTGGTTGGACCAGAGCCAAGGGCTATTACAGAAAGTGTTGATCGTTGGGCGGGTGGTCCCCACGGACGACACCGATACGGTTAGAGAATTAACACTGAAAGATATCAACCAGCCGGTAACGATCGAAGTTCCCGGGGACGTATCAGGTTAATCAGCCGGACGATGTTGGAACGAGGCCGGACTCTTCCGGTGCCATCCATTCTTGTGATCATCGGGTTCGGGGCGTTCATCACCGCACTCGACCAAACCGTTGTTGTAACCGTGTTGCCTAGCGTGATGCTGGACTTAAAGGTGCCTATTTCGGAGCTTGACCGAGCCTCGTGGGTAATCACAGCTTACCTCCTCGGGTATACCGTGGCGATGCCTCTGATTGGACGTTTGGGTGATGTCTACGGCTATCCTAGGGTCTATCAAGCGTCTTTGGTGGTTTTCTGCGTTGGAACCGCTCTGGTGGCCATTTCACCTAGCCTTGGGTGGATGGTTGGGGCGAGAGTCATCCAAGCGGTAGGAGGAGGCGCGACAATCCCGATCGGTATGGCATTGGCGACTACTCTCGTCCCTAAAGGTCAGCGAGGGTTGGCCCTGGGGATAGTTGGTGCTTCGGCTGAGGCTGGATCTATGCTTGGCCCAGCCTATGGTGGAGCGATCGTAGCTGTTTTGCACTGGCGTTGGATCTTCTGGCTGAATATCCCACAGAGCGCGGCTGTCTTCGCAGCGCTCCTTTGGCTCCCCAACCGGCGAGAAGTGGGAGCCAAGATGGACTACATGGGGGGCACAGTTCTGGTCGGCGCATTGTTATTCCTATTGCTGGCGTTGTCTCGAACCAGCCTCTTCACCGTGGATTCTGCGTATCCGTTCCTGCTGGCCGCAGGTGGAGTGGTGATGTTGGTGTTGTTGGTGTTGGTTGAGTCCAAAACCTACCATCCTTTGCTGGTGCCGGCGCTGTTCCGGTCATGGTCGTTCTTGACTTCAAACCTAGTTCAGGTGCTGGTTGGTGTGGCATTGATCATTGCCATGGTGACAGTACCTCTGATGGCTAACACGGTGATGGGTAAATCGCCTTTTATTGGGTCGTTGTGGCTGTTGCGGCTGACAGCTATCATTCCTATCGGCGCGGTTACTGGAGGCTTGTTAGTCTCTCGTCTGGGTCCGTCTACCCTTACGACTGCTGGTTTGGTTCTGGTGGCCGTTGGGATGTTCCTTGCCAGCGGTTGGGAGTTAGGGGTCTCTGATCCGCAATTAACTGCTCACCTACTGATTGCCGGGTTTGGTTTTGGATTGGTAATTGCGCCGGTTGCTGTTAGCGCTCTGGAGTCTGCTAGTGACGATTACCAAGGTACAGCGGCATCTGTGGTTGTGATGTCTCGTATGTTGGGGATGACATTGGGGCTGGCGGCTCTCTCCGCATGGGGCGTGCAGCATTTTCAAGTGCTGACTGCCGGTCTTGAAGTCCCGTTGCCCCTGTCGGGTCAGGAAGCCAATGCTTTCGAAGCCCGAGCGACCGAATATGCGGCAAATATCAACGCCGCAGGCCTGAAATTATTCCAGACATTTTTCCTAGCTGCCTCCATAATCTCTTTGGTAGCAGTACTGCCAGCCCTAGGTATGAAGCGGGCCGAATAAAGGGCCGCATTTTTAAGAAACTGTTACTAGCAATTTGACGAGTTAGCGGATGTGCGTTACGGTGGGGCCTGAATTTTTTTTGGTTTGCGCCAGAAGGAATAGGCACAAAACTTTGTCTTTTGCCTGAATTTCAGGCTATTGGAAAAGACCCCAAAGGAGATAGGAGCCAAGTGATATTACGGAAAAAGAGCGCGAAAGCTAGTTTATTGGTGATGTTGGTCTTAATGTTCTCGGTGATCGCCGCGGCCTGTGGTGGCACTGAGGTCGAGACCGTCGAAGTGATTAAAGAGGTCACCAAAGAAGTCCCAGTAGAAGTAATTAAAGAAGTCGAAAAGGTAGTCGAAAAGGTAGTCGAAAAGAAAGTAATCGAAGAAAAGATAGTTGAGAAAATCGTCGAAGTCGAACCGACTAAAGACAAAAGAGAAATCGTATTTGGTGGGCTTGACTGGACCAGCGCATTGGTCCAGAACGGCGTGGCCCGGTACATTGTGGAACATGGCTATGGATATCCGACCAGCCAGATAGAGGGTTCGACGCTACCTCTTTTCCAGGGTCTTCGAAAGGGCGATGTCGATTTAACGATGGAAATTTGGCTTCCGAACCAAGCTACAGCTTGGAATGAAGCCGTAAAAGCCGGCGAAGTCCTTCCTGTTGGTAAAAGCTTGGAAGATAACTGGCAAAGTTCGTTCCTTATTCCTCAATATATGCAGGATGCCAATCCGGAACTAGATTCCGTCGAAGATCTGAAGGAAGATAAATTCAAGGATCTGTTCGAACAAGAAGGCGGAAAGGTACTGTTGCTCGGGTGCATAGCTGGATGGGGTTGCCGGACCATGCAAGATGGCGACGATTCAGGACCGGGCCAGATAGTCGGAATGGGACTTGAAGACCACGTCGTTTTGCAAGACCCCGGGACGTCCGGAGCTTTAGCAGCTGCTATTGAAGCAGCATTTGCTAAAGAAGAGCCGCTTCTCTTTTATTACTGGGGGCCAACTGCGTTAGCCCTCAAACTAGAGACTGAAATGGGAGGGCTCGTTGACTTGGAGCAACCAGACCCGTCAACATGTGCGGACAACTCTCCTATACATGGATGTTCTTTCCCGCCAGCCGAAGTCATGATTGCAATGAACATGGAGTTGGTTGACGATGCCCCAGAACTGATCGCCTTCTTCAAGAACTGGGACTGGAGCGCAGTAAATCAATTGGCGGCAGAAAACTGGCACGCCGCGAACAGCGAAGCGCTTGCCGACAAAGGCGCATCTAGTGAAGAGGTCTTCGCCGCGACAGGCGTCGCGTATCTAAAGAACAACGAAGGCTGGAAGACCTGGGTCCCAGCTGACGTCCTGGCAAATGTGGAAGCGGCACTGGCTAAAGAATAGCTAGTAACCGTTAATCGGCAATGTAAAAAGGCCCCTCTAGTACAGAGGGGCCTTTTTGTGTCTAGTAGAATCTTATCCATATGATTTAAAGATTCGGACACAGCCTAAAAGACGCATTGCAATCCACTGGGAGTGATACTTAAAAGGGAGGTTCAATGTATAAGAGATTTTTTATGCAAAAGTTGTGGAGCATTCAGGTACATCTGCATGGATGAGGTAGCCTTTGGGAATTTAAACTAACAAATACTAGGAGAAGTGAATCATATTTGAACCCTCACTGTAAGAGCTAAAATAATCCAGAAGGTCAGATCATTCTGATCGAGATATCACGACACTTTGAGTGATGCGATCGATGATGATAGCCATAACTACTATAGCGGAACCCGCAATAAAGGCGTTTCCCTCTTGTAATTGTCCCATGGAACGAAGGACTTCTATCCCTAACCCTCCTGCACCCACCATGGCTGCAATCGTCGACATAGCAAGTGCCATCATGATTGTTTGATTGATTCCAGCCATGATAGTGGGTATAGCCATTGGTAACTGAACCTTAGAAAGCAATTGGAACGTGGTTGACCCAAATGATTCGCCAGCCTCAACCACCGAGGGATTAACCTGCCGGATCCCGAGATTAGTAAGTCGGATACAAGGCGGGATCGAATAGAGCACGGTAGCCAAAACAGCAGCCACATTGCCCAATCCGAAAAACATTATCCCCGGGACTAAATACACGAAACTGGGCATCGTTTGCATAGCATCCAAGACCGGGCGCACAAGAGTTTCTATCAAATCACTGCGAGCCATTAAGATGCCGATGGGAATACCGAATATGACTGCTACAGAAACCGAGACAGTCATGATAGCTATGGTTACCATCGCCGGTTCCCAAAGATTAACAAGACCGATTAGAATCATGCCTAGGGCGGAAATGATTCCGATTCGTAACGAGCCCAGCCGCCAGCCCAACAAAAATATGAGGGCAACCATCACAGGCCAAGGGATCCAAACCAAGAACTCGCGAAGTTTCCCCAAGACGACCTTTAAATTGTCGCTTATGCCGTCAAAGAACCATTCTCCATTAACCACTAACCAATCAATGAAATTATCGATAGCGCGGGCAATCTCGGGCCCGATATTGGTAGGATAGCCGAGGTCATCGTCCCCTTTTATTAAATGTATGATGGCCGAAGCGATCAGAGCGCCGCATATAGCAGATACGAGAATAATAGGACTTCGGAATTTTTGAATGAATTTCATAACAAGAGCGGAACTTCAGTAGGAATGATGATGGTTAGTTTAACGATCACTGGCCACGACCTTTAATAGGTCGGTCTGCGTCGCAACTCCAATAAAAGCGTTACTTTCATCAACTACCGGAATCGGCAAATTTTGGTCGCTAAGAAAATTTAACGCCTCGTCAAGCGTAGTATCTGGAAGGACTGAAACGATACTTGAGTCGACAAGGCTATCTATATCTATGGTGTGATCGACAACAGCATCCAAGTGATCTCTGCAAAGTATTCCTAGATATTGTTCTTCTGGGTCGATTCCGATGGCGTAATCAGTGTTTGCCCGGTCCATTTTCGCCCGCACAAGCTCATGAGAATCTGTTGGAGAGAACACAACATCGGGTTCTGAAACGACATGTTCAATATCAATGACTTTCGTTTTGGGAATCCCTTGGGTAAATTCTTTGACAAAATCATCTGCAGGCTGGGTAATAATCTCTTTTGGGGTCCCGATCTGGATAATTTCTCCATCACGCATGATGGCGATCCTATCACCTATGGTGATGGCTTCATCCAGATCGTGCGTGATAAAAATTATGGTTTTTTGGATTTCGCTTTGTAGAAGAGAAAGTTCTTCCCGCATTTGACGACGTATCAGTGGGTCTAGGCCGCTGAATGGCTCATCCATCAACAATATATGTGGATCTACTGCAAGTGCCCGAGCCAACCCGACTCGTTGTTGCATGCCTCCACTGAGCTCCCTCTGGTTAGCGTTTTCCCATCCAGTCAACCCTACTTTATCAAGCATTTCACGTGCTACCGAATATCGATCATCCCTGTCGACTCCCTTGACCTCTAATCCAAATGCGGCGTTATCTAACACATTCTTGTGTGGCAACAAGCCGAAATTTTGAAACACCATAGCCATCTTGGACCGCCGGAATTCACGAAGGTCACGTGCATCGAAGGTGGTTATATCATCTCCATCTACGGTTAGTTCGCCTGATGTAGCTTCGATCAATCCGATTAAACAACGCACTAACGTTGATTTTCCGCTTCCAGATAAACCCATAACGACAAATGTCTCTCCCGGATATACCTGGAAAGAAACATCACGGAGGGCTACGACAAGGCCCAATTCTTGTAGTAAGTCGGCGCGGGTCCGGCTGCGATAAGGTTCCTCTAGCGCCATTTGGGGCCGCTTCCCAAATACTTTCCACAACGAATTTACGGAGATAATAGGCTCCGCCTCATGTGACTCACGGCCGGTCATAAGCTTCTCCCATTGAAGGTTGCCTGAGCTTTGCCGGCATCGTTGCAGGTGCCGGCAAATCGTTCTTGGAAATCTCTAAAATCCCGCTGCACGACAGGCCTAGAAATCAGACAGCAACGGTGGTTTGTACTATGCTCACGAAAGCGAAATGAGTAGCGTTCCTACTGAGATTTGCATGGGACGCTACCTCGCAAAGCTATAGGCAGTGTAAAGAATTGTCAACTGCGTGGTTACGACTAGGAGAGCGGAGGTTTCGAAGGGTATTAAGCCTCATTGAGGAAATGCGGCATCTAAGGATTGGACTTGGTCGGATGAGAGAGACCAACCTGAGGCGTCGCAGTTTTCAATGGTCCTTTCGACGCTATTGCTTTTTGGAATCACGATGACGTTGGGTCTGGACAGACACCAATTGAGAGCCACTTGTGCAGGTGTTTTATCTACTTCTTTCGCCACTTGTTCTAGTGTTGACTCTCCTTGACCAGAACGGAAGCGGGACTTAGCCGAAAGGGATCCGTCAGCCAATGGGGTATAGGCGATAACCGTGATGCTGTTATCCACACAATAGGGGATCAGGTCGCGCTCTATCTGACGTCGCTTGAGGTTGTAGAGCACCTGGTTGGAAACCAACGGATAATTGGCCATGGCGTGTTGAGCTTCTTGCATTTCAGCCACCGAGAAATTGCTCACTCCGATGTAGCGTACAATTCCTCGATCCACGAGTTCCTCCATGGCACCCATGGTCTCGATGATGGGTACAGACGGATTTGACCAGTGGATCTGATAGAGGTCTATCACATCGTCGTTTAGGAGTTCCAGGCTTTTCTCTGCGGCCCGCAGTAGGGCGTCGTGGCGTAGGTTGCTGCCCAGGACCTTGGTGGCGAGAAAAACATTGTTTCGAAGGCCTTTAATGGCTTCGCCAACCGCGTCTTCGGTCTTGTACATCTCTGCGGTGTCAATCAGATTGGCGCCCAGGTCAATCCCCTTTCTCAGCGGTTCAACTCCGCCACTGTATTTCCAAGTGCCCAGGCCGATTTCAGGGACCATTTCTCCGGTGCTGCCCAGTTCTCTATATTCCAAGCTAAAGTCCTCGTATCGCTGTTAGATGGATGCGTTGGTGCCGTCTGCTATGGTATACCAGAATCCATAACCAACCGCCTACAAGGCCTCGGTATTTAACCTAGGGAGATGTATCCATGGAGTTTAAAGACGTAAAGTCCCATTTCGAGAACAACCACAGGGGAGTGATTACCACATTCCGGGCCAACGGAGCCGGCCACTCCAGCATCGTTGTTTGTGGGGCTTATCAAGGGAACGCGGCCTTTGTGATAGTCCGTGGCAACTCTGCTAAGACTCGCAACCTCAGAAGAGACCCTCGGTGCACCGTCATGTCGGTCTCCGATAACTGGCGTACCTGCGCCATAGTCGAAGGCCAGGCCACGTTGATGGATTATCACAACACCGACGCAGAGAAGATGCGGGTGGAATTGCGGGAAGTATTTCGCGCCTGTGGTGACAAAGACCACCCAGACTGGGAAGAATACGACCAGGCGATGGTCACCCAAGACGCAGTCATAGTCCTGGTTAAACCGGACCACGTTTATGGGAAGATGTCTTAGGAGCTAGTCTAAGACGAACGAGCCGTCCGAAAGACACACCAAGTCGCCGCGCTGGTTAATGCCCTTCACGCGACATTCCAACGACTTTTTGTCGCTCTCTTCGTGTTTGCCTGTAATCTCGCCTTGGAAGGTAACCGTGTCGTCGCTCCTAAAAGGTGTAATGGCCCGCATGAGAAGGCTGCCACCTGAGTAGAAGCTGCTGATGGGGAAAGAAAGCTCCAGCATCTGATCCACGTATGACATGGTTGCGGGACCAGAGTTGGTAGTGCCAGCAAAGATATTCTGTTTGGCGAACTCCTCATCCGTGTGAATGTTGCTGTCATTCCGGCGCCCGGCCAACCGGAAATCGTTCTTCCGGTTCATAATCTCTTGGCTCTCAGTGATGATCAGTTCATTCAAGCGGTCGCCGACAGATGCCCCAGAGAAATCGATCAGGTTCCGAGTTGCTAATAATGGTGCCGCTTCAGGTGCGTCCGTAGCCTCTGGTGCGGGAACTTCCCGTTGCCCTTGTGCGTACTCAAAGATGCAGGTGTAGTCATACTCAGCGGCCAACTCTCCCCGTTGGTTTATGGCTTCCACGCGGAAGGTGACGAACTTGCTTCCCCGGCGCTCGTATTTCTCTAGTACCCGCCGCCTTCCAGTGATGATGTCTCCGGCGGCTACTGGCATGAACCAGCGGATCTCGCATTTGGCGAAAGGAGTCTGGCTCCTTGATGTCTTCGAAACTTCAAACGCCACAAAACCGTTGGCCGAGGCTATCTCTTCCCGGAGCAGTGGCGCATAACTCAGGACCATGGTGGGCATTGCGATCAGATCATGCGCATCAGGTTGGTACATGGAAGAGGCATTCAAGGCTAAGCGAGCGTATTCAGCGATGTTCTCAGGCGTAATTTCCACCGTTGTCTCGTTACCGATCTGGGCAGGTTCAACGGCATCAAAAGTCCAAAGTCGTTCGTCCTGGTCTACCATGGTTGGATTGAGCCTCCAGAGTGTAAATCATTGTTGCCACCATTCTACCCCACCACCGATATAGTGGCCCCAGTGGTGCGTGTGCTTGAGCCTGTGTTATGTTAGGCCCCGCTGAAAGATATGCATCAAGCGCGGGAGATGCCCGCTGCGGAGGACAGTATGAAAGTAGGATTCATCGGACTTGGCACCATGGGTGGCAGCATGGCCTATAACGCCTTGGACGGCGGTAATGAGCTAGTTGTGCACGACATCAACCCGGCCTCAGCCACCCGGCATTTAGAGGCGGGCGCCACATGGGTAGACACTCCCCGAGAGGTGGCTGAACAAGCGGAGATTGTTTTCACGTCACTTCCAGGCCCAACACAGGTCGAGGCTGTGGCCCTGGGCGAATCGGGCATCATGGAGGGCATGAGTGCCGGCAAGGTCTATTTTGACCTTAGTACAAGCACGCCTGGCATGATCCGGAAGATTCATGAAGAGGCCGCATCACGCGGCATACATGTCCTCGATGCTCCCGTAAGTGGTGGTCCAAGGGGCGCGGCCAGTCGTAATTTGGCGATCTGGGTCGGTGGTGACAAAGATGTATTCGACCGCTGTAAACCAGTGTTGGATTCTATCGGAAACGCGGCTTATTACGTTGGACCCATAGGTTGCGGTGCGATTGCCAAGCTTGTACACAACTGCACCGGGTACGTTGTCCAGGCTGCTCTAGCTGAGGTATTCACAATGGGTGTCAAAGCCGGAGTGGAACCACTGGCTCTTTGGCAGGCGGTTCGGAAGGGAGCGCAGGGTCGCCGAGGCACGTTTGAAGGACTGGCAGAGCATCTGCTGCCGGGTAAGTTTGATCCGCCTGATTTCGCGTTAAATCTAGCTCGGAAGGACGTCGACCTGGCTGTGTCTGTTGGTCGCGAGTTCGACGTACCCATGCGGTTGGCCAACCTGGCATTGATGGAGATGACTGAGGCAATCAACCGCGGCTGGGGCAACCGTGATTCCCGAGTGGCCATGCTCCTCCAAGAGGAGCGTGCTGGTGTGGAAGTTCGGGTTGACGAGGATGTGTTGAACGCGCTTCTGGAGTCAGAAAAGAACGGCTAAAGATTAATCAGCTGCTTCTGGCTGCCATCTGAGATCAGGCTGGCGGGCGGCCCGGGCCTCGTCCAGCCTGGCTACAGGTGTGGTGTGGGGAGCGTTGTTGACCAGTTCGGAGTTCTCCGTAACCTCACGGTCGATATCGATAAGGGCTTGGATGAATAGATCGATGGTCTCTTTTGTCTCTGACTCGGTCGGCTCGATCATCAATGCTTCGTGGACGATGAGCGGGAAGTACATCGTAGGGGCGTGGAACCCGTAATCTAACAGCCGCTTGGCTATCTCCAGACCACTGGAACCACGTTCTTTCTGCAAGTCGGCTGAGAATACCGCCTCGTGCATGCAGGTGCGGTCGTAGGGAAGGTGGTAGATGCCTCGTAGCGCTTTCATCATGTAGTTGGCATTCAGCACTGCGTTCCCACTGATGGACAGGATGCCTGCATCGCCCAGAGTTCTGATGTAAGTGTAAGCCCGTACCAAGACGCCGAAGTTCCCGTGGAATCCGCTTAGCTTTCCGATGCTCTTTTCAGGCGTGGACAACTGGTACCCGCCCCCGGTTTCAGTGATGACTGGGGCGGCCAAATATGGGGCTAATTGGCTGGTGGCGCATACTGGCCCTGCTCCAGGTCCGCCCCCTCCATGGGGAGTGCTGAAGGTCTTGTGCAAGTTTAGGTGGGCAACGTCGAAGCCCAGACGTCCAAGCTTCACTCGCCCAAGAAGGGCGTTCATGTTGGCACCGTCGCCGTAAACCAGCCCTCCGGCCTCGTGAACGATGCGGCAGACTTCGACGATGTTGGTGTCAAACAAGCCGAGGGTGCTGGGCAGGGTGATCATTACCCCGGCCAGGTTTGGACCAGCGACCTCGCGTAGGGCTTCGAGGTCGACATTGCCATCTTTGTCAGATGCCAGCTCTACTACATTAAAACCAGCCATGGCCGCTGAGGCTGGATTGGTTCCGTGGGCGCTATCGGGGATAGCCACTGTTGTGCGGTCCTTGTCGTCATTAGCCAGGTGGTGGGCTCGGATCATGAGCATTCCGCCCAATTCTCCATGCGCTCCGGCAAGGGTGGATAATCCCACCTCTGGCAGGCCTGTAATCTCGCCCAAAAACCCTTGTAGCTTGTACAGCAACTCCAGTGCGCCCTGTGACTGTTCGGAGGGCTGCATCGGGTGTATGCCGGCAAAACCGGGTAGGAATGCAATCTCATCGTTGATCTTGGGGTTGTACTTCATAGTGCAACTGCCCAAAGGATAGAAGTGTGTGTCGATGGAAAAGTTAAGTTGGCTTAGGCCTGTGAAATACTGGACCACTTCAGGTTCAGAAACCTCGGGCAGTGGTAAGTCGTCCCGCAGAAGGGCTCTGTTTGGCAAGGGCTGGGCAGGGACGTCCAGATCAGGCAGTACTGTGCCCACACGTCCAGGCACGCTCCGCTCTAGCAGTAATTTCTCTGTTTGCCTGTTTCCGCCTTGCCTCATTATTTGAACTCCGAAAGCGCCGCAACCAAGGCGTTGATGTCATCCCGGGAACTCATCTCCGTGACACACAACAGCATGCCATTAGGTACCCGTTCGCTTACGTCCAGCCCACCTAATATGTTCTGTTCCATCAACTTCTTGTTGATGTCAGCCGGGGCGGAAGGACACTGGACGACGAACTCTTGGAAGAAGGGACCGTCTATGGGTAAAGAGTAGCCGGGCAACTCACCGATCTTGGCCGCTGCATAGTGAGCTTTGTGGTAGCACAATTCGGCAACTTGACGCAGTCCTTGCTTCCCCATGGCAGCCAGGTAGATAGTCGAGGCTAACGCGTAAAGGGCCTCGTTCGTGCAGATGTTGGATGTGGCCCGTTCTCTGCGGATGTGCTGTTCCCGTGTCTGTAAGGTCAGCACATAGCCGGTCTTGCCGTTCTTATCTACCGTACGGCCTGAAAGCCGACTGGGCATCTGGCGGATGTATTCCTGCTTGGTGGCAAACAGTCCTACAAAGGGCCCGCCGAAGCTGGATGGGATGCCAAGGGGCTGGCCGTCGCCAGTGACTATATCCGCTCCGTAGTGCCCTGGAGTCTGGAACATGCCCATGGCTGTCGGGTCGGTGGAGACCACCGCCAGCGCTCCCTGGGCGTGCGCTACGTCAATCAGGTTCTGCATATCCTCGATGTTTCCGAAGTAATTCGGGTATTGCAGAACCAGGCAGGCGGTTTCGTCGTCCAATACCACGTTGGAGGGACTGACAGTTTCCACTGCGATGTCCTGGGATTGGCAGTAGGTATGAATCACGGCGGAGTAGGCCGGTGAAACAGTATCTACCAGTGCGACCTTCTCCCGTTTAGCTACACGGCAAGCCATCAATACTGCTTCAGCAAGGCTGGTGGCCCCGTCATACATGCCGGCATTAGCCACCTCCATCCCGTAGAGATTGCAGATCAAGGTTTGGAACTCGTAGATCACTTGGAGAGTGCCCTGGCTGGCCTCTGCCTGATAGGGAGTGTAGGCGGTGATAAACTCGCCACGGGTGATTAGCGGCTTGATGATGGACGGTATGAAGTGGTCGTAGGAACCAGCTCCCAGGAATGACGGCCCGCTACCCAGAGGGCGGTTCTTGGCGGCCATGCCACCCAATTCCCGTTGAATCTCCAATTCCGAAAGGGGCGCGGGCAGTTCCAGGGTGGGATTGCGGTATTCGTCCGGGATATCTATGAAGAGCTGGTCTATCGAGACTATGCCGAGAGCGGCCAGCATCTCAGCCTGCTCGTCAGTGGTATTGGGGATGTAATGAGATTGGAAATGCCCGGTCGTATCGGGGCGGGTGGCAGTCATTACAGCCCGGCGATGAAGGCATCATAGTCTGCAGCCGACATCAATATATCGAGCGTAGCAGCATCAGCTATCGTCGCTTTGATGAGCCAGCCTTCACCAAATGGGTCTTCGTTGACCAACTCGGGGTGGTCGAGGAGTTTCTCGTTGATCTCCGTAACTACACCGTCGATGGGCGAGAAGAGATCTGAGACGGCTTTCACCGACTCAACCTCTCCCATCTTGCCCAAGTGGGCTACATCATCGCCGACCTTGGGGAGTTCGAAATAAACTATGTCTCCCAGTTGGTCTTGAGCGTAATCGGTGATGCCGGCCACGGCTGTATTGGTGGCCGTGGCGTCAATCATGACCCATTCGTGTTCTTGTGTGTATCTGCGGTCGTCGGGACTACTCACGTTGGCTAGGTCCTCCTGGGGCGGGTGTAGAAGGGGAGATCTGTGACCGTCACCGGAACGATCCTTCCTCTTATATCCAGATCCAGTATCGTTCCGGGCTTGATATCGCGCCCCAAAACGTAGCCCATGCCGATGCTGGTGTCAAGGGTGGGCGAGTAGCTGCCGCTGGTGACTGTGCCTATGGTTTCACCGTGGTCTAACAGGCTGTATCCGGCCCGAGGCGCGCTGCGTCCCGGGAGTGTAAACCCCACCAATTTTCGTAGAACACTGCCAGTTCGCTGGGACTCTAGGAGTTGAGAGGAGATGAATTCACCTTCGGTGCGGACGAAGCGGTCCAGCCCTGCTTCGATCGGTGTTGTCGCCTCGTCGATCTCGTGTCCATGTAGTGGAAGCCCTGCTTCCAGTCTTAAAACATCTCGGGCACCCAATCCACAGGGCACCGCTCCAGAGTCGGTGAGTGCGGTCCAGACCTTGACGGCGTCGCGGCCTTGGACCAGTAATTCAAACCCGTCTTCCCCGGTATACCCGGTTCGACCCGCAAACACTGGAGCCCCCTGGATGGCTCCCTCGGCCCAGGAGAAGGGCCGCATGGTCGAAAGGGGTTGATCTGCTATCTGGTCGATCAAAACAGGTGTATAGGGACCCTGGAATGCGATCAGGCCGGTTGTTGTCGTGGCATCTTCCATGGAGCACCCTGGGAAGAATTTTTCATCGATCCAATGCTGGAACCAGGCGATCACGGCAGGGCGGTTGCCGGCATTAGGAATCAGGAGGTAGCGGTCTTCAGTCAAGCGGTAGAAGATAGTGTCGTCGATAACGCCGCCCTTCTCATTGCAGATCAGGCTGTACCGGGCGCGACCGACACGCAGCGTCGATGCTGAGCCAGTGAGCACCCAGTCTAGGAACTCAGTGGCCTTTGGGCCGGAGATGTAGAGTCGGCCCATGTGGGAGACGTCGAATACCCCACAAGCCGTTCGGACAGCCTTGACCTCGGCCAGGATTCCGTCGGGGTACTGCACAGGCATGTCCCAGCCCCCAAATGGCACCATGCGGCCACCCAAAGTGACATGGGTGTCATAAAGGTTGGTTCGGAGATTATCTGAAGTCACCATAAGGCCTTAGTACGTGACGCTCCAAAGAGGTAAAATCCAGGTATGCGCAGACGCGGGAAGAATCATAACCCCTGCCTGGGGCGGAGGCAAGCGGAAGGATGGGCGTGTGCTACAATCGCGGCCAACCAACTCACGGTGTCAAAGACTCGCATCGAGGGTGAAAGATTTGACCGGTAGGCTGGAAGACAAAGTAGCTATAGTCACAGGTGGGGCCTCGGGCATCGGCAGAGCCATCTGTCAACGGTTTGGTCGCGAAGGCGCCAAGGTGGTGGTCGCTGACAGGAACATCAATGGGGCTGAAGAGACGTTGTCCTTGATGGGCGCCACACCTGACAATGCCGCTACAGTAAACGTTAACATCTCAGATGCTGTCCAAGTTGAACGGATGGTTGAAGATGCGGTAACTCGGTTCGGACGTTTGGATATCCTGATCAACGGTGCAGCCATCCTGATACGAACTCCTCCTTTGGTGGAAGTAGACGAAGTCCTCTGGGACCTGACAATGGAGACCAACGTCAAAGGAGTGTTCCTCTGCTGCAAATACGCCATCCCCGCAATGACCACCAACGGCGGCGGTTCTATAGTTAATATCTCTTCTATGTCAGGAGTGCGTGGGGTCGGTTATTCAGTCCCCTATGCGGTGAGTAAGGCCGGGGTGATTCATCTAACGACCGTTGCTGCCAGCCAGTACACATCCCAGGGTGTTCGCATTAACTGCATAGCCCCGGGTGGCGTGGACACCCCTCAGATGCGGGGCAGTACCGCTAGCGCGGAGGCATTCGTCGGCCGCAATGAAGGCCATCCCATGAGTCGGGTAGGCACAGCAGATGAGATCGCCAATCTGGTGCTGTGGCTGTCTTCAGACGAAGCGTCATATGTGAGTGGAAGCACATACATCATCGACGGTGGCGCCTGGGCGGGTGCCCAGTAGGCGAGAAAGATGGAAAAAGTTATCGACATAGCCAACCGCGCCATTGCTGACTACGGCTTTCGCCAGGCGGTGATCTATGGTACGGCAGACATAGCAGCTAAATGGTCACTCACTGACGCAGAGGCCGATGTCCTTTCCGGTCCTGTACTAAATGAGCTCAGCACGCTGCCTATCCCGGTACAGCCAGCAGATATTCCGTCGGAACAGGCACGAATGGCGGAGATGATAATGGGGCTGAACTCTTAAAGGGCCGGTGTCTGTTTCAGCTGCTGAGGGCCGTAACCGACTAGTTCCATAAAGCGTCTCCCCTGTACGGGTCCCTCCCGGTGGGTACCGCTGACCCTTACTGCGCCTTGCCAGTAGGCCGCTGGAGTGTACCAACTGTCAGCGAATTCCGCGTCTTACAGCACCGGATCCAGTTCCAGGTTTAATCCCAATGAAGGCATTACGACGCCCTAACCGCGCCGGCGGCTTCGCTTTGGAAGGTGACGTAATGGTAGCTGTACTCCTGGCCGCGGTCGTCGGTGAATCGCCCGTTGGAGTACCACCATTCGATGCCGGAATCGTGAGGCCCTTCATATTCGGGTAGCGTGACTAAAGGAGCGGCGGTCTTGGAACTACCGCCGCAAGCATTAGTCAAGACAGTAGCAAGGATGAGAGGTAGTAACGAAAGGTTCATGTGTCTGCTATATTAGCCCGATCTTGTGCCTGAAATCATACGGAGAAAAATTATGGCCAGACTCACCCACAAAGAGCAGGAATCGTTTTTAGCTCAGCCTCAGATCGCTCATCTCGTAACCATTCGTCCAGCAGGCAGGCCACATGTTGCGCCGGTATGGTTCCTTTGGGATGAAGGCAAAGCCTGGGTCATGGCCGACGGCGGTGCTGTTAAGGTGAAGAACATTCTGCAGAACCCGGGCGTTGCGGTTTCCATCGCAACGCCCGAGCGTCCGTTGTCCTATGTTGTGCTTGAAGGGCAGGCAAAGTTATCGTCGAAAGCTCTAGCGCCAATAGTGGAGCGGATGTGCGTTCTCTACGACGGTCCGGAAAGAGGAGTTGAGTTCGCCAAGGAACTGCTTGGCGAGGAGCGAATGGTCCTGCTGGAGATCACCATAGACAAGATGATTACATGGAAGGACGATGGTAACTAAATCCGATCAGCCTTGTGGCGGCAGCACTCCAGCCATCCAAGGGACAAGGTCTCTCAGCTCTTCGCCACTGATCTCATGGCCCATGTCATAGAGATGGAAGTCAGGGCTGTATCCGTTGCTCTCTAGAAATACCTTGGCTGAGTGGGCAGTATCCTCAGAGACCATCTGGTCGTACCGGCCATGGGCGACGAATATCGGTTGGCTCCGTTCTTCCGGTAAGCGCGTCACCAGTTCATCTTGATCAGGTAATGTTGCGCTTAAAGCAGCCAACCCTGCGAATTTGTCGGCTCTGCCCAGTCCACAGCGGTAGGTCATCCCGCCGCCCTGAGAGAATCCGAGTAATAGCGCCTGGCCCGGTGAGACGTTGAACTGCTGGAAAACGGTATCGAAGAAATCGCTTAGTAACAGCTCGGAGTTGGCAGTCTCTTCAGGCGTTCCGCCACCTCTGGGGGTCATCCACCCGAACCCGGAGTGGCCTGGCCCTAGTTGGAAAGGGATCGGAGCATTTGGGCAGGCATAAACATAGCCAGTGGCGTTGATGGCGGGGGCCAGTCCGGCCAGGTCTTGCATGTTGGCGCCAAAGCCGTGCAGCATTATCACCAGAGGATAGGTCGATTCCGGGGTGTACTCATCTGGCACTATGGTGATGTACTGAAGGCCTGATCCTTCGTTGATCTCTGATCTCATGCTGGAACTCCCCCATCTGGTGCGGCTTTCATCCTAACACTCGCTGCTCTGGGGTACAATTTGTTGCGGCACAGTCCCGAAATCCGTTGGAGTATTTTAATGGCTTTGATTTTCCATCTGACCTACAAAGACGCTTGGGAGGCTGCCAGGCCGGCTGGTGAATACGCGGCACCCAGCCTGTTAGAAGAAGGGTTCATCCACTGTTCCAAGGATATTACGCAACTTCTCAAGGTGGCGGCACGCCTTTATCCAGGTGATCTGGGACTTATGGTTCTGGATGTGGATCTGGACAAGCTCAAATCACCGTTGAAGCACGAGCCCAGCCGTTCGGGCGAGATTTATCCACATATATATGGAATGTTGAACGCAGACGCTGTGGTGCGGGAACGTGATCTGCAGCTAGGCGCTGACGGTGCCCACTTCGTGGCGGACTGATGCCTTTGGATTATACGCCAGAGGAAGTTGCGGTTATCCGGCGGGCCATCGCTCCGCCTCCACCCAAACCTCCAGAAGAAGTAATCAATGCCATGCGACCCGCGTCCGGCATGCCAGTTCCTGAGCATATGCCGGCGTTCTGGAAATTGTTTGACCTCGAGATGCCACTGTTCATCCGGTTAACCGCCGACCCGGTGGTAAAAGCCCTCTCTCGTTATGCGTTCTTCCCAGAGGTGTACCGCCCTCTGCGGTCAGGCGAGGATGTGCCCTCGTTGGAATTCTCCGGCCGAGCGAGAGGGATGGTTGCCACCGTGCTTTTTCGCGATCGGTCGATCGTGATAAAGCCTTTGCAGAACAGCCGAGAGGACCAGATAGCACAGATAGCAGGCGGCATAAGCGTTGGGCCGGAACAGTTGGAGTCTCTGCCGGGTTATCTGACGGAGGAGTTCGTTCCTGGAACGTTCTTCACCGATTTGCCGCAGGAGCGGCTTACCGACGATTTCTTGTCTACCATAGGCTCGAACGTGGGGGCAATGGTTCGCCGTCTCCACAAGGCTGATATCTACTACAACGACGTAACGTTCTCAGACCCCAGAGGCAGGTCCCATCTTCTGGTTGCAGATGACGGTTCCTGCAGCTTGATCGACTTTGGAATCTCCGTTTTGCTGGACCGTCATCCGATCTTCGAACGCGAGGAGGTGCATAACTTCGTGCGAACGCTGCCCATGTACCGGGTTTTTAGAGGGATGGCCGAAGATGAGTCAAGTGTGGACCGATTCTTGGAAGACTATGCAGGTAAATTGGGTAGCTCGTCAAAGCTAGAGATAACTTCACGGGACCTAGTGTTCGCCAGAGAGGGTTTGAACATGGCGTCTAAACGTATGGGAGACCGGATCATTGAGCCGGTCAAGGAAGGTTTTACTCAAGGATACACGGGTTAAACAGTAACCCAAGAGGAGATAAAAAAGGCCCGGCCATTCAGACGAATGGCCGGGCCTTTTTTATAAGCTTGTGTAGTAGTTTACTGAACTATAAAGTCGCCAAACATGGTGAAGTTATGGCCTGGGAAGGTGCAGACGAATTGATACGTTCCGGCAGACGGCGCAGTGAACGTTACAACACCCGAGCCACCTGGGTTGATCAAAGCCGTATTGGCTATAACCCTGCCATCGCCTGGTGACACCCAATCGTTGGTGGGGCCAGCAGCAGTACCGTCGACGGCCACATCGTCTTTAGTCCCGGACTGGACTATCACCAAGTTATGCTGGTTGTTCGCAGACGGGTTGTCAAAGGTGACTGTAACTTCTGCCCCAGAACTCGCAGAGAAGCTGCTGGTATCGAAGGTTAGTGTTTCGCCTGCAGCACCAACCGTAATTGCAACCGGTCCAGCGACGGCGGGTTTTTCGGTTTTGGTCGCAGTGCCAGTTCCATGGTCTTCTTCGGTGGATTCGGATGCGCCATGAACGTAAGGCACTGCATTGGCTTCGGCGTAGCCCCGTGGCTCTCCGCCGAAGCCAACGAATAGGCCAATCAAGGCAATCCCTACTAGGAATGCGAGTGCTAACCCCGCGATGAACACGGTCCCGAAGAACCGCGGGTCAAACTTGAGGTGCATGTAATACATAATGACGATAGCGAATTTGACTGCTGATAATGCGACTAGTAGAGGCACTTTAGAAGCCCCGAGATAGCCAACTATGCCAGCCCGTTCCCATATCAGGACGAACTCAACGATGGTAATCGCAAATAGGATTACCGCAATCAGGACGTATTGATTGAACGTCGGGTGGTTTGATGTATGTTCGGTTTCGTGTGCCATTATTACTCTAATGTGCTCTTGTTCGACTTGGGTGTGGGGTTAATGTCCGCCCGGAAGAGCAGCTGGGCCGACGTCAAACCCGCCAATGAGATATAGCAGTGTAAAAATAACGATCCAGACGATGTCGACGAAGTGCCAATACAGACCGACCAGTTCGACATCCAGCGCTGTTTTCGGGCCGAGGCGCCCTTTGGCTCCCAGTATGGCCATAGCCACAAGCCAGATGATTCCCAGGGTCACGTGGGCTCCGTGGAACCCGGTAAGTGTGAAGAAGGTGGCGCCGAACAGGTTGCCCCCAAGGGTCAGTCCTTCATTCTTGAAGGCGTTGAATTCATAAACCTGGAAACCGATGAATATTGCCCCTAAGAATGCGGTGGCTAACAGCCAATTAACGATGCCCTTCTTATTATCTGCGTGGGTCGCTGACAGCGCCTGTACCATGGCGAAGCTACTCATCAGCAACACGAATGTGCTGATAGTCGTTAGCGGGACGTCTATGATGTCTATGGGGTACGGGCCGACTAAACTCTGGCCACGATAGACCATGTAGGTGGCGATCAAGGAGCCGAAGAAGAGGCAGTCCGACCCCAAGAATACCCACATGAGCATCTTCCGGTGGTTTAAACCGGTGGTTGTATATTCATGTTCTACTGCGTGGGCCACGATCTTAGTCTCCTAGTGATGGTCGCTGGGCGCGGCTGGAGGTTCGTTGCCCCAACCGATTGTGCCTATGAAGGCGATTATTCCTCCCACAAAGCTGAGCGCGTAGTGGGAAAGTAATCCGCCTCCGATCAAAGCAACACCCGCCGCTATAAATATCGGCCAATACGATGGACTTGGCATATGGATGGAACTGGGGTCAACGTGAGCTTCAGGCTCCCTGATGGGAGTACCGGCGGCTTCAGCATTCTCTTTGACGATCCAATAATGATCCCGTCCTTGGATCTGGGGAATCTCAGCGAAGTTGTACGGAGGAGGTGGGGAAGAGATGGTCCACTCCACACCGGGGGCATCCCAAGGGTCATGGCTGACCCGCCGCGAATTGCGGGACTGCCAGACGTTGTACATGAATATCAGAATCCCGATAGCCAGCACGATGTATCCGACGCTGGAAATCTGGTTCATGTGCTCCCAGCCGAATTCGGCAGAGTAGGTATATATGCGCCGTGGCATGCCGTTCATGCCTACGAAGTGCATGGGGAAGAACGTTAGGTTCATGCCGATGAACACAAACCAGAAATTCAACTTGCCCAGCGTTTCGTCTAGCATCTTCCCGGTGATCTTCGGGAACCAGTAATAGGTGCCGGCGAAGATACCGACTATGGAACCACCAAACAAGACATAGTGGAGGTGTGCCACGATGTAATAGGTGTCCTGCTGTTGGAAATCAGAAGGAGAGACCGCGTGAGACACGCCGCTCAACCCACCGACGATGAACAATGCTATGAAGGCCAAGGCGTACATCATCGCAGTAGTGAATTCTATGGAGCCTTTCCATAGAGTCCCGATCCAGTTGAAGATCTTTACGCCTGTAGGCACAGCTATCAACATTGTGGTGATGGTGAATACTGAGTTCGCCACTGGACCCAAGCCAACCGTGAACATGTGGTGGCTCCAAACGGCCCAACCCATGATGCCGATGACGATTCCGGAAAATACGATAAAGGGGTAGCCGAACAAGGGTTTTCGCGAGAAAGTCGGCAGAATCTCTGAAACGATACCCATCGCAGGCAGAATCAAGATGTAGACTTCAGGATGCCCGAAGACCCAGAAGAGGTGTTGCCAGAGGACGGGATCGCCGCCCTCGGCCGGGATGAAGAAATGGGTTCCAAAGTTGCGGTCCATGGTCAGCTCGATCAGACCTACCGTGATTACAGGGAAGGCAAGAACCAGCAGGAGGGACGTAATCAGGGTCATCCAAACGAACACGGGCATGCGCATCATGGTCATGCCGGGCGCCCGCAGGTTGATTATTGTAACTATGAAGTTCAGTGCGCCAGCCACTGATGAAGTGCCCATGACCAGAAGGCTGATCGCCCAGTAATCTAGGCCATGGTCAACGCTGAAAGGTTTTTCGGTGAGGTTGGCGTACGAGAACCAGCCGGCGTCCGGCACTTGATCTACGACGAAGCTCATATGCATGAGCACGCCGCCGAACAGGAATATCCAATAGCTGAGGGCATTCAGTCTGGGGAAAGCAACATCTCTGGCGCCGATGGCCAAAGGAATGACGATGTTAAAGAAGCTCACTGACATCGGCATGATAACCATGAACACCATGGTGGTGGCATGCATGGTGAACATCTCGTTGAACCGGCCAGGGCCGATCAGGTCGTTGTCTGCAGAGGCCAATTGCATGCGTATGACACCAGCTTCAATCCCTGCGAACAGCAGGAAAATGAAAGCGGTTACGCCGTATAGCACGCCGATGCGCTTATGGTCGACTGTTGTCATCCAGCCCCACAGGCCTGCGTAGCTCGTTGGTCGTGGTATGACGCTGGTTATCGCTGCCATCTTTCGCTTTCTCCGGGTTCTCCACCGAGTTCTACAGGCGGGTGGCCTCGGTTAGCGCTCCTATTGGTGGAATCTATCGCAGGTCCAACAGATACCCGACGAGGGCATCTATCTCTTCATCGCTTAGGTTAGCAGTCCCGTTCTGGTACAGAACAGCGCGTTCGGACATATAGTTGCCGGGTTTAATGTCCTCTGGGTCGTGTATCCAGTCACGCAAAGTGGTCTCGGACAAGTCAATTATACCTGCCGCCAAGGTGAGTCGAGTTCGAAGGTCCGTCAGGTTCGGCGCCGGAACTGGTGTTATGTCTCCGCCGGTGAGGAATCCGTCCAACCGGCTCTTTGACAGCGATGGATCATCGGGACCATCAATGGTATGGCAGAGAGTACAATTGGTCGCGAAGACTTGCTGTCCCTTCTTAGCTCGGTCTGTGTTGGTTGGCGGTGGGCCATAGTCTGCAGCCCAGGAATCGAACTGGGCTTGCTCCATAACGGTGACCCGGAACCGCATCAAAGCGTGGGCCAGACCGCACAACTCCGCGCATTGCCCGTACAGGGTTATCGGTAGGTCGTCGTCAATCTTGTCCGAGTCGGCCTGGAACCACATCTTATTTATGTGAGTTGGCACCATGTCGAGCTTGCCAGCAAGCTTGGGCACCCAGAAGCTGTGAATGACATCGTCGGATTCTAGATTGATTGTGATGGGCCGGTCGACTGGAATCCGCAACTCATTGGCGGTGATTATGTGCTTGCCGTTGCCTGCATCAGGGTATTCAAATTCGAACCACCACTGATGGCCAGTTACGTTGACATGTAATGGTTCCGGGCCATCAGTGGGAGCCTTGTCAATCTCAAACAGAGTGAAGACGGACCAGATTCCCAGGGCAAGCACCAGGATAGTAGGAATGATGGTCAGGACAACTTCCAATGTAGTGTTGCCATGGATCTGGGGTGGTTTTTCGTCGCCAGGCCTTCTCCGGTAGCGGACTATAGCGTAGAGCAGAACCCCTTCAACTACTATGAATACCGCGACCATGGTCCATAACAGCACGTTGAACAGGTCTAACTGTTTCTGGGCTACCGGGCCAAACGCCTCCCAAGTGGATTGGCCGGTTTTGGAGCAACCAACCATAAACAAGAAAAGAGCCGCCATTAGACCAAAGAGGACCGAACGGTTCTTCAGGCTTCTGCGGCGTCCTGTGGGTTTGCTTGAGTTCGTGGCGGAAGGTTTACCGGTTGGTCCTTCCCGCCGGAAGGGCGACAGCCCCATTGTTTGTCTCCCGGGGTTTATTTAGCGCGGCGACAGCGCACTAACCAGCTTGTTTAAGAGGGCGAATCGACCCAAATTTTTACCTAATTTGAGCGTGCGTGTGCCAAATTTCACTAACCTGTGGGAACTTACCACAGGCCCAACAGGCCTGTCAACGCATCTGAGCACGGGTCATACTTGGTGCGGATACGCTTGGAAATAGGTTTAAAACCGGTATACGGCGTCTGCCAACATCACGGAGAACAACAGGGCGAGATAGAGAAGGGAGTAGAGGTACAGATACTTCGCCCTGCGGATGGTGTAATCCAGCTTCAGCTTCCAGGCCAAGGCTATAAATATGGCACCCAGAGCCGCTGCCGAGAATAAATAGATCAACCCAACGGCATCTGAAGCGCTAAAGAGTAGTGTCAGCGCCACCAAAGCCAGGCTGTAGATGAAGATGTTTTGCACCGTGCGTTCTTCACCCACCACCACGGGCAGCATGGGAATCCCTGCTTCTTGGTAGTCATCTTGGATCATCAATGCCAACGCCCAGAAATGGGGTGGGGTCCAGAAAAAGACGATGGTAAACATATAGACGGCCGGCAGTTCTAGACTGCCGGTTACTGCCGCCCATCCGACCATCGGTGGTATCGCGCCTGCGGCGCCCCCAATCACGATATTCTGCGGCGTGTTGCGCTTGAGCCACCCAGTGTAAACGAGTACATAGAACAGGGTAGCCGACAGCGTTAAGCAAGCCGAGAGCAGGTTTACCCAATAAGCCAGTACTAAAAAAGCACCGATATTCAACCCGATACCAAAGGCCAAGGCGCTTAGTGGCGGGATACGTTGACTGGCCACTGGACGCCGCACGGTACGAGACATGATCGAGTCAATGTCCTGGTCTAGGAAGTGGTTGATAGCGTTGGCGCCTCCAGCCCCAAGTGCTCCTCCAAGACAAACAAAGGCGATGGTTTGTAGAGAAGGTATTCCTTCAGCCGCAAGGAACATACCGCCGATGGCCGTGATCACCAACAGGACGATGATAGGTGGCTTCGTCAGTGTCAGGTAATCGTTAGCCAGGATGAAGACTTTGGCACGCTTGGACGCTATCTGGCCATGTTCCACTCCCTCAGCCATTGCTTGGGCCAGACCATCGGGTGCCGGGATTGGAGAACGTTAGGACCACTAGGCCGGACACGGCGATCCAGACTGATGTCGCCATAGCTAAGTGTAGTGCCCTTGTTTCTTCGTTGAAGTCTGCCCAGACCACGCCGGCGCCTACCAAAACTTGAGCAACAAATAAGGTCACAGCAGCCAGGGAGAAGATTCGGATTTCTAGTGGTTGCGTTCTCCCTCTGAAGCCTAAGTGGAGGCTGTATAGTACGAAGAGACCGATCCCACCGGCTATGTATCTATGCAGCATGTGGATGATCTGCAGCCGTTCGCTGGGGAAGGGGTTGCTTTCCAAACAAAGGGGCCACTCTGTGCAGGCTCCGAATGCACCGGTGGTGGTCACGTAAGAGCCGGAGAGTAGCAGTAAGAAAACTGAGATACCGGCGCTAACAGCTAAGACAGGGAACTTTCGGATCTTGCCCGTGGTCCAGTCCGGTAGCCTTATTGTTAATGGCCCACGGAAGGCGACCACTGCTATGACTACCAGTACGGCTACCAATGATTCGCCGACCGCAAGGTGGGCCATCACCGCTGAGCCGGGGAGTTCATTCAATACGGTTGCTCCACCCAACCCCGCTTGGGCTATAACTAAAACAAATGCCAGGGTGGCCGGGACTAATATCCATCGCTCTTGCCGGTAGCGCATCCAGGAGGCGATGAACAGGAACAAGATCAACGGGCCGACTATAAAGGACGCCGTTATCCTGTGGGAATATTCAATGATTGCTTCTCTATTAAGAGGAGGAAAGATACCACCGTCACAGCCGGGCCAGTCGGGGCAGCCCAGGCCTGACTCAGTGACGCGCACCACCCCGCCTAGGACCACCAGAGCGAACGTAGCGAAAACCGTGAAAGCCGAGATTCCACGGAACCAGTTATGAAAGCCGGAGCGATTGTTCAGGCCCATGCTGGCGGTACAGTTAGGGATGGAGAAAAGTTCGGGATTCGGCTGGGGGTCTGTGCGCTACGGAGTTCGCGGCTGCGTGTCATAGGGTTCCTAGTTTGCGATTTGGTGAAACCCGGTTGGGAGCCGGGTTTCCATGGGGTTAAGAATCAAGGCCGGACCGCGTTGCTACAGCGATTGGAACACTATCATAGGGCCCATTTGGTGTCAATGAAAAACGTGCCTGGCTACGCTTGGCACGAACAGCCTGTGGAAGAGGGTGCTCCGATCATTCTTATTTCTATATGGCATTACGCGGCGCCACATCGAGCCAGAAAAGTCCGATTTACGTCCAGACTGTGTTATCATTTCCTGCGCTATCATGGAGCCTGCCGTCCAAGTTGAAAATCTAGTTAAACGATTTGGTTCATTCACCGCGGTTGACGGGGTGTCATTTTCCGTTGAACGAGGGGAAGTTTTCGGGATATTAGGACCAAATGGGGCCGGCAAGACCACCACTCTGGAGATCGTTGAAAGTCTCCAGAAACCTACGGAAGGCCGGGTCAGCGTTCTGGGGTTGGAAGTCCAGTCTAACGCGAACAAGGTCAAAGCACGAATCGGAGTGCAGCTCCAGGCTTCCGCATACTACAGTTATCTAAACCTCAGAGAGATACTCGTCCTTCTGGGGAGTTTCTACCCCCACAAGGCCAGCCCAGAGTCTTTGCTTGATCAAGTAGGCCTTGCCGATAAGTTAGAAAACCGTATCGCGGAACTGTCAGGCGGCCAGCAGCAAAGGTTCGCCGTAGCAGCCAGCTTGGTCAACAATCCCGAAGTGGTTATCTTAGATGAACCTACCACCGGCCTTGACCCCCAGGCACGCCGAAACCTCTGGAGCCTGATTCGAGAAGTTAACCAGAGCGGTGTGACTGTAGTGCTCACTACTCACTACATGGAAGAAGCAGAGGCGATCTGCGGACGCTTGGCAATCATGGATCGCGGTAAATTAGTAGCATTGGACACTCCTCAGAACCTGATTAACGGACTAGAAGCTAGTTACACCGTGAAATTGACCATGGAAAGTCCGATGACCGAGTCCCAATTAAAATCGCTGAACGGTGGGGCCAATGTCGTTCAGCCCGGCGAACAATCGGGAGACGGTAGGACTGAGAATACCTACCTATTACGGCTGGCCAACAGCCCATCGGCATTAAAAACCGTGTTGGAGGAGATATCCAAGGCCGGCCTGGGCTTGGAGAACCTGCAAGTAACTCCTGTCACTCTTGAAGACGTCTTTCTTGAGTTAACCGGCAGTGAACTTCGAGACTAAACTTGTTTGCGCTGATTTTTGCCAATATAAAGATGATGGCGCGAAATCGTCAGGCCATGTTCTGGGCACTGTTCTTTCCTCTTATGTTGGTCGTGGTTTTCGGTCTGTTCAATTTCAACGGAGTTGGTGTGGCCGGTGTAGCTGTGGTTGACGAGTCCGGTGGTCCCCGGGCCGAGCTTTTCAGGGAGCGTCTGGAAGAGATTGAGTTCCTGCAGCTGGAATTTGACGAGATATCCCCAACACAGGCCCGGGAGAAAGTGGTTGACGGCAATCTGGGCTACCTGATCATCATTCCGGGCCTGTTCGATAACCCGTCAGAACAGGAGGCCCAAGCCCATGAACCGGCGCCGGTGGCATTGGTCTACAGCACCCGCAACCCCGACCGTAATCAGCTGGTGGACGGTGCGGTCCGCAATCTGGTGTCTGACATCCACTCGGCAGGCGCGCCTGTGGTTCCGTCCCGGTTACTTACTGCCGATGTGATTCAGGTGCCCGAGGTCGATTACTTCGATAATGTGCTTCTCGGCCTGTTGGGGTTGGGGATTATGACTAACTCTATTATTTCCATAGCCGTTCGGATCAGTACCTTCCGCAACCAGGCGATCTTGAAGCGGCTTTTGGTGACGCCTCTTTCTATCTGGAAATTCTTTGCCGCTGAGATTACCGCTCACGTGTTATTGGCTTTGGTTCAGGCAGGCATCATTCTGGCGCTGGGTGTATTCGTGTTCGGCGGGAAAGTCCATGGAAATCTTCTGTGGGTTTTCTGTATAACGGCGTTGGGCAGTGTGGTGTTCTTGAACATCGGGTTCATACTTTCTGCTTGGGCCAAGTCCCCCGCGGCTGCTTCAGGGATGGGGAACGCAATCACGTTTCCCATGATGTTTCTAGCAGGGACCTTCTTCTCGACTGCGGCCTTGCCCTGGATATTGCCTCAATTGTCGCTAGCCCTGCCCCTCACACCTATGCTTGCGGCGCTGCGTGACGTTGCCATAGATAGTGAGCCTATCTGGGATACCTGGCCCTACTTGGCGGCCCTCGGCGGCTGGGTTGTGGGCACAGGCTTAGTTGCGGTCAAAGTGTTCAAGTTCGGGTGATGGCTAGCGGGAGCAGGCTGGCCTTGGCTTCGATCGCCAGCACTTGCGTCTTGCTTATAGCGGTAGCCTGTGGCGGTGGTGAAAAGACTGTGACGGGTCTCGTGCTGGAGGTGGTTGGGCGCAACTTGGTAGAGATCGAGCTGCTACGAGTGCGGGACCGGTCTGGTAGGATTTGGGAGTTCACCACAGAAGGCAACATTGGAATTAGCGCCGCCCATTTAAAGCAGCACCAAGTGTTAGGCCAAGGAGTTGTGGTGATCTATAACGACGAAGACGGCCAATCGATTGCCTCTGAAGTTCGAGATCTCGTAACCCCTTAAGGCAGCGCCCTACAGAATTTCTAGCAGCCTCGCTTCTATCTCATCCGCTGCAGTGAACTGCTCGAATTTGACCTGTACCAGACCCTGACCGTCGATAATGAACGTCCATGGTTCGGTTGGCAAACCCCACTCATCCACCGCAGCGATTAGACCGCCGGTGGGTCTTTGTCCTTCTGCGAGATGGGGGTCTTCAAATACCTCAACGTGGATATAGTTGGCCCGGTCTCCCACTCTCTCTTTGACCTTTGTGAGTTCCCCCACCTGCGGGCCGCAGGTAGCGCTGGCGCAGAACGCTGGCGTGGCAAACACCACCACCAAGGGCTTGTTCTGTTTGAGGGCCTCGTGGATGGATAGTTTGTACAAATCGGGGTCCGGATCGGCGGAGCTAGTGATGTGAGAGATCTCCGCGGTATCCCTGGCTGTATGCGTGACGCTTGCTGGCGCCGCGGACCCGATGGCCGGAGTGCTAGCCTCCTCTTTGAGCATAAAGCTGGCTTGGGCGAATACTGACAGGTTGTTGTTGGAGGTGTAGTTGATGTCGATCTCGTAGAATCCTGCAGTGTCTAAGTTTAGATTGGCGGAAAAGACCCCGCCTACTGCTGTGGGCCAGTTGGTGAACGTTGCGTTTACCGATTCTTTCAATTCTCTTTTATCTTCCCCAGGCCCCAAAAAATAGACAGCGACTTCCGAAGCTTCGCCCGGCACTGGCATCCCTTCTCTGTCGATCACTCCGAACAAGATTCGGTTCTCTCCAACCGCCATGTCTGTGGTGATGATGATTCCAGAATAATCCGGCCCCCCCGACTGTTGCTCGCTAGAGATAATCGGGTCATTTGAGTTCGATGAACATGCTGTCGCCAACATAAGCAGGAGCAGGATCAATATGGTAGGGAGCCTGACAATCCTCAGTTTGAGGAGGCCAACTGGGTTGAGTATCAATTCCATTCCTTTGGCGACTCGATGCGGGTCGACAGATTTTTGTATCGATGCCGTGTTTAATGCATTAGATGCTGTGGCTACGCTGTCTAGAAGTTCATCCCTCGCCCGGCTCCACCTTCCACGGCTATGGTCTGACCCGTGATGGCCCCAGCCCGTCCTGAGACCAGGAATACTATCAGGTCGGCGACGTCTTGGGATTCCACCATTCGGCCGATCGGTATATCAGCAACGGCCAGGCGCTCCATCTCATCAACAGAGACATTGGCATGCTCCGCGCGGGCATTCAGGCTACGGGTCTGCCTCTCGGTTCGAGTTGTGCCTGGATGGATGCAGTTGACCAAAATTCCGTCTGATGCGAAAGCGTCAGAAAGGTTCTTCGCCAGGTTGGAAACAGACGAATTGGTGACGCCGTTGCTGTTTGCCAGGGTATTAGCCTGGCGGGCCGCCATGCCACCGATGTGGATGATTCTTCCGCCGCCCCGTGCCTGCATGTGAGGAATCACCTCACGGGAGCAACGAACATATCCCATAACTTTGACGTTGATATGGTTGAGCCAGTCTTCGTCTTCCAAGTCCATGAATGTAGCGGCCCTGGAATTGACCGCGTTATTGACCAGAAAATCCACCCCTCCGAATTCTGCCACCGTGGTGGATACTAGATTCTTGATGTCATCTGGCTTTCCCGTATCCGCCTGTATAGCTAACACCTTTCGGCCGGTCTTGGACCGAATCTCACTGGCCGTGCTCTCAAGGTCTTCCAGGCCCCTCGCACAGATAGACACATCTACGCCCTCTTCGGCCAGGGCTAATGCCGTTGCCCGGCCAATCCCTTTGCTGCCACCGGTAACGATGGCGATTTTTCCCTCTAAAGACAGGTTCATGTGATTCAATCCCTCTAAGTACTCTCTTTTTGACTAGCCGAGCATACAGGTCTGGATCAGCTTCTGCTGTTTGGGTCCTCATTCAATCTGGCTACAGTCGGAACGGCGTGATCGGACTCCACAAGCCCTCAGGACAGACCATCGCATTTTAGGGAGGGGACCCAACGGTCGCAGAGTCAGCTGAGGGCATCGGTCATGTAAGCATCCCGGATAGTCGGTTGCCGATGATCAGGCCGGATTGTATTCCGAGGTGTGCCGAGGGTCAACGCGTAGAGTGTGCCGGGAGGTTTTCTTTGGCATGTTGCCGCTTAAGAACTCAATAGATCGGTGAGAGGAATCGGTGGTGTAGCTGAAAAATAATCGGTCACTGGCCGCCAGATTTTCTGTAGAAACCCTCTTAATTAATCTGGGAATAATTATCTAAAAGATGGAAAAATACTCTTAGAAAACAAGATTATGATTGACTGAGGGAAAGTCCACGTGCTGTTGATCGGACTAGTAGGGGTTGGTGGATTTATTGGCGCTGTACTCCGCTATTTAATCTCAGGTTGGGTGAATGAGGTTTTCCATACTCTGTCGCTGCCATATGGGACATTGATTGTTAATATCACTGGCTGTTTGCTAATCGGGATACTGGCAGGCCTCTCCGAACACCGTAATTTACTGGGACCGGAAACCCGGACTTTGTTATTGGTTGGCGTGTTAGGTGGGTTTACGACTTTTTCTACGTTTGGTAATGAGACAGTAGAGCTGCTGAAGGATGGGAAATCCATCGCAGCATTTTCTAATGTTGCTCTTCACGTTTGTTTGGGCCTGGTTGCAGTCTGGGTCGGGTATTCCGCTGCGGAATTGTCCTAAAAAGACGCAGCGGATTCCCAAGATTAGATGGATCTATTTCTTCACTTAAGGCCTTGAACGAAGTCGAGCCAGACTCTGGCGCAAGGTACCGGTAGGATGTGCTGTACGAATCCCTGGACACCTGGGAAAATCACTTTTGTTCCATTGGGGAACAGGTCTGATGCACCCCTGAAATCACCCAAGACTTCTTCTCGCAGGCTGGCAGCGGCCAGCATCAGCATGGGGGTTTGGACATTCTTCAGCGCGGGACCGATATCTCCTCCGGCATTGGCCTGGAACCCGGCCACTACGTGGGCCGGGGTTTTCTTCATCTGTTCTGCATACCAACGGATGTAGGCCGGGTCTACTATTTGGGGATCCAATCTACGGCCAATGGAATTCTCCACCCAGACGTTGATCCCCTCACGTTCGATTAGATCAGCACTTTCTTGGTGGTGGGAGTCGAAGTTGGTCGGAGAGGTGCAGACGGTGAGTGATCGCAAGCGCTCTTGGTTGCTGATGGAGAAGTTCATTGATATTGAACCGCCTACCGTCTCGCCGATCAGGTGGAACTTGTCTAGCTCCATCTTGTCGACGAACTCTTTTAAGTCATTGGTGAAACTGTCTAGGGTCCAGGGATGTTCAGGGCCGGACACGTCCGAAAGGCCCATTCCTCGCATGTCGAACCGGATGACACGGTAGTGTCGGGCGATGATGGGTACCCAGCCGAACCACATCTTATGGCTCTTGGCCATGCCGTGGTGCATGACCACCGTCTCGGGCTCAGTCCAGGGGTCGGTGAAGTCGTCGATGGTGTAAAAAAGCTCTATCCCGTCGTCAAGGCGAAGTTTCATGTCGCTCCTCCAGAAATCTTTAGCCGATTAGGTCCTGTTCAGTAAAGGTGAACCGGGCCACTCTCAAGATGGTATGAGAGTTGATGTATCCACCCCATAAGATCAAGGGTATTGATATCCCCATTTTATTGACCTTGCTTTGAAGAAGCCACCAGAGTCACTGACGGGAGGAAGATAAGACTATTGCTGGCGGCTGATTAAGTTACGGCCATGACCTCTTCCGAGAATCGGGCCATGCGGTCTTCAGTCTGGTTGGGGTCGGCTGTGCGGAAGTCGAAGATCAGGTGAGTGACGCCCACGTCTGCGTAGGTCTGCACGTCTTGCCGCACCTCATCGGCTGAGCCGCTGAAACGGCGGCGGATGTCACCAGAAGAATTGGCGTCATACAGTGGGGCTTTGACCGAGACTTGGATCTTAGAAGGGTCTCGTCCTGCTTTCTCTGCGTAGTCGCGGAGCAGGGCGAGGTTTTCTGCCAATTCCTCGGGTTCTAGCGGGGCGGCGGGAATGGCGCCTACCGGATGCCAGGCGTCGCCGATCTGAGCGGCACGCCTGATAGCGGGTTTGCTCTGCCCGCCGATCCAGATGGGCGGGTAGGGTTTTTGCACCGGCTTGGGCAAGAACGTGATGTTGGAGAAGTTGACGTATTTGCCTTCGAATGTCGGGTCGTCGTTGGTCCACAGTTCTATAAAAGCACGCAGATATTCGTTGGTCACCGCCCCACGCTCAGCGAAGGGTTCGGCGTTCAGCAGTTCGAATTCTTCCTCCATCCAGCCAACGCCCGCGCCTAAGATCAGGCGGCCTTTGGACAGCATATCCAGGGTTGAGAGCATCTTGGCGGTGAGTATGGGGTTGCGGTAAGGAATGATCATCACGCTTGTGACAAGCTTGATCTGCTCTGTGATTCCGGCCAGGTAGGCCAGAGTGGTGATCTGTTCTGGCCATTCGCCGTCACCTGACTGACCGGCCTCCAGTATGTCGCCGGTTAAGCTGTATGGGTAGGTGGACTTGACCTGGTTGGGCTGCAGCACGTGATCGGGCATGACCATGCAGTAGAAACCCAGGCGGTCGCCCAGTTTTGCTATATCCGCAAGCGCGTCAGGCTCAACGCCGGCGCCGCTGTTGGGAAGATAGAAGCCATATTCCATGTTAAAGACTCCTGGAAAACGCCTACCGATTAGGAGATGCTTCAGGCGGGAAACCGTGCCTGGAACACCCGCCCGGATGTTTGGTTCCTCAGACTATATATCCGCGTGGCTGGCGTGTCCAATGAAATATTTGACACTCAACAGGGCGGCAGATAGACTTTCGGTGCACTGGAACAGGAGGTAATTTCGTGACTACGCCCGCGTCATTTTTGACCGAAGAAATGCGGCAGCAGGCCATTGGCCAAAAGAGTGAGCCAAAGACCATCGACGTGGAGAAAGGCGCGATTATTAAGTTCGCCCAGGCCATCGAAGATGACAATCCTGTTTTCAACGACGAGAAGGTTGCCAGAGAGAGTCGATATGGCGGGCTCATAGCTCCACCAACTTTCCTTCGTTCTGTAGGCGTAGACCGCCCGGCTTACCCATACGATATGCCCTTCAACCGGTTGCTAGACGGTGGCAGCGACTGGGAATATTTCCATCCTGTGCGGGCCGGAGACCGGATTACGGCAGTCTCAGAGATTGCCGATATCAATGAGCGCACCGGCCGAATGGGTCTCATGATTATCACCACCATTGTGGTGACCTACCGGAACCAGTTCGACCAGGTTGCCGCTACTCAGACCAGCACCTCTATAAGATATTAGGACGGGAGCTAGCCATGGCCGATCAAGTCTATTGGGATGACGTACATGAAGGCATGGCATTGCCCGACTTGGTGAAGAATCCCTCTACCCAGCAATTGGTGAAATATGCAGGCGCATCTGGCGACTACTATCAGATTCATTACGATCAGACCTACGCACGGAATAACGACTTAGAAGACGTGATTCTCCACGGAGCTCTTAAGAATGCATTCCTCGGTCACCTGGTCACCAAGTGGATGGGACCAGACGGCGAATTGAAACGTCTGGTCTGCCAGTACCGGGGCATGGACATACCCGGCACTCCGGTGATTATCAAAGGCGTTGTTACGAAAAAATACCAGGACAAAGGCGCCGATTTGGTTGACTGCGAGATCTGGCTAGAGAACGAAAAGGGTGAGAGAACCACGCCTGGCTCGGCGACGGTTGCCCTTCCTTCCAGATAAACACGCAAATCAAGAGCTTGAATGAGGCAGTTACTTCTGCTCAGATTAGATTAGAACCAAGCCCAGGGAGGCAATAATGGCGGAAATGTTGAATGGCAAAGTGGCCATAGTCACTGGCTCCGGCCGGGGGATCGGTCGGGGGATAGCCAAGCTGATGGCCGCAGAAGGCGCTAGCGTGGTAGTCGTTGACCCCGGAGTGAATGTGGACGGCAGCGGCCAGGACCAGTCCGTAGCCGAACAGGTGGTTGCCGAGATTAAAGCTGAGGGCGGGAACGCCATCGCTTGCATGGAGTCGGTAACCGAGATGGAAGGCGGCGAGAAGATAGTTCAGTCCGCCGTCGACAACTTCGGCAAGCTGGACATAGTCGTCACCTGCGCCGGCATACTTCGGGACCGCATGATCTTCAACATGTCGGAAGAAGAATGGGACGATGTGATCGCCGTTCACCTCAAGGGTACATTCACCGTTGTTAAAAACGCTTGCATCCTGATGCGCCAACAGCGCTCTGGCCGAATAATCACCTTTAGCTCAGAGTCCGGCCTCATGGGTAACTCAGGCCAGGCCAACTACGGTGCAGCCAAGTCGGGTATCGCCGGGTTCACCAAGGTCGTAGCCAAGGACATGGGCCGTTACGGTGTGACCGTTAACTCGATTGCACCCCGGGCTAGCACCCGAATGATCGCAGACATCCCTGATAGCGCATCTGAGATAAGGGCCCGCAGCGGAGTTGAGCCTATCGCTGGAGAGGAAGATTTGGCCAATCTGGATCCTGATCACATCGCTCCTTTCGTAGGTTACCTGGCCAGTGACTTCGCAGATAACGTTAATGGCCAGACCTTCTTGGTCTATGGAGACACTATATCGCTGGTCTCCCAGCCAAGGCCTGAGCGAGCCATATACGAGCCAACCGGTACCTGGGACGTTGATAAGTTGTCCGAGATGGCACGTGACATATTGACCAAAGATATATATAACCCAGCCCCGGCCAGAGAATAGGTCAGAGCTTGGCAGAGGGCTCGGTCGAAGAAGAGTTTACAGGCACTTGGCGGTTGCTGGAATGCTATGGCAGTTGGTCTGACGGCCGCATCAGCTATCCTTATGGCGAGAGGCCAGAAGGCCAGTTGATTTACGACGGACGTGGCAGCTTCTCTGGCCAGATAGTGGGAAGTGGCAGACCAGCATTCCAGTCGGGAAACCTTCTTAAGGGAACTGAGGAAGAGATAAAGACCGCTTTTGAAGGATACATCGCTTACTTCGGTACCTACGAAGTCGATGAGTCTAAAGGACAGGTGACTCATCACGTTGCTGGTGCTTTGTTCCCCAACTGGATCGGCGATGTCCAAACGAGAAATTTTGAGTTTGCAGGTACAAGACTTCGACTGAGCACCCAACCTATCAAGGGCTCGCGGGCAGACCTTACAAACATACTTCTGTGGGAACGAGTCTAAAGCCCACCTCGACTGAACAATGATAAGTAACCAGATGGAGATAATCTGATGGCGGAATTGCTGAAAGACAAGGTGGCGATTGTAACCGGCTCGGGCCGCGGCATTGGCCGGGGAGTCGCCAAGTTGATGGCCGCCCAGGGCGCCAAAGTAGTTGTAGTAGACCCTGGAGTCAACGTGGACGGTACCGGCGAAGACTCCTCGTTCGCCCAACAGGTGGTGGATGAGATTAAAGCTGAAGGCGGAGAAGCGGTCGCTTCCTTGGAGTCAGTGGCCACCATGGCTGGCGGCGAGAAGATCATTCAGACTGCCCTGGACAACTACGGGAAGTTGGATATCGTCGTAACGGTAGCCGGGATTCTCCGAGACCGTATGATTTTCAACATGTCTGAACAGGAATGGGACGATGTTATTGCTGTCCACCTCAAGGGGACTTTCTCGATTGTTAAGAACGCCAGCGTCCTTTTCCGGCAGCAGCGTTCCGGACGGATCATCACATTTAGCTCTACCACTGGGTTGTATGGCAACTCCGGTCAGGCCAACTACGGCGCGGCTAAAGATGGCATAGCTGGGTTCACCAGGGTGGTTGCCCGGGACATGGGTCGGTATGGTGTGACGGCCAACGCCATATCACCGAGTGCGGCCACCAGGATGATAGGCAGCATCCCTGATGATGCTCGGGAACTTAGGGCAGCCCGTGGCATTAGCACTGGTGCAGCTCTGACGCTTAGGGGTCAAGCCGACGATATAGCGCCCATGGTCACTTGGTTGGCTTCCGACGAAGCAGGTCACGTTAACGGCCACGTCTTCCATGTGACCGAAGGCTTGGTAACCCTCCTAAACGAACCTGAACCGGTGAAAACCATCCAAAAGGATGGAAAGTGGACGGTCGAAGAACTCGTTCGGGTCTTCCCGGTGACTATTGGCATCGAGCTGGTCAACCCAGCTCCTAGCCAAGTCCCTCGAGAATAAGATGCCCCGCCGTGCTTTCTTCGGACTAGCTTCACAGCTTTCGAAA
>JAKUNK010000024.1:0-46883 GCA_022451945.1 Dehalococcoidia bacterium
GGTGGGCAATTCGATATCCGTTACGCTGTAGATCCGGGCCTTATTCCCGACGTTTGGCAAACTGGTCTGATTGTATGCCTTTGTTGTCTCTCCCCACTTGCGAATGTGCAGGACGCCAGCCTAGAGGTCCAGCATATAGAGGCGTGGGGTAGATATATCCTATGCAGCTTCTGCGTGTCAATGATTTGATAATCAATATGCGATACGTTGAATACATAGGTCGATACTGGTGGGAAAGCGATTAGTGCGCTGATCTGCGACTGAATCAGTCATTGTGGCTTCGTGGAGGTACAGGCCAGAATTTGGCTAGACGCTAGCCTGAAGCTATGAGGAGAGGTCTGTTGGAGGACGGCGCTGCTCGCCCCTGAGAAATTGTTCCAGGTCCTTGACCAGTTCGGCGGGGTCTGGAATCTCGATGGCAGCTACAGCTTCGTCGTATTGGCCTTCAAGTTTGGAGACGTATGAGCTGATTTGGTCATCTTTGGCCACCGCTTTCTCGACCTCTCCATTGAAGATGTCTGCAGCCGAATAAAGCTCAGAGAGATCTAATGGCAGATCGAGAAGTTTGACCAATATCTGGAGAAGCGTGTGGCCAACCCGGTGGTTGGGCGCAGCTTGCAGGTAGTGAGAGGTGTGGCCCCACACAGATGTATATTCCATACCCTCTTTGAGGCAGGCGTCCATCACGGCTGAGCTGATCCCAGTAGGGCCTTGGTAGTTGGAGGATCGGATGCCCTGGCTCTCCAGGAATTCGCTAAGCTTGGGCTCGCTGGCCGTGCCACTAAGCTTGACCGGTCGCGTGTGTGGGACAGCGTCCAGCAACGCTCCAATGTGAATCACAGTCTTCACGCCATGTCGTTTGGCCACCTCGGCGACTGTTTTTGAGAAGGTGCGCCACTTCAGATTCGGTTCCACTCCGTTGAAGACCATTATCCCGGAATCGGTGTTCCCGCCCGTCAGGTACGAAAACTCGTTGGCCGGCCAGTGGATGCGTCGTTTTCCGTCCCTGGTCCTGGAAGAATGGGGCCGAGTCTGAGAGAAGTCATAAAACTCCTCAGGATCGATCTCCGCGAACTTCTTGGACTGCAGCTTCCGTTGGAGGAATTTCACGGCGCTAGTGGCGCCTTCTGCTGCGTCGGCCCATCCGCTGAATACGATTACCATGTGATCCAGTTTCTTGGAGGGGGTCTCGTGGATGGTCAGATGTTGCATTTGTTCCATTGCATCCTGCTGTATAGCGCGGGTTGCGTGGAGTTGGCCAGCCCGGAAGCGCTAATCACAGCATATCACCAGCCGTGATTTACTCACAAGCAACGCAATAAACACTATCCGTTGAACCGGTCCAATCTGAACAGGCTGATGTCATGGCTCGTTTCCCCTTTCTGCGCCAGGTCAGCCATGATCTCTCCGATGACGCTGGCGAACTTAAATCCGTGGCCCGAAAACCCAGCGGCCACTGATACCTCAGGAAGGCCTGGAAGTACGCCAATCATGAAGTGCTCGTCGGGGGTGTTCGTGTAAATGCAGGTCTTTCGTTCCAACAGACGGCCGGCGGCTTGAGGGAAATAACGGCTGACGGCCTTCCGTAGAATTGCTTCGTCTTCAGCGTGTACTTCTCGATCCATCTGATCCGGGTCTACTTTCTGCAATAGGTGATGAGAGCGTCCAATCTTGAACCCAGGCACGCTGTAAGTGGGAAAACCGTAGTAGCGACCTTCTTCGGTCAGCATTCCGAATACTGGAAATGTCTCAGGTCGGAATAAGTCAGGGTTTTCAGGTTCGAACCAGCCCAACACCTGCCGCTCCGGGATGGCATGTCCCTTCACTGCAGGCACCAACTTTCCGGCCCAAGCTCCCGCCGTGACTACCAGTCTCCGCGCTATATAAACGCCCTTGTCGGTGCGGACCTTTATTTCATCGCCTCGAGGTTCCCAATCGAGTACGGTCTCCTGGCTGTGAATTTCAGCGCCTGATTCCTCGGCTGCGCGCACGTGGTTTACGATGCACTGCTCCGGCAGCAAGAACCCGCCGTCGGACTGGAAGATGGAGGATATCTCATCTGGAAACTGATAGCCGGGAAATCTTTTGTTGATTTCAGGTGCCGTCAGGATTTCGTAAGGTATGTTATGGGCATCGCACGATTCCTGAGCGTTTTTAAAGAAAGGGCTATCAGGCGGCCCGGCACGCACCGAGCCGGTGGTGACCATCAGGGTCGCGTCGGAAGCGTCCTCCAATTCATGCCACAGCTGATAGGCACGATGTACCAGAGGCACGTAATTGGGGTGCTCTTGCAGGGTGTAGCGAATCATCCTGGAATAGCCGTGGGACGACCCCATCTCATGAGGGATGCCGTACTGCTCCAATCCTAGGACTTTCCAGCCCCGCCGGGCAAGGTGATAGACGGTGGCGCTCCCCATACCGCCTACACCTATGACTATCGCGTCGTAATCTGGCATGCCTTTTCCTTCGGCCTAGTTTCTGGGGATGGCCGTGCCGGGGATCTTCATACGTTGGCTGAAGACAGAGGTGCGGGCAGTGAACAACATAGTCTGGTTGTCGGGCCCTCCCCAGGCACAGTTGGCCGGTATCTCAGGCAGCCGGATGATCCCTAGTTGTTTGCCCGAAGCGTCGAAGACCCAACAGCCCTCAGAACCCGTGCAGTAGATGTTTCCTTCCACGTCTACCTTCATGCCGTCGGGAACGCCGTCTTCGCTCGAATACATATTGGCGAAGACACGGTTGTTGCTCAAACTGCCGTCATCGGCCACGTCGAAAGCTCGGATCAACTGGTGTTCGCACAGTTGCTTCTTCTCTTTCTCTTCGAGACAGCGTGCGTCCAGGCGTGTGATTGCCACATACAGAATCTTTTCGTCGGGAGAGAACGCCAGGCCGTTGGGGTATTCCGTTTCGGTTGTGCCCACAGATTGGCTGCCGTTGGGCGCGATTATGTGCACACCGCTGTAATCTAACTCTCGTTCGGATTCGCTCAGGCGTCCGCCAGGGTCTGTAAAGTAAAGGGTTCCATCCGAACGGCCAACGATGTCGTTGGGGCGGTTCAGGCGTTTACCGTCTGCGTGGGTAGCGATGGCGGTGTAGGAACCGTCGCTTTGCTGGCGCATTATCTGCCTGTTATCACTCTCGCAGATCACCAGATGGCCTTCCTTGTCGAAAGTCATGCCATTGGTGCCAAAGCTCGGATCCCTGTAGGTTTCAAGCTGCCCGCTGGGGGACATCTTGTGTATCTGCAGCTTCTGGATGTCCACGAACAACCAGTGGCCGTCCGGGTGCCACAGCGGCCCTTCTGTAAATCCAAAGCCGTTAGCCAGATTCTTGGCGGGCGAGTCGGTGATATTGGCGATCTGGTCGGACATGGTCTCTCTCCCTTGTTTAAGATATTTCGGTCAAAACAGAAGGCAGTAAGCGCATCTACTCTAGATGAGACAGATATTGCTCTTCAAAGTCCATACCGGCCGTGTCGCTGAACGCGTCCATCAACCGACGGGTGATTGTGCCAGGAGCCTTGCCTCCAGCGATGGGTGTGCCGTTGAACGAAGATATAGGGCAGATGCAGAGGCTGGTTGAAGTCAGAAAGGCTTCATCGGCGGTGTAGGCGTCGTAGAGATCGAGATCTCTCTCTTCCACAGGCATATCTAGACCTACGGCAAGGTTCATAGCAACGCCTCTGGTGATTCCCTCCAGCACGTATTGCCCCTTAGGGGTGGCCACTGTGCCGTCCTTGACCAGGAAGATGTTGGAGCCCCGGCCTTCGGTAAGGTTGCCGGCCTCGTCTAACAAGACTGACCAGGCGTCCGGGTCGCTGGCTGCGGCCTCCAAATCGCCCAAGATCAGGTTCAGATAGTTGTGCGTTTTAGCACGTGGGCTTACGAACCGAGGCGGGACCCTTGGCACGGACGGAGTGAATATCGCAGCGCCGTCTCTATATAGGCTAGCGCGTCGGGCGAATGGGATTGGGTGGGTTTCTATCAATACCGTAGGGAGCATCACGTCATCGGGCAGGATAGGCTCTATGCCACGGCTGATTCGCTGCATCACCCACATGTCTTGACCCGGAGGCAGCAACTTGTAGTTGTGTTCCACTACCTGCCGCGACCAGTCTTCCATCTCCGGGGGTTCGATGCCTGGGTCGATGCGGAGATACCGCAAGGAGTCATAGAGCCGGTGGACATGCTCAGGTAGGCGGAATGGAGTTCCGTTGAATGTACGGGCGGCGTCGAAGACAGCGTCGCCGTAGAGATACCCTCTATCCCGGATGGAAATGCCCACCTGGGACTCGGGCTTCAGCTCACCGTTGAAGAATACGATGGGTTCGGAAAGAGCCATTTCAGCCACCTCAAAATCTTCGAGTGAATCATGCTTGTAACGGGTCTAAGAAATGCTATTTCTTGAAGGCATTGGAAGCGGTGACAAGGGCAGGAAGTCCGCCCATTAGGAATGCGACCCCGACGGTTTCGGTGATCTCTTCCTCAGAGGCACCTGCTGCTCTAGCCCGGTTGGCGATTGTGGCGACGCCTCCGTCATGACCCAATAGTGCATCGCATAGCATGGTCATCAGTGTTTTGGTCTTGTGGTCGAGGGCGCCATTCGGCAGAGCGTGGTCTTGCACTCCGCTTACCACTTTCATCAATTGAGGGGCGTTGGCTTCCAATAAGTCTCGCCAGCTTGCAGGTTGTGTCATTTTTACCTCGGATCGTCCTTTTATCCAAAGTTCGTGATAGCGCCAACGTACCTGAAATCGCCGCCTCACGCTGGAGGCGCCATGATAGCACAACAGATGGTAACGGAGGCTGTGAGTGGAAGCTGGATGAGGGGAACGATTCGAGGAAAAAAATGTGGCCGAAGGGGAGGGTCCTCCGGCCACTAAACGATTATTTACCGTCCTGTACAATTTTGCACAGGAAAATTCCTAAATTAAAAGGCACGTGCGCATTACGAACGCCCGCAATCTAACTCTCAGCATTCTCGACTTAAGTTAAGACGAGCGATATAACTAAACGCCCGACCAAGTAAGACTGGTTACAGCCACCCTAGACCACACTTCCCTACACACAACACAGGGTGGCTGCAACAGGCGGAATCCTGAAAATCAGGCGAAAATTGCCAACCGGGCCTCAACGGCCCAGCTGAAGGCACTCTGCCTTTAATCTGCTATGAAGAAAAACTGAGAGCCGCTGTTAATCTAAGCGGCGCCGATGCGGAAAACCTTGGTGCCACAGGATGGGCATACACCTTGAGTGGCGGGCTTCCCATTCTTCATGGTGATCTTCTCGGGGTTCTTAATCTCGCGCTTGCTCCTGCACTTCACACAATAGGCTTCCATTAGAAACACCTCCCATCGTTACGGTCGAGATATTGTAGCTCGGATATCAGGACATGTCAACATATAGTATGCTAGTTTCTTAAATTATGGCAAGTTATGAGACTGATTAGCCTCAACTATATATAGTATGCCAAATATCCTGGATACCATTAACTAACAAGAGTCGGTGTACTTTCAAGTACTTCGTGTTTAGAATATCCACCAATATGGGAACACTATTAATCGTTCGTCACGGCGAAACCGAATGGAACGCCGCAGGTCGGATCCAAGGCCACACAGATATCGGACTCTCCGACAAAGGCACCGAGCAGGCACGATCGCTCGGGCAGCGCCTATTGGGGTTGTCGATAGACGCTGCCTACTCAAGTGATCTCAAGCGCACATCGGAAACCGCCAAGCTGGCTTTAGGTGAACGCGATATAGCCTTGAACGAGACGCCTATGCTCCGGGAATACCACAAAGGCGCATTTGAGGGCATGACCCTGCCTGAGATTAAAGTTCAATTCCCCAATGAGTACCCGAAGTACTTAGAGAAGAACCTGGACTATGCTCCCAAAGGGGGCGAATCGACTAGAGCGGTGAGCGCGCGGATGGCGCAGATCATTGGCGAGATCAAATCTAATCATCTGGACGATACGGTACTGATAGTTAGCCACGGTGGCGTCCTTCGGGCCGCTATGGTCTCGCTGCTGGGTATGTCTTTGGAAGGGAACTGGTCCTTCGTGTTTGGAAATTGTGGACTAACCACCGTCGACACTTTCGAAGACAACGCGGTGCTGCGCCAGTTCAACGACACTTCTCACCTGAACGGCCCCGTACATCACGGAATGGCTGGTACGACGGGGTAATGGTGAATAAGAGGTTGTTTCCCTAGATGGCAGGACAGGTTTTGATGGTCCAGGGCACCGCCTCTCACGTGGGGAAGAGTGTGCTGGTATCTGCCCTCTGCCGCATATTCCGACAGGACGGGTTCCGGGTAGCTCCCTTCAAAGCCCAGAACATGTCTAACAACTCGTATGTAACTGCTGATGGCGGAGAGATTGGACGAGCCCAAGCGGTGCAGGCCGATGCTGCGGGTGTGGACGCCAGGGTTGAAATGAACCCGGTTCTGCTAAAACCAGAGGCTGACCATATCTCCCAGGTTGTCGTGATGGGACGACCCATGATCTCAGCCAAGGCCCGAGACTACTTCGGCCTCAAACCTCAACTCTGGGAAGCGGTCCACACATCTCTGGACTCCCTGCGCGAGGATTTTGATATCGTCGTAGCCGAGGGCGCTGGCAGCCCGGCTGAGATTAACTTAAAAGCCACCGAGATCGTGAATATGCGTGTGGCACTCTATGCCAATGCGCCTGTGCTGCTGTGCGGTGATATCGACCGGGGCGGGGTGTTTGCGTCTTTGGTAGGCACACTGGAGCTTCTGGAACCTGAGGAAAGGGATATCGTAAAAGGGTTGGTCATCAATAAATTTCGAGGGGACCCCGGACTGCTCACGGACGGCATCACCTGGCTCGAAGAGCGGACCGGCATTCCCGTGGCGGGCCTGATACACCACTACCGAGACATACACATCCCGGAGGAGGACTCAGTCGCCTTGGACCATCCCACAGGAGGTACTTCACAGTCTGTTTTGGATGTTGCTGTGCTCCACCTCCCCCATATCGCCAACTTTGATGATTTCGACCCACTTTCCCGCCACCCAGGCGTGGATCTGCGTTACGTTGATTCTCTCGCCCAACTTGGCCGGCCCGACCTGGTGATCATTCCAGGCACGAAAACGACTATCCCTGACCTGGCGTGGATGAACGACCAGGGACTGAGCAGAGCCGTGAAGGAACTACATGCTAGCGGCGCGGCGGTCGTGGGTATCTGTGGCGGCTATCAGATGCTGGGAACCAAGGTCAGCGACCCCGAGCAGATAGAATCGTCTATCACGGAGCTCGAAGGTCTGGGTTTGATGGACCTCACTACAGTTTTCGAAGGCAGCAAAGAGACCCACCGGATCAACGGCAAGGTGACCGGGGCATGGGGTTTGCTGGCAGGCGCAGAGGGGTTGCCAGTCAGCGGTTACGAGATTCATATGGGCAGGACGATGGGAGAAGGAATTTCAACCCCGTTCCTAATCGAAGACCGCGCCGATGTTTCTGTGACTGGTACTGGCGACCCTGAGGGCGCGTTAAATGCCTCGGGGAATGTGATGGGAACCTATATCCACGGGCTGTTCCATAACGGAGAACTTAGGAACGAGATGCTCAAGGAATTGGCGCGCCGCAAGGGCGTCTCCTTGCCTGATACACCCAGCGGTCTCGACCTGGACAGAGAATATGACAAACTAGCAGACTGGGTCCGCTCCAGCATGGATATGGAACTGATCTACCGTTTATCTGGACTTAGCCGCGATTACGACGCGGCCCGCGTGTAATGGCTCCCCAGCTTTGTTTTGTGCTGGGAGGCGTAAGGTCGGGAAAGAGCGCCTATGCAGAAAGCTTGGCAATCGAGCTCAGCCAGGTAGCTGGCCAACCAGCGCTCTATGTGGCGACCGGCGTGGCATTCGATGAGGAGATGAAAGACCGTATCCAGCGGCACCAGGAATCCAGGCCGCAGGATTGGTCCACTTTGGAAGAACCCATCAAACTAGCGGAGCGGATCTCTCCGTTGCTTAAAAAGGGAGATAGTACAGGCGTGGTAATCATTGATTCGGTAGATTCTTGGGTTGCCAATCTATTGATGGAGCATCAAACCGAAGACAACCAAACTCAGGAAAAGGTCGTGACTGGCGAGGCAGACAAGCTTCTGCATTTGATTTCTGACTCCCACGAGGCCTTCGTCCTAGTAAGCAGCGAGGTGGGCTTAAGCTTGGTGTCGGCAGATCCTCTGGGACGCCGTTTTCAAGACCTATTGGGCACGGTTAACCAACGGATCGCTGCCAACGCCACCGAAGTTTACATGGTAGTTGCCGGGATACCGAGTAAGATAAAATCTGCAGGCACGGAGTAGCATACCTTTTGAGCTCGCCAATCGGAAATAGTTCAGAAGATTCGGAAGAAGACGGAGCGTTGTTAATCGGCAGCGCTACTGTGCGTGCGCCAGGTGTGTGCGGCGAGTTGGCGCAAGGCGTTATTGAAGGGATACATTTTCTCGTAACCTGTCCTATTGACTTCTATTCCCGGGTCACGGTAGATCTTTACTCCGACGGTCCAGGCGTGGAGACCCCAGAAGGTTGTGACAAAACCGCCGCGGCTGTTCGTCGGGCCCTCTCTCAACTTAAAAACGCCAAAGTCCGGGCCAAGTTAACCATCAACAACCCCATTCCTAGAGGCAAGGGTATGGCCAGTAGCAGTGCCGACTTGGCAGCTGCCATCGCTGCCACTGGCCTGGCTCTAGGGCAGGAACTGACGCCCTATCAGATCGCCCAGATCGCTCTGTCTATCGAGCCCACAGACGGCATAATGATTCCAGGCGTAGCGCTGTTTGACCACCGAGCGGGCATCATTCGAGAGAGCCTGGGCCCGCCGCCACCGATGGAGATAGTGGCCCTTGACCTGGGTGGCACAGTCGATACGGTACAGTTCAACATGGTGGACCGATTCCAGCGTTGGCAGAATGTAGACGACCAGACGACCGAGGCCCTGCGCTTACTCAGGCTCGGTATCACCAACCAGGACCCAGTGTTGGTGGGCCAGGGAGCTAGTATCAGCGCCGATGCTAGTCAGGCTGTTCTTGCTAAGCCACGGCTGGGTGAAGTAAAAGAATTTGCTGAGTCGGTAGGCGCTGTAGGAGTGAACGTCGGCCATAGCGGTACGATCATTGGCGTCCTCTTGGACGCCCGCGAGCGCCGTGGCAAATCAACTTACCATAAGGCATTAGAGGCCTTTCCGGACGCCGACTCGGTCTACCATTTCCGCCTGCTTGGCGGCGGTGTGCAGCGAGTGGACGTTTGATTGGATCACTCGATAACAAACAGAATCTATAAGGACCGTAATGGCAGATTACAAAGTGGCAGTCATACCAGGAGACGGCGTAGGCTTGGAGGTCATCGATGAAGGCCGGAAAGCTCTAGAGGCTGTTGCAAGTGTCACTGAAAACCTCAGTTTTCAGTTCACCGAGTTCCCGTGGGGGTCGGAATATTACCGTGAAACCGGTAATCTAATGCCTGAAGATGGCATCGAGACCCTGAAGGGTTTTGACACAATCCTGTTCGGGGCTGTCGGAGACCCCAACATACCTGACCACATCACACTGCACGGTCTGCTGCTGCCCATGCGGCGGAGCTTTGACCAAGGTGTGTGCATCCGGCCCGCTTATCTCTATCCGGGTGTGGAATCCCCGCTCTCGGGCAAGAAAGCCGGCGATGTAGACATGGTTATATTTCGAGAGAACACCGAGGGCGAATACGCTCCGGTTGGCGGGCGGCTTTACGCAGGAACGCCCTATGAGACTGTGGTCCAGTCCAATATATTCACCCGGCGTGGTACGGAGCGCATAATCAGGGCAGCATTCGAACACTGCGTTCGACGCGATAAACGTAAAAAAGTCACTTCCGTGACCAAATCCAATGCGCAGTCCTTCGGTATGGTTTTCTGGGACGAGGTTTTCAATGAGGTGGCAGCCGACTTCCCCCAGATCGAGACAGAGTCCCTTCTGGTCGACCGTGCCTGTATGGACCTGGTCCGCTGGCCTGAAGATTTTGATGTGATGGTGGCCTCTAATCTGTTCGCCGATATCCTCTCGGACATCGCGGCTGTTGTAACTGGCAGCATGGGCCTTGCCCCCAGTGCCAACATCAACCCGGAGAAGGAATATCCGTCGCTTTTCGAGCCTGTGCACGGCGCAGCCTTCGACATCATGGGCAAGGGCATCGCCAACCCGCTCGCCACAGTCTCAGCCGTGGCTATGATGCTGGACCACCTCGGAGAGCAGGAAGCGGCGCAGCGGGTGGATAACGCTGTTGCCAAGTGCTTAGAGCAACGTACCGTGTTGACTGTGGACCTTGGGGGTACTGCCTCAACTTCAGAGATGGGAGACGAGGCAGCACGACTAATTAGCGAGTGGTAATCCTCTGAAAAGAGATTTGGGAGATAAGACATGCCGTACGTAGATAACTCGGGTGTTGCTATTCACTATCACGTGGAAGGAAATGGACCTCCTTTGGTGGTTCAGCATGGGTTAACCGGCAGTCTCAAGAACTGGTACGCCTACGGTTTTGTTGAAGAGTTCCAGAAGGACTACCGGTTGATCCTGGTAGACGCCCGAGGCCACGGCCGCAGCGGCAAACCCCACGACCCGAAAGAGTACGATCTGAAGCTTCGCGTCAGCGACATATTGGCTGTCATGGATGACCAAGGTGTGGATAAAGCCCATTATCTGGGGTATTCCATGGGCGGCCGGATCGGGTTTGGCATCGTGAAACACGCATTAGACCGCTTTCACTCCTTCGTAATCGGCGGTATGGGCGCAGACGTGGCCAACACGGATGTTCCACCTGCATCAAGGATCGAGTTACTTAGGAAAGGGATGGACGCTTACGTAGCCGAATCCGAGGCCATAGAAGGTCCCATGGAATCGGGACGCAGGGAGCGACTTCTGGACAACGACCCTGAAGCGCTGATCGCCGCTACGACTGCGCCAATGGGTACCGACGGTGTGGAAGCGTTATTGCCTGGTCTGAACATTCCTTTCATGCTCTACTGTGGCGATGCTGACGGGTTCTTCCGAGCATCAAAAGCAGCTTCAGAGGCGATACCTGGGGCGGTATTCGTTCCGCTGCCCGGTCTGGACCACGGGCAAGCTTCTAGAGATGGAACCCTGGTCCTGCCACACATAAGCAAATTCCTTAAAGAAGCGACCTCGAAAGTAGGAGCGGAACGCTAGCCTCGTATTACTACTGGCTAAAGCAACAGGTGGTTCGGTACAAGGAGTGATGAATTGGCGATAGGCTGGGGATTTATAGGGACTGGCAATTATCCTAATTCGCGGATAGCGCCTGCAGCAGCTTCAGCCGAAGATACGACAATCATCGCGTGCTTTAGCCGAGACCAGGCGAGAGCTGACGAGTTCGCTAAAACCCATGGGGCGCTTGCTGCTTATACCTCAGTTGACGAGCTGCTAGCTGACTCCAGAGTGGATGTCGTATTTGTCGCTTCCCCGAACCATTTGCATGCCGAGCACACTCAGTTGGCGGCTAAAGCCGGCAAGCATGTCTTGACCGAGAAGCCTATGGCTACCACCGTGTCCGATTGTGTAGAGATGATCAAGGCATGCAAGGTCAACAACGTCAAACTGGGCGTAGGCTTTCAGTTGCGGTTTCATCCTGGTCACATTGCGGCCAGTAAGGCCGTTAGCGAAGGAAGTCTGGGCAATGTGGCTCTGGCGCAAGTCTTGTTGGGGTCAGGAGTGAGAGGGGAAACGAAACGTGAGATGCGGACTGGCCTCAGAGAATGGTGGGAGACGCCGCACATGGTTGGGAATGCCCGGTCAATGATTGGCACCGGCGTCCATTGCGTGGACGACTTAGAATTCATCCTGGGCCAGACAGTCGTGGAAGTGGCTGCTATCAGCGACGGCCAGACGGAAGCGTACCCGCTGGAAGACCTGGTGTCTTTGTCATTGAGGTTCAGCGGTGGGGCTATCGGCACCATGGTATGCGGGAGTAGGATGCCGGACTCGATCAATGATGTGACGGTCTATGGCAGTGATGGGCGGGTCGTGTTGAAGAATGCCGCCAGTCCCACTATGGGAGGTACCCTGGAGATTAAGAGCGAGACGGTAAACTGCGAAGTTACTTACGAACCGGACGCTCAAGCTCTAGCAAAGTGGCAGATAGAGGGCTTCAACCGGGCTATCAGGCTGAACGAGGAGCATGCAGCCTCGGGCGTTGAGGGTCTTCGTTCTGTTCAGATCACCGAGGCCATGATCGAATCTGTCCGAACCCGTCGGACAGTTACCGTGGAGTCGATCCAAGTTTAATCGGCTGCTTCCTACGCCGATCCCAAAACCACGCTCACGATTCGTTTTTCCAGGTCTTGTCCCAGTTTCTCGACCTGTTCCAGTCGGTCGTGATCACCAACGGCGCCAATAAAAACCACGCCCAGGAGACGGCCGACACGGAAGTCAATCACCGTAGATGAAATCAGACCGTCAACTCCACCCTGCAGTACTCTGAGACCTACCGTCTCGTCAAAGAAACCTTGGGGCTCCAGTCGGGTGGCAGACACCAATTGGTGCCCCTGCCCCACGCTTTCACCCACCCGGTCTTCAAAGTCTTTCAGGAATATCTCGTGCATCCAGCTGTGCACCGAGTCCGGAGAGTCGAACAAGTGGACCACCGACGCCGCCATAAAATCGAACCCGTCGACCATGGCCATGTTGGACGTTGGTCCTAACTCACGCATGACCCCGGTCACGCGCCCTGCCTCAGAGAACCGTTTGGATGTGGTGCCTTCGAAGCCGTTCTGGGCCAGAGTGTCGTTGTCCAGCGTACCTTCTCGGATTATCTGGTGGCCTTGGAACGACTCAGGGAATGCCGACTTCTCTAGCACCATCACGTCAAGGGCGCTCTCGCCAACGCTGTAAGTCGCCCGGTCAATCGAGAAACTTGTCAATCCAGTCTCCTGTGTCTACGACCTGCCTGTGGGACGAACTTCGTTGATCGCCTCGTCCCCAGGCAGGAGATTTAAGCCTTGAACACGCCCGATTCCTTCCCTAGCCGCAGACCATCGGGTAAACATGCAGGGACCGGGAAATCTCGCCCGGCAAGACGCTCTTGGACCAATTACTGCCGCCGTCGGTGCTGCTGTAGACCTCCCCACTATAGGCTGCGCAGTAGATGTGGTCAGGTGCAGATTGGTCGATGGAGATCGCCATCATCCGGCCGGGAACCGTCTCCCCGAGGTCCAACCGGTCCCAGGTCTCGCCAACGTCGCGACTTCGGAAGAGGGCTCCTTCCTGAACGGTATCCGGAGGAGCAGCTCCGCCGCCAGCCCCTGCAGCTAGGTAAATGGTCTTGGGGTCATCGGGGGCAACCAACAAGTCACGGCAGTACGAACCACCTGGGAACATCTCGTCCACCTGCACGTGTTCCCAGTGGGCCCCCTTGTCCCGGCTACGGAACATTGCCGTCTGGGTGGCGATGTGGACCGTGCCTGGTGCGGCAGCGCTGACCTCTACCTGATGCAGGTCTAAAGTGTTGTTCTTGATGTATGGGCCGTCGATCACCGAAACCCAAGTATCGCCGCCGTCACGGCTGGCCAGGAGACCGCCAACTTCGACCGCCGCGTAGATGTCCTGGGTGTTGGATGGGTCGAAAGACATACCGATGACCCTTTTACCGGTGGGTGCCATGTAGGTTGTGATGTGGGGGTAGACCACCGCACTGGTGTCCATCATATTCCAGGTGTCACCACCGTCTCGAGAGCGGGAGATGGAGCAGGGGTCATATCCGGCTAAGATCACGTCCGGGTTGTCAGGGTGTATGGCCAGTGACCACACCTCTCTTCCTGCCTCGGCGTCGTTGAGGGCTTCCCAAGTCTCGCCGCGGTCTTTGGAGCGGAAGACACCCTTGTCAGTGCCAGCAAAGACGATCTTTGGGTCGTCGGGCCGTATGGCTAAGGCGCGCACCTGAGGGTTATCAGGAAGCCCTTTGGAGATGTCGGTCCAATCCTCTTCGCCGTCGGCACGGCGAACGATGCCTCCTTCGCCTATGTAATCGCCCTCACCGCCAAGGCCGACATATACGAACGTTCGATGTTCTGAGGCTACCATGGTGTACCTCCACGCATATTTTTCTTGACGTTTAAGATACATCAATTCCTGAAATATTCAATCCCGGTTGACCCTGAGAATGAACAAGATACTAAAAACACCTTCCTATGGCGCACCGCATCAGTCTGCGGTAGTATTTAAAACCACCAGCCAAGGGGCGATACCAACCCCGAAAACTTAAGGTTATTCATGAAGAACAAGATTTACGAAACTATGGACGCCGCAGTGGCCGACATTCCCGACGGCGTCACGATACTCAGTCCAGGGTTTAGCGGCGTTGGTGTGCCCAGGAACCTTTTGGCTGCGTTAAACCGCCAGGGGGCCAAAAATCTCACTGGCGTATCAAATAACGCTGGGACCGTTGACGAGCACGTAGACATCGGGACTTTGGTGGAAGCTGGCCAGATGAAGAAAATGATCTGTGCATTCACTGCCGCTACGCACCCGTCGCAAGTTACGCCTTTCACCCGGATGTACAACAACGACGAGATCGACGCCGAGTTGGTGCCCCAGGGTACCTTGGCAGAACGGCTCCGCAGTGCAGCGGCCGGGATCGGTGGGTTCTTCACTCCTACTTCGGTGGGGACCGAACTGGCTGAAGGCAAAGAACACCGTGAGATCAACGGTAGGATGCATGTCTTAGAAAACCCTCTGCCCGGCGACTACGGGCTGATTCGCGCCTGGAAAGCTGACACTGCCGGCAATCTGATCTTCCGGCTGTCCCAACGTAACTTCAATCCCCTGATGGCCATGGCCGCCAAGACGACAATAGTCGAGGTCGAAGAAGAGATTGTCGAAGCTGGCGAACTTGATCCAGATGCCATCCATGTGGTGGGGATATACGTTGACCGGTTGGTGAAGATTCCCGCCGACGGAATCTGGATCTAGAAAACACTCAGCAGTCAGCGGACATCTGACAGCTCTAATGTGGAGAAAAGAATGGCTGAGAAAGTAAAATTGGAACGACAGGCGATGTGCGACCGGCTAGCCATGGAATTTCAAGACGGCTGGATCGTCAATCTAGGCGTAGGTATGCCCACACTCTGTTCCAATTACACCGATTCCAGTAGAGAGATTATCAATCATTCCGAGAACGGCGTGATCGGTTACGGGCCATTGGCCAATGAAGGCGAAGAAGACCGTCATCTGGTTAACGCTGGCGGTCAGAAGGTGACACCCGAACCTGGAATGGCTTGTGTGCACCATGCGGATTCGTTCATGATGATTCGGGGTGGCATGATTGACGTCACTGTGATGGGTGCCTATGAGGTTGCCGAGAACGGAGACTTCGCCAACTGGCGCATCCCCAGTCGCAAAGGAGGGGGAATCGGCGGTGCAATGGACCTGGCTGCAGGCGCCAAGCGAGTGTTCATCGCTATGGAGCACACGACGCGCGACGGCGGTCACAAATTGCTGAAGAAGTGTACACTGCCCATCACCGCACCTGGTGTGGTGAAGATGCTGGTGACGGACCTGGGACTCTTTGAAATCACGCCCGAAGGCTTCAAGCTGATTGAGCATGCCCCAGGCTGGAGTCCCGAGGAGATCCAAGACCAGACCGAGGCCACGCTTATCATCCCAAGCGACCTCAAAGAGTTCCGCTTCCGGAGCTAACGTTTAGAAATACTCGGTGCCACCGTTCACGTGGAGCGTTTGGCCGCTCATGAAACCACAGTCGTCGTTGATCAAGAACATGGTGGCAGCGGCGATGTCATCCACAGAACCAAGCCGCCCAACGGGGATATCAGAGGTGTCAGTCATACCGCCTTGGGGATACCAGGCCATGTCACGGCTGGTGTCGATGCGGCCCGGAGAGATAACGTTTACCCGGATGTTCTTGGGAGCGAACTCAGACGCTAATCCTCTGGCCAGCCCGATGACTCCCATCTTGGCCGCTGAGACGTGAGACCGGGTGGCCGTTCCCGTGAATGCGCCGTCACCGGTGAAGAACACTATCCTTCCGTATCCGTTCTTGACCATATTGGGCACGGCTGCATGTGCGACGTGGAAAGCCCCGTCCAGCACCACTCCCCGGACCCATTCCCAGTCTGCATAGGTGAGTTCCGTGAAGGGTTTGCGAGGCCGGATGGCGGCATTGCTGACCAGGATGTCCACCCCGCCGAATTGCTCCGCAGCTGCAGCGAACATGCTGGTCACCTGTTGACGTTCTGAAACGTCGGCTACGAAAGGCAGGGCTACCACACCTAGGGCTCGCGCCTCGGCGGCGACCGCTTCGGCTTCTTCTTTGTTGGTGCGGGCGTTGACGACGACATTGGCGCCGTCTTCAGCCAGCTTCAATATGATGGCACGGCCAATGTTGCGACCGGAGCCGGTGACTAGGGCTGTCTTACCTTCCAAACGCTTCATGGTCCGTCCTCTGTTGGTTAATGGGATTCAGGAGTCTGCTGCACGCCTGTAGGCGTCTTTGGACTGGTGGCCGGGATTATAGCATGGCTCTCGCGCTCGACCCTTCTAATCCGTAACTTTTGTCAACGTCGTATAATCCGAAGCTGTTATGGATATGATCTATATTCAAATTACTCTATCAGTGGCGTCTACCTGTAGCCCGGAGGGAAGCTAGGTTTCATGCAGCTCCTCTCTATGGTCTTCTGGCTATTGCGCCGCCGTTTGCGCCACTCTTGGTTGCTGCTTTCCGTTACGGCCTTCGGCATCCTGGCTTCTGTGACCATGATGGCCACGGGAGCACTCTACTCCCGAACTCTGGGGGAAGCTGGTCTGCGTCATTCCGTGGCGTCGTTCGGTCCGGAGATGCATAACGTCCAGATCATCGCCCAGAACCGGCCTTTGAGGCGCACTGATTATATGGGCCTGAAAAACCTGACTGAGGAGTCGTCGAAAGAACGATTAACGGAGATGCTGCGGGGCGCGGAACGCTTTGGTCGGACCCAGCCGAATCTGTCGTTACTGACGGAGCCGACCTCGTCGATCCTGGGTGCGCCTTCGGGCCGCCCGTTCTTCCTCACAGGTTTCCAAGAACATTCAACACTTATCCAGGGTCGGTGGCCGGAAAGCCGAGGGATCCAAGCAGGTGAAGACGAAGACATCGAGGTCGTCCTTGGTTCGGAGACGTCGCGCCAGCTCAGCTATGGGGTCGGAGACCGGATATTTCTGGTGCCTCAAAGGGGAATGCCCGACCGCATAGCTTTCAGAGTCGTGGGTGTTGCCGACCCCATCGACGCTGGAGAAGAGTATTGGATGATGGGCGCGCCGAACCATTTCAACCTCATACCGGTGGGCGAGTCCGTGGTTGCTCCTATCTATGTGAACGAAGACGACTTTTTTCAGGGCATCGGCGCTCCCTACCCCACGCTGGTCGGAGATTTTGGGTTCTTCTTGTTTCTGGACTCGGGTTACCTGACCGTTGGAAACTCCCATCAGGTGAAGCTACAGGTGCAGGGCCTGGAGACCGATCTGAATAAGGTCTATCCTCGGACACTCGTTCTGAGCCGGTTAGGCCTGACCGTCGATGAATTTGAGAAAGCTCTCACTCTGGCCAAGATACCACTCTATCTCTACCTCTCACTGGTTGTGGTGGTGATCTTGTACTTTCTGGCCCTCATCACCGGAACACTGGGCCGCAGCCAGGCCGAAGAGGCGGGCTATCTCCGCAGCCGTGGTGCAAGCGTGTTCCAGGTGAGTGGTGTGCTGGCCTTGGCTGAGGCTGGGGTCGCGGTTGTGGCCATGGTTGTTGGCCCGTTCCTGGCCTGGATAATAGTGAGATCTTTGCTCTTGAACACAATCAACCCAGGAGGTGAGTTCGCATCTCCGATTCCCATCGGTTTGGCCGGGGATATGTTCTGGGTGGGTGCGTTGGGCGGTGTTATGGCGTTGGTAGTGCTGCTAGTCACAGCCGCTGGCCGGGCTAGGATAGGCCCGTTAGAGACACTGCTATCTCGCACTAGACCTCCCTCAGTGCCATTTCTTCACCGTTATTATCTGGATATCTTAGGCGTGGTCACCGTTGCTATCATCTGGTTCCAAGTACGGGGGCGAGACGGGTTCGTCGCCGAAGAGATGGCGTCTCAGGGGATTCACGTGGACCCGACCCTAATATTGGGCCCGGTGCTGGGCTTATTCGCGGCGGCCGTCCTCCTGATGCGGGTGCTGCCGTTAGTAGTCCGAGTGCTAGCTTGGGCAGGCACAAGACTTGGGAGAGCCTGGTTCCAGTTCTCCCTCCTACGTTTGGCCCGAGACCCCATACCACATGGCTCTCTGGCAGTGATCCTGATGATGGCGGCCGCCCTTGGTGTATTCGGAGCCACCTTTCAGTCCAGCTTGTCTCAAGGGCAGAGGGATCAGGCCTACCACGGCGTGGGCGGGAGCATGATGGTAAGAGGTCCTGCCCTCCCTCAAGATGCTCCCGAAAAACTGGAACAAGTGACTGGAGTAACCGGGGTTACCGCCTTGTTACGGGAGTCGGTCCCGGTCTTGCAGGGGATTATCTCAGAGAACACGAACATGCTGGCATTGGACTCTAAGTCTCTGGCGCAGACAACATGGTTCCGGGACGATTTCTTTCCGGGCGGCCTTTCGGAAATCAGCAGGATGCTTCGACCCAAGCCACTCAACGGCGATCTTTCCGGCACCGGTATCCTTTTGCCAGGGGACACCGTTTCACTAGGAGTGTGGGTGGATAGCAGCGCTTTATTGGAAAAGGACCTGCATTTTGACGTCAATATGTGGGCCAGACTGATGACCTCCACCGGCTTTTACCGGAATTTGGGCATGGGCAACATACTGGACCAGGGTGGCGAAGAATCTTCCGATGTAAAGGCGGTCGATGGTAGATGGAAGATGTTCACTGTAGACCTGCCTGTTATTGGAGATGCTTCGACTCCTCTTGAGTTGGTGGCTTTGTATTTCTCAAGCACACCTTCCAATCGCCTGTCAGACGGCGTAATAAACCTAGATGACGTTACCGCGTTCGGTCCTGCGGCCGGCTCAAACGGAGTGGTGGTCGAAGAATTTGAAGGGCAGAACACGTGGCAGGTGCTGGCTAACCAGGAAGCTGTTCCAGACACGGCCCAGCTGTCGGATAGGAACCCTCGCAATGGCAGATCAGCTCTTCAATACTCCTGGAATGAAGCAATCTCCGACGGGCAGCGGGGTATCCATTTGCCGCCGGGACCTTTCCCACTCCCGGCCATAGGTGGGCCTGGTTACCAAGTTGGTCAAGAAGTGCGCGTAGAATGGGGCAATCTAGCTGTACCGGTGCAGTTTGTGGGCATAACCAGCCACTTCCCAACCGTGCGCCCGGAGCGTAAGCCTTTCTTCCTCATCGACTTGACCAACTTTCAGGACTATGCCAGGCGACTACCAATGGGCATTGTCGAAAAGCCGGAAGAGATGTGGTTGGCCGTGAGCGAAGAAGCGGATCGGGAGCAGGTCATCGCACAGATAGTCGAGGCCATACAAAGACCGGTCGTTATAAAAGATGCAGAGTCTGTGGTGGCTTTGGCGGAGCGGAACCCCCTGGCCGGAGGCGGCTGGAACGGATTGACCATCTTCAGCATGGTGGCCATCGGCATTGCCGTATTCCTAACCCTGACCGTCCACGCCGTGGTTTCCATCCAAATGGGGAGGACGGACCTGGCAGTGGCACGGGCGTTGGGTTTCTCTCGGCGTCAATTTTTCCTCTCCTTGGCCACGGAGCGGACAATCATCGCCGCATTGGCCATCTTGGCCGGGGCCGCCATGGGCTACTGGCCCGGTCTGGAGATACTGGGACTGATGGATCTGACGCCTCAAGGAGACGCTCCCGTGCCTCCGATGGTTCCGTTGGTGCAGTCCTGGCTGATGTCCGGGGTTATAGCGGGACTGGTAGCCGCTGCCGCCTTCTCGGTTGGGTTAGCGGTTGTTGTGGAAAGACGGCTTAATACCGCCGAAATATTAAGGGGCGGTATCTGATGCTGCCGATGATTCGGTTCGCTTATGTGATGGCGGTGCGCCGGGTCGTGGCCGGATGGCGGCTGGAAGCTGTGCTATTTGGCGGTATTCTCTTAGCAGTGGCATTGATGGCCAGCGGGGTAATCTTCTCTGACCTACTTTCGAACGCCTCCCTCCGCCATGAACTTCTCCAAGCATCGCCCAAGGACGCCAACATATCCATTCGCTCTTTCAGCAGTCAAGATGAACCGTCCACGCCTATAGGCCGCCGGTCTGTCTACCAAGATAGGCTGGATTTTGTCGAAGCTGAAGCTGCCCAGCCGTTTAGCTCGTTCCTGAAAGACCGGTCGTTGGTGTTGGACACCGCTACCTTCTATTTCGAAGGACACCCGCATCTGGAGTTGGACAACGAGATTCGGCCGAGGGGTTCCATCATCTACATGTCTGGCTTCACCCCCGACCGAGTCACCTTGGTACAAGGAAGCTGGCCAAACTCAGAGAACGCTGCCGCCACTCCGGGGACTCCCGTGGACGTAGCCGTAGACGGTCTTGGTTTTGAATTGCTGGGCCTAAAAGTTGGCGAGGTCATGGACGTATTCCCGGCGGCGTCATTCACTGACCCACCTTCTATGCCAGTGCGTATATCCGGAGTATTTGAGCGGGTTGATCCCGAAGACGAGTTTTGGTATGAGACAGGCTCTGACTTCAGCCTGAGCAATGACCGCTGGACCATTATCCCGCTGTTCACCAGTGAAGAGTCAATCATTAACCGGGTGCTGGGCGAATATCCCACTCTGTACACAGACATCACCTGGTATTACTTCCTAGACCGCGAAGGGTTACGGGCTGATGATGTAGAGGCCTTAAAAGAGGCGATAATCCAGGCTGAGTCCGATATCAGATTCGGTTTGAAGAATTCTAGTTTTTCCATCCGGCTGGACAATCTCTTGGAGAGTTTCGAGGAACAGTTGATATTAGCCAGAGTGCCTCTGTTCTTAGTCGTGTTCCTGATTACAGGAATCTTGCTCTATTACCTCGCGCTAATGGCCGGGCTGATAGTTCGTTCCCGCTCCAGCGAGATCGCCATGCTGAAGAGCCGAGGGGCAACCACTTCACAGTTAGGACTACTTGGGCTGGGTGAAGGCCTGCTCCTCGGTATACCTGCAGTGATAATCGGACCATTCCTGGCTATGGGAGTTGTAAGGGCCCTGGGCAAGGTATTTTTCTCTTTGGGGGGCGGCGCTGAGGAACTGTCAGGCGTTCCGGTGGTCGTATCCCAAGGGGCTGCGGTGCTCGGACTGATAGGGGGAGGACTGGCCGTGGGGGTGTTCACTTTTGCAAATTTGGCTGCCGCAAGACACGGTATCGTTGAGGCTAGGCAGTCTGGTGCGCGTCCTCCAACGGCGTCATTCCTCCACCGTTATTATCTGGACATCCTGTTGCTGGCCTTGATTGGCCTGCTTTGGTGGCAGATACAAAGCCGAGGCACGTTCTTGGTTCAATCGATAGGAAGCCAGCAGCTGGAGATTGACTATAGCCTGTTAGTAGGGCCGGTTCTTGGTCTTTTCGCAGTTGGCCTGGTGATAATGCGCCTATTCCCTTTGCTTGCCTTGTTACTCTCGTGGTTGGCCGCGCCTTTTGCGCCCTCATGGCTTGTTCATTCTTTACGTCATGTGGCTCGAGACCCGATGGTTCCTGGCATCTTGATTGTGCTGTTAACCTTGGCGACGGCTTTGGGCGTCATCGGCAGCGCCTTCAGCTCGACATTGGAACAAAGTCAGGAGGAACGGGCTCTATACGCCGCGGGAGCCGACTTGAGGGTTCGCCACAGTGGCGCCTCCAGCGAAACCCCTGGCGGCCGGTTCGCCTATCAGGTGAAAGACCTACCTGGTGTCCTAAATGCCGCCGATGTTCATCGCGCAAATGCACAGATAACCACGACGGGTTTTAGTTCCTCAGCCGCGATTTTGGCTGTGGACGCTAACAGCATGGGGGACGTTGCTTGGTTCCGTGAAGACTTGGCCAGCGGGAAGTCGTTGGGAGAGATTTCTCGGCTGCTACTGGATGGGCCGGAAACACCTAAAGGACTGCTGCTTCCTGAAGATGCAAGGGGACTTTCTATCTGGGTTCAGCCGGCGGGATTGAACCCCGGAGCAAACCTATGGGCGAGGATGCGGGACTCCCGAGGGTTGTTCTTCGACACATTGGTGGGGAATCTAGGCGCGCCGGGTTGGAACAAGATACAGTCGGACTTAACGCCAGTGGTCGCCGCTGGTCGTCGCTTTAACACCAACGCGCGCTCGGTTGATATGGTTCCACCCTTCTCACTTCAGTCGTTCCAGATTACCGATAGTCTCCGCACCCTCGGCTCTAGCGATCTAGGATCTTTATTCTTTGGACGACTGGACGCCTTGACCCCGGATGGGCCCTTGGTCCTTTCTGATTTCGCTGCCTCGGACGACTGGTCTGTGATTGAAGATTTTTCCCGTCCAGGACTGTACGCCTTAGAGTCCAGCAGGTCGGCTGCTGGCGAGCGATTCCCTTACGCCACACGGTTCAGCTGGGCAACCGGCGGTGTCGGCATGCGGGGGTTGCGGCCCGGACCTACTGAGGCTCCTCTTCCGGCTCTGGCCAACGAAGGGTTCTTGGAGGACGTTGACGCCTCGGTCGGCGATGATGTGATCTTGGGCCTTTCCACCTATTCGATCATGGTCAACATAGTCGGCGTGGTCAACTACTTCCCAACCATGGATCCAGGAGACAAGCCTTTCGTTGTGGTGGACTTGGATTCCTTTGAGGGGGTCACCAATCAACATAGCCCTATTCCGTTGCTGGGATCTAATGAGATATGGGTGGACTTGATCACCAATCCTGGGTTGGATGGAGATGACCTTTCTCCTTTGATTGGAAGCTCTGGAAACGCCGAAGAAGTTACTGAATCAATGAAGCAACTAGGAGTTAGCGTAAGAGAGGTATACGACGCTGCTCTAATGGTCGAGTCGAGAGTTGACCAACCCTTGGTCAACGCGGGATGGGGAGCACTTTTAGTGCTCCTGTTCTTGGCCGTGGCCCTGGCCAGCGGCTCGGGAGTCATGCTCTTTTCGTTTTTGGACACGAAGGATCGCCAGACGGAGTTCGCCCTGCTCCGCACGTTAGGTTCGACCGGTGGACAGTTGCGGGGCATCGTATGGTTTAATCTATTTTTGATCGTGATCTGCGGCGTGGCCCTGGGCACCTGGCTGGGCTATCTGATCGGTTCCAGCCTCCTTCCGCTAATGGAAGTGGCCGAAGAAGGAGAGCGGGTGACGCCTCCGATGGTACTTACCACCGATTGGTTGGCGTTGGGAGTGTCATACCTGGTATTGGCGGTGGTCACTGTGGGAACGGTGCTATGGCTAGCGTGGTTGAGCTCTAAGATACAGGTGCAGCAGGTCCTTAGAATGGGAGATGCAGGATGACCCAGTTCAATGACTATTTGGCCGCCACCAGAACGGCAGTTCCGGACTCAGGCCTTTATATAGATTGCCGCGATCTATTCAAGATTTACAAAAGGGCCGACTTGGAGGTCGTAGCTCTGCGCGGTTTGGACCTGAGCGTCGAGTCCGGCGAGTTGATCGCTGTCATCGGTGCCAGTGGGAGCGGAAAGAGTACGTTGCTGAACATACTGGCTGGACTCGACCGACCCTCTGCCGGTCAGGTGTTGGTAGGCACACGGGACTTGCTGGACGTCTCCGACAGCGACCTGGTTATGTACCGGCGTTCGGAGGTCGGCTTTGTTTGGCAGGCAACTGCCCGGAACTTGGTTCCTTATCTGTCGGTGTCCGATAACATCGAACTGCCTATGGCGCTAACGGGGCTGTCGTCCAAATCCCGGCGCGCATGGTCTGAAGAACTTCTGGAATCGTTGGGAATGATAGACAAAGCTAAGCGGCTCCCTTACCAATTGTCGGGTGGAGAGCAGCAACGTGCCGCCATAGCTGTAGGCTTGGCCAATAAGCCGCCTTTGCTCCTGGCTGATGAGCCAACTGGAGAACTTGACACCGAGAACGCGGACGCAATCTTCGAGATGATCCGCGGATTGAACCGCTCCTATGGGGTGACTGTAGTGACCGTCACTCACTACGCAGGTGTATCCAAATTTGTAGACCGGGTGGTCCATATCCGCGACGGGCGTATCGGATCTGAGACATTCTCGAGACCAGATTATCGTCGCGACGGTGGCACAGTGGAAGAGGAATACGTTGTGGTGGACGCCGCGGGAAGATTGCAATTGCCACATGATTTGGCAGAACGTTTTCGGCGTGGCGGATTGGCCAAAATACAGTCGGATGACCGGCAGATCACTATTGACCCACCTGGGACCAATCCTCGGCAGCCCCGGAGCAGGAGTTAACGGCATATGCAGGCTAGTGACGGACCTATCTTGACGGCTTCCGCGGTAAGCCGGGTATTCGGCTCTGGCGAAACAGCCGTAACGGCCCTTTCCGCCATCAACCTGACTGTGGAGCAGGGAGATTTTCTGGCGGTCACTGGCAGGTCGGGTTCCGGCAAGACCACATTATTGAACCTAATGTCGGGCCTAGACCGCCCGAGCACAGGTTCAGTTTACTTCCACGGAGACGACCTATCCCAACTTCGAGAAGCCGACTTGGTAGACATGCGCCGTCACAGGATCGGGTTTGTGTTCCAATCGTTCGGTCTCATGCCGCTGTTGTCCGCTCAGGAGAACGTGGAACTCCCGCTGCACATCAGTGGGATGCCCTGGAGGGAGCGAAGACAACTCGCGACCGAGTCTCTTCAGGCGGTGGGACTGGGCACCCGGGCTCGGCATCGGCCCTTTGAACTCTCAGGTGGTGAGCAACAGAGAGTGTCTATCGCCAGGGCCTTGGTAACCCAACCCGAAGTGGTATTCGCTGACGAACCTACCGGAGAGCTGGACGCTTCCACCGCTCGGTCCATCGCAGAGACACTGGCTGAAGTTGCTGCCTCTAGGCGTGCTACGGTGATCGTTGCCACCCACGACCTGGACCTGGCCGCAACTGCACAACGGCGCGTTGATCTGGTTGATGGGCAGGTGGTCTCACAGCCTTGATCCTGGCACCACTCTTGTGGTTGCCTCGTTCGGCCCTGGTGTGGTTAGCACAGAGTTTTTGACCAGCATCGCAAACTCCAGCAGTCAAATCAGCCTGATTTGTCCGTGAATACCAGTGGTTCATATGTGGTCTCAGGAATTGCCCAGAGCGTGCCCATCAATGGCAATGTATCCGTCTAGTAGCAGTCCCTGCGCACGTATGCGTGTATACTTTTGCAGAACGGGCCTCACTTAGGGTTCGTCTGAAACTTGATCGCCGAGGATTAGGTATGTTTGTGCGCATCTACACTGGTGATGACGGCCAGTCCCACATGGAAGAGATGGACCCGCTCACGGAAGAGGTCCATAGAATCGCCACGAAATCAGGCGAAGACCTGGTCTTCCGAACATTCGAAGAGAACAGAGCGGTCGAATGGCATAACCCCACGCGGCGTCAGTATCTGTTCGTCCTCAACGGCCAGATGGAAGTTTCGGTTAAAGATGGCACCACTCTTGTGTTCAATCCGGGGGACGTATTGTTGGCTGAGGACATGACCGGCCAAGGTCATCTAACAAGGTCAGTAGGTGGCTCGTATACCTCTGTCTCCATGGGGATACCCGACCTCTAGTCACGCCTGAAATAGCGGTTGACAGGTAGACCTCGTTATTTATAATGGCAATCAAATACCTGAGGAATTATCGTTAAAGGCACGCAGTCCAAATCTAAGTGGAAGGCTAAGTAAGAGATGATTACCAAGTTTGACAGCCTGTACGCGGGTCACGTCGATATGACCGACATCGGCTATGGAGGAACGGCGGTCAACGACCGGAAGTTCGACAATGACCATCTGATGACGGTTTATAGTAAGGCGGAGGCCATCGCCAAGGCCTTGGACGAGAACGGTTTCGACACGATGTGGATGGCGGAACACCACTTCCAGCCGGAAGGGTACGAGTGCATCCCCAACTTGATCATGCTTAATGTCCATCTGGCCCACTTGACCAAGAATATCAAGTTTGGCTGCGGTTTCAATATCGCTCCCATGTGGCATCCGTTACGCCTGGCCGAGGACTATGCCACCGCAGACATCCTGACTAATGGCCGGGTGATTTTCGGCGTTGGTCGTGGCTACCACACCCGCGAAGTGGAGACCTTCGGCTCCAACATCACCGACCAGGACGCTAACCGCGAAGAGTTCGAAGAAGCGGTGGAAATCATCTTCAAAGCGTTTAACAACGAGTCCTTCTCCCACAAAGGGAAGTACTACACCCTGCCTCCAGAGGTCCCGTACCGCGGCTACACCCTCAAGGACTTGACGCTGGTGCCTCGGCCCAAGACTTTACCGGTAGAGTGTTGGCAGCCCATCCAGGGTGGGACGGAACGAGCATTGGACTTCATGGCTAAACATGGGATCAAAGGCATACTGGGAGGAGGCGTCGCAGAAGGTGGCGTTATGGACAGCATTATGACCGGTTACCGCGACGCTCTTGTACGGGCCGGAAAAAAGGACGCCCAGCTCGGAGAAGGCCTGAGCGTCGGTTTTCACTACCATCTGGCTCCCACAGTGGAACAAGGCATCAAAGAGGCTAAGGCCTTCTTTGAAGAAAACCTCAAGATGTTTGGACCGTTGCGCCTGCATCGCGGCCTGACCGATGAACAGATTGAGATTATGAGCGATCCACGTCGGGCGCCGGATGGTGCCCTGCCCAACATCGAAGAGGCCGTCGAAAAACAAGCGTTCTTGACCGGTCCCCCGGAGCGGATAATCGAGCAGTTGAAGGGTGTAGAAGCAGAATACCCCGCCTTAGAACGGATCGGAATGAGCCATCCGATGGGCGCACCCCAAAGCGTGATCACCGAACAACTTGAGTGGTTCGGAAAAGAGGTCATGCCTGCATTCAAAGGTAAAGTAGGCTCCAACTAGCGGGGTTTTATAGGACTAACGGCAAAAGCACCGGTGGATCAGTTCCACCGGTGCTTTTCTTTCGCCAGTGCTGCCTTCGCCCTTTGATTCAGAGGCGCTAACGGAGGAGTCTCGTTGCTGTGGTAGATAGGAACAGGTCTGTTAGAGAACCGAACGCCCGCGCCGCTGCTGGTAAAATCGTCTTAATCTCCGGAAGAACACCGGACACAGGAGAAAACAATGGCTATCTATGAGCTCCGGACCTACACCCTTTACGTCGGCAAGATGGGCGAAGCAACCAAGCTTTACGGCGAAGAGGGCTGGCCCGCGTTGGATAAGGGTGGCTTCGGCAAGAAACTGGTGGGCTATTTCACCAGCGACGTGGGGACTATCAATCAATTAGTACACCTGTGGCGCTTCGAAGACGACGCTGACCGGCGCAATCATTGGTCGACATTGTTCGCCGACAGGCCTTTCATGGCCTTTGCCGCCAAACTCAGGCCCCTTTTGATGACTCAAGAGGTCAAAGTTATGCTGGAAGCACCCTGGGGGCCACATCCTTAATAGCGATCAAGCCTGGCTTGCGTTGACAGCCATTGGGCCCAAGATTACACTCCGGACGAGCTGAATCAGGAAGTAACGAGTGCAATATGGTTTCCTCGGACGCAGTTAACCTAGGCGACGCCATCGACCTGATGTTTGCGACCGGTTGGACCGACGGATTACCCGTGGTCCCGCCCACCGCAGACCGGGTCAACAAATTCGTTGAATACACTGGACGAGACGCCAATGAGCTCGTTGCCGAGCTTCCACCTCTGGGTGGCAAGGCGACAGTGGAGCGCATTGCAGTTAACGCTGTTATGGCTGGCTGCCTTCAGGAACACATGCCAGTGGTGATCACTGCCATTCAAGCGATGATGGATGACCGGTTCAACCTGCGTGGTGTCATGTGTTCCACCGGTATCCATACTCCGTTGGTGATCGTTAGCGGACCTCTGGCCAAGGACCTGGACATCAACGGCGGCTACAACTGCTTCGGATCAGGCTGGCGGGCCAACGCGACTATTGGCCGGGCGGTCAAGCTGGCACTGGTCAACCTGGGCGGAGCTATCCCTGGCGAGACCAATAAAGCAACTTTCGGCCATCCTGGCGCCTACACCTACTGCGTGGCCGAGGACCAGGAGATTAACCCCTGGGAACCATTGCATACGGATGTGGGTCTCGATACCTCGGATAGCGCAGTGACAGTATTCCCTGCGGAAGCTCCCCACAACATCATGTATCACGCCAAGAACTCCAGGGATTTTCTCACGGTTTTGGCCGATACGATGTGCACGCTAGGGAATGTCCAGATGTACGTCATGGGCGACACATTCGTGGTGATCGGTCCGGAACACGCCCGGTTCCTCCATGAGGACGGTTGGCGCAAACAGGACATAAGACAATATCTCTTCGAGCATGCTAGAAAGCCGGTCCGTGATTTGAAACACGGCGGCCCGCCCCAAGGCGACGCGAACCGCGGCCATTTTTGGCCCCGGTTCGTCGATGCCAACGATGACGAACAGATGGTGCCGGTAGTTCGCGCCGCAGACCGGATCCACATCATGGTTGCCGGCGGGAAGGGTGGGCCTCATTCCGTATATCTTCCTGGTTGGGGTTCACGGCGGGTCACGAAGAAGATAGAGATTTCATAAAATCTTGCAGGCTTTGTCAACATCAAATTCCGGATAGAAATTGAGGAGTAGTCATGGTAAGTGCACCGGGATCACACCTGAAAGACCGCTTGGACGAGATGGGCCTGCTCTCACCGATAGACCCTGAAGCCTACTCTCGATGGAGGTCGGCGCCACGTTTAGAGTCTGTGCATGGCAAGGTTGGCGGCTTTCTGGGCAACCGAAAGGCCAACGCCAGCCTCCTGCTTCAGGAAGTGAAAGAGCTCCTGAATAAGGACTTTGAGCTTAGAGACGGAATCGCGGTCGACAAATATGTTTATTCCCGCCCGGCCGCCGACGATATAATTGAGGACTTAGCCGCCAAGTGCGATTTCGTGGTGACCTGCATCGCGGATTGAGGGTCCTGCACCGCGTGCAGTGTGCACGACGCCATGGCCTTGGAGAATAAGGGTGTCCCCACGATAGTCATATGTACGGACCCATTTTTGAATTCGGCCTACAGGCATGCCAGCGTTTTTGGGCGCAAGGGGTTTCAACCCTTGGGGATCCCCCATCCACTGGGCGGTATAACGCCGGATTTGGTAGCCCAACGGGCCACGGAACTGCATCAACAGATAATCAATGCCCTAACCACGGGCGAATAACTCATTAGTCCTAGGAGATAACAATGGTTAGAGTAGGCGCAGGAATCCGAGTTTACGAGCAATTGGAGACTTGGGAGAATCTGCCCGAGGGTTGGGTGCTAGGCCAGACGGCTATCGTCACGGATTCTCAGGACAGGGTCTATCTGTTCAATCGTGGAGATCACCCCCTGATTGTTTTGGACCGGGACGGCAACTTCCTGAACTCGTGGGGCGAAGGCCAATTGCCCGACGCCCACGGTATGTTTATAGATGCCGACGATAATCTATACATGCCGGTCAAGAACAGCCATGTTGTGCTGAAGTATCGTCCAGACGGTAATCTCCTCATGACTCTGGGCGAATGGGACAAACCCTCGGATACCGGGTGGTCGGGAGACTACAGCGAGCCTGCGAAACAGGCCGCAGGTCCCTTTAATCGGCCCAGTGATATCGCTCTGGACAACTCCGGAGACTTGTATATCTCCGACGGTTATGGCAACTCCCGGGTCCACAAGTTCACTGCGGACGGCAAGTTGGTCTTCTCCTGGGGCGAACCCGGGAAGACCGGACCGGGAGAGTTCCATGTGCCCCATGGGGTATGGGTCCACACTGATGGCCGGGTGTTCGTGGCCGATAGAGAGAACAACCGCATCCAGATTTTCGATGCAGACGGCAAGTATCTGGATCAATGGACCGGTCTAGCACGCCCCTGTGATATCTATGTCGATGAGGACGATGTGTTCTACGTGCCCGAATTGGACGGTTTCATGAGTATCTTGAGCATCGACGGAGACATTATCGCCAGTTGGGAAAGCCCGTTGGACGCCGGTTGGGGCAACGGGGCCCACGCGGTTTGGGTTGACTCCCACGGGGATCTTTATGTGAACCAAAACGTGGAGGGCCACCGCCTGGTCAAGTACGCTCGACAATAGACACGTTAGAGTATATCAACCCCGTCCATCTAGCTACTCAGAGGCGTCAACCGAGTAAACTCATAGTTACCGGTATTCACGTAGAGCATAGGCAATGAGACTTTTGGTTGTATTCAGCGTGACAGATGGAGAAATTAACCCGGAGGATCGTTGATGCGGGCCGGATACCAAGTGGGACATGTCGTCTTGCGAGACACCGTTGACCACCAGCAGCAGTGGCAAGATTTGCTCGCTCAATTTCGGGCGGTCAACGACGCCGGGTTCGACTCCTACTGTTACGGTAATCATTTCTTGATCGATCCTTTCCAGCACTTCCAACCTTGGACCGTACTGGCCCGCATGGCTGCCGAGCCGGGTAACATGGCTCTGGTGACGTCGGTGTTGCTTCTACCCCTTCTTAACCCCGTTGAGGTTGCAGAACAGGCTGCGACCCTGGACCACATCACCGAAGGAAGGTTCGTATTAGGAGTGGGTCTGGGTTATCGGCCCGAAGAATGTGAGGCTTTTGGGATCAAGATGTCTGAGCGGGGCGGTCGTATCACCGAATCGTTGGAACTCATGCGGCGGTTATGGACTGAAAACGAAGTGACGCATCATGGCAAATACTACAACGTGACAGGTGCCAAACCTACAGCTCGTCCCTACCAGCAGCCCGGTCCAAAGGTCTGGCAGGCGGCGATGAGCGACCCTGCTATACGCAGAGTCGGACGGACCGGAGATATCCTTTTCGTAGGCCCGGCACAAGGCAACGAGTCCATCCGCAAACAGATCGACTTGTATCATGACACTCTGGACAAGAGTGGCCATAACATTCCTGAAGAGATGGTGGTTGTCAGGGAGTTTTATTGCGCAAGTAGCCACGAGGAAGCCGTCAGGAAGGCGCGCGCTGGGTTCGAAACTAAATACCAGGTCTACCGAGACCAGGGACTACACGGTTCGGACGATGAACTGGCCAGAAAAGTGACCGGAGACCTGGAAACCCTGATGGAAGAGACCTTTGTTATCGGTAGCCCAGAACAATGTCTGGAACAGATATCTGAATACAAAGATATGGGCTTCACCGACGTGATAGTCCGGCTGTTCTACCCTCGAATGTCACAGGAGGAGGCGCTGGAACACATCGGCTTGGTGGGAGAGCAAGTCATCCCAGAAATGCATCGCCTCTAGTCTTTATGGCCTAGGGTCGAGCGAAGGACACCTTGGGCGAAGCAGGTATCTGGATCGCGGTGATCTTGACAGGAACAGTGGCTTTGGGAGTGTGGGAGTACGCACGCTCCAGCGGGACTTTTGCGGCCCGCTGGGAACAAGTCAAAGTATCGCTCCTGGCCGCCGGCCTAATACTGTTGGGTGTTACCTCCGCCGTCTTGACCGCCCTGTATATCGTCGTGGTTGTATTGGTAGAGATATGGCAGCCGTTATTGATTATAGTTGCGGTCATCTGTGGTCTGATAGCGTCCTACGTCTGGCTAATCCGAGCTAGGCAGTGAACGACAGCATCAAGAACATATATCGAATACCTGAAAACTAAGGAGTGGAAATTGGAAGTTGGAGTGATATTTCCTCAGACGGAGATAGAACCAGACCCTTCAGCGATTAAGGACTTTGCACAGGCTGCGGAGGAGATGGGGTACGGCTACATCTTCATCGCCGACCACGTGCTGGGTGCTGACCCTGCCCATCATGATTTTCCGGCTCTGCGCACCTATAACCACAAGTCGGTGGTGCACGAGACTTTGACACTGATGGGCTATCTCTCCGCCATAACAGATAACGTCGGACTAGCCACGGGAATCCTGATCCTTCCCCAACGCCAGACTGTCCTGGTGGCAAAGCAGGCGGCTGAGGTTGACGTGCTATCCAGCGGACGTTTGCGTCTGGGAATCGGAGTGGGTTGGAATACGGTGGAATATGAAGCCTTGGGCGAAGACTTCCATAACAGAGGGGCCCGAAGCGCGGAGCAGATCGAAGTCATGCGTGCGCTTTGGACCCAAGACGTGGTCGACTTTCACGGCGATTGGCATAACATCAACCACGCCGGACTGAATCCGTTGCCTGTCCAACGCCCTATACCCATCTGGTTAGGAGCAGGCAGCTCACAAAGTCCCACTCCCCCAGACTCGGTGCTCAGGAGGGTAGCCCGGTTAGCCGACGGTTGGTGCCCCAACTTCAATCCGGACGAGGCAGGCCGAGCCATCGTTGAGCGAACCCACGGCTTCATGAAGGAGATGGGCCGAGATCCGACCGCTTTGGGCCTGGACGGTCGGCTTCGCACTGGCGGCAGGCAGCCCGAAGACTGGCTTGACGAAGCCAAAGCATGGCAGGATCTGGGAGCCAACTACCTGTCCATCGAGAACCGTCAGAGTGGCTTGACTACAGCTGAAGAGCACATAGAAGCTATGCGCAAGTTCAAAGAAACCATCGGCTTAGATTTCTAATATGCCCACATTCCAGCCCAAGGACCCGGATTTTGAAGCCAAGGTGCGAGAGAGTTTTGGTAAGCAGACCGCCATGCAGACCCTGGGCGCCGTAATGAACCGCGTTGTGCCTGGCGAAGTTGAGATTGAGATGCCCTACAGGGCTGACTTGACTCAGCAACATGGCTTCATCCACGGCGGCATAATCACCGCCATAGTAGACAGCGCTTGCGGGTATGCAGCCTTCAGTCTCAGTGCACCTGAAACTGCAGTGTTGACGGTCGAGTACAAGGTCAACTTTGTTGCTCCGGCCAAAGGAGACCGCCTATTGGCCCGCGGCGAAGTCGTCCGGCCTGGCGCGACAATCACCGTTTGTAAGGGAGACGTAATGGCCTACGAAGGTGCCGAGGAGAAGTTGGTGGCCTCCATGCTCACTACCATGATGCTCATGCCCAACCGGCCAGATTTGGCCGGCTGATCAATAATCTTTCGTTATCATCAACCGAGGAAGGTCGTAGCGCTCGTCGACTACTAAAGATCCGATGAGTATAAGAACGCCATCGTACCGATCGTCTTACTGTATGAATGCACCGCATTTATAGCGGTGCCTGGTGGAGCGCTGGTAGATGTAATGGTGGGTACGGAGTCGGGGATCACCAATTGTGACATCGATGACCATGCTGGCCTGATTGCTTAGTCAAAGACCATGACGCTGCGCGCCACTGAGCCTTCCTTCATATACTTGAAGGCGTCGTTGATGTCCTCCAGTTTGAGGCGTCGAGTGACCAGTTCATCCAGTTTGAGGCGGCCCTGCAAGTAGAAATCGATATATCTGGGCATGTCCACTCGGAAGTGATTGGAACCCATGCTGCTGCCTTGGATTCTCCGCTCGCGGAGGAAGGAATAGCCGTCCAATTCTATCTTGGTGCCTAGAGGAATCATGCCGATGATCGTGGCAGTCCCACCGGCTCTCAGAATTTCGAAAGACAGTTCGGCGGTTTCCTTCTTGCCGATGGCCTCGAAGGAATAGTCGACACCTCCCTCGGTTAGGTCTTTGACCCGCTTCTCGGTATCGCCGCTGGAGGCGTCGATCACGTCGGTCGCACCGAACTCACGGGCCAACGTTAGTTTATCTTCTACTGCGTCGATGGCGATGATGCGTAAGGCTCCGGCTAGTTTGGCGCCTTGGATGGCGTTCAGGCCCACTCCGCCCGCTCCGATGACAGCCACTGTGCTGCCGGGCTCAACCTTGGCGGTGTTCAGGGCTGCGCCTAGGCCGGTGGTGGCCCCGCAGCCGATGAGAGCCATCTGTTCGAACCCTATGTCTTGTTCAATCTTCACTAGGGAATTCTCGTGAACCAGCATCATCTCGGCGTAGGCCCCCAGGTTGGCGAATTGTGTCACCGGTGCACCGCCCTGGCTGAGGCGTGGGGCCTCGTCGGGCCCCCGCAAAAGACCTGTCCTTGAGCAGAGAACTGGTCGGCCGGTCGTACAACGCTCACAGATACCACAGAAGACCGATAGACAGCAGATAACGCGGTCACCGGGAGATACGTAATGCACCTGGCTACCAACCGCCTCTACCGTTCCGGCGGCTTCGTGACCCAGAAGGACCGGCATAGTTGTGGAGTAGAGCCCTTCCACGAAATGAAGGTCGCTATGGCAGACGCCTGAGGCTCGAGTGCGGACCAACACCTCCCTGGGGCCGGGAGACGAGATGTCAACGTCCTCGATCTGCAACGGCTGGTTAACTTCGTGCAACACGGCTGCTTTCATGCCCAAGTACTCCTTACAGGACTTTCTATGGATGGTTGGGAGACATAATACTCTACTTTGTTCCAGAGAGTCCGCTACACGGTTACCCCAGTAAAGTTGAAGCTGCTTAATTTCAAGGCAGGTACTCTCGTGGCAAAGCCAACTTCGTTCAGAACCAATTTAGACTCGCTGCCAACGTGCTCAACATCGGCCATGGCTTCTACGTAGGATTGGGTGAACCTAAGGTCTTTGACCGGGTGGGTGATTTGTCCGTTCTCGATCATGAACGTACCGTCCCTAGTCATTCCAGTCATCACGCAGCCTTTGGAGTGGGCTAGACGGGTGTAGAAGAACCGGGTGATGTAAACCCCTCGCTCTGTGGAGCTGATAAGGTCTTGGAGCGACGAGACTCCTTCCTGCATGAACAGGTTGCTGGCTATGGGTCCGCCAGTAAAGTAGGACTGGTGCCCAGTGGAGACGGTTCCCTCTTTTCCGGCCGTGTAGGAGTTATGGACCGGAGTGTTCACAACTCCTTGGGTGATGATATCCACCCTGCGTCGCGGTATGCCTTCGGCGTCGAAGGGCACCGGCCAGCCGTGGGAATCCGAGCCGTCGTCCCACACAGTAACGCTGGGGCTCATCGCCGGCTGGCCGATCAGGTCGTTCATCCAACTGCGGCCTTCTTGGACAGCTTGGGCTCCCATGCCGTAGAGGCTGAGCGCCTCCAGTATGTCGTCTACTGCGTAGGTATCCAATACCACGGGATAACGTCCTGGTTCGATTGCCACTGGTTCTTGCCCGTCCACAGCTTTGGAAACTGCTTCCCGGCCTAGGGCCTCGGTGTCTATGTCCGAAAGACGCCACGACCCTCCTTTGGCCCATCCAGCAGAGCTGGCGCTCATAGTGTTGATGATCAGACCGGCGAATGTGCCGGCATGGTAGGCCCGGACTCCGTGGCTGCTGACAACGGCGGTCTCTTGTACGCCGGTGCGACAGGCGCCTGACACGTTTAAGTCGTGTTCCTTGCCCTGTAGGCAGACGCCCCGGACTATCGACGCCCTGACCTCCGGATTGCATTGGGCAGTTGCCTCGTCAAAGCTGTAGACCCTGGCAGCACCATCTGGTTTAGGTAGTCCCTCGAAAGCTGGGTCTTCAGGCATCAACAGAGCGTTTTGGTGGGCAGCTTCGATGGCTTTTCGGATTCCCGAATCGCTGAGGTCGTTGGTTGTGGCACGGCCGAGCCGCTTTCCGGTCACGGAGCGTATGTTCAGCACGATGTTGCTGTGGGCAACGTTCTGGTGTATGGCGCCGCCTGCGAACCGTGATAAGCCCAGGTCTTGGGCGTTCAAGTATATGTCGGTCTCCTGCGCCTTAGAATAGCTCAAAGCCTTTTCAAGAAGGGCCAGAACGGCCTCGCGGCCCATCATGTCATCACCCCAACCTGGACGTTTCGGAACCGTGCGGGAGCTGCCCCGTGGCCCGTGTGACCCAGTTGGCCAGGCTGCCCCTTGCCGCAGTTGGGAATCCCCCACATGGTCCAATGCTCTTCATTACACACAGCATCACACGAATTCCAGAACTCGGGAGTGATACCGGTGTAGGTGCAATTCTTTAGTAGGTTTCCTACCTTGCCTTTCTTGATCTCGTAGCCTGTCTCTGTGCCGAATTGGAAGTTGAACCGACGGTCGTCGATGGACCAGGACCGGTTCATCTCCATTAGTATGCCGTCGTCGGTGTCGGCAATGAGGTCGTTTAACGTCCAATTTCCCGGTTCCAGGCTTACGTTGTTCATGCGAATCAGCGGGATACGGTTCCAGGAGGCGGCCCGCATCGACCCGTTAGAAGGCAGGTCAAGCCCGGATGCAGTCTCGCGAGACATCAGATACCCCACGAACCTCCCCCTTTCGACCACAGGCGTGGACTGGGCTGGAATGCCTTCGTCGTCCCATCCATAAGATCCCAGGCCAGGCAGCCTGATGCTATCGGCCGTGATGTTAATGTGCTCTGACCCATATTGGAAGTTGTTCAGCTTTTCGGTGGTTAAAAACGATGTTCCTGCGTACGCCGCCTCTGAGCCCAACACACGGTCCAATTCGATGGCGTGGCCGCAGGACTCGTGTATCTGTAAACCCAATTGTGAAGCGCCCACAATCAAGGTTGTAGTGCCCGACGGGCATTGGTCCGCCGAAAGAAGCGCCACCGCTTCAGTTGCCGTTCGTTCGGCATTGCCGGCCAAGTCCATATTTTCCACAAATTCCCAACCGGCGCAGCCTTGCTGGCGCATGGACTGGGGATAGGAACGCCGTTGCACTTCTCCGCTGCCCCGGGCCGTGGCCATGATGCCGCCGCCAGTTTCGTATATCGTCTGCTCGACATGGGCGCCCTCGCTGTTGGCGAAGGTCTTTCGCTCGCTGCTGAAGATTAGGTTGCCGGTCCTGGCTGAGATCCCTTTGACCGAGCCCATACGCTCGTCGGCTACCAACAGGAGTCCTAATTTCTCTTCTGAAGAGACGGTGAAGGGGTTTACTTGGACCGGGGTCGTGTATACCCCTTGGCTCTTTACCGGCGCTCCCAGAGAAATTGGTCCGCTGCTGGCTTGGGCCGAGGCCTTGGCTATCTCGACCGCCAGATCTGTAACTCGGTCTACCTCAGCAGCGGTAACGATATTGGTTGAAGCGAATCCCCAGGAACCGTTTACCAAGACACGAACGCCGACGCCAAGAGACTCGTCGTTACTGAGGGTATCGACAACTCCAGTGCGTACAACAAACCGCTCCTGATTGGTCTCGACCAGTCTCACATCACAGTAAGATGCGCCTTTAACCGCTGCTAGGTCTAGAGCCCTGGAAAGGAAGTCGTCCATGGGTGGTTTGTTCTCCCAGATAGAGATTCTCGCTGCGGTAATCAGCAAATATCGATATAAATTCAGACTTAGTTCTGTATATCCGTTACGTACTATCACACTATCAGCTAAGTTCCGGATTATTAACGCTAATGGATGTCAGACGGTTGTATTTTTTTAGCGTTATAACGATCCAGATTCGGATGTCATGCATCTAAAATGAGTTGACATCATGAATACGCATATCTTATATTCCCGTAGCTGCTTTCCCGGTCAGTTATATCCGGAAATCAATGAGACGTGCATGCGTAAAGAAAGAAAACTCTGCGTGATACGTCAAGATTGTAAGTGCCGCAGTGGATGAGGGGAAGTACCCCGTGTGACACGGGAACCCGAGCCGCTTCCTAAAGGGCGCGTAACCTGGGATTCCAATCTAATAGACCGCAGCAATGTGGTCAAATCACTGAAGGAGGCAATTCGATGAAGAAGTTGCAGAAATTCTCGGTTCCGATTCTGATTGGCATATTTTTGTTAATCTTAGCCGCTTGCGGCGGGGATGCTGATAATGGCAGCAAGACCGATAGCGGCAGTTCTACCAGCGCTACAGCCGCTACTAGCTCCGGTGGAACTACTGGCGAGTCATTCGAGTTCCAGTACGTTTGCGTGAACCGAACACTCCTGCCGTGCCAGGTGATTCAAGAGTTCTTGGACACTGTTCGAACACGAACCGATGGGCAGGTTGACATCCAACTAAGTTCCTACCCAGAGTTGGGGATCAGTGGCTTTGACATGATTCGCCTACTCGAGGACGGGACCATAGGATTTGGCGAGATTTACAGTGGTTTCGTTGGCGGCGAGTTCCCAGTCTTCGAGGCAGCAAACCTATGGGGGGCCTATGAGTCCGTGGACCAGTGGTTCGAAGCTTCAGAGGCCCTCGAAGATGATATCAAGACCTTAGTGACCAGAGAAACCGGAGGTGGAAAGATCGTCGGTTTCAACTATTACTCATCCAACTATTTCTTTACCAAGGGCCCCCTTAACACGTTGTCGGATTTCAAAGGTGTCAAAACGCGGACCCACAGCAACGTGCTCTCTGACCTGATTGGTGAAAACGGTGGATTGGGCGCCAACCCCCAAACGATGGCGTTTGCCGATGTCTACCCAGCGCTTGAACGCGGTGTTCTAGACGGTGCGGTGACCTGCGGGTCATGTGCTGTTGGTCAGAAGTGGTTTGAAGTTACGGACTATCTGACAGGTCCTTTACCAGGCACTTTCGCGCAGACTTTCGTCACGTTCAACGGCAAAGAGTGGAATAGCTTGCCCGCCGATTTCCAGAAGATTATTTTGGAGGAAGGAGTGAAGCACTCCGACCGGGCTAAAGCCGCTGCACTGAACGCGGATGTTGAAGCAGAAGGTCAATTGATCGACCTGGGCATGGAGCATGCCAACTTCACGCCGGATATGATGTCTATCATTAAAGAAGCTGCACAGAAGTCTGTGATTCCCAAGTGGGCTGAACGGGCTGGCGGCTATGATTCCGAACCAGTCCAACTGTATAACGAGAAAGTTGGTCCTATAACCGGAATGTACGTTCAACCCGACGGCACGGTCGAGAAGAAATAAAGACCGGTTAACTACTGGCTACAAATCGTAATTGCGAAAGGGCGCCCTGGGAAACCAGGGCGCCCTTTTTTACTGATTCTCGCAGCCACAATCGGGTTACGTTCCGTTGCCACGGAGTCTGAATCTCTGGATCTTTCCGGTCGCTGTTTTAGGCAGCTCATCCACGAAGTTAACCCAACGAGGGTACTTGTACCGGGCCAGGCGCTCTTGGCAGTGCCTCAGAAGATCATCAGCCAGGACGGTTGAGGCGTCCCCCGCTTGATTCAACACCACGAATGCTTCTGGCTTTATCAGTTCGTCGGTGTCGGGACGGCCCACAACCGCGGCTTCGAGTACTTTGGGGTGCTCTATGAGCCGATTCTCAATCTCTACTGGAGAGCACCAGATGCCGCCCACTTTCAGCATATCGTCACTGCGGCCGCAGTAAACGAAATAGCCGTCGGAATCCTCAAAGTAGGTGTCGCCGGTATTTAGCCAGCCGTCCGCCATGGTTTCCGCGGTCTTTTGCGGATTGTTCCAGTAACGGGAAGACGTGGAATCGCCTTGGACCAGCAGCCTGCCAGCTTCGCCAGGTGGTACAGGCTTGCCTTCGTCGTTCAAGATTTTTACCCTGTAGCCGGGCACAGGTTTACCGCTGGTGCCAGGTCGGTGGTCGGCCATGGTATTGGAGATGAAGATGTGTAGCGCTTCGGTAGACCCGATGCCGTCCAGAATCAGAGTGTTTGTCTTTTCTTGCCAGCGACGGAAGATGTCGGCTGGTAGCGCCTCCCCAGCCGATACACAACAGCGGACCGAAGAAAAATCTCTGGCGCCCTCTTCTAGGGTCCGTAGTTGAGCGGCGTATAGGGTTGGTACGCCGAAATAGATTGTCGGCTTGTGGTCCTCGATGATCTGGAAGGTCATGTCAGGGGAGGGGCGTTGGCTGCTCAGCACGGTAGTACCGCCCACCCAGAGTGGGAAAGTCATAGCATTCCCCAGCCCGTAGGCAAAGAATAACTTTGCAGCCGAGAAACAGACGTCTTCTTGGATCATGCCCAACGCATCTTCAGCGTAGTGGACACATGTGGCTACGATGTCGAGGTGGCGGTGCACGGCGCCTTTGGGACGGCCTGTAGAACCTGATGAGTAGAGCCAGAAGCATTCGGTATCGGCAGTAGTGGGCGCGGGGTCCAGGTGCGGTGAGTAGTCTCCCAACAGTCCGGTCATTCCGTTGGGCCCTTCGGTGCAAAGTATGAAACCAGGTTGGTGTCCCGACGCTGCAAGGGCTGGGTCAACCTCAGATTGATATTCCGGTGAATAAACCAGACCGGCGCATTCCGAGTCTTCAATCATGAACCGGTAGTCGTCTGCCCTGAGCAAAGTATTCAAAGGCACGGGAATCAGACCGGCTTTGATCGCGCCCCAGAATATGTAGAAGAACTCGGGACAATCTTTCACTACCATGAGAATTCGGCTGCCGGGCTCCGGCGTCAAGGAACGGAGCAGGTTACCACACCGGTTTACCTGCTCTGCCAACATTTGGTAGGTGACTGGCTCCGCTGGTCCTGTACCGGGACTAGCATCGGCGTTGATGATGGCCGGGTAACTGCCCTTCCCTTCGTCAAGGTGCCGGTCAATCATCGCGGTTGCTACGTTGAATACCGGCGAGTATTTAATCACTGAAGGAGTGGGTGCCCGGTCTACCGATACAGTGTTATCCGGAACAGGTTCACTCATGAGAAATGCACCTGCTCAATTGAACCTGACATATTCATAATCCCACGGTTTGCCGTTGACGCCCCGTACAGGCGGAGCGATCCAAGCAGCGATCTTACCAGGCTCGGTCACCCGGTTCATCAGCGTTCCGACGAAAGCCAGGTCTTCGGCTGTTGGCAGCCAGTCTCCAAGTTGGGCCTGCCATTCGTCCTCGGAAATCACGGCGCCTGAGGGTTTAACGCTGACAGCGGCTGATGATCCGATATGGCGGTTGAAGAATCGGTGAGGCAGAGTGAACCTGTATTCCACTCCATGGGATTCCAACACGCTGTTCAAGCGACCCACACCTCGTTGAGAGTCCTTTATGTAATCGTCGCGGAGCCGCTCGTTGACTGCGCTTAGAGCGGGCCGGTCCTCTATGATGATGCGCCCGTCCTGGACCTGCAAAACCGGCCAGGTGCTGTTACTCAGGAGGTGGTCGTCATCTAGCCGGGCTTCCCGGAAGCGGCCCTTGAGCCCAGAGTTGAAGTAGGTGGCGGCGTTGGTGGATATCTCTTGTCCAAACAGGTCCACGGAGATAGAGAAGTGTAGGTTGATGTACTTCTGAATGGTCTCCAGGTCAACGGCCCCGCCAGCGCGCACCATCTTAGGGTCATCGCTATGGACCTCTTTCATCACCTCACATGTGCGCTGGGCCACTCGTATGATGCCCGTCTCGCCGACGAACATATGATGGGCTTCCTCTGTGAGCATGAATTGACAGGTGCGTGCCAGGGGATCGAATCCTGATTCAGCCAGGGCCGCTAATTGGTATTTGCCGTCGCGGTCAGTGAAATAGGTGAACATGTAATAGGACAGCCAGTCTGGGGTGGGTTCGTTGAATGCCCCTAGAATCCGGGGCTTATCGGCGTCCCCAGAATGACGTTCTAGTAGCATCTCGGCCTCTTCCCTGCCGTCTCGCCCGAAGTATGCGTGGAGCAAGTAGACCATGGCCCAAAGGTGCCGGCCTTCCTCTACGTTTATTTGGAACAGGTTGCGGAGGTCATATAGAGAAGGGCAGGTAATTCCCAGGTGGCGCTGCTGTTCCACTGATGCCGGCTCAGTGTCTCCCTGGGTGACGATCAGGCGGCGCAGCGAGGCCCGGTATTCGCCTGGCACATCCTGCCAGGCTTTTTCTCCTTTGTGGTCCCCGAATGAGATTGTGCGTTCTAGGTCAGGCTTGGCCAGGAAGATTCCCCAGCGGTAATCCGGCATGTTAACGAAATCAAAGTTGGCCCAGCCGTCGCGCTCAACGCTGACGGCCGTACGTAGGTAGACGTTGAACCCACTGCTACGGTCCGGACCCAGTTCTTGCCACCACTTAAGGTAATTGGGCTGCCAGGACTCAAGCGCGCGTTGCAGACGCCGGTTGTTGGCCAGGCCCACGTTATTTGGGATGCGTTCCGAGTAATCTATGTTTGAATGTTCTATGGTCATGGCTTACTCGCGTGTTGCCGATGCCAGAATTGCGTTCACACCCGGCCTTTGTCGAATTGTATCTTGGCGCCAGTGCCGTATAGCTGCAGCGCACCTTGGTCGCCGGAGGCATTGGGACGCTGAAAGATCCAGTTCTGCCAGGCGCTGAGACGTCCGAATATCTTGCTTTCCATTGTCTCTGGACCGCCGAAGCGGAGGCTGGCTTCCATGCCGGTCAGGGCGTCTGGGGAGAAGCTCGCCCGCTCTTCCAAGGCCAGTCGTATTTCGTCTTCCCAGTCTATATCGTCTGGTATGAAAGTAACCAACCCCAGATCGAGTGCTATCTTGGAGTCCAAGTTAGTGCCGGCTTTACCCTTCACCGCGGCCAGTGCTTCGGGTTGCCCTAGGAAGCGCCCTTCGATTCTTGTGATTCCGTTTACCATCGGCAAAGGGCCGAAATTCATACCTGTGAGCTGAATTACTGCAGAGGTATCTGGCGAGTCATCATAGTCTTCGAAAATACCGTCCAGCATGTAGCTCCGATCGGCGGCCAGAGCGAGCTCCAGGAGCGTGCCGGTGAAACAGCTAGCTGGCTCAATCAGTGTCACGAGCGAACGCGAGCTAACGTCCAGGCGTTTAAAGGTACGTTTCAGGAAAAGGGTTATCTCTCGGATAAGCCAATCAGAGGAGTGTTCCAGTAGCAGGCTATCGTAGTCCGCCACCAAAGCGCCATCGCCGCGGGTGCGGAACACCCAAGTTCCTACCTCGCTTTCATTGAGCCTAAGGTGCAAGATGGCGTCGTCTAGTTGCCTAGCCAACGCTAGAGGCCAGAATTTATCACCCAGGGCATGGACGTCCTCAAGTTTGGTTGGCGTCCCTTCAGACGGGCCTTCAACTAGGATATAGGCGACTCCCAATTCCCGGTCTAAGTCTATTTTAATGTGTGGGTAACTCGCTTTGTCGGCATCGTGCTCGCGCTCCAAAGGAGTGAGTTCAATCCCTTTGTTCGACGCGGGCCGGTCTGACGTCTTAGCTATCTCCGATGCAGTGTCGATTACCGCTTGCTCGAAAGATGACCGAGGAGAGAGTTGATCAACCAATCGCCATTCAAGAGCCCGGCTGCCTTTGATTCCTTCAGAAGTGGTGCAGAGGAAATCGGCGTGGTCGTGACGCACCCCTCGTTTGTCTACGAGGCGTGTCAGCCCTCCGGTGCCTGGAAGTACGGCAAGTAATGGCAATTCCGGGAGGGAGACTGTGCTGGAGCCGTCGTCTATCAGCAGTATGTGGTCGCAGGCCAGCGCTAACTCATACCCGCCACCAGCGGCCGGACCATTGATCGCGCAGATGTAGGTCTGGCTTGAATTCTCAGAGGCGTCTTCCATGGAGTTCCGGGTCTCGTTGGTGAATTTGCAGAAGTTCACCTTGAAGCCGTGGCCAGACTGGCCCAGCATCTTGATGTTGGCTCCGGCGCAGAACACACGGTCTTTGGCTGATGTAACGATTACCGCACCTACTTCTGGATGCTCGAACCGCAGCCGCTGCACAGCGTCGTGGAGCTCAATGTCTACTCCTAGATCGTAAGAGTTCAACTTGAGTTCATATCCTGAGGTCAGAGGTTGGTCTTCTTGGACGTCCAGTTTTAGCCAGGCTACTCGCCCGTCTATGTCCAGCAACCAATGTTTGTATTGGGAGGGGCTGGTGGCGAAATCCACAAGAACGCTTGTTGTGGTGTGCGTGTCAGCCAATTCGTTGGTTCCGTGCCGGAACGATTTGATTGTTCAATCTTATCAGACCAGGCAGGTAACAGACCTAGGTGATATACAAATGGGCGGTCAATACCCTGCGCGGATAATTCCGAGGTTGGCGATTAACCATGGAATATGGGTTCCCGATACCGGGAAGCGACTCTGTATCAGTCCGAGCCCAGGTGAACTATGGTCAGCAATGCGGAAGCCCTTGGATTCGACGCGGTGGTATGTCCTGACCACACTGCCTTTCCTAAAGATAGTTATTGCATGAACTGCTGACGGGTATAGATATCCTGTTCTGTGTATTCTTTCATGAAGTATCGAGAAGGAGCCCTAGGTGCCGTGTTCGGACGGGCTAATAAGTAAAAGCCCACTTAGAGCACACGTTTAAACCTCTGTTAGATTCAGCGAGACTTGTAGGCCGGTTCCCGGTTTTCCCGATAAGCCGTCATAGCTTCGTCGTGGTCGGGAGCGGCTATGGCGATAGATTGGCGGTGCAAGTATTCTTCGAAGAATTGACCGTGAGGTAGGTCTTGGTAGGCTGAAAGCATAAGTTTGGTCTGCCGGGCGCCCTCGGAGCTGAGTGCAAGAAATCGATGAGTCACCGCTTCGACTTCCCGTTCGAATTCCGACGATTTGACAATGTAGTCCACTAAGCCGATACGCAACGCCTCGACGCCGTTTACGTTCTCCCCTGAGATGGCCATGCGCTTGGCACGGCCCAGCCCGATGTAGCGGGGCAGGCGGTAAGTGCTCAACCCCGGGATGAACCCCTCTTTAGCTGCCGGCAGGCCGAGTACCGCGCCTTCGGTTGCGATGCGTATATCGCAGGCTAGCGGCAGCTGCAAACCGCCCCCGATAGCATATCCTTGGATAGCGCAGACTATCAGCTTGTCTGACCTCTCGAGCAGTCGCAGCGCCTGGTCCCACTGATAGAAGTAGTCCTGGGGTGTCTCCTCCGCGGACAGCTCTTTGAGATCGATACCGGTGCAGAAAGCCCGCCCGTTGCCTCGGATGAGCACGGCTCTGGCGTGGGCGTCGTCGTGGATGGCCTGGGCCGCTTGGTAGAGGTCCAACGTCCCTTGGTAATTGATGGCGTTCAGGACCTCTGGCCGGTCTAGGGTAAGGCGGATCAGATCTCCGTCGGTCTCGTACTTCATCGTCTCCAGTTCCATGTCTCGCCTCCCAGCGATTGCGATATTCTTATATCCGCCGGTTGTCTATGATTCGGACGGCCTTTCCTTCACTACGGGCTATCTCTCCCCGGCCGAGTATGGTTACATTGCAGCCTATGCCTAGCGCGCTTCGAAGGCTGGTCTCCAATATCCCTTTGATCGCAATGTGTTGACTCGCCCTTTCTGTCGACTCAACTCGGATCTCCAGGTTATCCATGAGGTCAGCGCCTCTTCCCACCACCAACTGGTAATGGGGCTCCACTTGATTCATACCGAGAAGGACTGTCTCGACCTGAGACGGAAATACGTTCACGCCCCGTATTATCAACATATCGTCGTTGCGCCCCAGCACCTTCTCCATCCTGACGGTGGTGCGGCCACAGGGGCATTCGCCCGGAATGAGCCGGGCCAAATCGTGGGTACGGTAGCGTATCAGAGGGAGGGCTTCTTTGGTGATGCAGGTAAAGACCAGTTCTCCCTGCTGGCCCAGCGGCAATGGCTCAAGGGTGTCTGAGTCTATGATCTCCGGGATGAAGTGGTCCTCGGCGATGTGCATCCCCGTTTTATGGGCGCACTCCATGGCTACTGCGGGTCCGATGATCTCGGACAATCCGTAGATGTCCAAAGCTGTGATTCCTAGTCGGGCTTCGATCTCTGTCCGCATATGCTCCGACCATGGTTCGGCGCCGAATATGCCTATCCTAAGCGGCCCGGATTGGACGTCATACCCAGCCTCGGCAGCCCTTTCAGCCAGTACCAGGGCGTAAGACGGAGTGGCGCAGAGCACCGTCGAGCCGAAGTCCTGTAGCAGCATGACCTGTCGGGCGGTGTTTCCAGAGGAGGTCGGCACTACTGCCGCCCCCAGCTTTTCGACTCCGTAGTGAAGGCCTAAACCGCCAGTGAACAGTCCGTATCCGTAAGAATTCTGGACTATGTCTTCTTCTGTTACACCGGCAAGAGAGAGTGCCCGTGCCGCGAGGCCTGCCCACATCTCGATATCGTTCGCCGTGTATCCCACCACCGTGGGCTTGCCGGTCGTACCACTGGAGGCGTGGATGCGCACCACTTCAGACATGGGTTTGGCGAACAGGGCGAAAGGGTAGTTATCGCGGAGGTCTTGTTTGTTAGTAAACGGCAGGCGGGAAAGGTCTCCAAGTGATTGGACGCTCTCTGGGACAGTCCCGGCTAGCTGGTCACTATAGAATGCTACCTGCTCTTTGACGTTGGCGAGGCAGGATTGTAGCCGCTCCACCTGAAGTTGCTCCATCCCTTCCCGTGAAATAGTCTCGACTGCTTCCCAGGGTGGTGAATGCACTGCGCCTCCGGGGTCCAAAACAGGTTGGTGCAGTATATCTTTGATTGACCAGTCACGCACGGGCGCATACAATTGGCCCACTTATTTTGAGGTGGCTTTTAATGCCCGTTTCTGTGAAAAATTCCGAGGTCCTTTTTGCAGCCCTGAAGTCAGCCGAGATAACCCTGTTGTCAGCCCTGCCGGAGACTTGGTTGGTTCACGTGATGAAGATGGCCGAAGACGATCCGGATATGACCTTGATCAGACTCAACAAAGAAGAAGAGGGCGTCGGAATCTCCACGGGCGCACACTTTGCTGGCCGGAAATCGGCCATGCTGATGCAAAATCATGGGCTGTTAACCTCCGTGAACGGCATCGTCTCCGTGGCTCAGCTGTACCGAATCCCTCTATTGATGGTCATCAGCTACCGAGGGGAGATGGGAGAACGTGACCCGTGGCAAACTGAAGGAGGACGCATCACCGAACCGCTGCTCCAGTCACTGGGCATCATCTACCGGAAGCTAGCTGATCCGGCTACTGTGGCTTACGAGGTGAGGCAAGCCCAGACCCTGGCCGAAAGTTCCTTGCGCCCCGTAGCCTTGCTGCTGCCTCGGGATTTGATGTGGGAGGAGTGATGCTACGAGAAGCTGCGTTGAAGGCGGGCTATCCTCGTC